>JAKLHY010000016.1 GCA_022709905.1 Verrucomicrobiota bacterium | reverse complement strand
CGCCCCATCCCAGAGCCTCGCAAAGGTTCCAGCAGCCGGTCCAGCGTTCGCGCGCTGGCCCCGAGGAGCTTCTCCCGCGCCTCCCTCGGCAAACGCTTCTCATGTTGCTCGTAGGCCGGGATCCATTCCGGCAACATGGCCACCAACCGCCGTCCACAGGCGTAATCGGTTGCCGCCCAAATCGGCCGCAGCCACTTGAGTAGCAACCCCGGTTCGTAACTCTTGGGCCGTCCGGTAATGATCCGCGGCGCTCGTTCCACAACCGGGGCTCGCAAGGCCCGAATCGCCGCCTTGCGATGGTATCCCAAAAGTTGCTGCGCCTGATCCAAAAGCTTGCTCTTGTACCTGGCCCCAGCGTTTTGATAACGCTGGCGCAACTTCAGCAATACTTCTTTTCGTGTGCTCTGACTCATGGTTTTGTCCATTCTCGCCACGGTAACAGTTGCTTTTGGCACAACGTATCATTTTCCCCTCTCTCGCCCCCCCCTCCGGGTAACAATACTTTTGGCGCAATTCGCAATTTCAACTCGGTTAAAAAGAAGATTGCATTTGCCCGATCCAATCGGCATGTTGATTCCTCGGATTCCGCCCGGCGGCCTTTTAAGACCGCCAACCGCAGGTGGGACCGGAGTCGGGGCGTAGCGTAGCCTGGCTAGCGCGCTTGTTTCGGGTACAAGAGGTCGTGAGTTCAAATCTCACCGCCCCGACCATCTTAATCAAGGACTTACAGATAAGCGGTTGCATTCCAAAACAAGATACAGAAGGCAGAGGGCAGAAGTGGAATTTCAGCCTTGACCATTCCCCCTGTTAAACCAGGATCGCCGCTTTATTCCCTTGCGGCTCGACGACGCCTCCCCGAGGTTCCTTCGCAGTAGCGTATTCTGATTGGCCCTTGAGCAAGACGCCCCAAGTCCTTCCTCGCGGGGGTTGTAATCCGCAGAAAAGAAAGCCATAATCCAGCCATGTTTACGCGCATCCAAACCCGACTGTTTCGCTGTCTGAAATCGGCGGACCAGACTTTGGGCCCATTCCGTGCGCTCGTTGGCCCCAACGCAAGTGGTAAGAGCACATTTCTTGATGTCATCGGCTTTCTTGGCGATTTGGCGCGCAATCGCGGTGACGTTTTGCAGACAGTTCAGGCGCGCAGCACGACATTCGAGAAACTGGTTTGGATGGGCCAAGGCTACGCCTTTCAACTCGCAGTTGAGTCGGAGATTCCAGCGGGCGTGCATAGACTTATGGCTGAGGACAAGCAAAGATTCACTCTAATTCGCTACGAGGTCGAGGTCGGTCTGGACCCAAAAAGCAATGAAATTGGTCTGAACCACGAGACATTGTGGCTGAAAGAGCCTGATGTGGATCAGCCTGCGCAGCGTGACTTGTTCCCGGCGCCACAAGATGAAGGTCCTCAGTTATTCAGCCGTGCCCAGAGGAGTCAGAAGGCGGTCCTGACCAAGAAGCCTGGCGGCAACGACAATTACTACACAGAAGGCAAGAAGTCCTACAGGCCTTCGTTCAAGCTCGGTCGTGGAAAGTCGGCATTGGCAAATATCCCAGCCGATCAGGAGAGCTTTCCAGTCAGCATGTGGTTTCGTGACCTGCTGGAAAAGGGGGTGCAGACCTTCGTCCTCAACAGTCAGCTCATCCGTCAACCAAGCCCGCCTGGCTTGGGACGACGCTTTCAGACCGATGGCACGAATCTTCCCTGGGTCGTCTCAGAATTACGGCGCGATGAGCAGCGGTTCCGTTCTTGGATGGAGCATGTGCGCACTGCGTTGGAGGACATCAAGGATATTAACACCGTTGAACTCCCCGACAACAAACACCGCTACCTCGTTCTCGAATACATGAACGGGGCACGCGTGCCTTCTTGGTTAGCGTCAGACGGAACACTTCGGCTATTGGCTTTGACCATTCCAGCCTATCTCTCGGACTTGGAGGGGATTTTCCTCATCGAAGAGCCGGAGAACGGGATTCATCCTCGCGCTATCGAGACGGTGTTGCAGTCCCTATCCTCGATGTACCGCTGCCAAGTCCTGGTCGCCACTCACAGTCCGATTGCTTTGAATCTTCTCGAACGATCCAATATCCTCTGTTTCGCTAAGGACGCGGCGGGAGCAACGGACATCGTCTCGGGAGATCGCCATCCCGCTCTGCGGGACTGGAAGAAAGGAGAACCGGACCTGGGCATTCTATTCGCCTCAGGCATCCTCAGTTGATACAAAGCATGAAGGACCTGGTTCTCCTCGTCGCAGACAAGAATGCTCAATTCGCTTTGAGCGGTGCCCGCTTATGTTTCGTCCTTCAGAAGCCGGGATCGGTGATGGATTTCTTTTGCACGCCGGTGGCGAGTTTTGACGCGATCGGTTGGACGACGGATTCCTGGCCGATGAGCACGATCGAGAGACTTTCGAGAGGGTAATACTTTTGAATCAGCCGTTGGGCGTCGTCGAGGGTGACGGCGTCGATGCGATCGAAGCATGTGTTGTAGTATTCGGGTCCGAGGCCGTAAAACTCGAGCTCGGCCATGGCGTTTGCGAGCTGATCGTTGGTTTCCAAGGTCGGGCCAAACTGGCCTTTGATGTAGTTTTTGGAGGACTGGAGTTGTTCGGGTGTGATCCCTTTTTCGCGCAGGCGCTCGAGAACATCGAGGGTCATTTCCAGGGCTTGGCCGGAGGTTTCATTCTTGGTGAATGAGCTGATGTAGAATTCGCCGGGAACAGGATTGGCGGAGAAGCCGCTTCGGGCGCCGTAGGTCAGGCCTGACTCGATGCGTAGGGCGGAATTGATCATCGAGGTGAAGCGTCCGCCAAACAGGGTATTCACCACCTGCAAAGGAATCCAATCCGGGCTGGTGCGCTCGAGGCCGACGCTGCCGACACGAAAGAAGGTCTGGGTGGCATCAGGTTTCTCGACAATGAGCGCGCGCCGGCCGGGAGGCGATGTGGGTTTGTCGAGCGTTGGCATGCGCACCGTGTGAGAACGCCAGGGGCCCAGAGCGGAGGTCAGCTTGCGTTGGATCACGCTCGAGTCAAAATCGCCCGCCACCGCCAGGATCATCTGGTTGGGCGCGTAGGACTCCTTGTGGAACTTGACGACATCCTCTCGGGTGATTTTGGGCAACGTGGTCTCGGTTCCGCTCACGGGCCGGGCATAAGGATGGGTTCCGAACAGCAAACCCCGGAAGTAACGCGCCAGCACCTGGTTCGGGACCTCCTTGGCTTCGGCAATGCCGTCGATCTCCTGTTTGATCAGTTTCGAGAGTTCGTCCTCTGGAAAGACCGGATGCACGAGGAGATCGGCGATCAGGTCGACGGCCAGGTCGATATCCTTGCTGACACACTCGGCGGAGCCCGATGCGTAATCGGGGGCGGCGCCGGCGCCGAAGGAAGCCCCGACAAAATCCAGCGCCTCCGAGATTTGCTGGGCGGATCGCTGCTGGGTGCCCTTGCGGAGCAATTGGGCCGTGATAGAAGCCAAGCCCTCGCGACCTTCGGGATCGCAGATGCCCCCGCCGGACTTCATGATCCAGACGAAGCTCACCAAGGGGAGCTGATGCCGTTCCATCAAGAGCAGAGTCACGCCATTTTCGAGCTTGTGTGTGGTGTAGGGAGGGAGGGTGAACTTGGCCGTTTCGGAGCCGGACAACCGGACAGGATTCAGCGCGATCAAACCCGTCAGGGCCATCAGGAGAACGAAAGAAGAAAATCTCGGATTCATAAAGCGAGAAGGGCTATTGAGGGTGGGTTTCGTCTGGTTCTTTCTCGTCGTTTTCGGGAACCAGGACGGCGACGGTGCGGTTCCGCGATGAAAAATATTGTCGCGCCACCCGCCGGAGGTCGTCTTGAGTGACGCGGTGGATGAGGTCCACCTGATTGAAGAGACGGCGGTAATCGCCGAAAATCAATTCGTAATAGCCGAGAAGATTGGCCTTGTCCCGGATCGTTTTCATGGATTGATAGAAATCGCTCAGGGCAGTGTTCTTGGCCTTCTGGAGCTCGCGCTCGGTTACCAATTCCCGGCTGATCTTCTCGAGTTCTTCGTATAGGAGTTGCTCGATCTTGTCGGTATCCACCCCGCTGCGGGGTTGAATACTGAACTCGAACAGCGAGGGATCCATGTGCGGTGATTGGCCGCCTGAAACGGAATTCGCGACTTGTTCCCGGTCGACGAGCCGTTGATAGAGGCGCGAACTCTGGCCTCGAAGGAGGATGTACTCGAGGACGCTCAGGGGGACGAAATCGGGATCGCGGGCGGCGGGACCGTGGAACGCGACCTGGAGGATGGGCAGTTGGGCGAACTTCCGGACCTGGAGGCGTCGTTCTCCCATTTGGGCGGGTTCACGGGTGGTCACGGGCGGGGGCGGCGGCTGGGGAGGAATTGGTTCGAGATGCTGTCGAGCAAGCTTGAGGACCTCGGCCGTCTCGAAATGGCCCACCACGATGAGCACGCAGTTATTGGGCGCGTAGTAAGTTTTGAAGTAATGGATCAGATCTTCCCGTTTCCAGGCATCGATGTCCGATGCCCAGCCGATGACCGGCCAGCCGTAAGGGTGGGCGGTGAATGCGGCGGCCACGAGCTGCTCGTGCAGGAGGCTTTCGTTGTCGTTATCCACACTTAACCGTCGTTCATTGGCCACAACGCCGCGCTCCGATTCCACCATCTTCGGATCAAACGCCAGCGAGGCAATCCGATCTGCCTCGAGTTCAAAAATAAGAGGCATGGCGGCCGTCGGATGCCAATCCTGGTACGCCGTGATGTCTTCGCTTGTGAAGGCATTGTTGGCGCCTCCATTGTCTTCCATGACCCGATCAAACATGCCCGGACCGAACTTGCGGGCGCCATTGAACATCATGTGCTCGAAGAAATGGGACAGACCCGTCAGCCCGGGGCGCTCATTCCTGGAGCCCACGCGATAGAAGAAATGTGTCGCCACATTCGGGATCGCGTGATCTTCCAGGAGGAGCATTTTCATTCCGTTCGTGAGCGGGTAGACCTGGACGTTGAACTCGAGGGCCCCGGCGGCCCATCCGGAAGTCCCGAGTGAAAGGAGGAGAACAATCGCCGAAAGATGGGTTCTGATTTTCATTTTGAAGACGCTGGATTATCTCTGCTCATTCAGCCGTTCCGGGCGGAAACCCTAAGGCTTGGTGGGTGCCAATGCCAGCCGGAAACCGACGAAATAAATGCCGTTTGAGGGCGACATCATGAACCGATTGGCGGACCGGGCATAATCGATCTCCTGATTCCAACCGCCGCCTTTGAAGACCTTGAACTTTCCGCTGGCAGGCCCGATCGGATTCGTGACGGCCGCTGGCGAATAGGGCTCAAACCAATCGAGGCACCATTCCCAGACGTTGCCGTGCATGTCGTAAAGTCCCCAGGTATTGGGGCGTTTTAAGCCAACCGGATGGGTCATGGCATCGCTGTTCTCGGCAGTCCAGGCGAAAGGATCGGCCATGCCGGCATCGTCGCCAAAGCTGAAAAAGTTGGTGGAACCGGCCCGGCAGGCGTATTCCCATTCGGCTTCGTAGGGCAAGCGGTATTCGTAGTCCTGGGGCAGGCGCCGGGCTTCGCGCTCGCGTTGGGTAACCGCGGAGCAGTAATGGCTCGCGTCGATGAAAGAGACCTTCTCGACGGGCCTGTTGGAATCACCGGTGAAATGGCTGGGATTCCGGCCGAGGACCGCCGCGAATTCGGCTTGGGTTACTTCGAATTTGGAGATCCAGAAATCCCGTGTAACCGTGACGGGATACTTGATCCGCAGGAAGGTTCCAGCCTTGATCGCCACCATATTCGTCAACGGGATCAGGTGGGCCTGAGGTGGGGAGGCCGCAGTCTGGTTTGCGGAATCACCGGAAGTCCCGGGAGCATTTCGTCCGCAGCCAGATTGGGAAACCAGGAGCGTCAGACCGAGAAATGCTCCGGTCCATATTGAGAAAAACGGCAAATTAAAATTGCGCACTTTCATTTTTTATACTCTCCGTGAACCGTCCATTCCGGGTCCGGTATCGGGAGGGTCTGCTCCCGGCCGCCGGGCCAGCGAATCCAGAGGGCGGCTGGTCTTTCGGCCATGCCCAGGACCTGCACCGCTCCGTTCTGGGACCAGTAACCCGAGCCCGCCTGGACCGCCCGGCAGGGCCCCATCCGGCCCTCTGAATACCGGATGCGCAATTGGGCGCCGACCGCTTCCGGGTTGCCGGGAGGACCTCGCAAAACGACGCGAAGCCCTCGCTTTGCACCGCGGTTCAAGTAGAGTCTCATGGGTCCGTTGTTCTGCGCAACCGCAAGATCGATGCGGCCATCTTGATCGAGATCGGCAAGTGCCGCGCCGCGTTGCTCCCCGAGAA
This sequence comes from Verrucomicrobiota bacterium, assembly GCA_022709905.1. Lineage (GTDB taxonomy): Bacteria > Verrucomicrobiota > Verrucomicrobiia > Limisphaerales > UBA1319 > JAKLHY01. The sequence goes on along the minus strand of JAKLHY010000016.1, from coordinate 105,416 downwards.
TCTTAATCCCGGTCTCTGCCGCGCCAAAGGTTCCATCCCCGCGTCCCTTGAGCCACAGACCGCGCCCGCCGTCATCCCGAGTCGTGTCGGAACCACTGCCGAAAAAGTTCTGGCTCAGGAACAGGTCCTCGATTCCGTCGCCGTCAAAATCTCCGGCATTCACGGCAAACGCGGGACTGAGTTGCGCTTCTCTTGGCAGCGGAATGATGGCGAAATTCGAACCGCGATTCAGGAACACCGCCGATTCCAGGCATGTGACCTCGACGGTTTTGGCCGAGTCAAAATGATGGAGGAGGATGTCGCGAACGGTCGAACGGCCATAGGCTTCATGGGCTGGAATTCGTTGCGTCAGGTCAGGAAAGGCCCGGGTGAGCCAAGGGCGATTGCGTGCGGGCAGCCATTGGCCCGATCCAAGCCAGGCTTCGATGATCTCGATGTTTCCATCTTCGTTCCAGTCGCCATAAAAGAGCCGCACTGGACCCGGTTGACAGAGTTCGTAGAGACTATTGCGGCCCCAATTGCCCGCCGCAAGATCAAGGCGGCCGTCTCCATCAAAATCCCCCGCAGTCACACTGGTCCACCAGCCGCCGAACCGATCCAGTCCCAGAGGCCAAGGGGTGAACCGCCCTTGATCGTTTCGGAAGATGCGAAGAGGTCCCCATTCGATGGCTAACGCAAGATCCGGATCCCCATCCCCGTCGAGGTCGCAAAAGGTTGCGCCACTCACCAGGCCAAGGGATTCAAAGGGCGCGCTCCAGGGCGCGCTCGGCTGAAGCACCCCGTTATTGTTCAGCCAGATCTTCGATGCCACGGGCTCGGGATAACGCCCGGGGCGGAAACGCCCCCCTGCCAAGAGATCAAGGTCGCCATCTCCGTCGATGTCAGCCAACGCCAGAGGACCTGGGCTCGCCGTTCCGAACGGCAGGACGGAGGCTGTCTGTATTTGAATCGAGCCCGAGGAATTCGTCAGCTCACTAATCGCGATAGTGCTCTCCCGATCCGAGGCGTCTTCGAGGTTGGAAACTCCCGCCAAAATCCGGCGATGTCCAAGCCCATCAGACCATCCCACAACGGCGCCCATATCGGACGCGCAGGCAGATTTGGCCTTGACCATCTTGAAGCCCCGGCCCTGTTCATTGAGGCCGACCGTGAGGTTTCCTTCGCGGGCGGCGGCAATGACGAGATCTTCCCATCCATCCCCGTTGATATCGTACCAAGCCAAGCCGGGGCCGAGCCGGCTCAAGCGTCGGGGCAAGAGCGCTTGGCGAGCCCAGTCGTCAAAGGGATCCTCGACATGAACATACGGGAACCACGCGCTAATGTCTTCGAAGAAGGCCGGCTGAGGTTTCGAGGGGGGAGGGATTGCCGCGTCGGGATGGGCGCTGGATTGGATAACCTCGTAGATGCGGTTCGGTTGGACGGACAACATCGATCGGCTGCCATTGCGCCACTGGACTTCGAGGCGAAGATCTTTTGATTCGTCGGAGTTCGCGGCGAAAACACGCATGGCTTGATCGCACGAGAGATATCGGCCGCCACAAATCATCTCCTGGCTTTGCGTGACGACGCCGCCCAACAACCGAACGCGGGCGCCAATCCCCTGGGTGTTTGGAGAACTGCCCTTGAGCCGAATGCCGATCCGACCGGCGCTGGCGTTGTTCCGATAGAGACTGGCGGTATCGTTAAGGTTGTTGAGGACCACATCCAGGTCACCGTCGTTGTCGAGGTCAGCAAGGGCCATCCCGCACGACACGCCACGCTTGTTGAATCCCCAGGCAACGCTCACGGGGGCGAAGGTGCCGTCGTGCTGATTACGGAAGGCGATGTTTTCCGTGAACCAGGAGGGATGGTGCTGCCGGAAACGTTTCTGCTGTTCGAATGTCATCCGGTTTGTGCGCATCCGGTCGTGGCTGTCCTGGTCCATCACATCGAAGGTAAACCCGTTGCAGACCAGGAGGTCCTCGTAGCCATCCAAGTCGACATCGATGAACGCGGGACACCAGGACCAGTCGGTCGCGACAACGCCCGCCCTGAGGGCGGCTTCGACATAGGATCCGTCCGCATTGCCGAAGAACAGAGTGTTGCGATTGAACCGCGGCTGTTCCTCGATGCGTTCGGATCGTTGCGGATCAGGATAATCTCTCATCAATTGCATCATCCGCCGGCCGTGTTCGCGGGCGATCATGTCGAGAACGATGAAGTCGTCGACGCCATCGCGGTCGAGATCGGCGAAGTCGAGGGACATGGAGGACCGGCTGGTATGGCGGAGGGCGAACGGTTCGATCTCGCGGAAAGTCCCTTGGCCGGTGTTGATCCAGAAGCGGTCCGGCGAGGCGTTGTCGTTGCACACATAGAAATCGGGGGCTCCATCGCCGTTGACATCGCGGAACATCACGCTCAGTCCCCAATCGCGATAAGGCCCGACCGGCTTGCCCTCCGTGTTAAGGTATATTCCCGGCTCAAACTGGATCGCCGTGAAATGTCCCGAACCGTCATTACGATACAATCCATGGACCTCGGGCAGTTCGCGCACGCTGCCATCGGGCAACACCTCGAAACGATCTTTCCAGCGCGGCGCGGTGGCGGGTTCCCCGTTGATTCGGGTCATCACCCAGCGGTCGTTGCGCCGCGCCAGCGCGAAGCGGGTGGTCGGATCCGCGAGGTGCATCACGTCGATGTAGTGCGCGCAGTAGAGATCGAGATCTCCATCGCCATCGATGTCCGCAAGGGCCATCGAGGTGGCCGACGCGGTGCGGGATAACCCGGAATCATTTCGCTCGACGAACCTGCCGCCGCCGTGGTTCAGAAAGAGGCGGGTGCCGACAGCAATCCCGTTCACAAGAAGATCCAAATCCCCGTCGCCATCGACATCCGCAAAGGCCGAACCCGTGGAGAGCTGTCCCGGGCAAGCGGCGTCCCCGAGATCAACCTCGGCAAAATGCCAATTGCCGAGATTGCGGTAGAACCGGTTGGGGCCGTCGAGGTTGCAGAAGTAGAGGTCGGGACGATCATCGCCATCGACATCGCCAATGGCGACACCGGCCCCATTGTGCGCAACGGCATTCGTGAGAGCGAGGTCCCCTGTAAGTTGATTGGTGAACCATACCCCCGTGCTTCGTGGATCCATCGCGGTCAATCCGGGCTGGCCTTCGGAGGCCGGGGAGACTGGCGCGAGGCGAAAATCCTTGTGGTCGGACCAGGACAACGCTGTGGCCCCCTGAACCTGAACGCTGAGCAGAAAAATCGCCGCAGCCCGGAAGTAGCCAATCCAATATCCCCAACAATCCTGCCGTTTAGTCATTCGCACTATGGCAGACACGCGGACAGGCTAACCTTGAGCAGAAACCCAGTCAATGCGGCTTCCGATGAACCGTGACGCCTCGCCTCATCTCAAATGTATCGCTATTTGCGTGTCACTTCACTAGCCTCTGGTTGTCTATGACCCGAGATGCTTGCGTTCGTTTTGGAGTTGGGTGCGCTCTCTTGACGTTTGGCTGGCTTGTCTCGGATCCGCTTTGCGCCGCAGAGAATCCGGCCTGGCAAACGGCACGAGACTACCGGTGTGCGGCGCTGCCAATTCCCACGCAAGGCCAGCCTGGCTTCACTCCAATTCCCGGTTCCCGCACCGGAATCACCTTCACCAACTCTCTGCCGATCCGCCTCATGATGGAAAACAATAATTTCATGAACGGTTCCGGCGTGGCGGCCGGGGATTTTGACGGTGACGGCCGGTGTGATCTCTACCTTTGCGCCATCGACGGCACGAATGCCCTCTATCGAAACCTCGGCGATTGGCGTTTCGAGAGAATCCCCTCCGATGCCCAGATCGGCTGTCCGGGGCTTCACTCCACCGGGGCGCTCTGGGCTGATCTGGATGGCGACGGCGATTTGGATCTGCTCGTGGCCACGCTCGGTAATGGTGTCCACAGTTTCGTGAATCAAGGCGGCGGTCAATTCCGTGAAAACACAGCCGAAGCCGGCCTGATCTCCCAGACCGGAAGCACGAGCCTCGCCATGGCGGACGTGGACGGTGACGCGGACCTCGATCTCTATGTCGCCAATTACGGCGCCGTATCGTTGCTCCGTTCCGGAGGCAGAGCTGAGGTGAAGTTGGTCAATGGCCAGTGGGTCTTCACAGGACCCTACGCGAAGCGTCTTCGCCTCGTCGACGGCCGCGTCGAAGAAGTGGGCGAGGCCGATGTGCTCTATCTGAACGATGGACGAGGCCGTTTCCGCCCGGTGCCGTGGGGTTCCGAATTTTTTCTCGACGAGGAGGGCAAGCCGAAGCCACCTCCGCTTGATTACGGACTCACCGTTCAGATCCGAGACATCAACGGAGACCGGACCCCGGACATTTATGTGTGCAACGATTTCCAGACTGTGGATCGGATTTGGCTCAACGACGGCACCGGCCATTTCCGCGCTTTGCCCCGACTCTCGATGCGCAAGCAAAGCTTTTCCTCGATGGGAGTCGATTTCGCCGATATCGATCGCGATGGATTTCTGGACTTCTTCACCACCGAGATGATTGGCCGCGAACATTCCCGCCGCATGCGGGATATCGTCGGAATGCAGCCGCTGGCGCCTTTTCCTGGCCGGATCGACAATCGGCCGGAAGTCGCCCGGAACACGTTATTTCACAATCGGGGAGACACCACCTACAGTGAGATCGCCAACTACAGCGGAGTGGCCGCATCCGACTGGACCTGGCAACCGGTGTTCCTCGACGTGGACCTGGACGGGTACGAAGACCTCCTCGTCGTGAACGGCATGCCGTTCAATGTGCAGGATCGCGATACCCTGGACCGGATTCGCCAGCTCGGAAAACAGACTCCCGAGCAGTCTCGAACCAACCTGGCGCTTTACCCTCCCTTTCGCACCGCCAACGTCGCATATCGGAACCGCCGTGATCTCACGTTCGAAGACATGAGCCAAACCTGGGGCTTCAATTCCCCCGAGGTCTCCCAGGGAATGGCGCTGGCCGATCTTGACGGAGACGGCGATCTCGATGCGGCCATCAACTGCCTTAATGCGCCACCTCTGCTTTACCGCAACAACGGGACGGCCCCCCGAATCGCCGTCCGCCTCAAAGGCAAGAGACCAAACCGCCACGGGACCGGGGCCAGCGTCCGGGTCTTCAGCGACTCGATGCCAGCCCAGGCCCAGGAAATTCTCTGCGGTGGGCATTATCTTTCTTGCGATGATCCGATGCGGGTTTTCGCGGTCCCAAGCGAGTCCCGTTCCTTGCGGATTGAGGTGCTTTGGCGCAGTGGATTGAGGAGCCTGATCGCCAACGCCAAGCCAAACCACCTCTACGAAATCGATGAGGAAACCGCTTTCGCTCACCCGGCCTCTCCCCCCTCCGCACCTCTCTCTCAGCCTCTCTTTCGCGATGTCAGTCATTGGCTCAACCATGTGCATCACGACGAGTTCTTTGTCGACTATGCTCGTCAACCCTTGTTGATGAAACAATTCAGCCAGCTGGGACCCGGAGTCGCATGGTGGGACCTGGATGGCGACGATCGTGATGAACTGATCGTGGGCGCGGGCAAAGGCGGCATCCTGGGAGCCTTTCGTCAGACGCCTTCCGGTGCGTATGAGAAGATCTCGGCCTCCCCGGCCTGGACAACACCCGACGATCTCTGCGGCCTGGCCGGATGGACAACAGACGACGGACATCCAGCCATCCTCTTGGCCGTGGCGAACTACGAGTCTGAAGCCGCCAGTTCCAACACGCTGTTCCTCTGTGCGCTGGACGATTCCACTGGCCAACTCCAACCCCGGGCCCTCGCGGACATTGCGGCGTCGCCGGCCAGTCCCGGGCCTCTGGCTGTGGCCGACATCGAAGGGGATGGTGACCTGGACCTCTTCGTGGGAGGGCGGTTGCTCAAGGGAGCTTATCCTCAAGCGGCCAGCTCGAGCCTCTTTCGCCGAGAGCCAAACCGATGGATCCCCGATCCGGCCAGCAAGGCCCTGTTCGAAAACATCGGCCTCGTGAGCGGAGCCGTCTGGAGCGATCTCGATGCCGACGGTTTCCCCGAGCTGATCCTGGCTTGCGAATGGGGACCAGTGCGAGTCTTCCGGAATCACAAGGGTCATCTTAGCGACGCGACCGGGGAGTTGGGATTGGCTTCGTTTGCGGGTTGGTGGAACGGGGTGACGACGGGAGATTTGGATGAGGACGGACAACTCGACATCCTTGCGACCAATTGGGGGTTGAACGACGCCTATCAAGCGACCTCCGAACGCCCCCTTCGGCTATACTACGGGGACCTCCACAGCTCTGGCACGATGGACTTGATCGAGGCTTATTATCCTGCCGAGATGAGCGTCGAAGTGCCTCGGCGGGCGCTCAACGCGTTGTCTCGGGCTTTCCCCATTCTGCTGGAGTCCTTCCCGACTCACGAAGCCTTCAGCCAGGCAACAATGCAAGACCTCCTGGGCCTTCTGCCCCGCAAACCTCAAGCAGTCACCGCCGTCACTTTGGTAACCACGGTCTTCCTGAACCGGCGCACGAACTTCGTTGCAGTCCCTTTTCCCTCCGAAGCACAATTCGCCCCCGCTTTTGGGGTTAATGTGGCTGATGCCGATGGCGATGGCCACGAGGACGTCTTTTTAAGCCAGAATTTCTTTGCGGTGCGTCCCGAATGGTACCGCATGGATGCTGGCCGGGGACTCTGGCTTCGAGGCGATGGCAAGGGCAGCTTAAAATCCATCTCCGGCCAAGAATCAGGGATTCAGGTGTATGGAGAACAACGCGGCAGTGCCCTCGCCGATTTCAACCGGGACGGACGCGTCGATTTGGTCGTAACCCAGAATGGCGCCGCCACCCGACTCTTCGAAAATGTCGGCGCGCGCCCCGGCTTGCGGATCCGCCTGAAAGGTCCCCCCGGCAACCCAGCCGGCATCGGCGCCATCCTCCGGCTCCACTTCGCCCAGCGGGCCGGTCCGGCACGAGAGGTCCATGGCGGCGCAGGCTATGGGTCCCAGGACAGCCCCGTCCAAGTCCTTGGATGCCCCGAACCGCCTACCCGGATCCAAATCACCTGGCCAGGCGGCAAAGTGGTCCAGAGCGAGCTCCCCCCCTTCACCCCAGGCGCCGAAATCACTGTGGATTCGCAAGGCAAAACACGCTTTGTCGAATCCCAAATGCCCTGAGTCACGTTCGGCGTACAAGCAAAAGGGCTGAGATGACCCAGCCCCTTACCATGACTAGCAGCTAACGTATGCCGATGCTTAAGCCTTCCGCCGACTGATATAGCCTAATCCCAATATCCCAAGACCCACTAAAGCTGCTGTTGCCCCACCGTCAGGAACACGGGTGCTGGTGTGCACATATCCATCGCTCGTACTTTGTAATCCTTGACTCTGAACATGCATGCCAATCCACAGCGTTGGCTCCAAGTAAGCTTTAGGATTAAGTGTGAAATCCGTCAAAGCTGCCTCAAGGCTGGTCAAATCAGGAAATGCTCCACCAATTGCAAACTTAATCGTCGCATATTCGTAGGGACCAATCCCAAAGTTCACATTAGGATCCCGTTGGGCTGATAGCTCTTTGGTGGCTTCAAAACCGACCATATTGCCTCCAGGAAGATCGCTCGGCGTTGCCCCAGACGTGAAAGCAACCCCTGGACTACTCAGCGCAGCATCAAAAATCGCCGAGGGGAGCAGACCATCGTCCCAATACAGCTGCGTGATCTTGGATTCTACAGGCCCAGAATTGATGAACTTGAAGTAGAAGTAACTTGCGTCTGCTGTCACATCCACAGAAAATTGCCCTGAAAGATCTGTCGGATTGTTGTCCGTGATTCTGTAAAAATCCAGACTCATCGTCCCCTTTGCCACCTGGCACACCCCAAGCCCCATGCAGCACACAAAAATCAAAAACAGCTTTTTCATATTTCGTTATCGTTGAATATACGCCCCAACCTTCAAACCGCCACCGATCGTTACACGTGCCTTTTAACCTAGCAGCTCTGATGCCAGATAAGTGGTGAGCACTCGCACCTTGAACTTAATAATTCCTATGTTACTTATTTAAAGTTATTTATGAAGTACATATGTCTGCAAATATCATGATCGAATCGATTTCGCGTCGACAGACTGTAAAGTATCCCGACATCATTAAAAGCCTCTCTGCCTGCCTTAATGGGATATCTTTTGATGTAAGTTATTCATTAAAAGTATACTAAAACTCATAACCTCCCTGTGTAAGAAAATCCAACAGGCCGATATGGAACCCGGTCATCGATTCAAGTTCCTATCTATCAGTTACTTGAGTTTCGGTCCCCGTGGGTCTTTTTTGTTCCGACTTCGTTTCAGGGATTTCTGGAACAGAGACGAAAAGAAGGGCTGAGATGACTCAGCCCCTAACATGATTAGCGATTAACGCGTGCCGGTGGCTATGCCATCCTAAAATCCCAAGCCCAAGCAGGACGGCAGTCGTATCACCATCGGGAACTCTGACGGTGGTTCCATACCAGCTGATATGCGAGATCCGCCCCGGTCCATTGAGGGTCACAGCATCCTCACTGTAAAGAAATCCGACAGAATGATGGAAATCCACTCAGAGTATTGTATGCCAGAGGCTCTAGACCGATTGCCAAGAGAGATTTCCAGACTATTGCTTTACTTCAGCTGTTTGAGACGGGCTTCGGCGGTTTGGATCACCTCGGGCAGGACTTTGCGTTGTTTGAAGAGTTCGACCAGACGGCTTTGGGCCGCCCGGGCATCGGTTCTCTTTTTCACCATTTCAGCGCACTGGGTATAGAGCTCGACCGACCGGCCATATTCGATATGGCCCAGTGAATCGGCGGCGGGCTCGACATCGGTCACGATGGGTTTAAGGCATTTCTCAACGCGCTCAGGATCGGGCTGTGCCAATTTCAGTTTTTCGGTATCGATATCGAGCTGCTTGAACGGTTCCGCGTAGGGTCGGGCAAGGGCGAATTTGAGTCGGTATCGGGCGGGGTGTTTTCGATCCAGCTTATCGAGCACCCAATCGAGTTTATCGATGACATCCTTCATGCCGCGGGTCCCGTTCACATACAGGACCGATCCGACACGGGCGTTGAACAACTCGTTCACGACGGGGAAATCGTCGAAGCTTACTGGCGGACGGACGTACACCTGCATGATGGCGGCCGCGGTGCCGCCTCCTGGATTGGCAAAACTGGCCTCGATACGGTAGGCGCCGGGTTCTTTAAACGGACTGCCATAAGCGCCGACACTCATTCGGACATACCAATAAAGGGCCTCGCCGGGTTTCAGGATCTTGCCGGAGATCTGGCGTCGCGTGTGCAGAATGGGCATGAACGGCCGGCGTTCGCCTCTTGGTTGAGTGACCGCCAGCTCGACGAATCCGTCACAGGGATCGAGCGTGCTCAGCAGCATGATTTCGCTGTTGCTGATGTTCTTCAGGCGCAACTCGACAGAGATCGCCTCGCCTAATTCGAAAATGGGCTTGCGCGTCCGGACAGCCAGGTTGAGGCGCGGATCAAGGGTATTGCGGGCGACCCGGCCATGGTTTTCGAACCACGCCTCATTTCCCATCTGAATGAACCTTGCGGGCGCGTGACGCAGGAACAAATTTTCCCGATCATCGAATCGAAACTCGAAACGATCATAGAACCATTTTGCGGAATCTCCATTTCCAGGCGAGGCCATATCCGGATAGTTCATCCAGGATAAGGCTTGATCGTCGGAGACCACGGGCAGCCAGGCTGGCGCGGCCCAGGGAGCCCCCAGGGTTTTCTGGAATGAATGCGCCAGGTTAAAGGCGTGGCCGGTTTCGTGGATCAGGTCAAAAAACAGCTCGCGGCGGGCGGCCTCGGCGGCCGGCGGATTGGCTTTCGGATACGCCCCGGTGGCCAGATGAAAATGCTCGCATTGCGTGAAGATGGCGGTGCCCTGGCGGTCGACGCCGCCGGGCTCGTTGATGTCGCCGTCGAACATGACGCCGCCCAATGCCGGGTCATCGGCTTTCTCGGCCAGGAAAATCCACATTTTCCATTGGGGTTTGTTGGCAAACCGCGACCAGTTCGCCACCATCGCGTCATGCAGTTCCTTGTAGCTCCAGGTCGAGTTTCCCCCTGCCGAGCTGGTGTTAATCGTCGTCACCCGGTTCGATCGCGTGATCTTGATTCCTGATTTGGCAAACGCCTTCTCCAGGGTCAGATTCTCCTGAGCCAGGTTCGCCGGCCGGTCGGGATGGGTAAACGTGTCGTAGGGCTCCGGGACCGCTGCATGGTCTTCCTGGTCCACCTCGACCTCGATTTCGCGAAAATGGGCCGATGCCCGTTCCGCGGTGAACGGTTTGAGCTTCTTTCCTCCCGCCGTGATGAAGGTGACGTCGGCCTTGGGCGTTTCAAAGAAACTGCCCCTAAGTCGGATCAAAGCCGAAGTAACCGCCTCGCCTGAAGCCGGCCAGATCAGATTGAAATTTCGAACCTTCAAATCGCGGCCTCCGTGACTCTTGCCGGTATTCGAGGTGACCTGGCCAATAAAATGCGCGGGATTCTTAAACGCGGCCACGTGCCGTGTCTGGGAAAGGGTGCCGCTAACAACATTCAGCGGGTGAATCCCGTCGATATCGATATGCAAGGTGCATCGCAGTTTGGTCGATTCGGCCGAGTCCACCCTCCCCGGGGCGGGTTGTTCCGATGGGATGGGATCGGTGAGATTGTGAAGCGTGGGGATTTCAGCCGAACCATAGGCTCGGCCGCGCTCCGGCACGCCGCCATTGATCTGATAGCGGCCGCTGAACTGAAACTTGAAATGCTGCGGCCAATCCTCAGGATTAACGGCCGTCGAATTTGCCGTCCCAACAGAAGGAATGTCCTTTTTAGGCATAGAGAGTTCTCCCAGGGTTTGAGTGATAAATGCTGTGTTCATGCGCAGAATATCGAGTGCGATACGATACCAGTTGCCGGACAGCCGATTCGAATCCCGATCGCGTGATGCGATCGACCACTGACCGAATCCAATCGGGCTGCGCACGGCGCGCGCCAGACGGCGGACGCACATCGAAAACGGCCTCGCCAAATCCCACCCACTTGGCGCCCGACAATTCCAGCAATCTAATCCGGCGCTCCTTTCCGGACGCGCTCAAGGCATAGACCGAGGTCTTCATAAATAAAGGTTCTCTTATCGCCCATCGGAAAACAGCTCGCGCAACAGGTTCTTCTCTGATGGCAGTTCCGATGAGGTCAGCTTCAACTGGCCTGAAGCCCCTTCCAATGCCACGCGGCGGTTTTCTCCCCCCTGCAGATGGGCGGTTACAGCCCGAAGTAAAAATCCAACATCGCCTTTTGAACGCAGGGATACCAATAGATGGTCCGGTGGAGGAACGGCCATCCGGGCATTCGGGGGAATGACCGGATGCGGGCTATAAACGATGCCGGCTTCTCCCAAGTCATGAGCCAGTCGTTCCCGAAGCTCAAGGATCGAGCGATCCCCCGTCACTACCTTGATCACAACAGGCGCCATAGCCTTGTCCCCTGTGCATGCTTCTCACGCCATTCTGCCTTGAGGCAGGTGTCTTCCTATAGATACGGCTCTGAAAAGTGATTATTATCACAAAAACTCAACTTGGGGAAGAGAACTAACGCCACGTCTGAAGCGCCGGCGTGTGAGGGTGCGTGGCCTCGAGGCTGTCGGAGGCCAGGTCTCCTGACGCGACGGTGGACCTATGGCTGGCCGCCTGGAGGCGGTCGCCAGTCCCTTTCCGGGACAAAACGAGGCTCGGCTTTGATTAATTCCTCAAGGGTTTCCATCTGCCGGCCCTGGTCATCAGTCTCCTCGATCCATTGTTCAAGGACCGCTCGCAGCCGGACAAGAACCGCCTGGGTGTTGGATGGAGTGGACTGGGCCAGGTTATGAACCTCCCAGGGATCCTCCTGCAGATCGTAGAGCTCCTCTTCCGGCATCGAGGAGTGACACAGGAAGGCTTGGGCGGCAGTCAGTTTGCCCTGGCCGTTCAATTCCGGGAGCAGGTTCCAAACCGGATACTGTTTTTGTTTGTATTCGTTAAAGGCCAGGAACGGGACATGGGGCGTATAGTTGCGGATATAACGGTAGCGATCGTCTCGCACGGTGCGAATGCGCATCACGGTCATGTCACAGCGATCGCGGTGGCCGAAAACGTATGGCCGCTCCGGTTCGCAACGGTCTCCCAGAAAAATCCTTCCCTGCATCTTCGGAGGTTTGGACGCGCCCGCGAGGGCCAGCATGGTTGGGGCCAGATCGATGGCATGAAGCAGACGATTGTCCGTCGAGCCCGGCGTGAATCGAGGGGGCAAAGGAATGTTTTTCGGCCAGCGGATAATGCACGGCACATGCAATCCCTCTTCGTAACAAAACTGTTTGCCGCGGACGTGGGACTGACCGTTGTCGCCAAAAAAGACAACCACGGTATTGTCAGCGAGGCCTTCTTGTTCCAGGGCGGCCAGAACCAGGCCGATTTTGCGGTCGAGTTCGCTGATGGCATCGAGGTACCTGGCCCAGTCTTCGCGGGTGACAGGGTGATCGGGGTAGTAAGGGGGAATGTCGACTTTGGAAGGATTGGCCTTTTTGGGCGCGACATAGGTCCGGTGGGTTTCGCTGAAGTTGAGTTGCGCATAGAACGGTTGGCGGGCCCGTAAATCGTTCCACCGATCCGAATCGAAGGCTTTGCCCTCATAGAGGAAATTCCAGTCGGTCTTGCCCGTGCCTTTGAATCCGCAAGAAGCCGGCAGTTCCCTCAGGTTTGCGGCAAAATAGCCGGCCTGGCGCATCCAATCGCTGATGACCTGGACGCCCTGAGGCAACGGTTTTTTTGCGGTGGTGCGGTGGTTGTGAGCGCCAATGCTTGTGGCATACATGCCGGTGTTGAATGCGGACCGGCTGGGCGAGCAAACGTTGCCGTTGTAGAACCGGGCATAGCGGACACCTTCCGCGGCCAATCGGTCCAGGTTGGGCGTCCAGACCTCGCGTGTCCCGTAACAGCCCAGCTGCGGGCCAATGTCCTCCGCAATCAGCCAAAGGATGTTCGGTGTCACCACAGGAACGCGAGCCGATAGGCGATTCTGGGTCTCTTCGAGCAAAGCGCCAAGCGCTTTGACTCTCTCCGGATGTTCCGCCGCAATATCGCGGCGCTCTTGAGGATCCGAGGAAAGATCAAACAGCAGACCGGGGGGCGGCACTTTGATTTGGTTCCATGGCCCCAGCCCATCCTGGACTTGACCCGGCAGAATGAATTTCCAGGAGCCTTGGCGGACGGCCAGCCGGTTCGCATGTTGAATCACATGGCGGCGTCCCATGGTGGATTCGCCGAGCAACGCGGGGAGAAGATTCATGCTGTCCGGCATTGGGGCGGTGTCGGCGCCTCGGCCTGCAAGCGCGGCAAGAGTGGCGGGCAAGTCCACCTGGCTGAACAAGGCATCCGAGACACCTGGCCTCACCCTCCGTGGCCAGCGCACCAGGAATGGCACTCGGGTGCCGCCCTCGAAAAGGCTGTATTTGCCCGCACGCAAAAGACCGGCGGGTTTGTGAGTTCCGAGCTTCTCATTGGCCTCGTCTCGATAACCGTCATCGAGCACCGGTCCGTTGTCGCTCGTCAGGATGACCAGGGTGTTCTCGGTCAGTTGCCATTGATCGAGCTTTCGGAGGATCTCTCCAACACAGTAATCGAACTGGGCAATGGCATCCCCGCGGGCGCCCATCGGAGTCATACCCACGAACCGGGAATGAGGAACGCGCGGCACATGCACGTCATGGGTGTTAAAGCAAAGAAAAAAAGGCTTGTCCTTTTCGCGATCGATGAACGCAAGTGCTTGCCGAACGAAAACGTCGGCCATGTCTTCGTCTTTCCACAGGGCCGCCTTGCCCCCCCTCATGAAGCCAATACGCCCGATTCCATTAATGACCGCCTGGTTGTGCCCGTGGCTCCAGTCCAGCTTCAAGCGGTCTCGGTGAGTCACCCCATTCAGTTCCCCAGGGAAAGGTTCCCGATAACTCACCTGAATCGGATCCTCAGACACCAGGCCAACGACGCGATGGTTTTCAACATAAACGCAGGGCACTCGATCCCCGGTGGCCGCCATGATGAAGGAATAATCGTATCCAATCTCCCGGGGGCCTGGTTTGATATCGCGGTTCCAGTCGAGGACTTCCCCTGCTTTTCCCAAACCGAGATGCCATTTCCCAATCACTCCGGTTGTGTAACCTGCGCGCTTCAGCAAGGATGCCATGGTGACGCGTCCGGGCTCAATAATCAGAGCCGCATCTCCGGGCAGGACACCGGTTCCTTTTTTGCGAAAGGCATATTCCCCGGTAAGCATCGAGTAACGTGATGGAGTGCAGGTGGCGGATGAGGAATAGGCGCTTGTGAAACGCAGGCCTTCCTTTGCCAGCCGATCGGCATGAGGCGTCCTCACCGCGGTCGCGCCATAGCAACCCAGATCTCCATAACCCAGATCGTCAGCATAAAGGATGACAATATTCGGTTTCTGGGCGGTGCCGCTTGAGTCTGTCGATGAGGCCGCAACGGAATCTGAAAACACCGGCAACCGAGCGTCCAGGACAACGAGAAGAACCAGCAGGAGAAGCGATTTTTTCATAGCGGCGCTATGAATCTGCCATGAATGCGCCGTCGCTGAAAGCCTGTTGTTGACCCTTTTGGGATCGCCGTGAATCGCCTTTTACAGACGAGTCCGCAGGATAGAAGACAGCTGCATAGCCTTAAAAATGCACAAAAACCTCAAAAATGCTTTTATTTTGAGTCTTTTGTGCCTTTTGTGGCCATTCATTTGTAGTCCATCTGGCGGTCTGCAGAGTAATTCCTCACTTTCGCGGCCATGGCGCGCGCGGCCTGGCAGCGACCGCGGATGGCCTCCCACTGGGCTCCGGCGAGATCTTCTTTTTTGGCGATCCAGGTCCCTCCCACAGCAGCCACTGTCGCGACTCGAAGGTAGGATTCGAGGTTGCCTGGCTGGATCCCGCCGGTGGGCATAAAGCGAATGGCCGTGTGCTTATAGGGCGCCGAGAGCGCCTCGATCATCGGCACCCCCCCGAGGGCTTCCGCTGGAAAAAACTTGAGCATCTTGCAGCCCATGGCCAGACCGAGTTCGATCTCGGATGGCGTTGCCACTCCAGGGATGAACGGCAGGCCCAGGTCGGCCGCCTGCCTGACAATCTGAGGATTTAAACCGGGCGCCACGGCGAAGGCTGCTCCGCTGTTCCTGGCGGCCTCCAGATTGGCCGTCGTCAATACCGTCCCGGCTCCCACCAGAAGCTTTGGACGTTCCTCCGTGATTTTGCGAATGACCTCAGCGGCCGCGGCCGTTCGAAACGTGATTTCTACCACAGGCAGTCCGCCTTCGAGCAGGGCATCGGCGAGCGGAACCGCCGCCTCCACTTGCTCGATCGCGATGACTGGCACAATTCCCAGAGCCGTAATTTGATCCAACACTGTTTCCGGTTTCATAGGAAAAATTCGACGTCAAACCCCCATGCGGCCGCAGGCATTCCCGCCTGAACTCGATGGGGAGTCTTACGACGCATTAAATAGGTTGCTTGGTTTTTCCAATTCGGCAAGCAACTTCGCCTTCCTCCCTTCCCCCGGCCAAATCCAGGTCGAGGGCTTTAAGAGTCTGTATGAAGACTCCGAGGGACGCTTTTTGCGCGGAAAAACATCCCTAGAATCTTGTCAAACCCTCCATAAAACCGCATGCTCTTTGGCATTAAGGGTCTGTCCAAAAATAAATTCCGATTTTGCTGTCGGCTATTGGGCGGGCGGACAAGGCGCAAGTGACGAGCATATCCGAATGGATCTGTGAGGAGCGAGCAACGAAGCCCGCCCGCCTCGCATCTGGCCCGGCGGCGCTCCCGCCAAAACCGGAAGTTATTTTTGCACAGACCCTAAACCCGAAGCGCTAACCTCATTAACGTCTCGCATGAAGAGCATCACTCCTGTCCACGCCGCGCGGTTTTTGCTGATTAGCATGGCCGCGGCCTTCACGGCACACCCATTGGCCCAAACCGCCTCGACAAGCCCAACCCTTCCCCCGGTCAATCTCGCCGTGGTCGCCCAGCCCACCAGCTCCTATGTCTCGGGAGATACCAGCCTGGCGGCGCTGAACGACGGCTCGACTCCCCGCAGTTCCCGCGACGCGCGCCGCGGTTCCTATGGCAACTGGCCCCAACGAGGCACTCAATGGGTGCAATACGACTGGAGCCAGCCCATCAGCACCCGGCTGGTGGAGATCTACTGGTGGGATGATCGCCAGGGAGTTCGCCTGCCAAAGGCCTGCCGGCTGCTGTATTGGAACGGCAGCACCCTGACGCCGGTCGCCCATGCCTCGGGTCTCGGCGTCAACGGGGATCAATTCAATCCTACCACCTTCGACGAGGTCCGAACCACACGATTAAGGCTCGAAATCGACTCCGATGGCGCCTACTCCACCGGCCTCCTGGAATGGAGGGTTCTCGACTCGGGTCAATCGCCCGATTTCCCGCCATCGGTTGCCGCCGGTGTCGATCGAGTCGTCATGGTCGGTGGCAAGACTTATCTCAATGGAACTCTCAAGGTATTGAAGGGAGACGTCGCCTCTACAAAGATTACCTGGAGCAAGGAATCCGGGCCAGGCATCGTCCGGTTCGATAATACAGCCGAGGCGATAACAGCGGCGAAATTCTCAGCTCCCGGCGAGTATGTTCTCAAACTGACGGCTGGCGAGGAACCGTTGAGCGCCTCCGACACCCTCACGGTCCAGGCCGAGAAACCGCCCCCGTCGAAACGCCTGGATGTCGTCTACACGAAACCCTACCGGATCGACAGCCCCTTGTGGAATGCACGGGCAAAGTCCCTGATCAGCAGCTGGATTCCGCACTGCATCGACCAGATCAATCGCACCAATTTGACGCAAGGCCAGGGCGGCATCGATAATTTCATCGAAGCTGCCAAAGCCCTCCGGGGGGAATCCCACGGTCCGCATAAAGGTTACGTGTTCGCAAACGCCTGGGTCCATCAAACCGTCGAGTCGATATGCATCGCCCTCATGGTCGATCCCCGCGGCGACCCCGATATCCTCCAGGCCCAGGAAAAAATGCGAGTCACCCTCGAGGATTGGATTCCGAAAATCCTCGCCGCCCAGGAACCTGATGGTTACCTGCAGACCGCCTATACCCTGGCCGAACGCAACCAGTGGCCGGAACGCTGGTCGCCGCGCAACCGGGCCGATCACGAAGGCTACGTCGGCGGTTACTTCATCGAATCAGCCATCAACCATTACACCCTGACCCAGGGCAAAGACAAACGGCTCTATGACGCCGCCAAAAAGTTGGCCGATTGCTGGGTCGCAAACCTCGGTCCGGGCAAAAAGGAGTGGTACGATGGTCACCAGGAAATGGAACAAGCCCTGGTCCGCTTCGGCCGTTTCGTGAATGACATCGAAGGCGGCGGACGCGGCAATGCCTATGTGAAACTGGCCAAGTTCCTGCTCGATTGCCGCCGTGACGGCAGCGAATACGATCAAAGCCACCTGCCCGTCCAGCAACAATACGACGCGGTCGGGCACGCCGTCCGCGCCGTTTACAGCTACTCCGGCATGGCCGATGTCGCGGCCGAAACCGGCGACATGGACTACCAAAGCGCCGTCATGTCCCTGTGGGACAACATGGTCAATCGCAAATACTACGTCACCGGCGGCATCGGAAGCGGCGAAACCTCCGAGGGCTTCGGACCCGATTATTCCCTCCGCCATAATGCTTACTGTGAGTCCTGCTCCAGCTGCGGCCTGATTTTCTTCCAGTATAAACTCAACCTCGCCTACCACGACGCCCGATATGCGGATCTCTACGAGGAAACCCTCTATAACGCCCTCCTGGGCGCCACCGATCTCGAAGGCAAAACATTCAATTACACCAATCCGTTGGTCGATGGGCGGCGGACCCCGTGGCACGCCTGCCCGTGCTGTGTCGGCAACATCCCCCGCACCTTGCTCATGATCCCCACCTGGACCTATGTGAAAGACCGGAGCGGCATTTACGTGAACTTGTTCATCGGCGGCACGATCGAGGTCGAACAGGTGGCGGGTACCGATGTCCAAATGGTGCAAAAAACCGATTATCCTTGGAACGGCCAAGTCGCCATCACTGTTAATCCCGCTCAATCCAAACGGTTCTCCGTCCATGTCCGCGTGCCCAACCGTGAAACCAGCGACCTGTACCACTCCTCCCCGCTGCTGGAAGGTCTTCTGTCGTTCCGCCTCAATGGCGACTCCATCCCTCCGAAAATCGAGAACGGCTACGCCGTCATCACCCGTAAATGGAAACGGGGCGACCGCATTGACCTCACCCTTCCCCTGCAACCCCAAAGGATCAAATGCGACGACAAAGTCGCGGCAAACCGAGGATGGGTGGCCTTACGATACGGTCCGCTCATCTACAGTGTCGAGCGGGCGGATCAACCCGATATTACCCGCCCGCTGAGCCAGGATCCCTTGACCGTCGAATGGCGACCCGATTTCCTCCAAGGCGTCACGGTCCTCAAAGGCGCCTGGGCCGACGGCACTCCCATGCTGGCCATTCCGTATTTTGCCCGGCAGAACCGGCCCGGCGAGAGATCTCGATCTCCCAGCTCCATGGTTTGGATGAAATATTAACGACATCGAGCCGGCCTGAGGTTTGCCCCCCTACTCACACCTCAAGGCCACGGTTGGATCAACCTTCAGGGCGCGGCAAGCGGGAACGAGGCTGGCGAGCAATGCCACTATCAGTAGCGTCACCGACACCAGAGTGAAAGTCACGGGATCGATCGGACGCAGCCCAAACCAGTTGCTCCGCATCAGGACAACAGCCGCGCACGCGGGCGGCAATCCAATCGCCAGTCCCACAAGCGCAAGCTTCAAACCCTGCCACAACACCATCCAAAGAATGGCGCGACGATCCGCTCCCACCGCCACACGAATGCCGATCTCGCGTGTCCGACGTCCCACCGAGTGGGCGACCACCGCATAGAGCCCGATGGCAGCCAGCCCAAGCCCCAGAAATCCAATCACCCCAAAAAACCGCGCCATGAGTTGCCGGCCAAACAAAAAATGCGAGGCCCGCAACTGATCGTGCAAAGTCCCCAAAGCCACTGGACTCACTCGGGGATTGATCCGGCGCAACTCCTCGCGAACCGCCCCGATCATCTGGCGCGGCGGCACCGCCGTTTCCAGCATGACACACAGTCCATAAACCTGGGTTCCCTTCAGAGGCAGAAAAAAATAGGGCTTCGGGATCCCATCCAAACGGTTGTAGGGACCATCCTCGACCACACCCACGATCTGGCAGGCCTCACCCTCGGCCTCACCCAAGCGAACCGACTTGCCCAGGGGGTCTTCATCCGGCCAATACGCGGAGGCGCCCGCCTGGCTGATCAAGACGACGGAATCGTTGGATTGGACTTCGTCGGCCGCCGTGAATTCGCGGCCCCGCACCACCCGCAGGTTCATCGCGGGCAGCACGTTTCGGTCGATTGCGTTAAAGGCGACCGCTTGTCCCTTGTTTGTCCGGGTTGAATCGGTCTGGGAGATAAAGATCTTGCGGTGCCAGCTGCTATGGTATCCCAGCGGCAGCGTCGCGGCCAGGCTCGTTCGTTTGATGCTCGGAAGCGCCGCTAAACGCTCCCGCACTTCGCGCAGATAAAGGGGCGCCTGACTCTTGTCCAGTCCATACTGCGAAGGTTTCAACTCCACCACCAGCCGGTCGGGCAAACGGAAACCTTCCTGCTTGTTCACCCCCCACCAAAGCGTGCGGACAAACAAGCCAAAAATACTCAGCAGCACGAGCGAAACTGTCAGTTGCCCGACCACCAGCACATGGAGCCGGGAATACCGCCGGCCAACCCGATCCGGCCCCGAACTGGTCTTCAGCAAAGGCATTAAGTCCGGCCGTGTGGCATGCCAGGCGGGCAACAATCCGAACAACACGGTCGTGAACAGGGATAACGCAATCGAAAAGACAATCATCCGGATGTCCAGGTAGAAATCGGGAAACGGCCGCACCGGAAACGGAGGCAGCAGGGCCGGCAACGCCCGAAGGGTCCACAAAGCCAGTAAAAATCCCCCCAAACCCGCCACCCCAGCCAAGAGCAAACTTTCCGTGAGCATCTGGCGCATAAGACGAAACCGCCCGCTGCCCAACGCAAGCCGAACCGCGATCTCCTGGGTGCGAGCCTGGGCTCGGGCAATCAACAAACCGGAGACATTGGCGCACGCAATCAATAGCACCAGCCCGGGAAGCAGCATCGCCCCCAAAACCGTGAGGTAGAGAGTCCCATCCTTGGCCGGAACGACCGGCGAGAGCCGCGTATGGAGATTCCGGATCGATGCGGGGCGATACTCGGCAACGCGCTCGGCCACCGCTGCCGCCTGGGTCCGAGCCACTTCGACGGTCATTCCGGGCTTCAGCCGCGCATACAACTGGAATGTGTCGAGCGTTCTTGAAGTAAGCAGACGAGGCTGGCGAGTGTGCCACACTTCCGCGGGATACCAAATGTCCTCGGGCGCCCAGCGCCGGATACCGACAAATCCTTTGGGCGCCACACCTTGCACCGTCACTGTTTGGCCGTTCAGCGGGATGGGCTTGCCGATCAGGTCCGGATCGCCGCCAAAATCCCGCTGCCACACCGCATAACTCAGAACCACCAAAGGTTGCACCTGAAGCTCGGCACTGTCCGATTCCGAAAACAATCGTCCCGCCGCAGGCTGCAAGCCCAAAAAGGTAAAATAATTACGGCTGACCACGTTGGCATGCAGCGGTCGGGGCAGATCGAGGTAGTCCGTCACCGGGTACTCCTCGCTCATCGCTACCACGTCGGCAAACGCGGGACACAGATCGCGAAAATCAATCCGGTCCCGATAGGCAAATCGGGTCTCATGCTGATCGCTGCCAATGTGATAAATACGGTCGGGTTCCTGAACCGGCAGATCCTGAAGACCGGTCTGGTCTATGAAACTGAACGCAACTGAATTTAAGCCAATGCCAACCGCGAGAGAAAATACGGCGACCAGAGTTAATCCCGGGCTCTTGATCAATCGTCGGATGGCCAGTCGCAGGTCGGTCATACCCTTTAGTTCATGAGTAGCACACGTCATGCCATTGACCCGTGCCGATATTCGATGGCTGGTGTAATGCAATCCAATATTTCACATCCACCGTTCCTTGGGGTCTGTGCAAAAACTAATTCCGATTTTGTTCGAGGGGATTTGGCTCGCTGGATCGGGAAAAGCTCAGTCCTTCCCCCTAAACCACCCTGGGGTTGCCCCGACGAGAACCCAGCTCCAACCAGTGCCTCGCCGAGAGCACAACGAACTAAGGCGGTCCAAGGCTCGGCCTTCCTCAAGACATGACTTGTCGTGGATCTCAATTCCGGGACTGACCCATCCCATATCTGGGACGCGGTCATCCTCGAATGCGATGAGCGGCGCGTCAAAATTCACTTGACGCCACGACTATCTTCGCTGTCGCTTCTGCCTTTGCCCCATGAGCGCGGGCTAAATACGACGGCCCTGAGGTGTCGATACAATCGATGAAATGCCTGGGATTTGGCCCGTGGAATGCCACGGCTTCTGATTCGTTGCGGCTAAACGGGATTGGAGATCGTCGTGTCATGCGTACCGATAATCCCACAGCCGGACGCATGAATCGCAGCTCCTTTCCATCGATCGCTTTGTGCAAAAGCAGGAGCCCAATCCTCCTGTGGGCTGTTCTGCCCGACCGCGAAAAGGCCCGGGCGTGGCTCTCAAGGAGGCCACACGCACGTGGAACATCGTGTTTCCACTCGGGAAATGAACTCCGGCGCAAGGCTGCTCGCTAACTGAACTGTCTGAGCAGTGAATAGGGCGTCGCGTTTGCCTGCGCCAGCATAGCGGTGCCAATGTCCATGGCACTGGGATTGGGGGCCATGGGAGGGGTGTAAGTCAGGCTGCTGGTATAAGTCTGCGGACTGCCAGTGGAATTATAGGGGCTGGGCCTTCCCGGTTTTGTGACTGAAGCGGCAAGTCTGGGCAAAAGCTGTGGCGGCTTGGTCGAGAACGGGGCGGACTCGGAGCATGCGGGGGTTGGTGGCCAAACACATCTCGCGCACAAAGGTCTTCAGGAAAGGGATGGGAACCTGAGTAGCGACGGCCGGTGGAAAATCTACAGTGGCGATGGTAGGCAGGATGGCGGCGACATTACTCATGGCGACCGCTTTAGCCGCCAGGGGGAAGGATGAGCACTCGATCTGGATGTTTAGCTTGACGGAAGCCTTTTTGGCAGCCAGTGCGAGGCTGCTGCGGAAAGCACCCTCACCCTCCAAGGTGGCCAGGGGAAGACCGTCAATTAGCTTGGCCCAATCCTTGCGCCCGGCAGCAAGGTTGGATGGCACAAAAAGGGAGTAATCCATGACACCCAGCGACTGGGCTTGGAGAGGTCGGACGATGGCCTCCTTGCGCACCAGCGCGAAGTCGATAAGACCATCGGCCAGTCGCTTCACCGCCTCAGTCGTTGGAAGGTTTAGAAGTTTCAGACGGGCGTTGGGTAAGTGGTGCCGGAGTTGGTCCAGATGAGGCATGATTAGCCATTGGATGATGCTTTCACCAGCGCCGATGACAATTTCCACCGTTTGATTCCGACATTCGCTTTTGAAGTCCGAGAGGGCTGCGCAGCATTCACGAGCGAGGGTGTTCAAGCGCGCACCCGCGTCGGTGAGCACGATGCCGCGGCCCTTGCGCCGGATGAGTTCAGTGCCAAAAAATTCTTCGAGTTCCTTGATCTGCCGACTGAACAGGCTCTGACGGGCTGGATCCCCTTGGGCAGCTCGGGTGACGCCACCCGCCTGGGCAACCTTGCAGAAGCTTTGCAGGCGGTCCAAAGAGAGTCCGCCCTGCCCGAGCAAATCTGAAAACATGACTATAAAGTAATGGACATCATGATATTTGGGCTAGTAGAAAATTCTATCCTGGGCGAAATTACCCTGCGTTACATCCCCGGTTGTGGAATCGGGGATGGATGAAATTGGAAAAAAGAACGGTTATGGATCACCTGTCAGATCGCGCGCAACCTGGCGCAACAGACCCTTCGGCCTTGGCAATGGGAACCTATTCCAATCCTTGGCGACAACGCCTCGACGAAATTCAGTTCAAGCTCGCTCAGGGACGGATCAGGGGCATGGCTGAGTCCATGGGCGAGTTGCTCGATGTGCTGGCCTTCTTCTGCATCCTGCGTCTTGAGGAACTGAAAGTTGGAAAACGACAAGGCATGGTGGAATCCAATGGTGAGCAGCGAGGCATCGAGTTACCCGACTGTGCCTGCTGGGAAACCTTGGTGGCGTTGCCACCAGAACGATTAAGTGAACATATCGGGCAGCAACTGTTTCCCATTCTTCAGCAGGCCCCGGAAACCCACCCGTTGAGACAGTTGCCGCGCCTATTTCAGCCCAACCGGTTTTCTCCGGCTGTTTATGAATCCGCGATGACGATTTTGTCCTCGCTACCCTTTGCGCAGTGTGGGATGCCGCGGCGCGGCAGTAATCTGCTGGTTTGGGAAGACAAGGTGATCGAATTCTTCACAGGCTGGAAGGGGGTTGGAGAATTCGTTACCCCTGGCCGGGTGGCGGACCTCATGATCGACCTGGCGGCCCCCCAGTTGGGCGAGCGCATCTATAATCCGTGCGCGGGCTTTGGGACGCTGCTGGTGCGGGCTTTCCAGCGGACAAGCTGCCTTGGATCGCAGCCAGGCTGTCCTCTTCAAACACCCGCAATCCAAAGCAATCGACTCTTTGGGATTGAGGTGAATCATCGTCTTTGCCTGTTGGCGCTCGCACACCTCATGCTCGCAGGAATTCCTCAACCCCAACTCGAGTTGGGAGATGTTCTGCAACGCCCTCAGTCAGAAGCCAGCCTGGACAACGGTTTTGACTGTATTTTGTGCGCCACCCCGATAGGGGCTGGATTGCTGCCGGAACAGGCCGCGCGTTTCAATATTCGGACCCACTCGGTCGAAACGCTCATCCTTCAGCATATCCTGGCGCGCTTGCGCCCCGGCGGACGCGCAGTAGTGCTCATGCCCGAATCCTTTCTTTACCGTGGTGGAGCGGAAGTTGAAGTGAGGAAGCGATTGTTGTGTAAGTTCCACCTGGAGGCGGTGGTAGCCTTGCCGGAGCATAGTATCTATGGATTGGGACCACTCCGGACGTGTCTGCTGGTGGTGCATCGACGTGAGCCAGCAAAAACAGTGGCATTTATCACGTCCGAGTCCTCTCAGAAAATACTCCGGGGTTACCACGAACCTGGAGAGGCGAATAAGAATCTCGTGAGCTTGCTGGAGAATTTGCGACCGCCCGCAACGGAATCGAGTAACCTCACATTGCACGAGGAATACCCGTCTCTGCAAAACAGCATTTCTGATAAAACCGAGACGCAGTTATACGACACAATGACCGTTAAGGACATGGCAAAGGACCCGTGGACACTTACGGATGACTTTCTTTCGAATTCAGACAAAATCCAAGTGCTGCTCAGTGAGATTCAACATTTCTATCCGAAAACCGAAATTCGAACGCTGCGGGATGCGGGATGCGATGTCGGGTCGGGAATGAGGATCAAGAATTCTGATCTACTTGATGTCAAAGCGCAAATCGCTCAGGCGGGCGCCGAGGAAGTGCGATTAGTCCGCATGCGTGACCTCCCTAAACCGGGAAAAAGCGAGCGAGTGCTGAGTCATTCACCCACCATGGCTCGGTTGAAGGCGCAGGTTGCGGCTCGAGTTCCCGCGCACTGTTTCTTGCGAGAAGGCGACATTTTGGTGCCCCGAGATATTACGAAAGCGGGAATCGCAGTAGTGGGATCTGGCAATCCCAGCATGATAGCGGCTGCGTCCATCAATGTCATCCGAACACCTAACCCCAGTCTCCACACTTACCTCTTCCGGCTTCTAATGACTCAGCCATACCAACGATGGTTCTTGGCCAATTCGTTGAGGAGGTCTTTCGACAGCAAAGCCACTCGCATAGCTACCCCGACAAAAGATTTAAGGAATATGCCCGTGCCGGTGTTTTCTGAGGGCGCTGTCCCGGACGCGTTGCTGCAGCTTCGCTACTCCCAGAGCCTGGAAAGCATCGTACGCCTGCTGGAAGGAAAATCCAGGTTCTCGGCCCCAGTGCGATTCCTGTTGGAAGACGATTTGGTGCTCGATCTGACCGAACCAGTGGGACGGGAGCCCATGAACCTCTTGACGCGAGAAAAGCTGGTGAAACTGGTGCAAACCTTGGAGGCCATGAGGTCTGAAGCAACATTCGAAGCGGATGAAATCCCGCTGCTGTCCAAGTGGTTCAATGGATTTCATGGCTTTGCCTCTCGCTTACTCGATATTCTCGAGCTGCCCATGGGTTCGGAACGATTTTCCGCTTTGCAGGCCTGGAAGCTTTCGTTGGACCATGATGGAGAGGACTTTCTGAGAGCGCGTCAGGAATTCAGGCAATGGGTGCAGAAACGGTCCCGGAACGAAACTGCGAGCAAGGTGTTTGCGCGGGCGGAAGCACTGCTTGAAGCCCTTGTGCAACTCTGGCAAGCCGATAGTCAGGAACACCTGGAGAACACCCGACTCAGCGCAACGCTTTCGCCTGCGCTGGTCACAGAAGGGGTTCCCACGGAAGTATCAGTGGCGTTGACCAACGAGGGAACGTTGCCGTTGAGAAAGCTCACGCTGGAGACTCGCCCGTTCGAGTCGAGATCTCAGTGCAATCTATTGCGACCTGGATCAAAGCATGAGTGGTTCATCCATATTCTAGCACAGGAGAACGGAAGGCAAACGCTACAACTTCATTGGACAGGCCGTCAGATGGATGAATCGGAGACAAGCGGGGAAGTTGAACTCGCGATTGAAGTGGGATCAGAGCGGTCGGCAGCTGAAGTCGTCCCACTCCAGTGTAGTCCTTATGTGGTGGGCAGCCCGATTGATCCCAAGTCGAAGCTGTTTTTCGGACGTGAGGACATCATTCAGCAGATCAACCGAACACTGCGCACCGAGGGACCGTCCACAATCATCCTTCTCGAAGGGAACCGGAGGGTGGGCAAGAGTTCATTGCTCAAGCGGTTGGCGAGTGGCAATATGCCGCCGGAGTGGATACCGGTGTATGTAAGCTTTCAGGGATTCGGGGGGAAAGACGACAAGGCCGGCATGGCAACCGAGGAGATTTTTTACGGTATCGCTAAAGAACTCATCATCGCTGCGGCGAAAACAGTGGAAACCTATCGAGTACCGGATGTGGATCATCCTGTTCCGGCCCAAAAGGGGATGCTTCAGACCTCCTTTTTTATGAAGCAAGTAAGGCATTTGTTTAGGGCTGAGAATGCCTTTGAAATGTTCCGTCTAATCGTCGAATCGGTGCTGACCGCGGTTAATCCACGCCGGATCCTGCTGATGCTAGATGAATTCGACAAGATCCAAGAGGGAATTGACAATGCGATCACCAGTCCTCAGTTGCCTGAGAATCTGCGCAACGTGTTTCACAGCTATGACCGGGTGTCGGGCATCTTGACCGGGTCTCGGACCATCCGTCGACTGCGCCGGGAGTATTGGAACGTATTGTTCGGTTTGGGTATTTCCATTGCCATCAAGGGTTTGGATGAGGAATCGGCGTGTCGGCTCGTCACCGAGCCAGTGAAGGGACAACTGGTGTATACACCCACTGCAGTCGATTGCGTGGTGAAACACTGTGCTCGGCAGCCGTTTCTGATTCAGGGTTTGTGCCATAGCATTTTTGAACAGTGTGCCGTTCGGGGAGAACGGAGCGTAACCCCTGAATTGGCCGCTAAGGCGGCGGAAGGTTACGCGCAGGACAACGAGCATTTCCGATCGGTCTGGGATCAGATCGATACCTATCGGCGCCGATACTTGGTGTGCCTTGTAGATGAACTGGCAAGCCTAAATGTTCCTGTGACACTGGATTTCCTGCGGGACAGCTTGGAGCGGCGCGGCATTCTCTATCGAGCGATCTCGACGCTGACAGGAGACTTGGAGGAGCTTGTGGCATTGGAGGTCCTGGGAAGTTCTGTTGAGCAACGACAGCGGACATATCGCATTGAGATTCCAATTTTTTCGGAATGGCTGCGGCGCAATGTGGATGGTACCGCCCAGCGGCTTGAAGCGATCCACGAAATGGAGGTGAACTCATGACCGAAAATCCTTACCCACTCGGTGACCGGCGGGACGCCCGTTTGCTGGGCCGCTGCCAGGCGTTGAAACTAGTGCTTGAGCGCTTGAACAAACTACATGTGTGCGTCACCGCACCTCAGCGATTCGGCAAAACCGTGTTCTTACGAGAGGTTGCACGGGTCGCCACAGCGAATGGATTCTCGCAGGTCCTTGCATGGGATTTAAAACGCCACACCCCAGGTACGGATGAGGAGTTCTATCAATCGCTTTGCCGAGAGATGGAGCGGCAATTGCAGGTACCGGGGCAGGATTTGGCCGAGTGGTTTCGAGAGATGGGACCGAGCTTTGAGACCATCAAAGGCGTGTTTCAGGAGCTCTGCGAGGCGGGACAAAAGATTCTGGTGGTCCTCGACGCTGTTGAACACGTGCTGCAAGCCGGATTGGTGACAAAGAATGTCTGGGACAACCTGCGCGATTTGGCGGACTTGAGCGGCGTTCGCTTTCTTACCGGAAGCCGGTTCCCACTTCGCCAACTCTGCCCGTTATATTCTAAAACTTCACCGTTTGGGAACATCTTCCATCCGAAGCCGGTCCGGTTTGGGGCCTTTCAGAGTGACGACTGGCCTGGAGTGTTGCAGCCGTTTGCCGAACGACACATAACCTTGGATGCTAGTGCGCGTAAGGAACTGGTCAACTGGACGGGTGGAATCCCTGTTCTGGTGATGGCCGTCTGTGAGGGTCTATTCGAGTCTTGCCAGGATGGGCAGACGTTATCGAAGCCCGAGGTCGATCAAGCTGCCGAGGGAGTGGTGAAGGATTATCGGGAACACATAGACATTCTATGGGCCGATCTCGCGGAATCACGACTAGACTTCTGGGAGTTGGCAACCCAATCGGAGAAATCACGCTCTAGTCTAATACCGGATCGGATTGACGAATTAGTGCATCGCGGCTTGGCGGTCGAAGTCGGGGGCAACAAACTGCGGGGAAATTGCAGGATCATGGAGCGTTATGCGGCTCAACACGGGAAAGTCCTCCCGGAGGTGCAGAAACTCTTTGGTGCGATCGAAGACTACGACCGAAATATCGGCGACGTCTTCCAGCTGCGATTGAACGCGTTGCGTGGTTTCAACAACGATGCGGAGCACCATTTGAGAGAATTGCTCAAGGCGATGCCGAATTCCGAAACGGCGAAAGCGCTAATTCGGAACTTCGCCGATTCCTGTCTGGATGCACTGGTGCAGTTCGAGTTTCCGGATGAAACGATCGACCAGCAGTGGATCGGCGCGTGGAAGTCCGATGGAAAGCTAGGCAACTCGGACAATGATCGAGAGATTATATCCGGGAGAGTGCCTCAAGCACGTGGAACGCGAATGAAATTGTTGGGCTTACTGCACGATGAAAAATCGGCAGGAAAGGCAAAATCTCGTCGCTCGACCTTCCTGCTTCTCGAGGCAGTTCATAAGGCGGGCAATTTCGGCCAACATGCCAAGGAATATGGCGAACTAGTTACGCATAGTTTTATTACCGCTGTTTGCTGCGCCGCTGTAGAACTTTTCAACCATGTGAGGGAAGATACCAGGCAAGGTGAACAGTCAAAGCATTAGATGGTCATATCATCCAGCTTGCATCGTTGTTAAAATAGATCCATTCTGAAGGGTGTAAGAGCGCAGTTTGAATCCAGCGACGCGGTTAACGTTGCAGGTTTGGGACTCAAACATCCATCGGGAAGGACAAGGGAAACCAATCGATTCACAGACGATCAATAGCCCCTCTCCGCAGGTGATTCCTCCGTGCAAGCGGGCACCTCTCGAGGGACGCCATGGAAGGAGGGAATATGCCCAAGAAGAAGTCTTCAAAGAATGGATCGGCTCGCGCGGTGGCAAGCAGCGCCGATCTTCCACGCACCCAGGGTCAAGCCAAAACAATTATTTACGTGCATGGCATAGGCAACAAGCCGCCGGCGGACGTATTGAAATGCCAGTGGGACACGGCCTTGTTTGGATTTGATTTGGGTGAGCGCAGCCGGCTGGCTTACTGGGTCAACCGATTGCTTTACCCCGAGCCGCTGCCCGGCAACTGCCGCACGTCCGATGTCTCGGATCTCGGCCGGGATGAGGTTGGCGCGATGGGCGCTCAGTCGCAATCGGACGTGGCGGTTGGCGTTGAACAATTACTGCCGCCAGATGCCCATTCGACGGCCCGGGAATCGATGCGACGGTTGGCCAAAGAGATGTTGCAGCCAAGTGCGGCGGATCGACCGGGATTTCGCGCCAGCGATTATGGCCCGCGCGTGCTGCCGTTGCCCAAGAAACTTCGAGATTTCTTCACCCGCCAGATTACCAAGCGTTGGCTCAAGGATGTTTACGAATTCTTTTTCGACGAGGAACGGCGTGAAGTGATGCGCCGGAGTCTCGAGGATCGATTATTGCCGGGCGGGGGGCCATTCGTGGTGATTGGCCACAGTCAAGGCTCGATGATCGCATATGATGTGCTGAGCCGAATGAAGAAAACCGATGCCGCCATTGAACTGTTTTTGACGGTGGGATCTCCGCTGGGACTCAAGGAGGTGCAGGATCAGCTCAAGCGATTGACGGGCCAGAATGGAGGTTTGCAGGTGCCGGCGGTAGCGCGGCGGTGGGTGAATGTCGCCGATCCCCTGGATCCGGTTTGCGCCGACAAACGTCTGGCTGGGGATTACCGGCCTTCGGGTCAAGTGGCGGTGGAAGACTATTTGCGTTGGAACCTGGAAAGTCCCAAGGATCCACATTCAGGATCCGGTTACCTGGGGATCCCGGTTGTGCACGAGGTCGTGCATGGAACGGTCCAGCCGGATCTGTTCCAGCGGATTGCGCCTTTTACGATTGCGCGTGATGTTGTGCGGCTCATGGAGACCGGTCCTAGCGAGGAACGACATCCCGTTTTGATCGAGCTGCGTGAAAAACGCGCTCCCCATCAGCCGGCGATGACACTGTCGCAGGTGCGCGACGAGGTGACGGGGTGGATCCGCCAAACCATGGAGTTGCACCGGAAACGCACCGGAATGGCCTTAACCGAGGAGGAGATGGATTTGGAGGTGCTCCAGAATTTTGTCGGGGTTAACCTGACACGTTCGGAAATCGAACGGTTGTCGGAAGACTTGAGTGCCAATCTGGTTTACCGGGTCTTCCGCAATGGCCGAAAAACGGCGTTGTTGAACCAATCGGTGCACACGGTTCAAGCGCGCACCGCCCATTTGGGTTACGGCGCCTTGGGCCAGGATATCACCTGGGCCGTGTTGGACTCGGGTATTGACTGGGATCATCCGCATTTTGCAGCGGAACAAAATGTCCTCAGGGTATTCGATTGTCTCAAGACCGGCAAAGTGATTGAACGACAGCCGGGCCCGAACTCGCAGGCGGGCTTGGACCGAAATGGTCATGGGACGCATGTGGCGGGCATTATTGCCGGCAGTGATGCGAGGCTCGAGATATTCGGTGTGGCGCCCCGAACGCGGCTGATCTCGTACAAGGTGCTGGACGACGAGGGTTACGGGAATGACGCCAAGATCATTAAGGCGCTCGATCACGTGTTTGAGACCAATCTGAATGCGCCGCAGCAGGTCATTCACGGAGTGAACCTGAGTCTGGGGGGCGCGTTTGACCCGCAGGTTTTTGGTTGTGGCGATTCCCCGCTGTGCAAACAACTGAGAAAACTCTGGCGCCAAGGTGTGGTCGTGGTCATTGCGGCGGGCAATGAGGGTTACCTTGAACTGCAGCAGGGCGAGCAAACCTCGGGCATTAACATGGACCTTTCAATAGGTGACCCGGCGAATCTCGATGAAGCCATCGCGGTGGGATCCATCCACAAAACCAAGCCCCATCTGTATGGAGTTTCCTTCTTCAGTTCGCGGGGTCCCACGGCCGATGGCCGGTCCAAGCCCGACTTGGTCGCGCCCGGAGAACAAATCCTGTCCTGCCGGGCGGGCGCCCGGCCCCAGGGCAAAGACGACACCGAGGACCGGTGTTATGTGCGGATGAGCGGCACGAGCATGGCCGCGCCGCATGTTTCCGGGATTATTGCGGGTTTCCTTTCCGCGCGCCGCGAGTTCATTGGCTTCCCCGAGAAGGTCAAAACCATCCTGCTGGACAACTGCACGGACTTGCGTCGGGATCGAATGCACCAGGGCGCGGGCATGCCCAACCTGGTTCGGATGCTGCTGAACAGCTAGTGTGGTGTCTCTTAATTGGCTGGTGCGAGATAAATGCATGACATGTTAAGGCCAAGCGTTTTGACCAGGAACACGGCGCGCCGTCCGGGCAAATTCGCGATGGAACGATCAAGGCCGTCGGGTTTAAAGGGGATCTGTCCGGCATCGCAGGAGAACCGCAGCTGTTGTTCTGGGCCAGCGATGCCAAGGGGATCCCACGGGACGGCGATCGTTGCATCACCGACCGACCGGCGCTTGACTGGAGCAAATCCAACAAGCTGCTCATGCTTCAAAAATCTCTTGCCAGTGCACGGTATGACTGCATTTGAAAGTCAATTTCATCTCGTCAGCATGGAACCTGCTAAAAGGGGGTTAAGAATAAACCATGAATCGTGTTCAGCGATCCAATAGGGCGGCAAAAACCAAGAGCATTGCAGCCAGTGCAGAGATCAGCCCAAGTCGACCATCGGTTGACTCTCCAGGAGACGGACCGAACACAGGCATGATTATCTACATAGTTGATGACGAGCGTATTATAGGAGAAGTCCTCGAGATTCTCCTTCAGAGGGCAGGATTTCAGTCCAAGCTTTTCGAGAATCCGAAAATGGCACTGATGGACTTTCACGCCACCCATTCCAAGCCCGCTCTTCTGCTCACAGACTTTGACATGGATTCCATGAATGGGATGGAACTTATCGAGAACTTCAAGCGTACCCAACCAGATGTAAGAACCATCCTGCTTAGCGGCAATGGCAGGGATAACTTCACTTCCGGCTACTCGGTCAAACCCGATCGTTTTATCAGTAAGCCCTTCGAACCCAACGCGCTCATAGAGACTATCCGATCAGTCATTCAGGAGCATATCTGATTGCTGCGGCTTGGATTCTGGCTGAACGCGCAGGCATAATTCGCATTTCACCAAACGCAGCCGCCTTAATCCGGGGACATCCAATCCTGGTTTGTTTTGGGCATTTGTGATGGTAGTTGCGATAGCCCTATAGTGAGCCTACTTAGCCATAACCCATGCCACTCCAATCTTTTGAATCGTCCCTCCTCCGCTGTGGGGGTAGAGGAGGAGGAGACGCTGAGGCATAGAATTATGTCTTATAGAACGGGTGCATACACCCAATGATGTTGAGCTCAAAGGGTGCACACACCCGTGACTGTCAAACCCAGATAAGGTCGACTTTTGCGGCAGGTTTTGGGCCAGGGTGACTTGTCCGTTAGCTGGGCACCGGTCAACGGACTGAATCCTTGGTTGAGTCCTTGTCCGGGGAAACCCAGGCCAGGGCTTCGCGAAAGTTGCCCCCTGCATAAGGGTGATTGGGGGCAAGCCGTAAAGCCTGAGCGAAAAAGGGCGCCGCGAGGATTTGAAGGTCGGTGAGCATCAGGCAACGACCTGCAAGGTTGCATCCATCAGCGGTAAGGTTGTATTCCAACGAGGCGAGTGTATCGAGGCTCTTATCGCCACGGCGGAGGGCCTCGAGCAAGCGAGCTTTGGCGCTGTTGCCCGAAGGGATTGCCAAGCCTGTGGCAAACAAGATGCCTTCGGCTGCCAGCAGGCCGCCGGAAACGATCCTGTTGTAGTGCTGTTTACAGACCTGACCAGGCGTCACGGCAAAAACCTGACCGAAGCATAGACGTCCTTGGGCGGTTAGAAGTCGTCGTCGGCCGGAGCGCCCTGGCCGTTGAAAGTGCCGTTCTGATCCGAGTTGATGGGGATCCGTGAAGGTAGATTAGTTCTTTTGGCGGGCGTACTCGTTATCTTCTTTCGGAGATTTCCGGCATTTGCGGCGGAACTTGGGGACCAAGCGACAATCGCGCCTACCACAGTCTGCCCGTTGAGAGGGTGTTTTTGGCGCCAGCGTTTGATCACCTGAATACCGGATATCCGCATGCCCTCGCCAAACGATTCTACCCGGGCGCGGTAGGCGCTTTGGTTTTCGTAGGTGCTGGTGTTATCCTCGAACTCCTTGTAGGACTCGGCATTGAAAAGGTCGCGGGCGGTTGTCATAGATTCTCCCGCAAAGCTGCGCAACGCGCTTTCAGCTTGCATCTGCGCTTTTTCCTCGGCGGCCAGTTCCGCACGACTCGATTCCGAAATGGGATGAGATTGTCCAAAGGCAACCAGCACTTGCTGGCCGTTTTCATCGACTAGTTGGCGGATGCCAAATGAACAGAGTAGCGCCGGTCCGGCAGTCGGCAGTTGGTCCACGATTATTTTCCCGGGCTTCTGGGGTGGTGGCGTGCTGCCGCCGGCCAACGCGGCGCTCAATGAACGCAGCTTATCGCTGACAATTCCGACGACGGCAATTTCACCGTTCTTTCCATCCGGATACACTTCGAATGTCTGGAATGCCTGAAAACCGGTTATATAGGCCTGAGATGCTTTGCGAGTGAACTTCAGGAAATCATCAGTCATTTTGGCCTTTTCGACTTCAGCTTTCGCCTCGGGCCCGGAAGGATCGATCCCTTTTATCCGAAGGAGATCGTCGAGTTTTTTGTGCGCGAGAGAAGACAATTTTTCCAGTATGTCCGGAGCTTCTCCTTCGGCTGGAGGCGGGGCAGGCGTTTGATTCTCGCTATATGCGAAAATTGCCCGGGTTGTGATTGTTATCTGCAGGTATTCGGCCAGGCGGGCCTTGGCTTCCAGCATCGCCTTTTCGAAGGCGATCAACCGGCTTTCCATGAAACGCGGATGAGATCGTGACGCGTTGATGGCCGCCGAGCTCGCGGCAACAAAGAAATGGGTGCCGTCCGGTTTCTGATTATGGCCTGCATGCCATTGGCGGGCTTCCAGGAAGGCCTGCATTTCATCGCGGGCCGTGACCCGTTCGGAAATTGGATTGCCCACGCTGGCGACCTGGAATTCATCGGCCGGGGATTCTGTGGGGGCTCCCGGTGTTTGGCCGCTGAGATCAAATCGGGGGCTCAAAAAGGCAACAATACATAAGCAGCACGCGATCATTCGCGCGGGATTGGTAGTTTTCATAAGACGTCGGAAGCTGGGTTCATTTGAATAAGGCATCAGTGTCTGATTTAGTTTTTTCGAGTGTCGATTCAGTTTCAGTTTGTGAAGAGGACTCAAGGACGGTTGCGGGCCGACATATGGCGCCTGCGGCAATGATGCGGTTTGTGGAGATCACCCGGGCATAGGTTGTTTTCGGGAGCACCCGCGTAATTTCCAGAATCCCTGCCAGCAATTCCTCGTTTCCGATAAATTCCTTGGTGTAAGGATCGATGAGACGTTGACCAAGGTTAAACGCTTCAAGGAAATCGCCAACCTGGAGCGCGGCGCCCCCCTGGTTAAGAACGGCCTCGCCGTCCATGGTGAAAGCGACGACTTTGACCGGATATAATGTCCAGGTTACGCGTGTGGCGACTCTTTGGGCCATCCAATGCATGAGGTATGATTCTGTTGCTGAATCCGTGGCGGCGCCTGCGGCGAATGGAGGCCCCGGGGGCACCCGTAAATTGTCGCCGAGAACTGTTTGGCCTGTTGCGAGTTCTATGATTCGGTAGGAAAGCCGGATTGACAGGCTGAGGCGTTGGTATTGCCGTCCGCTGGCTCGAAACACGCCGTTCTCAGCGGTGAGGCGGAATTCCTCAAAACTCCCAACCACGATGTAATCAGCCCCCAATTCCTGTCCCAGCCGCACCCGTTCTTCGGGCCGGCTCTGGGGCTTCTTGAGGCGATCCCGTTCCATTTGAGTTTCCAGACTGAATTCCCGATCGAGAACCGAAAACCGTCTGGACTGGACCAAATGTGCGATCAGCAGAGAGCGCCATTGTCGTTCCAACGAAGTCCCCGCGACAGGATGCTCGCCGACACGGTATGGTCCTTCGCCCGTTCGGAAAGGCAACACAGCGATGCGTTTTCTGCTCGAGCCGACTCCCGCCACATAACGATTCACAACCGCTCGAACCGCAACCTCAGTCAGATCAGTCGAGATGCCGGATTGTGAGATAACCTCGTAGCGTTTAATGAAACCCTTGGCTGCAGTGCTAATTGCGGACTGATATTCATCGGTGGTGAGGGACCGAAGATCGTTCCCGGCAGCCCTAACGAATTCAAGTTGTTTCCGGAGATTGCGTGATTCGATTTCAATCCCATTGACCTGCTGAATCGCCTCCACGAGGGCGTTTTTAATGGCCGCTTCGAGGGTGTTTCCCCTTCCGGTCACCTCGACAGTTTCTTCGACAAGTCCTGCGCCTCGGACGGCCACCAGGCTGGATACCCATACGACCATCAGGAATCGGCCGAAAGAATTCATCAATCGAGTTCTTCTAATTGGATTCCACACATGTTCTGAGATTTGGAGTAAGGGCATAAACGGTGGGATGATTCCAGCAGCGGCGTCTGCCTTATTGTGGGCCTGTTAAAGCCTTGGTCACGTTGTCTGGCACCTCGATGCCGTTTTTTTTAGCCAATTTTGAATAATTGTTTAATACCTGGCCGGTGGTTTTGACCTCACCAGGAAGGATCATGGCGACATAAACCGCAGGGCCATACTTGGTGGCCGCTAACGGATTGGATTTCACCGCGTCCTGGGCTCGTTTGGCGGTTTCGACCGAGAAAGCCACCAGTCCGGCATCTATCGCAAGCCCTCCCCCAAACGGGACAAGACTCTCCTTGACTTTGGCCTTCTGTTCCTCTGAGAGCTTATCGGCCTTGGCGATCAGTTCGTCCACTTGCTTGGCGCCGCTGGAAAGCACCGTGTGAACTTGTTCACAGCCCTTTTTGTTTTCGCACGCTTCACCTGTAAGGTCCTTGGCCTCGGCGCGGAACTTGTCCGCCTCAGCTTTGGATCCGAGGGCCTCGATCGTGAGGCCCATGGCTTTCGCCAGAAGAGCGCCTGCGGCCGAGTAATCTTTCATGATTTGCGTCTGCTGCTCGGTTACTTCGTCCGATGTTGTCAAGCCCTTCAGCCTCAAAGCTCCCAGTTGGGCCTGGACAGGGGCGCCCGCCAAGGTGAGGACCAAAGCCAGTCCGGCAATGATGGAATTACAGTACTTCATTGTTCTTTGTCTCCTTTGAGTTTATGTCAAGTTAAGGTTATTGATGGGGGTCATTCATTGAATGCCTCGGGCTCGCAATTGGTCGACCAGGGCGCCAGCGGCTTTCTGCCCGGCTTCTTTAAGCGCTTGTTGTTCGGCCTCAGTCTGGCTTTTCCCCAGGGCTTGGTATTGGACGGGACCAATCGATGCGGCCTTAATCGACAGTTTTTTGCGGAGATCCCAAACCTGGCCATTGACGATGACGCCCACTGTGGTTTGCCCGGTAACAGGATCTTTGTCTTTCAACTGCATTGTCAGCGTGCCGAATGCGACGAATGGAACCTCGACTTTGCGGCAACTATCCGTCACCATTTTGCGGGTTTCTTGCGAGATATCGTCGCCCGTTCGGTAGTCCTGGATGAATCGCTTCAGGTCAAACGCCCCATTGGTGGCGCTGTAGAGTTCCGATGCTGGCACGGTATCGAATCCACCCGTCGTGAATACCGCGGACATTGCCGAATCAATGCCCTCGGATGCGGCAACATCGTAAGCCACGGTGTCCGCGGATCGGGTAATCGATGATTCGGAAATGGTGGTCACTTCGGATTTGGAAATACTGGCAACCGAGATTTCATTGGCTGAGGCCCGTTGATTTTCCTGATCGCGAGCTTCCTGAAAACTGGTCTGGCGTGTAGCCATCTTGGGTCCCTTCTCGGTGACGGCTGTTTCTCGACGGGACACAAACACAAAAGCGATCGGCTGCTTTTCCCCCGAGGCGGCCGTCGCAGCCGGTGCAGAGCCCAAATGCCGGCGGATTTCCTGCTCAATCGAACCCAAGTTGACCTGCGCTTCAATCACGATCGTATATACCCGGGATTTCTTATCGATGCTGGAAACCAGGACGTTCATTCCCACGAGGTGCGTGTCGATCGAGGACTCGAGAGCCGCTCGAATCCTGGCTAGATTTGCCTGCCGCGCTTGGTCCGAGCTGGCAACATACCTGGCCAGCACATCCATTTTTGCCTTGCGGGTGGCCGCGTCGATTTCGGCGGGAATGGCCCTGCTTTTTTTGCAGACCACTTCTCCCTTACCCTGGAGTTTTGGATTTTCCTGGGCCCTTCCCTCAGATGAAGATCCTGCTGCGATCATCGCGATGATGCACAGGTTGAACAGTCCTCGAACTAGAAATGAGTGAACAGTTTTCATTGCGGGTTAGGAGTCAATACATGCACTTTTGGAGGGCTTCCTTGACTTCACGTTGATTCTTGCCGTTTCCGAAACTAATGGCGTAATTGGCGCAGAAATCCATCAGGGAACGCTCAAAACCGAGCCAGTCATTCATACTGACCTTGGACTTGGGAACGACTCTTGTGTAGCCGTGCTTGGATTCCTCATGGAGATAGGCCTTATTCAACAACTGCTGGTAAAAGCGGATGGTGAAATAGGCGCCGTAAACCCAGGCGACCTCGGAGGCCGTTTCCTTGGCCACGGTTTTGCTGAATCCCCGGAGCGTCAGATCCAGGCTGTATGAGGGCTCTGGAATCTTGAGATTGATGATATCGGCCCTGCTTTTGAAGCGCAGTGCCATCTGCCCCATGGCGGCGTCCTGAGA
Organism: Verrucomicrobiota bacterium; assembly: GCA_022709905.1. Taxonomy (GTDB): domain Bacteria; phylum Verrucomicrobiota; class Verrucomicrobiia; order Limisphaerales; family UBA1319; genus JAKLHY01. The sequence continues at coordinate 67,455 of JAKLHY010000016.1, read as the reverse complement.
GTATGGCAGCACGGCGACTCCATGATGTTTTGCAAGTTCAGCACCGAACTGCTGCGCAAGCCAGAACTTCAACTGCCGCGTGTCTCGCGAGTAGGCTTCCGGCAGAAACTTCAAGGCTTTCTCCTCCAAATCCACGTGACGGACCTGGAGGATTCCCCCCACCCTGGCTTTTGGTCGCGCTTCGCCGATCACATCCGCGAAATGATTGAGCAAACTCGGTCGTTCGTCTGTGTTATCCGTGATCAAACGAATCCGTTCCGCTACCTCGTTGATTTCAGGACGGTGATCCAGGTAATCGCTGACAGTGAGAACAAACGGAAACGCCGACACTACCGCCCGCGATTTGAAATCAATGAACAGGGCCTCGGCGCCGAGGGAAATCCGCAAAAGGAACCCATCCCCGCTATCTTCAATGGCAACGGTCTCGCTGTCCAGCACGCACGCCACAGCCAGGGTTTCTCCTTTGTCGAAATCCGATAGACCCAAGATCGTTTTAAAATGTCTGGGCGGCCGTTGCCTTAGCACGTCCGCCGCCTTCTGATTCCACTCGGGGCTTATCACTTTGCTTGAATAAGGAAAGAAAAGCGATTCCTCGGCGACCGTGCCCCGAAAGGCCAATCCCGCAAACGCGACCGGTTGCGCCGACTCAACCGATAACGCCGCCAAGAAACACAGGAGCGCTGCTGTAATGAAGGTGGACATTCTATTTCAAACCGACCCATTCCGAATTCGTTCTTAATGGCAAATTATCTTTCGGTAAGTTATGCCAATGGCTCCACTGTATCGCACCGGTTTCAACGCGGCCGAATTGCTGCGTGTCACCCATTTCCACTCTGGAGCCACGATTCACTAAACCAGTGCTAAGGAATCAGAAGAACAAAGTGACAAAAATATTCGTGCCATTATGGAATTTCAGTTTGATGTGATTTGAAGCAAAGACACCAATGAATCCGGATCGAATCTTGCCGACGGGCTGAGGGTCGAGCCGACGATTCTCATCAATCCGAACCTGCCCGAGGATCCACGTCCAAAGTCAATGGGGTCAAAGCCATATTATTTACATATAATCGATCCGTACATAGGTCGTCAGGGGTGTTATTCTCCCTGCTCCTGCCCTACCTTTCTCCGCATGTTTTCCACAAACCGAACCCTGGCCGCGTCACTATTTTGGAAGGAATGGTTTACTCGATTTCCACCAGCCGAAAGTAGCGCCCGACCTCGATGGCGTTAAAACTCTGAACGACTTCAGATGAAGCGGCCACGAAGGGATCGAGGACTTTGGACCAGGTCTTAAGGTCAAGGGAGGCCTCCAGCTGATACTTCTTAGCTGGCTTGACATGCATGGTCACCCGTACCGTTTCGACTTTAATGGTCAGCGAGGGCACCTCGGTTATCCATGTCGTGTTGAAGAGTTGCCCCTGCAATCCCCCGATAATGTCCGTGAACGTTGACCCTTTACCCTCATTGAACGGAATCCAATGACGCAGGCCTTGGGACGTCGTTAAAGGGTCTGTCGAGGACAGGGAGGCAACTTGAGCTGCGGACAATGCGATGTCCCAGATGCGGAAGTCAGCCAGTTCGCCAGAGAACCAACCGTCATCAGGAAGCGTCGTATTATCACGGAAGCCAAAGGTGATGCCGGCGATCGCGCCGCCGCTGGGCGCGGCATTGAATGAAATCTGGCCTCGCAGGCAGTTCTCCTGGGTCACCAGGATTCCATCCACATAGATGGAACCCAAAGTTCCGCGCCCCACAACGGCCACATGCTGCCATTGGCCTGCAATCAATACGCCGTTCGTCGTCCTCATGGTGTAATAGGTATTTGGCCAGGCATGCATGAAACCGATCTTGCCGCCCGGATCGAATCCAATACCCCACTCTTTCCAGAACTCAGTTTTCCCCCCGAAATGCTGGTAAATCTCGGGCCGGTTGTTTTTTATCCAAAACTCGATTGTGAAATCGGAGACTGTAGCGCCATTGAGAAACGACTGCGACATGGTGGCATAGGAGTTGATGCCATTGAACGCCACGGATCCACGTACTCTTTGAGGATCGTATTCCAGAACATAACCTCCGCGGGATTCAGCATCGGCCTTTGCCTCGACCCAGGAACTGAAAGGCCCGGGAATCAGTTGGTATTTTGTGGCCGGAGGGGTTTGTGAATACCCATGGACCGCCAGTCCGATGCCAACCATGACTAAACCCAGTGTTTTAACAGGAATTTTGTTTTTCATAATGTGTTCGAGTTCGAGCATTGCGAATCGCATCGTCACCGTTCTCCAGAGGGGTGCTAAGGACAGGGCTGGATAAAGTGACAAAAGATTTTCATGGAATCTCCTCGGCAACCCACTCGAGGTGACGAGCCTGCCTAGCTCGCTTGCGCTAGAGTTTTCCCCAATTTCTCCTGCAATGAATGCAACTGTTCCCGCAAGGCCTTGGCGGATGGGTAGCGGAGTTGAACCTCCGGCTCGCAGGCTTTCAGGATGATATTGTTGAGGTGGATCAAGTCGACGACATCAGGCCGGGCGCCGAGGGATTCCGGCAAATCAGGGAACTGAGTTGCCTTGCAGTTCGTGCACGCGACATAGAGCACCATCCCCAGGCTATAGACATCGGCGGCGGCGGTTCCCGGGCCTTCAGGCGCGAAATATCCTGCCGTGCCGATGGAGGTGACCTCGCTGGCCTCGCGGGCCATTTCCGTCACGAGGCCGATATCGGCCAATTTCGGCCGGCCATTCACAAAGATGATATTGGCCGGTTTGATGTCCCGGTGAATCAGTCCATGATCGTGGACAAAGCCGAGGGCATCGCAAAGGTCGATGCCCAACTGGACGGCCTCGCTGATCGACAGAGGTCCCTTGAGAGCCAGATCGCCTGCCAGACTGCGGGGAACGTAGTGCTGGGGGTCAATGCGCTGGCCTGTGGATTGATCATCCGCCGCCTCCATGACGCAATACATGAATCCCCCGTCGTCATTGCGTCCCACATGAAGGATGTTGACCAGTCCCGGGTGTTGTCGGGAGATCGGCATGAATCGTTGGATCCCTTGAAATTCCCGTTCGTAAGGGTGCTCGTCCGCAAAGGTCGAGCGCTGCAGGATTTTGACGGCGTGAAAGGAGCCGACCGCGTTGCGGGCCAGCCAGACCTGACCATAGGCTCCGCCGCCGATGGTTTTGATCAACTGATGATCGGGAACATGGAACGATTGTTTCCAGACCGCGGCGCCAAAGCCTTTGCCACCGGCAATGAACTCCACCTTGATATTGCCTCCGAATTGGGCGCCGTCGTGGGTTTCGGCCTGCTGGATGCGAAGACAGTCGGTGACGCTGCCGTCCGGATTGGTCACTCCGACCACCACGTTGACCTGGGACAAGTTTTGAGAACGAATGCCGGATTCCTCCACCTCACGGTAAAGGATAATCGGATCACCATCCTGACCCTCGCCCGGTTCCTGGGAGGTCTTGGGCGCCAGCCGCAGATGGACCAGATCCTGTTTTTTGAGATCGCGTTCGATATCCTTGACGCTATGTTCACCCGAGCTGCCGGGTTCACGAGAACGGAAGATTCGCAGGCCATGACGGTCCTCCAAGGTGAAACGCATCGTGTTTCCCCAGGCATCACCCAGCACGTAGACCTTATCCGAGGCCAAGGGGCCTGGGAGGGTTGCCTCGAGCGATTTGGCTTCGACGAGTTGCAGGGCGAACTTGGAGAGCATCGACATGCTGGACTGCGCGGCGCGCAAGGCGTATTCGGTGGGAAGATCCCAGGCCTTGATGAATTTGCAGTTCAGACGCTGGGTTCGAGCACGGCAGACCAGATCGTTTCCCTGGCAATAGTCCACGCGATTGGCCAAAAGAATCGCGCAGGCCACGTCAGATGGCCAGTCATCTTCCTGGCTTGTAACCGACAGATAGTGATTGAGTTGGTCATGATCATCCATCCTGCTATAGAGAACCATGGCTTCCCTCGGCCTGATTTTTGCCAGCCCGCTTTCGCCCGCGGGCGTCCGTTGAATGGTTCCCGTCACATCGTAAGCCGTCAGGTAAAGGGTGTGATCCGAACCGGGCCGGAGAATCAGCCAGAAGCTGTATCCCTCAGGAGTTGATCCCTCGAGCTTGAGATATTCCTCGAGCTTGACATGAGGAAGGAGCTCGGTCCACGGGAGGCTGAGCTTGTCTTCCAGAACTTCTGTGGCATTGCCGTCGTCGTCGCCCTCGTTTTCGTTGCGAGCTCGGGCTCGTCCCGCGAACGCCGTCTTGAACCATGACGGATCCCGGAACCACAAGATCAACACGAATCCCAGGACAAGCAGGATCCACGAAATCAGAATCCACGAGGCCACCGAAGAGATCAGAAAAAGACCAAGATAAACAGGCGTGGAAACTTCCAGGCACATCCCGTCGCGCGTTCCTTGGGAATGAAAGCGCTTTCTGTTTCTCAACAATGCAAATCTGAATGCTATCATAGATTGATTGGTCCAAGGTGCACACTATGCTGTTTCTAAGGTGATCCTGGGTCAAAGTGACAGAGAAACTACGGAACCCCCCGATGATCCTCCACAATTCGGCGCAAGTATTGGATTTCCTCCTCCACTTCAGACGAATGCTCGACGGTGATCGAGACTTCATCCCTCAGGATTTCACCCCAGCGTTGCCGGAGGCGCCTGATGATCTGTTTGACGTTGTCCTCGGATACTTGAAGCCTCTCTGCCAGTGTCCGGTAGGAAGCGGAGTCAATGGACTCGGCTTCATGCAAAGCGATCGGGAGCAAGGATAACTGAACCTCCTTGTCGCGGGACTCGAGTTCGTCGGTTAACCGTTCCCGAACTCGCCGGAAAACACGGGTCGCCCATTGGCGTTCGAACACTGCGTCGGGTGATAATCCGCCCGCTGGTTCGATCAGTGCATCACCGTCGGCATCTGTTTGATCGAGGGAGACCACTACACGCTCGTCGCGTACCTGGGCTATGCGCCGGTCCCATTCCGAATGGAGGAAATGATTGAGCGTAGTCAAAAGAAAGGATCGGAACCTGCCTCGAGACCGGTCCGCTTTCTTGAGCCGTTCGCGTCGCAACAAATGATAAAAGAAATCCTGGGTTAGATCCTTGGCTGCCTCCTGAGAATTTCCCCAACGACAAATATGATAGTAGATGGGTGTCCAATACGCTTTACACAGGTGTTCCCAGGCCTCCAACGCCTGAACGGGATTCTCGTGCTGAGTGGCGCGCCGAATATCAGTCCAAGCCGTTGTTTGAAATCCCCTGCCGGCGATGCCGGATTGTTCTTCTGACCGGTCCGTCTCAGGCATACGACCTCCGTGAGCCAATGTGCCAGGCTGCCGGATCCAAGCCAAAGCACTTGCCTGATTCAAGGGGGCTGAACAAGCCTTGTTGCGATTGCTTCACACCATCCAGTTCTCAAAAACTGGAAGAGCATTCCCAATGCCAATCTTGTTGCTGGCCAATTTATTCTGTCAGTTTGTTGGGCGTGAAATCCGCTCGTCGGCAGGTTCGCCTACTCTAAAGTGCGGACACCTTACTGCTGAACGGCCCCGGATCGTTGGGAGTCCCGGCTTTGTTGTTGACGTCCGACACTCCAGGTTTTTAGTACTTTCCGTGTATGAAACGCCATCAGCCAAGTTTCCGAATTCACCCGCCCGCGACCCACATCATACGGCTTCTGTCCGCGATGATCTGGATTGCGGCATTCGCACCGGCGCAACAAGAGTTGCCGAAAGGAGAAGCCCAGCGCCGTTCCGGCGCCGCAACGGATGGATTTATTGAAATGAAGCTTCCCCTGGGACAGATCTTCAAAACCTGGGAGACGGACTTTCATCCCAAGAAGATCTATCACGTCGCCCAAAAGGCCCCCAATGCCTCGGATGAAAATGACGGCAGCGCCAGCGCTCCGTTTAAGACGATCTCCAAGGCGGCCGCCATTTTGGTTGCCGGAGAAGCCGTCGAGGTCCACGAGGGGATCTATCGGGAATGGGTTAAACCTGAAAACGGCGGCAATTCGCCGGAGGAAATGATTTGGTATTATGCGGCGCCGGGTGAAGAGGTGGTGATCAAAGGATCCGATGAATGGCGTCCTGAATGGATGGAAACGCGTTACATCGGCAAAGACCAAAACCGGAAATGGCTCACCTATGAAGCGACCTTAAAGGGCGGCCAATTCGAGGGGGCCAATCCATTTTGTCTGCTCAATGGCCGCATCGATGCGGACTGGGGCTACAATAAGGAATTCGAGCACTGCCGCGGCATGATTTTCCTGGAGGGAGAAAAGTTAAGACAGGTTTCCAAATACGAAAACCTTGAAGAGTTGAAGCCTCAGGATGTTGGATTGTTCTGGGTGGAGGAGAATGGAATGACCATTCACCTCCGTCTGCAAAACGATAAGAATCCTAATGGTCTGACCTTTGAAATCACCACCAGGGAGCAGGTTTTTGCCCCGCGGAAGCGTTACTTGAATTACATCAAAATCAGCGGATTTAAAATGGTTCATGCGGCCAATCCCGTCCCCATTCCCTGGCCGCAACGCGGATTGATCAGTTCTTTTGGCGGGCATCACTGGATCGTCGAGGATTGTGAAATCGGTTATGCCAATACCATTGCCATGGATCTGGGCGGGGGCTGGTGGACTTACGGCAAGGGCGAGGCCCAAGGTTATCATATTGTCCGGCGCAACCATATCCATCATTTCGGAGTCTGCGGAGTCGCCGGCTGGCATAATATGAGCAACGAGCAGGTTTTGGTCGAAGACAATCTGTTTCGCGAGTGTTGCACGATGAATGTTCCCGGCCACTGTGAAAACGCCGCCATCAAAATCCACCGGACCGTTAATTCACTGATCCGCCGGAATGTGATTGTCACCACCTACTATGGTTCGTCCATCTGGCTTGACGGAGAGATCTGCAATACCCGAATCACCCAGAATGTGTGCCTCCAGAATTTTGACTGCACCTGGGGACAGATCTTCCTGGAAATCAACCAGGGCCCAAACTTGGTGGACAACAACATCATGTTCGAGACCCACCGCTACAATTGGGGTCGCGGTGTGGATAACGCGCATGGATTCCATATTCATGATGCCGAAAGGGTGGCCGTGCTCCAAAACCTGATTTTCAACGGCGAAGATCATGCCATCGACATTGCTAATGGCAGCGCGGATAGAACGGGGGGCACCGCGTGGAACCGGCATTTTCGGGTTTATGGGAATATGATCGGCGCCTACCGGGTGGCAATTCATTTCCCCAATGAAACCAGCAAATCAGATCATAATCTTTTCGGCGCTTATCGGAGTGATCTCGCGTATGGATTTGTTGGCGATGGCAAAACGAACATAAACTATGAGGACTGGAAAAAGCTCGGAAATGACACCCATAGTCAAATCGAACCCCTGATCGTTTCGATTGATTATGAGAAACTGACGATGTCCGTAAAAGCTATGTCTCTGAAAACCACACCGGTTTATGCGGGACAACCCGAACTACTTCCCGAATTCGCCAAAGCCGAGGATCTCCTCACGCATGATTTGCTCTCGAGACCACGCCCGGATGGCTTTTCGGTTGGGCCCTTAATCGACCTGCCCTTCGATGGCCGTGAGGTCTCGATTGATCCCCGACTAAAGAACGCGGGGCGTCAGCGCTAGATAAAGCACACGCTCTCTGCTTACGCGACTTTGCCATGACTCATGAGACCCAGTCGGATGGTTTGACGGGTTTGGATCCAAGCCATGCCTGACGCAAGACAAATTTGTGTTGCACCTGCGACATCAATTTGGTTGACCCGTTGCCAAAAGACATTTCCGGAAAGATCTTTCATCACTAGGCCCCAGCGCATCCTGGAGGGCATCAAGGAAAATCGGCCACTGAATCCAGACCTCGGTGCCTCGGTATTTATCAAGGTGCGGAAACACAAATACGAAAGAAGGCGGCCGGTCCGGTCAGATAAGAACGGGCGTTGAATATCATTTCAGCGCCGGTGCCGGATGATTCAAACAGAACCGTCCACTGTGGGGGCTGCGACGTCAGATTGGCGCAGGATTCGAGGGTGTATTTTCGATCACGAGACGTGGCGGGGATGCTGAATGTCGGGGGATTTCCCGCGGTGTTCAAACGCAAACGAAGCAAGGCCTGAGGATTTGTGGGATCGGTATCGGCGATGTATTCCGCCGCATCGGATTGGCCGTCTCGATCGGTGTCGATGCCCGGCGGGTTGTTGGTCAGACCGAAGCGTTTCTCCCAATAGTCCGGAATTTGGTTGTGGTTGGCATCGGTTCGGTCCACAAAGATCAGGAGCCGGCGTTTCAACTCGACATCGGCGCCGTGATTCAATGGCGGATCGGATGAATCGTCGTCGTAAACAACGCCCATCACCTGGGGGCGTGTCATGGATTGGATGATAGAGTAGCGCGCGACGCCGTTGGTGATTTGCAGCCATTCACGTTTGCCCGCGCTGGCGTATGCGGTCATGTATTCCACCGGCACATCGAATCCGATCCAGGCGCCTTCGAACTCCGCGGCCGTCCGGTTGGTGATGACCTCGACGAGTTCCTGGGCCCGGACCTCGATGGTGACCGGTTCGCCGACAAAACAGTAGTGGGTGATAATGCCATCGACATGCACGGTGTCGTTGCCCGGATTGGCTTCGGCACCCGCGCGGTATCCGGTTTCGAAGGCCATCTGGGTTCCCGCCAGGATCGGCTGGACAGTTTCTTCCATTTCCGGATACGCGAAAAAGGGTTGGAGCAGCGCGGGGAGATGACCGGTATCCGAAGTTTGCAGCCAGGTGCTGGTATCTTCAAGAGTCTGGGAAATGCGCGAAGTCACGCTCGGATCCGCAAGAAAGGCGCTCACCTCGGGGCGGTTTTGGGCCTTTTGGATCACCCCGAGCAAGTGGCCCGCCATGGCCACCGTGGTGGCGGGATACCGTGTCCCGCTCGAGATGATGGCAGACAAACCATTGGCAATTTGAGTGGCCGGATCGAGGGTGGGATTGTCGCGGAGATTCCAGAGGGCAATCGGCCAAAAACCTGAGAAGCCCGGATCTTTATATGCGGGTTGCCAGTCGCGGTCCAGCGCGACTGAAAATGGCAGATCGATCGGCAGCAAACTGAAGCTGGCGCTGACCCCGGCTCCGAACTGAAACGCCGGCACCACGGTCGTGGTGTGTGAAACTCGATAGAACGTTTGGGCTACGGTGAGCCCCAGGGAAAGCTTCGACATCGGTCCTCCCGGCGGAGAGACCGAGATGATCCCTTTGGAAAACGCAACCCCCCAGAGGCGGGTGAGGTAATCGCGGCTCAGGGTGGAAGCCGCGTTGGGGGCCCTTAAAAAACCATAGAAAAAATCAAAGCCCATGTTGACATCGACGCCCGAATAAACCGCCTGGGCCGGTTGTAAGGCGACATAAATGGCCTCTGGCGCAAAGTAGACCACCCAACCATAGGTTTCTTGAACCGGGTTGTAGGACTCGGAAAAGGTCGCGTCCCATCCCACCCAACCGACCCAGCCGTGAAACGTGCCAATCTCAGCGCTTTGGCTTCCGAGCACGGGCTTGAGCGCCACCCCCGCATGAGCCGCCGACAGTGTCCACGCCGCCAGGACTGCCTGCAGCACCAGGTTTAGACCGGGAAACCGTCTCATCGTGCCCCTCCCTTTTTGCTGCCATTCCTTTTTCTCGAAAAAGTGGGTGAGAACATTAACACGATATCGCTGGAGTGCGGGAGAATCAAGTTGGCGGCTGCTCCCTTGAACCGCAAATAAAACGATTTAACCGCGAATAGACGCCAATCAACGCCAATAATGTCAGGCCAAATACGAAGGACCTGAAGTGTTGGTAAAATCGATGGAATGTCTGAGATCCGGCGTCAACCGGCACGGCGGGATAAATCCCGCGGTCCAGCCTGTTGAGTCACTCTCGCTTCGCAACCGGGAACGATCGGCGCGCGAAATTCATTCCGCAGAGCGATTTTGCCGACAGGAAACCTCGGGTTTTATTCGTGTCCATTGGCGTTCATTCTAGGTTAGATTTTTTTTGCGGGTATCCTGCGAGCCGATTTGGGGGCCTTTGTTGGTCTTGAGTGAATCGCCTTGCCACGTTAGAAAAGAAGCATGCCTCTGCTCAAACTCGAAACCACGGTCGTCCTCTCCGACGAAAAACAAAAAGCCCTCCTGGCGTCCCTTTCCAAAGCTGTCGCCGCTGCCATCGGAAAGCCCGAACAATATGTCATGGTCACCGCAAGCCAGCCGGCCATCGTGATGTCCGGCAAGGCAGACGACGCGGCTTTTGTCGATATCCGCAGCATCGGGGGACTAACCGACAGCGTGAATCGCAAGCTGGCCCAGCAAGTCTCTACACTGCTCGCCGAGGCCGCCGGGATTTCACCGGATCGGATTTACCTCAACTTCACCGATGTGGATGCCGGCAGCTGGGGTTGGAACGGGACCACGTTCGGTTGAGCAAAGACGGGCCTGGCCGAGTGCCCGAATATGGGGCTTAACAACGGCTCCCTGATTTTCTGGCCTGACCCAGGGCATCGGCTGCAAGCATGGCATCCAGGACTTTTTCACGAGTGATCGTGCCCGCCTCGTGATGGATGGGTTGGCCGGGCTCGCAAGTCTTAGCGGCCGCGAGCATCAACTTGTCGCGACCCGCGTTGCCCAATCCGATATCCGACAGGGTGGTGGGCAGCCCGACCTCTTCACAGAAGGCGAAAACCGTCTCCAGTTCGGCGGCCGGAGCATCGGTGAGTTGAAGACCGGCAAGAACCCCGAAGGCGACTTTCTCGCCATGGTAGAAGGCGTGGGTTTCCGGCAAGGCGGTGAGCCCGTTGTGAATCGAATGGGCCGAAGCCAGACCGGCGCTTTCGAAGCCAATCCCGCTCAGCAGGATGTTGGCCTCGACAATGTGCTCGAAAGCCGGGGTGATCAAGTGCCGTTGACTGGCCACTTTGGCAGCCGGGCCGTAGGCCAGCAGGGTTTCGTAGCAGAGTTTAGCGATGTGAAGACCCACGGTAGTGCTGATCCCGCCACATTCGTTCGGCGACTGGGTGCGTTCACAGGACCGTGCCTCAAACCACGTCGACAGGGCGTCTCCCATGCCGGCAACCAGGAAACGTGCCGGCGCCATGGCCAGGATGGCCACATCCACTAGGACAACGGCCGGATTCGATGTCTGGTAGCAAACAGACTCGAAAATGCCGCCCTCCGAGTAGAGAACCGCACAACCGCTGCAAGGCGCGTCTGTCGAGGCGATGGTGGGGATAATGATGACAGGGATCCGGGCGCGATCGGCGGCGATCTTGGCCGTGTCAATCGTCTTGCCGCCCCCCATCCCGATGAGAACGTCGACCTGATTGTGCGCGATGAGGGCCGACACGCGGTCGAGTTCCTTCTGACAACATTCGCCCTGGAATACGTCGATGGGAATCGATTGCGCCTTAAGATCGATGCCGCATGAGGGAATGACTTTCTCCTTGACGGATGGCGATGCCAGAATCAATCCCTGGTTGCCCAGGGACTTGATCAAGGCGGGCAACTCGGCGATGGCGCCCGCGCCCTGGAGGTATTTGCCCGGAAATACAGCCTTCTTAAACATAAGAATCTCCTTTGGATTTTGAGATTTCAGGCCCCTGCTGGTTTGGAACATGCCTCCCGTCTTTATCAGAATCCAGATCGGCGCGCAATTCTGTCGCGCAGCATTATTGCAGCGTAGCGGACTCTCAATTCCTGGGAACCGATCCCGGGGTGTTCCGGATCCCGTCACAGGCCGGAGCTATCAAGGCGCAGGGAGTCCACCCTAAAGGATGTTCTGAATGAAGAGTGCTTTGCTCCCCCGCAGGACGCATTCCGGTTGACAACTGGCTCTCAGTTTTTATTTTGAAATCAAAAGAAATCGTCCCTTGTTAACGAACCACCCCCTTTGTGAGTATCGATCCTGGAACTCCAAATCCGCCGGTGCTGAGTCGCCGCACATTTCGGGCGCAACAGAATGCGTCGTATTTCGCAAACACCACACTAGGCAACGCGATATTACCCTTGTCCTTGGGAAGCTCGACTTCCGCGGCTCAGAATGCGGGCGGTTTTGGAGGACCGGAATTTCGGAAACCGGACAGAACTGCGGCTTTCCGCTTGCGGCTGCTGCTGGCCTTCGCGTGTCTTTGGATTGCCGATTTCACGGTGATGCCACGTCTGGCGGCAGCGACACCGTTGGCAGACGCCGATCTTCCAGCGGGCACGACCCTCGACTGGGATAGAACGCGCGTCGTCACAGTGAATCAAAAACGCGCGCGGGCTACCCTGGACGGTCTTTGGCGCTTTATCCCCGCGGCCGAAGCAAGCCTCGAGCCCCCCAAGGCGGGCTGGGCATACATCAAGGTGCCGGGCAGTTGGCAGAGTTCCCGGGGCAAGTCTGATTTAGTAAGCCGCGGCGGCCGTCCGGAATCGGATCAATATGACGGAGCACGGGTATCACGCGCCTGGTACGAGCGGCAAGTGGCGATCCCGGCGGAATGGCAAGGCCGGCAGATCAGCCTGCGCTTCGATCGCGTATGCACCGACGCGATTGTCTATGTCAACGATAAGGAGTGCGGAAAAATCGCCTGGCCATGGGGGACGGTGGACATTACCTCCGCGGTTACGCCCGGCCAAACGGCGAACGTCCGGGTGTTGGTGGCAGCGATCGCCGACGCGGAACAGGTGGGAACCTTCTGGCAGAATGCCCTGAGCAGCACCGTCACCTTCTCGTCCGCCTCCTTAAAGTCTCGGGGTCTGACCGGCAGTGTCTTCCTGGAATGCCGTTCCTCGGAGGCGCATGTGGCGGATGTTTTCGTGCGCACTTCCACCCGGCAAAAGGCCATCTCGCTGGACGTAGAGTTGAGGGGGATCAACCAGGAAGGCCCAATCCAAGTGGCGGCGGACATGCTCAACGAGAAGGGGGAGGTGGAAAAGAGTTACACGGCGAAGGCGGTGGTGGAGGCCAAGGAAACCCAGACGCTTGTTCTTTCATGGCCTTGGGCCGATCCGCGCCTCTGGGATGTCGGTCAGCCCAATCACTATACCCTTCGGCTCAAAGTAAAAGCCGAGGGCCTCGATGACGAGTATGACCAGATCTTCGGATTCCGGGAGTTTTGGATCGAAGGCCGACAATTCTATCTTAATGGCACGGTGATCCGCCTGCGTCAGCCCTGCTTTTATTATGGGCCACGCATGCAGGTGGGAGACATCTTCTCCGAGATGGGATCGGAGACCGTGGACACCCGTGGCGATGCCTCTGACTCGGAACGAAATCTCGACGATGCCGATCGCAAGGGATACCTGGTCGCCCAGTATATCCTGAATGCCAACAAGTATCTGATGAACGCCAGGGGACAGACCCGCTGGGACCAGAACCGGCAGCGCGCCCTCGACCGGGCTGCCGTGTGGATGCGCCATTACCGCAACCATCCCTCCGTGGTCATGTGGATTGCCGGCTTCAATTTCTTCAACAACGCCGTGGACGCCGATCCACGTCTGATCGGCCGCCGTGGCTGGGGACAGGCCGACGAGCGCTGGCAGCGACTTATGGTTTACGGCAGGGAGATGTTCGACGGTCTCCGGAAGCTTGACCCGACCCGAGCTTATTACAGCCACGCCGGAGCCTACACCGGAGACCTCTACACGATGAACTGTTATCTGAACCTCCTCCCGCTCCAGGAACGCGAGGACTGGCTCAGTGCCTGGGCCGAAAACGGCGAGATGCCAATTTCAATGGTCGAGTTCGGCACCCCCATGGACTGCACGTTCCGGCGCGGGCGCCATGGATTTGAGAGCAACATCACCAGCGAACCCTTGCTGACGGAATTCGCCGCCATCTATTTTGGGTCGGCGGCTTATGCGGCGGAGGAATCCAAGTACCGCGAATTCCTCCATAACCTGTTCCGCGGCGGCATGCTTTACGAAAGCTCCGAGAACCGGCTGGATGAGTACGCCAACAACCACAAAATCCAGCGCCTGTTCCGCGTCAATACGTGGCGCAGTTGGCGGACGGCGGGTCTGCCGGGCGGCCTTCGCACTTGGTCTTGGATGCAAGACGCGCTCAAGGAAGTCAACGGCTCGACGCTCGCGTGGATTGCAGGTCCCGCCGGGGCCTACAGCGCGAAGGATCATCACTTTAGCCCCGGCCAAAAGATCGGAAAGCAGATCATCCTGATCAATGATACCCGCCAGCCACAGAATTTCACGGCCACCTGGACCGCCGCGGTCGGCGGCAAACAAACAGACGAGGGGCAGCTCCATGGCAGCCTGGCGGTTTCGGAGATTCGATTCATTCCCTTCCAGGTAATCGCCCCCGCAGTAGAAGCCGGAGGCAAGTCGGACGGCCAACTGATCCTGGAAGCCAGGATCGGCGGGACGACACACCAGGATGCTTTCGCATTTCGCATATTTGGCGAAGACAAGAAGGGCGGCGGTCAGATCGCGATCGTGGATCCTGAGGGCGCGACCGGCAGGATGTTGACAAACCTGGGTTATCAGACGCAGTCCTGGAATGGAGCGGCAGTCCCGCTGGTGGTGATCGGCCGCAATGCCTTGAAGGATAACACGGCGGTGGCTGCGAAGCTCGAGCCCTATGTGCGGGCTGGTGGCCGGGCTTTGCTCTGTGCCCAGGACCCGGAATGGTTGGCCCGGGCGCTTGGCTGGCGCGTCTGCCCGAAGGTGGCCCGACGCGTCTTCCCCATCCCTTCCGCCACTCAATACTGCCCATTCTACAATCTGCACCCGGAAGACCTCCGCGACTGGACGGGCAACAGCACTCTGATTGAGGCCTACCCCGAATATGCCGGCGATTACCTCCGAGGGAACGAACGGGATCAGCCCTACGCCGGGTGGCACTGGGGCAATCGCGGCGGGGTGAGCAGCGCGGCCATCGAGAAGCCCCATCGCAGCGGCTGGCGTCCCCTGCTGGAATGCGAATTCGACTTGGCCTACACACCCCTGATGGAGTTGGACTACGGACAAGGCCGGTTGGTCGTCTGCACCCTGGATTTGGAGGATCACTCGGCCCTGGATCCCGCCGCGCGGCAAGTGGCTGGTCGTGTCCTCGATTACGCGTTTCACGCCCCGTTGTTGCCACGGATCAGCAAGGCCGTGTATCTCGGCGGTGCGTCGGGCGCAACATGGCTCGATAGAATTGGAGTGAGTTACCAGAAATCAGACACACTGGACACGGACGCCGGGCTGGTGCTCATCGGCTCCGATGCCTCGGTTGACGTCCCGGCGCTCACCGCCTACCTGGAACAAGGCGGCCAGGCGTTCTTTTTGCCGTGCGCACAAACGGACGGAGGACTCGGCACCAGTCTGAAACCGGCGCCAGCCCGTTTCGCCGGGTCGCTGTCTCCGCCCGCGTGGCCTGAAGCCCGGGGACTCAGCGCGTCCGATTTGCGCTGGCGTTCCTACCTGGACACTCCGCCTTGGATTTTGAGCGCAGGCGCGGAGATTGGGGCTGACGGTCTGATGGGCCGAAAGACCGTCGGCAAAGGTGTGGCGATCTTCTGCCAGGTGGACCCGGACTGCTTCCATGCGGACGAGAAGACCTACTTCCGCTACACGCGTTGGCGGGCCACGCGGGCCGCCGCGCAATTATTGGCCAACCTTGGAGCCACGTTCCCTGTGGATAACCGGGTCTTCCATCCGGTTGCCTTTACCGGCAAGCTTGGTGTCTCAATCGGACCGAACGGCGATCGCTCGGGTCCTCAAGCAACGCCCCCTCCAGGTCCCGAAATATTTCCAACTTCCACAGCCGCGGTTTCTTCCGATGTCGGTTATTACTCCCCGGATTACCGGACCGATTTCCCAATGGGCGATAATCCCTACCGTTACTATCGGTGGTAGAATGTCGGATCCGCGCATTAGGATGAGATCAGCCCCGGCCATTTATCAATTTCCCGGCGGGCAGGTTCAGTATTTGAATACGACCCAATGGAGGGTTCGTCATGAAAGGTATCCCTTCAGCCTGCCCAGGGTGGAGGGCTGGGGTTGCCGGGCATGAGCCATCGGGCCCTTCACGAATGCGATGCAAACCACACAAAAGCCTTGTTGAAACAAGTGGGAGTCTGTAAAGATTGGCTCAACGCCAGATCGCGTATCGAACTTAAAACGAGAATTAAAATGAATGCAATGAACCGTCGTCAATTCCTCAGCCGCACCTCCATGGGCGTGGGCACTGCCGCTATTTTCTTCCCTTACGTCGGCCAAGTTTTGGGCGCCAATGAACGCATCAACGTGGCCTGCATCGGGGTCGGTGGCAAAGGGGACAGTGACAGCAGCGACGCCGCCAAGTGTGGTGGCAACATCGTCGCGCTTTGCGACGTGGACAAAAACACCCTGGACCGGAAACTCAAGCAGTTCCCCCAGGCCAAGGGCTACCAGGATTACCGGAAGTTGCTCGATGAAATGGGCAAGGACATCGATGCCGTCACGGTGTCGACGCCGGACCATAACCATGGGATTGCCGCTATTCGGGCGATGAAGATGGGCAAGCACTGCTTCTGCCAGAAGCCGCTGACGCAGAACGTGGAAGAGGCCCGCATCATGCGGCAGTTGTCGAAGGAAAAGAAGCTGGCCACCCAGATGGGCAACCAGGGCAGCGCCGAGAACGGCCTGCGCCGCGCGGTCGAAGTTATCCATGCCGGCGTGATTGGCAAGCCGCTCGAGCTGCATGTCTGGTCCAATCGTCCGGTTTGGCCGCAAGGCTATGACCGTCCCGCCGGATCGGACCCGGTGCCCTCCACCTTGGATTGGGATCTGTGGCTCGGCCCCGCCGCCATGCGTCCCTTCAAGCAAGGCTGCTACCACACCTTCGCCTGGCGCGGTTGGTATGATTTCGGCACGGGCGCCCTCGGCGACATGGCCTGTCACACGGTTAACATGCCGTTCCGCGCTCTGAAACTGGGCTTCCCGACGCTTGTCGAGTGCGAGCTCGCCTCGCGCGTTTATCCGGAAACCTTCCCCGAGACCTCGCGCATCCGATTCGAGTTCCCTGAACGTGAAGGCCTCCCTCCGCTCAAGTTCTGGTGGTATGACGGCAACCCCAGCGGCACGCCCGTTCCTCCGGGGGCCGGCAAACGCGAAAAGATCAAACCGTTGCGCCCCGACGCCGGCATCTGTAAAGAGATCATTGCCATGGACAACATGCCGGGCAGCGGAGCCCTGATCGTCGGCGAAAAAGGCAAGATCTTCTCCCCCGATGATTACGGCGCCCAGTTTTACATGATCCTCAAAGGCGAGGAAGGCTTCATGTCCGGCGACAAGCACGAGGCATGCAAGGCCATCCCGCAATCCATTCCGCGCTCGCCCGGTCACATGCAGGAATGGTTCCGGATGATGAAGGAAGGCACTCCCTCCTACTCGAACTTCGACATCGCCGCTTATTTGACTGAGATCATCCTGCTGGGCTGCATCGCCCTGCGCGTCGGCGAAGGCTATCGCATGGAATGGGACGGCCCCAACATGAAATCCACCAACCTGCCGCAGGCGGCCCAATTCGTGAGCCGCAAGAACCGCGCCGGTTGGAACGTCTGATTCTAGATCCTTACATTTACTTCGCAATGCCCCGCCCAAAACCGGCGGGGCTTTTTTAATTTCGCGATCAATGTCTGGAGGCCTTTCAAGAGGCAGGAGCCTGGGGGGTATTCAAGTTTTGGATGCGCATGCTGCCTGATTTGGGAAGGTCAGCCTGCGCCGAGCATTTGTCGCTCAAGGAAAGGAGAATTATTATGCCGAAGAAGCCTATCAGATCCTTCGACGCAGCCTGGTAATCCGGCAGTATCGGAATACATCCCTGATTGAGATTCGGGCCTTAAGCGAAGACCGCAAGGAAGCGGCAGAAATTGCCACTACGATTGCGCGGGAATACCAAGAGCAGAGCTTGCGCCAGCTACGAATTGCGGCGATGGAAGGGATCGATACGTTGGAAAGGGAAAAGGCGGACTCGCAACTGCCCGTAACTGCCCCTGTGCTGCTTGTCGAACAGGCCGAGCCTGGTTTGCGCCCTGTGAGGCCCAATCGTCCTTTGAACATGGCCATAGGTGTTATGGGGGGATTACTGGCGAGCGGCGTTCTCACCTTGCTTTTCGCCTGCAAACGTCCGCTGGATGGCATGGCCTCGCCGGCGTGATAACCTCGGAGAGACGAGCTAGCCGGAGGGACGAGCTCCGCGAGTCCCAAGACCCGACCGGATAGACCAGCTGGCGGGAGGGACGGGCTCCGCGAGTCCAACCTCCCACCGCAAAAACCTCCATTTTCTCCCGTCCGCAAAACCGCGCTGGACGCTTTTCCAGGGACTCGTGGAACTCGTCCCTCCGAAGTAGAACTCGTCCCTCCGAAAATCCATGTGAAGTCACTCACCGGAATCGGCAATTCAGGCCGGCGTCGGGGGAAGAGCTCCTGATAGCGCTGTTCGGATTCGGAACGGATTATGGGGCGATGCGACCCGCCAATCGTTGTTTTTCGAAGGCTTGGTTGACGAGGTATCGCTTGCCGAGGGCGGTTTTCAACGGATCGATTTCGGACTGGGAATAGCCTTGATAGAGATGGCGGCGCCAGCCTTCGGCGAATTTGAACCGGCGCGATTCGCGGCCCAGCTCGAGGGCCATGTCTTCCATGGCTTTGAGGTAGGAGTTTGCGCCCTGGCTGGCCTGGAGCCAATTTTGCTGGCTGCGATGCGCTGAGAGGGCGGCGAGCTTGGTCGCGTGGACATCGGAGGTATCCACGTAAGCGCCAACCATGATCCTTCGGCGCAAGCTATCGGTGAGGCTCAGGGGCATGGCGTGGTAGAGGGTGACATCCTGATAAACGGCGGCGCGCGGCGGTTGAGTCCGGAAGTTTGGGGCGCCGAGCATGAACGCGGCACTGACCACCAGACGGCAGGTGTTCATGTGATCTTCCATGTAATCCTGGGGGGAATGCGTCAGGATGATGGACGGTTTGACTTCCCGCAAAATCGCGGCCACGCGACGCAGGATTTTGAGATCGTAGAAGATCTCGAGGTCGTTCACCAGGCTGGAGTGAAAGACAGCGCCGAGGATTTTCGCGCCCTCTTGCGATTCGCGACGCCGCATTTGGCTCAGCTGAGCGGGACCGAACTCGCGGCTTCCGCAGGATCCGTTGGCCAGCGTGAAGTAATGGATTTCGTAACCCACCTGCTTGAGTTGGAGCAAGGTGCCGGCCATGAAGAATTCAACATCATCCGGATGAGCCCCGACAGCGATGGCAATGGATTGAGACATAAACGCTTTGTATTGAGTTGACGTATCTCTTTCCGATACCGGGGAAAGAACGGTACGTCGAGCCAAAAGCGGATCCGGATGATCTGTCAGACGACCGCCGATGAATCGTTTGGAGCGAACAGATCGGCAAGCGGTTGGGACAAAATCTCATTCAAGAGGAACATTCGAGGCTGGTCACGACCGGGGCGAGTGACGTACAACACGGAGATGGACAACGCCATGCCGACAGTCGTTCTCAGGCCGGGTGAGACGGAGAGGATCATCGCCGGGCATCCGTGGATCTACGCCGCATCGATCGAGAAGGCGGCCGAGGCAATCGCCGATGGCGATGTCGTGGAGGTCTGGGATCGGCGTCATCGTTTTTGGGGGATCGGTTTTTACAACAGCCACTCGAAGATCAGGGTTCGGCTGCTGGCGCGCGATCGAGTGGCGGTGGACGGCACATTCTTCGAGAACCGGATCCGATCGGCGTTGGCGATCCGGACTCGTTATCTTCCCGGCGCCACGTCCTTTCGCGCCGTCAATGCCGAGAGCGACTTTCTGAGCGGTCTGATTGTGGACAAGTATGAGGACGTTCTCGTCATCCAGACCTCCGCGCTGGGCATGGACCGCCGCAAATCGATGATCGTATCGGTTTTGGAGAAGATCTTCAGTCCCCGGGTCATCTTGGAGCGCAACGATATGGCCTCGCGGAAGTTCGAGGGCCTGCCTGACAGCCATGAAGTCTGGCGGGGTCCGCTGGAGGGCCCGGTGCCGGTGACGATCAACGGCTTGCGTTTCGAGGTTGATTTGCGGGAAGGCCACAAAACCGGTTTCTACCTTGACCAGCAGCTCAATTACCGGCGGGTGGCGGAGTACGCGCGTGGCGCCCGGGTTTTGGATTGCTTCTGTTTTCAGGGTGGGTTTGCCCTGCACGCGGCGCGCGGCGGCGCCTTGTCCGTTCATGGCATTGACCAGAGCCCCGAGGCCGTAGCGGCTTCGACCGAAAACGCCCGACGCAACGAACTGGCTTCGGTCTGTTCCTTTGAGGCGGCCAACGTCTTCGACTGGCTCAAGGCGCACACGGCCTCCGGTCCTCGGGAAAAGGTTGTGCCTCAGTTCGACCTGATCATCCTGGATCCCCCTTCCTTCACTCGCAATCGCGCTTCCGTTCCGGATGCCTTACGCGGCTACAAGGAGATTCATTTGCGGGCGCTGAAACTCCTGCGCCCGAACGGCATTCTGGCCACGTTCTGTTGTTCCCATCATGTGGACGCCGTAACGTTCCACCAGATCATTCTCGAGGCGGCGTTCGATGCCCACAAAATCCTGCGTCGTGTCGCCACTTTCAGCCAATCCCCCGATCATCCCATTATCCCCAGCATTCCGGAGACGGAGTATTTGAAGGGCTTCGCATTTGAATTGGTGTAGCTTCGTTAGGCAAATCACTCCGTGCTTGTCGGCGTCTGATTCTTTGGACATCATGCCGGCCGTTGAAGCTCACGATGAACCGGATCTCACAACCCCCCATCCATCGAGCGATACGGCCTGACGAGACTCGGGGCTGGGCCGCGGGGGCAGCTATTGCTCTGGCTGGACTGTTGATTTTTTGTTTTGGACTGGGCCGTGTTACGCCGGTCGAGACGGTGCAGGGCCTGACCGCGCGCGAAATCCAGATCAATCTGGCCATGGCCCATGGCGGTGTGAAATGGATCAGCGCCGTTCCGCCCGTCGCGCCTTCACAGGAATTTGTCTTTCCGCCCTGGATGCCTCAGCCGCCCTCGCCGCCTTCGTCGTCGCAGCATGGCAAGGCGCTCTCGCCCGGTTTGAAGATCGATGTTCGGGCCAAAGCGGCCTGTCCGACCTGAGTGAAGTGACTTTTGGCCCCGTGGCGGCGGCCGGTTTATCTCCATGAATTCCCAGCCTTCGTGTCCGGAACGATCCTCCTCGAGTGACCTGGGACGAATGCTGAAAGGCTTTCGTCCATGGGTGCAGACAGCTTTTCTAGCGGTTTGGCTGGCGCCGGTCGGCCGATGGTTGCACGGGGTTCCGGCCTGTGTTTTCCATTGCTACGCTTGTCCCTTGTCGGCTTTCGGCTGCCCGGTGGGCTTGGCGGCCAACTACGCGGCCACCCTGCCGACCTGGAATACGGTCCCGTGGATGTTATTGGGAGTACTGGTTTTGACGGGGGGGCTGGCGGGTTCCCTGGTGTGCGGCTGGTCATGTCCTTTTGGTTTCCTCCAGGATCTTCTGGGACGGATCTCGAGGCGCAAGATTCAGCTGCCTGGATGGGTGGGGAACCTCCGTTATCTCGTGCTCATCGGGCTGGTTCTCTGGCTCCCGTGGTATTGGGGGCGGCAAGGCATTCTCTTTGACGACCAGGTGATCTCGATCTGCCGATTGTGTCCGGCGGGCGCGTTGGAGTCCGGGCTATATTACTCAGTGAAAAGCGTTTTGGCCGGGCAGGGGTGGATTATGAGCTGGTATAAACTTTTCATCCTCGGTCTCTTCCTAATTGGCGCCGTCTTTGTCCATCGTCCCTGGTGCCGGATTTTCTGTCCTTTGGGTGGATTCCTGGCCTTGTTTAATCGATTCAGCCTCTTTCATCTGCGGTTCGACAGGGACGCATGTGTGGAATGCAATCTCTGCCAGGGCCGGTGTCCGGCCGGAGTTAAGCTCGATTTGAAGGCGAACGCTTCGAATTGCATCCGATGCCTTGAGTGCGCAACCTGTGGGGCCTTGGTACCGTCTGTGGGCCGACCGGAAGCGCATCCGACGAGCGGTTCGACGGAACGCTGAGGTCTTGGGATTGCCTCAAGGCCCTTGATGGGTGGCGATGTTTTTCCGGCCTTCCTGGTAGAACAGGCGCACGGGCGCCCCGCCCATCGAGACCGCACACCAGGCCGCCTCGTCCAACTCGGATTCGGTGATGCCCATCTCGAGGGCTTTGCGGTAATGAATCGCAAAACAAGGTTCGCAGCGGCTCAATAATACCAGGCTGAACAGGATCAATTCCTTGGTTTTGGGATTGAGCGCGCCTCCCGCCTGGACGGCGCGCATCAAGGCCCCAAATCCACGGGCGGCTTCATCAGCCGTCGAGGCGGTTTCCGGCGGCTGGATCTCGGGAGAACAGCAGCATGCTGAAGCTGGGGGTGTCTGAGATGCTTCGGAATTCGGAGTGGGATTCATAGGGGGAACCTGAAGATGGATCCGTCCATCTGATTCGGCGGATCGAGTCACAAGAATCGGGGTTGAACCTTCGGCTGTAATCCGGCCAATGATGTGTCCCTGGAGCTGGCGATTGGCCAGTTCTTGAATCAGCCTCGGGGCTTTGGAGGCTGCGATGGCGATGAGTAACCCACCGGAAGTCTGGGCGTCGAAACCCAAATTGACGAGGGCTTCATCCACACCAGATTCCACCTGGAGACTGTCTCCGACATATTCCCGGTTACGCTCGACTGCGCCCGGCACGATGCCCTGGGCAAAAGCCTCGCGGCTGCCCGGCAACGCCGGCAGCGAGGAGGCCCAAATCTGGGCGGAGAGTTTTCTGCTGCGCAATTGGCGCAGGAGATGGGCCCACAAACCAAAACCGGTGATATCGGTGCATGCCGAGGCGCCCGCCGCGATCATGGCCTCGGCGGCCGGTTTATTCAGCGCGGCCATCGAAGCGGCGGCAGCGGACAGGCCTGCCCCGTGAGCACGGCCAATTTGCTGGCAAAACGTCAGCACGCCCGTGCCCAGGGCCTTCGTGAGCACCAGCAGATCTCCAATTTGCGGCCGTTCCAGCGCGGCGGCAACCGCGGCATCGATCGTGCCGGTGATGGCAAATCCAAGCTTGATCTCCTCATCCTTGATGCTGTGTCCGCCAATGAGCGAAACCGAGGCTTCCGCCAGGGTTGCCATGGCTCCCGCAAGCATCCGATACATGATTTCGCCGTCCAGCGTCTCGGAAGGAAAACAAAGAATGCTCAGGGCGGTTCGCGGAATCCCGCCCATGGCATAGATATCGGAAAGGCAATTTGCGGCGCAGATCCGGCCAAAGAGAAAAGGATCGTCCACGCAGGGCGTGAACACATCCACCGTTTGCACCAGATGCAGATGCTCCGAGATCCGGTAAATGGCGGCGTCATCCCCGGCTGCCAGCCCCGAAACGACGGCGGGGTCTGTAACCGCGGGCAAGCGCGCCAGCACGGCCTCGAGGTCGCCCGGGGCAATCTTCGAGGCGCATCCCGCGTTTCGGACATGATCGGTGAGTTTGAATTGGGATAGGTCCACGGGATCCGGGCGTTCCCCGGCGCATGGACAGATGCCCTGGCTCCGGAATATGTCGCACGGACAAGGCTGGCGCGGATTACAGATGCAATGCCCGAGCGCTTGGGAACGTTCCATGACCTGGCGGCGTTTGGCGACATCCACTTTCATGATTGAAGACTCATGAGATTCTTGAGGAGGATTCCGAGCCGAGAGCGGTCTTGGCGACGGCGCCGGGAGTCCGGACATTCCCGTTTCGAACCGTGACACGGATCCGGTCGAAGTAATCCAGCAAGGGCACCGCGAATTTCCGGCTCACTCCGAGGGCGTCCCGGAAATCCATGGTGGTAAACGAAGGAGCTTTGCGAAAGAGGCGGAGAACCGTTAACCGGGCCAAGGCAATCGTCTCCTGATGCATCAGAATTCGATCGTCCAGCTGGACCAGGATGCCCCGATCCAGCAGGAGCCGACAGGCCGCCTGCAATTGCGATGACGGGACATGCAACTCAATGGCAAGTTCCTCCAGGCTCGGAACAGCGAGGCCCGCGGCGCGCAGGCGCGTCGCAATCTGATCGCCCAAACCCGGCGCGCCTGCTTGGACTTTGGGTTTCCAGTCTTTCTTTGCCAGCAACGCCCCGTGCCGCGCCAGCACGGACTTGGCCAGCAGCTGCTCCAGGGCCAGATGGAACAGGGCGCGGTCCAGATCAGGATTGGGGAGCAGTTCCTCGGGCGGGGCTCCAAGCCGATGGGGATTGTCGTTGTGAAAGGCCTCCATTCGGACAAGCACATCGGTGACAGTCCGATCGATGACCTCCTGATGGACCCAGTTTCCCTCGGCAGTGACCCGGGCCTTATCCAGGTTCCGAAGCTGATCCAGGAATTCCTGAACCTCTTCCGGTCGCAGTCGTGTCCGCTGGCTCAGTTCTCGAGTGCCGACGGGACGCTCGGCTTGCTGAAGAACCACCTCGCACCACCGCGTCGGATGATCGATCGCATCCCGGCGTCTTCTCAAGGCGTCCAGGGTCCAGGCCCGATGCCGTCGCAACCGGACATTGCTGGCATCCAGGATACGTCCGCCCCCGATTGTGGCGAGGCTGGATTGGCTCGAGTCGGCGGCCTGAGCGCGGACGACAAAACGATCTCCGGGGACCACACCCAGAGGTTGGGGGAGACGAAACTGAACCATTTGTGACTGCCCGGGCGTCATGCGATGCCCCTCGAGCATGGCCACGCGCGCCGACACGGCGGCCGTCCCCACATGAAAATGGACTTCGGCAAAGTCCTTGAGATCCTTTCGGGCCGAGTCCAGGAGCTGAAACTCCGCCTCGAACAGCGTCACGGGGGCTACGGAACCCGGTTCGCATATAATCCGGCCGCGCCGCACCCATTCGTGGTTGACCTCAGCCAGGTTGATGGCGACGCATTCGCCCGCGCGCCCCTCCGGGGCATCCTCGCCGTAGACCTGTAATTGACGGACACGTCCCGACTGGCCGCCGGGGATCAGTTCCAGGTGATCGCCGAGCCGGACCTTTCCGTTGGAAGGAATGCCGGTGATGACTGTCCCAATGCCACGAATGGAGTGCACATCCTCGACCCAGGCCCGGAAATATCCCGTCTCCGAGCGGGGCTCGCATTGGCTGGTGAGAAGATTCAAGGCATCAAAGAAACCTTCGTAACCTTCGCCGGTCAGGTTTGAAAGGGGACAGACAGGCGCCTGTTCGAGGAACGTCCCCCGGAGCAACTTGCGGATGTCCTCCAGGACCAGATCGCGGGCCGCAGGCTCCACCAGATCGATCTTGGTCAGAGCTACCAATCCAAACCGCAGACCCATCAAAGTCAGAATATTCAAATGCTCGAGCGTTTGCGGCATAATGCCGTCGTCCGCCGCAACGACGAGAATCACCCCATCGAGGCCGTGGGCGCCGGCGACCATGTTGCGAATGAAATCCACATGACCCGGCACGTCGACGACGCCGACAATCCGTTCGTCCGCCAGCCGGCATGGAGCGAAGCCGAGGTCGATCGTCATGCCCCGTTTCTTTTCCTCGGCCAGGCTGTCGGTGTCGCAGCCGGTTAGCAACTTGACCAGGGCGGTCTTGCCATGGTCCACGTGCCCGGCGGTTCCGAGCATGATGTTCTTGCGGAAACCGGTCATGATTGGATCCGGGCCAGGGCAGTCACGATGGATGCCAGCTGTCCGTCGGTAATCGTCCGCACATCCAGGCAGAGCAGGTCCTGTTGAATTCGGCCAAATACACAGGCGGGATCGAGGCGCAACCGGCGGCTGAGCTCATCGGCTCCGAGACCGGGCAGAGCGACAGTGACCACGAAGCTATCGAGGGCCTGGGTCGGCAGAGAGCCGCTGCCGAGATAAGCCTGGCTTGCCTGAATGCCGAGACTGGCATGGGGAATCCGGCCCTGGATTGCCGACCGCAACCGATCAGCGCGTTCTTTCAGCACGTCCTTTCCCTGGGCCAGCATGCGGTAAGTGGGATGAACTTCGGCCAGGCGCTCCGGCCGGCGAAACAGGGCGAGCGTACGTTCGAGAATCATCAGGCAAGTCTTGTCCACCCGCAAGGCGCGCATGAGCGGATGTTGTCGGAGGCTGGCGATCAAATTCCGGCGTCCCACGATGATGCCGGCTTGAGAGGCGCCGATCAGTTTGTCGGCGCTGAACAAGACCACGTCTGCTCCGGCCTGCAACGATTCCTGCACGGTCGGTTCATGGGGCAATCCAAACCGGGCGAGGTCAACCAAGGCTCCCGCGCCCAGGTCATCGATGAGCCAAAGGCCTTTTTGATGCGCCAGCTCGGCCAGCTCGGCCGTTTCCACCTCGCTGGTAAAACCCGTGACGCGGTAATTGCTGGGGTGCACCTTCATTAGAGCGGCCGTATTGTCCGTGATGGCGCGTTGATAATCCCGCAGATGTGTGCGGTTGGTGGTGCCGACTTCAACAAGCTTCACCCGGCTTTGGCTCATGACATCCGGCAGCCGGAACGAACCGCCAATTTCAATCAGTTGCCCGCGGGAGACCACGACTTCGCGCTCGGCGGCCAAGGCGGCCAAAACCAACAGGGTGGCCCCCGCGTTATTGTTAACGACTGTCGCTGCCTCGGCGCCGGTCAGCTCGGCCAGCAAAGGTTCCAGGAGCTCGTCCCGTTCGGCGCGATCGCCGGTTTGCCGGTTGACGGCGAGTGTCACATACCCCGTCAGGCCGGAGAGGATGGCCTCGACGACTCCTTCTGGAAAGACGGCTCGCCCGAGGCCGGTGTGGAGGATGATCCCGGTGGCATTGATCGCCTCGCGAACCCCCGGTTCGATCGCCGCCCCCAGATACACCTCCGCCCTCGCGAGAATGCCATCCAGCAGAAGGAGATCGCCAGGAACGTTTGTCTTCGTCCCTTTTCGGAGCTGTTGACGCGCCTCGTCCACCGCCCGTCTCAGACTGGAAACGACGAGCGATCGAGGGTATTGCTCCAGCCAACGGATCGCCGGAGAGGCGTTCAGCAATTCAGTCAGGGAAGGCAATTGGCGCAATGGGTCTTGGTCCTCGGAGTTCATTTCAGAATCGTCATCGGCCGACTTTACCTTCGCGGTGCCCGGCGGAAAACAAAAAACCAGCGGTTCAAAGTTCCCGCGTGTAATCCGGATCATGTTCCGGTATGAACTTTGACATGGCGCGACATTGTCATCATTGCGGTTGGGAATGGACATTCCCGGGACAGCCGGGACGAAGTGAACAATGCCTCCAGTGCCGGAGTGATCTGCGGGTCTGCCTGAATTGCGTGAGCTACGATCCTCGAGCGGCTTATCAATGCCGGGATCGACGGGCCGAACCGGTTTCGGAAAAGGACCGGGGCACCTTTTGCGAGTACTTCGAGTTTGCCAGGCGGGCGTTTGTTGCGGGTGGCGGATCCCAGTCGCGCGAAGACGCCGCCCGTGAACAACTGCGCAAGCTCCTCGGCGACTAAGGGGTCCTGAACACAGATCCGATGGATTCGCGTGGATTGGCGTCCATTCGCGGTTAAGTCGTTTGATTTGCGGTTCAGGGGCGCAAGGAATCCACTTGTCAGCGAGGGATTCGCTCCTTAGATTTCCTGGTCGTGGCAAGCAGACCTTGGAGAGGCGTGCGGTTGTTCTTAAGGCGTGTTCTGGAGCATCTATCCAGTAATGCCAAAGCCTGGCATTTGCGCCCTGACGGACAATTAGGAACCCCTTTTTTTCCGATCCGCCTTGCTCCCGAGGTTTTTCATGGTTTGGATGCTGATGCCATGCTGGCCATGACTCATGCCATCGAGGAAATCGCCATGGAAGAAGCCGATGGGCGCCTCATGGTGAGCTTTCAGGACTTTCGGCATTTCATGGATCACCGGGAACGTTACGAGCAGCTATCGGCCACTTTGGATGAGGTGACGGTGCTTGGAGTGGGACGAAAGCCGGACGCCCTGAACCGTGTGCGTTTTCGGGGCGTCGACGGCACAGCGCTTCGGCACTACTGGATTGCGGCCTATCGGGGACGCCGCTCCCAAGTCATCCTGGCCGGACGACAGATCAACGAAACCCGGTTCATACCCAGGAAACGTTTCGTGGGATTCTATTCCTTGGCATCCTCCGCCGTGAACCGCCTTTGGTCCAACGTTGACACGGTGGCTGCCGGGCGCGCCGATGCCCTGCATGAATTTGAACGATGGCAGGAGCTCGATCTGGCGGTCCGCCGCCTGGACGCGGGTTTTCAGCGCGAGAAAACCGCATTGATCGAAGCATTGGATACTTTGCGTTACGGAGGAGACACGCGCGGGCGTCGCAGTTTTCCGGCCCAATTGGACGCTTCTCTCCAGCGCTTGCGCCGGTTGACAGACGAGATGCCTTCCTGGCTTTCTCCTCGAGCCCCTCACCATGATTGAACTCATCCAGTTTCCTTGGAGTCCCTTCTGTCTGGTTCAACGCCGAATCCTCGAATATGCGCGGGCACGCTTCAAAATCCGCAATATCCCCCTGAACGATCGGAGTCTGGTGTGGCGTTTGACCCGCGAACGGTATTATCAGGTTCCCATATTGAAACACGGACGAAACATTCTTTTTGAGACCGACGAATATTCCCAAGTTCTGGCCAAATACCTGGACGACACACTGAATCTCGGTTTGTTTCCCACCCTCCTGGAAGGCGAACAGCACATCATCTGGCGCCACATCGAAAGCGAGGTCGAGGGCTTCGCCTTTCGATTGAACGATGTCTACTACCGTGAATTTGTCCGTCGGCAGGACCAGGTCGGCTTTCTCCGGCACAAAGAACGCCGTTTCGGCCGGGGTTGCCTTGACCAATGGCGGAGACAACAAACCGAACTCATCGAGGGCCTGACGAAATGCCTTTTGCCCTTCGAGGAAATGCTGGGCCACCGTCCTTACCTGTTGGGAGAACGCCCGCGGTTTGTCGATTTCGATCTCTACGGCATGCTCGCCAATTTCCTCTATTCCGGTCATTACGAATTGCCTGCGTCGCATGCCAGGCTTCGCGAGTGGTTTCCCCGGATCTCCCGGGGCACCCTGCGTGAATTCACCCCTGAATCATGACCGCGCACCGGCTCGGATTCCGGCTGTCCGCGCGTCCTGGGATTCAACCTTGTCTTGTGTTTCGCCTGTGAAGAACTACATCCTTGATACCAACGTCATCCTGCACGATCCCAACTCGGTGATGAACTTTGCCGAGAATCATGTCCTGATTCCCATCGAAGTCATCGAGGAAATCGACCGTTTCAAGCGCGAATCCTCCGATCTCGGTCAGAATGCGCGTTCCTTTTCCCGCATGCTTGACGCCCTTCGCCGGGGGGGGCGACTGAGCGAGGGCGTGCCCCTGGCCAATGGCGGGAGACTTCGCATTCTTCTCTCGGAAAAAAACGGCAACGGATCGCTCCCGCTCGGTGTGAATACGGTGGACAGCCGGATTGTGGCCCTGACCTTGGCCGTCCAAAAAACCGCCCCCGCCGTTCCGACTATCCTCGTCACCAAAGACATCAACCTTCGAATCAAGGCCGATGCCGTGGGCCTTCAGACCGAGGATTATGAAACCGACCAGGTGTTGCTCACCGATTTGTATACCGGCATGTTCGAGATCCCAGTCTCGTCCGAGCAGCTCAACCAGTTCCGGTCCCGCGAAGAACTTCCCCTTCCTGAGGATCGTGTATTCTTCCCCAACGAATACTGCACGCTCATGGAAGACGCTCCCTCGCGCCGTTCCGCCCTGGCCAAGGTCGCGGAGGACGGGAAACGCCTGGTGGCGGTTTACGATTCCCGCGACGGCGTGTGGGGCATCAAACCGCGTAATCGGGAACAAAATTTTGCCCTCGACGCCCTTATGGATGAGCGCGTCCGTCTGGTGACGCTGATGGGAAAAGCGGGCACCGGCAAGACCCTGCTGGCCTTGGCGGCCGCGTTAAAACGCACCCTGCAGGATCGCGAATATCGGCGCGTCGTGGTCGCTCGTCCCACCATCTCCATGGGCAAGGAACTCGGATTCCTGCCTGGCACTCTCGAGGAGAAGCTCAACCCCTGGATGCAGCCGATCTATGACGCGCTCGAGTTGCTCGGCGATCTGAACATGGGCCACGAACATCGCCGAAGCGCCGAGCTCATTCGTTCGGGCAGCATCGTGGTGGAAGCCCTGAGTTACATCCGCGGACGCAGCATCGCCAACCAATTCATGGTGATCGACGAAGCCCAAAACCTGACCCCTCTCGAAGTCAAGACCATCATCACCCGGGTCGGCCACGGCTCGAAAATCGTCTTCACCGGCGATCCCTACCAGATTGACAATCCTTACGTGGATTCATCCTCCAACGGATTCAATCATATCGTCAGCAAGTTCAGATCCCAAGCCATCGCCGCCCACGTCGAACTCCAAAAAGGCGAACGCTCCAGACTCGCCGAGCTGGCTGCAAACATTCTTTAGATTCCCGCGGCGTCCGTGAGAAAAGAACAACGACGTTAGCCCAATGAGGCGGGACATCACCGGCCGGTGACCGTCACAGGCTGCCCTCTGGCATCGAGACCCGATTGGTCGCCGTCGGAGTGTTGGTATCGTGCGTGGATGCGGGAGGCATGCCCTGCGGCTGGGCTTCCGGGGACGCCGGTGAATCGCTTCCGGCGGGCGGGGATTGAGCAGGGGTAGAATCGCCCGTCGAAGACACCGGCTTGGCGGCATCAGATCCCACGAGTTCCTCGGACAACACCACGATGGCGATGCGGCGGTTTTTGGCGCGGCCTTCGGCCGTGGCATTGTCCGCAATCGGATGAAATTCGCCGTATCCAACGGCGCCCAGCCGGCGGGGATCGACTGCGGCGTGTTCGCATAAATAACGGACGGCCGCCGTCGCCCGGGCGGTCGATAGCTCCCAGTTGCTGGGATATCGGTTCATGGCGGAGGCCCGGATGGGGACATTGTCCGTATGCCCGATCACATGGATCTGGCGGTTGGGAAACTGGGCCAACACCTCGGCCACCTGGGTCAGAATCTTCATGCCCTCAGGCTTTAAAACGGCTTCACCCGAATCGAAGAGAATACGATCCAGGATGTCGACCGTCAGTTTGCCTTTCAGTTCGGAGATGGTGATATCCTTGGATTGTAGGGCCTGGCGCATTTCCTGTTCGAGGTCTTTCTGGGCTTGAGTGGCTTTTTGGGATTCCTTCTCCAACTCCTGGATCCGCGCGTCTTTTTCCTCCAAGGCGGACTGAATGGCGGTGATTTTGTTGTTGGCCTCATCGGCGGTCTGTTGGGCCTGGACCAGCTCGGTTTCCATTCGATCGATTTGCGCCGATTTCTGATGAAATGAGAAGGCTATGATCCCCCCCACTATCAACAGGGACAGCAGGCTGGCGATGATCCATGTTTGTCTGGTCATGGTTCACCATTAGCCGAATCGATGGGTTTCGGCAATGGTTCCTTGGAACGATTTCGGCTTTTGCATGTGTCCGTAATCTGGTATTCCATCGGATATGAAGAAACGGTTGGATGCGCGGGTTGGGTTTCTGGGAGCGGGCCGGATGGCGACAGCCTTGGCCCGGGGATTGGTTGCGCGGGGATTGTTGCAGCCGGAACAGATCCTGGCCAGCGATCCGATCGAGGCGGCCCGGGCGGCATTTGCGGAGACCATAGGCGCCCGGACCACCCCAGCGAACTCCGAGGTAATCGAGTTTGCGTCGGTGATCGTCTTGGCCGTTAAACCGGCGCAGGTTGCCGAGGTTCTTGGCGAGATCCATCCGCTGGTCGGCACGGATCATCTCCTGATCTCGATTGCCGCCGGGGTATCCTTGAACCGGCTGGAAAGCGCGCTGGCGCCGGGCGTCAGGGTGATTCGGGCCATGCCCAATACGCCGGCCCTGGTCGGCGCCGGCGCGCTGGCCTACGCATTGGGCCGGCATGCCACAACGGCTGACGGCGCCCTCGCGCGCGACTGCTTTTCAGCGGTGGGATTGGCCCTGGAAGTCAAGGAGTCCCATCTGGATGCGGTGACCGGCTTGAGCGGCAGCGGGCCTGCCTATGGTTATCTCATGCTGGAGGCCTTGAGCGATGGCGGGGTGGCCGCTGGTTTGCCGCGGGATGTGGCCACCCAGTTGGCGGCGCAGACCTTGATGGGCGCGGCGCGAATGGTTCTGGAGACCGGCCAGCATCCGGGCGTCTTGAAAGACATGGTCACCAGCCCTGGAGGCACCACCATCGATGGACTCCACGAACTGGAAAAGGCCGGTGTTCGGGGCGCTTTGATGAATGCCGTGCGAGTCGCCACTCAAAAATCGAAACAGTTGGGTCAATCATGAGGCGGGGCCTCGTTGAGTGCTGGCGAGCGAGCGTTAAGCTTTGAGAGGATGGTCGTTGCCCATGTCGGTTTCGATGCCCAAGGTGGTTGAGCTGCTGGCTCCGGCGGGAGATTGGGAGTGCGCCCGGGCGGCGGTCGAGAATGGGGCGGATGCCATCTATTTCGGACTGGATCGGTTCAACGCGCGGATGAGGGCGGAAAACTTCACGGTGGCCGGTCTGCCCGATCTGATGTCCTATCTTCACGGCCGTGGAGTGCGCGGCTATGTCACTTTCAATATCCTCGTGTTTGCCGACGAACTCGAGGCGGCTGAGGATTACCTTCGGGCTATCATCGAGGCAGGTGTGGATGCGGCCATTGTCCAGGATGTGGGCATCTGCCGGCTCATTCGGGGCATTTCAACAGATTTCCCAATATACGCCTCCACCCAGATGTCGGTCACCAGTGCCGCGGGCCTGGCATTTGCCGAAGAATTGGGTTGCAGCCTGGTGGCGCTCGCGAGGGAATGCTCGGTTTCCGAGATTGAGCAGATCCAGGCTGAGCGCGCCACAGCCGCCGGAACCGATCCGGAGGGGCATCCGGGATCCAAGGCCCCGTTTCCGCTGGAGGTCTTTGTCCACGGAGCGCTCTGCGTGGCGTATTCGGGCCAGTGTCTAACGAGCGAGTCGCTGGGGGGACGATCCGCCAATCGCGGAGAGTGCGCCCAGGCCTGTCGGTTGCCCTATGAATTGGTTTGCGACGGCCAGACGGTTTCCCTCGGCGATCGCAGGTATCTGCTGAGCCCCCAGGATCTTGCCGGACTATCCGTGGTTCCCGATTTGGTGCGCGCGGGGGTTACCTCGCTGAAAATTGAAGGCCGGCTCAAAAGCCCGGAATACGTGGCGAATATCACGCGCATTTATCGCCATGTTCTGGACGAATGCCTTTCCCAGCCGGAAGGAAAGATGCCGAAGGATCGGTTGCGGCGTCTGGTGGAGGACTCGCGGTATGCCATGGAAATGGCCTTTTCCCGAGGACTATACACCGGTTGGCTCCAGGGCATTGACAACCAAAAACTCGTTCACGGCCGGTTTGGTAAGAAACGAGGGGTTTATTTGGGCGAGGTGCTCCGGGTTCAAGGCGAAAGTGTTTTCATCAAGCTCGCGGCCTCGCTCAAGCCGGGGGACGGAGTGGTATTCGATGCCGGCCAACCCGATCTCCCGGAGCAGGGAGGACGCGTGTACTCGGTCAAAAACCGGGGGCCGGATAGCGTGCTGGGTTTCGGCCGGGGCGATATTCGCTTCGATCGGATCCAACCTGGCAATCGGGTTTGGAAAACCGACGATCCCGCCTTGGACCGGGACCTGCGCCGGTCGTTCACGGGCGACCGGCCTCGGTTTACGCGTCCCGTATCCGTGCAGGTCCATGGGCGGGCGGGCGAATCGTTGCGGGCCATTCTGAAGGATGAACTTGGCCACCAAGCCGAGGGGCTTTCCACCCTGCCCCTCGTCCCTGCCCGTAACCGTCCCTTGACAACGTCCCAGCTCGAGGAACAGTTCGGTCGCCTCGGAGGCAGCAGTTTCCACCTGGCAACTCTCGACAACTTCCTCGAAGGCGACGTGATCCTGCCCCTGGCTGAGCTCAACCGGTTGCGGCGAGATCTGGTGAAAAACCTGGAATTGGCGCGTCGAAATCCTAATCGCTGGCAACTCCAGGCGACCCCGCCGGACTGTAAGTCCACTGTTGAACATATGCTTTCCACGATGAGCGACTCGCCTGGCCCCGAAGGCGCAGGCAGAGCCCCGGCGGAGGAGAGCCCCGGCTCTTTCTCTGGTGCAATCCCCTCTGAACTCATTGTCCTGGTCCGCACCCTGGATCAATTGGATGCCGTGCTCGAAACCGGGATTAACACGGTCTATGCCGAGTTCGAAGATCCGCGGAAATACGGGGAAGCCGTTCGGCGAACGCGAACAACCTCGGCGGCATGGTCTTCGGGACAGGCTGTCCGGGAGACAGGGCCCTCCGTTCGACAGCTCCGTCGTTCCCTCTGGGTCGCTGCACCCCGGATCTCAAAGCCCGGCGAAAATTGGATCCTCGAACAAGTCCTGGCCAGCAACGCCGATGGATATCTTATCCGTAATTATGATCACCTCCAATTCTTCAAACACCATCGACGGATTGGAGACTACACGCTCAATATATCCAATCCACTCAGCGCCAGCTATTTTGTGAAAAAACAGGGGTTGGAACGTGTGACGGCCTCTTACGACCTGAATGGCGAGCAACTTCTGGCCTTGCTCAGACGGGCTCCTCCGTCCTGGTTCGAGGTCACCCTCCATCAGCACATGCCCCTGTTTCACATGGAGCATTGCGTTTTCTGTGCCTTCCTGTCCAAAGGCACCTATTACACCAATTGCGGACGTCCCTGCGAAAAACATAGCGTGCGACTTCGGGATCGGGTTCAGGCTGAGCATCCAATCCAGGCGGATGCCGGCTGCCGCAACACCGTGTTTAACGCGCGCGCCCAGACTGGCGCCGAACATGTTGCCAGCCTCTTATCCGCGGGATTGCGCCACTTTCGACTCGAGTTTCTTGACGAGTCACCCGATCAGGTCCGG
Source organism: Verrucomicrobiota bacterium (assembly GCA_022709905.1). Taxonomy (GTDB): domain Bacteria; phylum Verrucomicrobiota; class Verrucomicrobiia; order Limisphaerales; family UBA1319; genus JAKLHY01. The sequence continues at coordinate 32,553 of JAKLHY010000016.1, read as the reverse complement.
GAAGTGATCGACCGGTACCAACAATTGTTTGTGGGGAGCCTGACCGGTGCTCAGCTCTGGAAGCGGCTGAATCTGGCCAGCCAGCTGGGAGTCACCCGTGGCACCCTCGAACAGACCCGTCAACGCTCCATCATGCCCCAGTAATCCACCCGTCCGGCATCTGGATTGTCTGTCTTAGCGATGGGCATCTGTCCTGTATTTGGACATGGAATAAATTGCCCACCGGCAAGCAATGGCGGCACATAAATCGCCTGTCCTGATCGTTCCCAGCCCATGTCCCGCCGGGACGAGAGGATGTTTTCGAGACTTGAAGCTGATCCCGAAGCAAAAGGAGACCTGATCCTGTGGTGGCATGCCGTCTGCTAATTGCGTTTTGCGATGACAGAATACCTCGATGCGTTGCTAGATGACAGGGAACCGTGTTTGGCTGTCGCCGGGAGGGCTTGCGGCGCCGGGGAGGATGAGGATCGCAGGAATCAGGGGCGGCTGGCTGTGGGCGATTCCAGTATTGCGCGAGCCGCTCGAACTGAAAACTGAAAGGCACGAATTATGTCTTCTCTTATCAAGTATTCATGGGCCCTGGTCACGCTAGTGATGGTCGGTGGCCAGGCGACTTGCGTTCATGGGGTGGTTGAAAACTGGCTCTCGCATTATCATCAGCGGAACACCGACACGTATCGGGGCGCTGTCTATCAGAACTACCGGGTTTACAGCAATTTCAGCGGGACCAGCCCCGTTTACTTTACCCGACAGATTTCGCCCAATGGATCCACTTATTATTCCTACGATCAGTTTTCCACTTATTACTGCAGCTATTCCAGCGTATGGCAGCCGGATTCACAGACTCGATATGAATCCACCCGCTCGGGTTATGACCGGGTAGTAAACCTTTCTTTAATCAATACGCATTATGTGAAGCATATTGCTGTGGGAGATATCTACGACAGCACCGGAACCCTCGTAGGTTCCAATGCCTACAATCTGACTCAATCCTGGTGGATGAGCCCGGACACATGGACCTACGCGATTGATTCCTCGCGCAACTACATTGCCACCTCCGTTCTGCTTCAACTCAACATATGGCCTTGACCCTTACCATACCGGATGAAAAGCGGCTCTTCTACACCCTGGCCGGCGCCGCCGCGGTCAGCCTCTTGCTGGGGTTACTGGTGCAGTCTCCCGGGCCGGAATCCCTGAGTCCGCCCTCGCGCAAGGAATGGCGCCCAACACCGGTCAAGTCGCCGTCGCCTCGCCAAGGCACGGCTGTCAGCCGGCCTGAATACGGGCTCGCGACTCCGGCGGTTGAGCGCGCGCCGGAGGCCTCCGCGCAGTCCGATCCAGTCAAGCTGAGGAAGCACATCGCGGCCCAACAGTTCTTGAATTCACCGGCGCGAGATACCCAGGCCTGTCGCCAGATGCTGAATCAGCTGCTCGATCATGGCTATGGAATCGAACATTTGCAGCCGGTCTATATGGCGGCCTGGGAGATTCGGAAGTGGGATCCGGCCTGCGCCGCCGTTTATGTCGGAACGCCCACCGGGCAGAAGCTGGTTTCGGCCGATGATCCCGAACACCAGGAAAGCCTGGCCGACCTCCGGGAAAAGACCAAGTATCGAATGATGGAAGAGCTTCGGCGGGGGATCCATGGAGCGGTCATCGATAATCCGGAGATGCTCAGTGAGATCCTGGATATTCGGCCCAAGGTGTTTTACGGCCAATCCTACGGCAGTCTGGCAAGTTCAGATGTCCCGCTGCTGGATGAGCAGGACGTTCTAAAATACCTCGGCACCCAACCGGTCAACGATCCGGTGGAAAGCCAGAAACGCTACGCCTACGATCCGGCAACCGTGGCCGAACTGGAACGTCAGCTGTAACAAGCCCGGCCAACAAGGCGGGATTATTGGCTGTCCGACGGTCTTTCGACGGCATCCAGGCATTCGCGAACCATCTGCAGCAACTGATCAGAACTGAAAGGTTTTTGCAGGAACCAGACGCCGCTGCCCGAGAGGGAGGGATCCGATGCGGAGTCCTGGCCGTAGCCGCTGCTGAATATGACCCTGAGTTCGGGGCGTTCCGCGCGGAGTGTTCGAGCAAGGTCAAAACCGCTCATCCCTCCGGGCAACACGAGGTCGGTCAGCAACAACTGGATCTTGTTGGAGGAGTCAGCCCAGATCCGCCGCGCTTCAGGTCCTGAGCGGGCGGTCAAAACTTGATAACCTTTCCGGCCTAGCATACACGACAGCATCTCTCGAACGCTGGCCTCGTCTTCCACCACCAGAATGGTTTCGGTCCCGCCCGGATCTCTGGAAGCGGTGAGTTTTGCCCCCGGGACTTCGACGGGAGTCTCCCGCGCCGGCAAGTAGATGCGGAAAACGGTTCCCCGGCCGGGTTGGCTGTCCACTTCGATCCAGCCCTTGTGCCTTGTGACGATGCCTTGCACGTTGGCGAGTCCGAGGCCGGTCCCTTTCCCCGGCTCTTTGGTGGTAAAAAAGGGCTCAAAAATGCGTTCCCGCGTGGTCGCATCCATGCCGCATCCGGTATCCCTGACCTCAAAGCAAACAAACCTTCCTTGCCGGTCTCCGGCATTGCCGCGGATTGTGGAACCTTCGAAGCGAGCTTCACTGGTCTTCAGGACGAGGCGTCCGCCGCTTGGCATGGCATCCCGCGCATTCACCGTCAGATTCAGCACCACCTGTTCGATCATGCCGGGGTCGGCCACAATCTGCGGAACAGCCTCGGCCAGCTGACACTCCATCTGAATGTGCTCGCCGATCAACCGTCGAAGCATCTTGACCAGATTCCTCAGGAGCTCGTTAAAATCGAGAGACTGCACCTGGGCTTTTTGGGGACGGCTGAACAACAGCAACTGCCGGGTCAATCCGCGGGCGCGTTCCGACGCTTCACGGATCTGGGCCAGGTAACCGGGATCCATCTCGGTTTCGTAAGAATTCATCTGCATCAGGTCCAGATTCCCCATAATCACCGTCAACAAGTTGTTAAAATCATGGGCGACTCCGGCCGCCAATTGGCCTATGGCCTCCATTTTCTGGGCATGACGCAGCGCTTCCTCGGCCTGTTTCCGTTGGGTAATGTCTCGGCCAACGCCCTCCAGACCGGCCAACCGCCCGTCCTGGAAGACCGGTTGCATGCTCACTTCCAGGCTGATCCGCCGATCGCCCTTGGCCAGCAGTTGCAGCTCCACCGTAGTACCGGCGGCCGACAGATTCGAGGGTGCCAGCAACGATTCAGCAGTCGGATGATGTTCCGCATTGAGCAATTGTGCCAGTTTCATGCCCAGCAGCTCCTGGCTCGAGTATCCCGTAATCCGTTCGCCCGCTGGATTCACCGACAGAAAGCAGCCCTGGGTATCCAATGTGAAAATGGCATCCCAGGCATTCTCGACCATCTGCCGATACTTGGCCTCCAGCGCGGCCTCCTTTTCCAGTTGCCTCTTGACAATCGCAGTCTGGCGAGCCACCTGTCGCTTGAGCATGATCCCCCACAACATCGATGCCAAGGCTAAGATCGCAAGCCCGATCAGAATTTGGCGAAATCGCGGCGATGTCCAAAAAGCCCACCAGGAGCCACTGAACTGAATGTCCAGCGGCGAACTCATCAGGATTTGGCACTCCAAACGGTCGCCCCCAACACCGGTCTTCACTGTGTAAATCCCCCTGACACTTACCATCGAGCCGCTGGGCGGTGTTGGAGGCGGGGAAGACAGGCGATTGGTCTCCAACCGGGCGTAATACGTCCAGGATCCGCGTTCCAACACATAGATCCAATTATTGCTGGAACGTCGAAAATCCATCAGCCGACCTTGGATTTGAATCCACATCCCTTCCTTGGCATGTTCCAACATCGGTTTCAGTTCCAGGCGCAGGGCCGGGGGCAAATCCTTGGAACCCGTTTTTCGGACTGTGGCCGCTTCCAGAAAACGGGGAGTCTCATCAGCCTTGAGAAGACCGGTCGCCTCCACCCAATCCCCCCGGCTCAAGCCCGAATTGTCGGGCACTTGAACACGGAACGGCATCCCATTGGCATCGAGGAGAAAGAGGGTCTCCCGGCCCCAGACCAGCGTAATGACGCCTTGGATCCGAATCTGAGAGGCATTGGTCGGACCGGTCTGTGCCGGGGCGGCGAGAGACTCGCGGGAGGCCTGGGCTGCGCGCTGGATAAGGCCGAAGTCACCGGGTGGTTCCTGGCTCAGCAGCCAACAGCAGGCTTGTGCCAGGACGGTCCCCCAGCCGTAAAAAATCCACCGACCTCTGGTAAGGCTGCCGCCCATTGAATAGGAGCAATGTAGAGTCAGTCAGGACGCTTATCAAGTTGTCCCCTCCCAGGCGCGGGGTATCATGGGAAGACAACACCTCTTGCCTCGCCAGGGTGAGGACCGCCAAATTATGCGGCCCCGACCTTCGGACGGGCCGCAGGCGGCAAAACCGGCTTTTCGGATTCAGCGCTTCTTCAGCCAGGCGGGAATCTGTTCCCGTTCCCAGATCTCGGATAGTTTCTGCCGGCGGTTGACCACCGCGGCGCGCCGGCCATGGACCATGATCTCGGCAGCCAGGCCGCGAGAGTTGTAATTGGAGGCCATCACGAAACCGTAGGCGCCGGCGCTGAAAATCGCCAGGGATTCCCCGGCCTTCAACCGGGGCAAGGGCCGGTCTTTGCAGAAACAATCACCGGACTCGCAGATCGGACCGACAACATCGCTGGGAACCAGAGGTCCATTGTGTTGATGCACGGGCAGGATTTCGTGAAAGGAATCGTAGAATGCCGGCCGGATCAGGTCGTTCATGGCGGCGTCGACGATGACGAATGTTTTTCTCCCGGTCTGTTTGATGTATTCGATCCGGCTGATCAGCAAACCGGCGTTGCCGGAGACAAAGCGGCCCGGCTCGATCAAGATGCGCAGATCCAGCGACCGCAGGTGGGGAAGCACCGCCGCGGCGTAGCTTTCGGGAGTCAGGATGTTGCGGGCAGCGCGGCTTGTCCACCAGGAGGCATCGCCGCTGTCCAGGGCCGGACGGTAAACGATTCCCAGACCGCCGCCCAGGCTGAAGAATTCCAGCCCAAAGCGACGCCCCAGCCGTGCGGCGAGCGGAGCGACCTTCGCAACGGCCTGCTCGAACGGCTTGACTTCCGTGAGCTGCGATCCGATGTGCATCTGGACCCCGCGAAGACGGAGGTGTTTCAGACGCGACGCCCGGACATAGACCTGCTCCACCCGCTCGAAGGCAATCCCAAACTTGTTCTCATAGGTGCCGGTCGTGATCTTGGCGTGTGTCAGGGCGTCGATATTCGGATTGACACGGACCGCAATGGGCGCCTTCTTTCGCAGACGAGCCGCGATGCGATCGATACGCTCCAGCTCCGGTTCGCTTTCGACGTTGAAGCAATAAATGTCGCGGCTTAAGGCAAAGGAAATCTCGTCCTCGCTCTTTCCCACGCCCGCAAACACACAGGTCCGCGGATCGCCTCCGGCCGCAATCACCCGCCTGAGTTCGCCCTCGCTCACGATGTCAAAGCCGCTGCCCAGATTGGCCATCGTTCGAAGCACCGCCAGATTGGAGTTGGACTTGACAGCAAAACAGATCGAGTGCGGAAGCGGATCCAGGGCGGCATCCAATCGCTTGAAGTGCTCGGTCAGTGTGGCTTGCGAATACACGTATAGAGGAGTGCCGTGTTTCCTGACCAGGGTTTCCACGGGCACTTGCTCGCAATAGAGCCTGCCACCGATATAACGAAAATCATGCATAAATTCTTATGCCCACTTCCCTCGCGCCTGCCGCGGACGCCCTTCGCTGTCTCCGCGACGCTGGCATTGTCTCTCGGCCCGGTTGTGCGCGATACACGCGCCGAAAAATTTTGCTCGAATCCACGGCACCGGGGTGGAACTCGAGGAAGTACCACCCCGGCCGCCGCCAGATCGTAGGATTATTAAACCGGCCATCGGGAACCCGGGCGGTTCCCGCGGCGGTCGTGCTTCCAGGATAACCTTACTCCTTTTCTTCTTTGGAACGAGCGTCGTCTGCCGCGTCAAAGGCGTGTTGCAGGGCCACCAGATCTTCGCCCGGCTTCAGCGCGTCCAGTATGGCTTGCTCGGCCTTGAGCTGGTCGGGCGAATAATTGGCCGCCTTGATCGACAGTCCAATCCGGCGCTCCGACTTGTCAATCTTGATCACACGCGCCGTCACTTCCTGGCCGACTTTGAGCACGTTCTTGATCTTGTCCACGTGATCTTCGCTGACCTGCGAGATGTGAACCAGGCCGTCGATGTCATGCTGCAGCCCGATAAAGGCGCCGAAACTCGCCAATTTGGTGACCTTGCCGGTGATCAAATCGCCGACCTTGTAATATTCGTCGATTTTCTCCCAAGGATCGACCGCAAGCTGTTTGATCCCCATGGCAATGCGTTGGTTCGTCTTGTCGATCTCCAGGACCACCGCTTCGACATCCTCGCCCTTCTTCAGGACCTCGGACGGGTGGTTGATCTTGCGAGTCCAGGAAATATCGGAGACGTGGATCATACCGTCCAGGCCGTCCTCGAGCTCGATGAAAGCGCCGTAGCTGGTCAGATTGCGAATCTTGCCCTTGACTTGGGTGCCAGGCGGGTATTTCTCGGCGGCCTGGTCCCATGGATTGGCTTCCAGCTGACGCAAGCTGAGCGAGATTTTCTGCTCTTCCCGGTTGATGCCCAATACCACGGCTTCGATTTCCTGATCGGGCTTGAGCACATCGGCAGGCTTGGCCACCCGCTTGACCCAGGACAACTCGGTGACATGCACCAGGCCTTCAACCCCGGGTTCCAGTTCCACAAACGCCCCATAAGGCACCAGGTTGACCACTTTGCCCTTGACCTTGGTCCCAACCGGATACTTGGTCTCGATCTGATCCCACGGATTCGCCAGCTTCTGCTTGAGCCCCAGGCTGACCCGTTCCTTTTCCCGGTTGATATCGAGCACGACAACATCGATGTCCTGTCCTACTTTGAGCAATTCGGAGGGATGCCCAATTCGGCCCCAACTCATATCGGTGATATGCAGAAGGCCGTCGATGCCGTTCAGGTCGATGAACGCGCCGAAGTCGGTGATGTTCTTGACGGTGCCCTTGCGGATATCGCCAGGCATCATCTCGGTCAGCAGCTTGGCGCGGCGTTCGTTTCGTTCCTGCTCGATCAACTCGCGTCGCGACAACACGATATTCTGACGTTCCTGGTTGATCTTCACGACCTTGAACTCATAGGAATTGCCCACGTAGTTGTTCAAGGCCTTGGGCGGAGTGATATCGATCTGTGACGCCGGCAGGAAGGCTTCCACGCCGATGTTGACCAGTAATCCACCTTTCACGACGGCTTTCACCTTGCCGACAATGGTGCCGCCTTCGTTGCAGATGGTCAAAATCTTGTCCCAGTTCTGTTTGAACTCGGCTTTCTCCTTCGACAATATGACATTACCGTCGCGATCTTCGAGTTTCTCGATGAGAACGTCGATTTGATCGCCTACTTTGACGGTCTTGATGTCTTCGAACTCATTGGCGGGGACGACGCCCTCGCTTTTATAACCGATGTCGACCAAGACTTCCTTGGATCGGACTTCGATGATAGTTCCCTTGACGATTTGGCCGGAGGCAAAGTTAAACGGACTTTGCCGCATGGCCTCTTCCATGGTTAGCATAACGGAATCAGGATCTTATAACGGGAGACTTGCCCGGCGCTGGTCGGCGCCGAAGAAGACTCCATTGCCTCTGAACCGATCGTTGCCCAGGCAACGGAGGGTTAAAGGTTATGTTGTTTGTTAACTTCTCTTTCTCAGCCTATAGCGGGCGACCGCACACGCGGAACCCAGGCGGGGGGTAAAACTACCTTCTGGAACCACGGATGCAAGGCTAAAAAGAGCATCCAACGGCCTCTCCCAGGCTTCCAGCCGTTTGACAGACCGTGTTCGGAGCCAGCTCGATCCCACTGTATTTAGCGTTTGACTGACGCTGGCGAAACCTGGCTGGACTCTCCGATAATCCGTCGGGCTCGATCGAAGGAGCCCAGATTGTGGACGTTGGTGTAACCGAGATTGCGCGCGATTTTTTCGGCGATGCCTGAACGATTGCCACTTCGACAATGCAGAAGTAGCGGCTTGCCCTTATCCGGGACAAGCTTCGGAAGCTCAGCTTCGAACCGGTCCAAAGGCAGGTTCGTAACGCCTGGAATGGAGCGTTCGCGGAATTCGGCGTCGGTCCGGACATCCAGCAGCACGGCGCCTTGCTGGATATGCGTTTTGGCTTGGTCGCTGGAAATCTGGGAGGCCGCCTTGAGGACCTGCAAGCCAATGATAATCAGCAGAACGACAATCAGCGCGTACCCCATACGAAATCGAGTTTGGGTGTGAGGATGATTTCCGGAGGGAGCGACCGGCAACGGATCATGGCCCGGACTCATCGTTGCGGTCATGGCTGGCGATAAATCACCGCTCCCGTCAAGCCAACCTTTCGGCCCCCCGACCGAAAGTCGGCATCAGCGCGACTGACCAGCCGAACGGTGTGCGGACCGTTCTTCAGGCCGTAGACATGCCACAAGGCGTTGTCATAGGTCCGGGGAACGATATAGGCATCCGCCAGGGCGATCCTCTTGCCGTCCAAATACACATCGGCGCGTCCGCCGTTCTGGTCCAGTTGCCCGATCAAAGCCACAGCCACGCCCTCAAATCGTAAGGTGGCTTCGTTGCCCGCCTTCAGGCTGATCCTGGCGTCTTTTTCGGTTTTCCACTCGCCTTGAAACTGCCAGGCCGGGTCGCTGGCGGCCAGGCGCTGAACCGGGATCCCCGGGGACCACTGCTCCAGACGCGGCGCACGAGGGCTTTGCCGCGGCACCACCACCCTGGTGTCGGTCACCTCGCCTCCGGCTTTCCGGATAACTTGAATCGCGCGGGCCTCGGTCGATCGCACGATGTCATTGAAGGAGTAATCCGTGAAATCGAATTTCTTATTCTCGAGTTTGGGAAGAGTGGACGTGAACCGATTCGGAATCCTCTCGTAACCCAGAAGGACTCCCAGGACACCGGCGGCGCTCGAGGGATTGCAGTCGGAATCCTGGCCGCAGCGCGTCGAGATTTCCATGGTCTTCTCGAAATCCCCCGCCCCGAAGAGCAGTCCAAAGGCGATATAGGCGCCATTGAGCTTGGCATCGATGTTGAACGCAGCCAGAGCGCCGTCGGGACACGGATCGTTCTTGTCCCACTTGTCCTCGATCATTTTCCAGACCCGGCGCCAGTCGCCTGGGTATTGCGCCGACCCATCCAGCAGATCCCGAATCAACAGGCCATACTCGCTTTTCGACGGAATGCACGCCAGGCCGGCTTCGACGACGCGGCGCGGATCCGACTCGAAATAGGCCGCGGCATACATGCCGCCAACAAACATCCCCCCGTACAGGCCATCGCCGTAATTCATCACTCGCCCGACCCGATCGGCATAACGGTTGGCCTCACGCGGAAGGCCCGGACACATCAGACCGATGAAATCGGCCTCGATCTGAAAATCAATGTCGTTGGCGTGAATGTTGTACTTGGGGTGGCCGGACCAGGGGGCCCGGATGCCCTGATTCAAAATGCGGCGCGCGCCGGCATTAGCGTGCCAGAGGGAATATTGCGAGTTCTTGAAGGCCTCGCCGTACTGCTCGCATGTGGCCTCCAAGCCCACGGTGTCCATCACCTTCGCAAAGGTCATTTCGACGTACAGATCGTCCTGATGCAGGGTGTTGTCGATCATGTCCGGCGTCCATGGCAGGTCCCATTCGCCAATCGCGCCGTTGGACCTGAACTCCGTCTTGGCCCCATAGGCAACGCCTATCATTTGGCCCGCCCAACCGCCCCGTATCTTGTCCAGCAGTTGGGCCCTGGACAAGACCCGGTCATGCGAGGAGGCCGCTGTGGCTTGAATGGGTGAAGTCAGGTGCGGCATGGCCGCAACCACCAGCCCGCCAATGAATCCGGCGGTCATTCCTTTGCGTCGCAATGTATTCATGGTGTTTGGTCGCTCCTTTCCATAAAGGTACCTCTGAAAAACTCAAGAGCCTTCTTGAGGGAAGTAAAAGCCAGGTCGTCAAGCGGGACTCGGCGGGGGTCCAGCCAGCAAACACTCTCGACGGCATCGAGGGCCTGCGGTTCCCCGTCGCCTGCCAGGCCGGTGTGAAAAAAGAGATCGACCACCTGGTAACAAACGCCTCGGTAAGGATACTCGTTGGGCGCCGAACAAAGAAAGACCAGTCTCCCGACCTCGATCCCGACCTCCTCGCGAACCTCCCGCCGGAGGGCGTCCTCGATACTTTCGCCGAAATCCACAAACCCCCCGGGCACAGCCAGCTTGCCCTTGGCCGGATTCTTGGCCCGCCGAATGAACAACACATCCCCGTTGGACCGCTGGATCAACGCCGCGGCCGCACTGGCCGGATTCAAATAAAACACAAAGCCACACGCCTGGCAGCGAAACGGAAGGAGGGATCCGGACGGATCATGCGCCTGACCGCATCGGGGGCAAAACCGGAACTGAAGCAAGGCATCCATGATTGGGTGGCTAACCCATGAAGGAAATGGCGGGCTCAGTCAATGACAACCTCCCGCTCTCCGCGAACCGAGTTGACCGCCAGAACCCGACGGCAGCGGCCCAGATCCTCAAGCCTGACCACTCTTTCCCGTATCTTTCCTCTTTGGAGCAGCCAGGCCCGGTAGGTGCCCGCCAGGAGTCCGCAGCGTTGAAGAGGTGTCACGAGCGCGCCCTCCAGATCGAGGACCAGGTTCGCCGCGCAGAACTCCGTCAGTTCCCCCTTCGGATTCCACAGCAGCACCTCATCATGGTTCGGACACTCCTGCGAGGCTGTTTCATAAGTCCGACGCCGGGTCGTTTTGTGATAAAGAAAGACATCCTCGATATCTACGGCTGATCGGGCCAGGCAGGCGCGCAGAGGCGCCGAAGGTTTCGAGGTGTCCAGAGGTTCCGCCTCGATCTCGATCTCTCCCCGGCAGGAATAAAGGAGCCGGACCTTATGCGGCTTCCCCGGCAGGATGCGATTCCGGGATGCCAGATCGGCCTCGATCCTGGGACGATCGAAAGAGATGCCGAAATACCGGGCGGAATCTTCCAGCCGTTTGAGGTGGAAATCCAAAAGAAAAAATCCCTCCTCCGGTGTCCAACGCATCGATTCCAACAGCCGGAACTCAGGCCGGCGATGAGTGAGTACACGAAACTTGTCCAGACACTCGCGGTATTCCTCCGAGGCCGTTGAATCCCACACAATGCCTCCTCCCACACCAAATTCCGCCCCGCGGCTTCGTCGATCGATGACTGCCGTCCGAATGGCGACATTGAATTGGGCTCTTTGACCGGGAGAGACAAATCCCAGAGCCCCCGTATACAGGCCCCGGGGGGAGTCTTCCAGTTCCGCAATGATCTGCATCGTGCGAGACTTGGGGGCCCCGGTGATGGAGGCGGCGGGAAATAGGGCCCGGAACAATTCCATCAGGGTTAATCCATCCGAGATTTCACCGGCAACCGTCGAGGTCATTTGCCAAACGGTGGGATACTGTTCGAGCGCGAACAGTTCCGAGACCTCCACCCGGCCAGGGAGGACCACCCGGCCCATGTCGTTTCGCACCATGTCGACGACCATGAGGTTTTCGGCGCGGTTCTTCTCGGATTGCCTCAGGCCCGCCTTCAGTTGTTCGTCTTCCGCGCAGGACAAGCCGCGGGGCGCTGTGCCTTTCATCGGACGACATACCAGCCGGCGGCCCGTGCGATCAAAAAAAAGCTCGGGCGAACTGCTGCAGACGAACCAGTCATCCGTCTCGATGAATCCGCCGTATCCATGGGGTTGGGCACGGATCATCTGAAGAAACTCCGGCCACGGATTCCGCCCGAACGAAGTCCGCCATCGCCACGTGAAGTTGACCTGATAGGTGTGCCCTTCCCGAATGTAATCCCGGATTCTTGACAGGCAGGATTGGTATCGCGCCGGGCTGATGGACGGTATCCAGTCGATGGTCGGCGCGACGACCGACTCCTGCAGAACAGGCAACTCAACGGCAACAGGCGTCTTGAAGAGTCCGAACCAGACCAGCGGAAACGCAGTGGGATTCCGCACGGCCAGGGAAGCATCGAACGCCGGCGCCGCCTCGTAGCTGATCCAGCCGGCGGCGTGAAGGCGTTGTTTCGAGACAGCCTCCTCCACCTCGGCAAGAACACTCGCCACCTCGGAAAGGGTTCGCGCCGCGAGCACAAGAACCGGTCCCTCAAAATACAGCCACTGCTTTCTTTGAGCATCCCGCAGGAGCACGCTGTTGGTTGCGGGCGCTGGCCCGGCCGGGAATTGGCGCCCCCCGGGGCTCGAGGCGATCATCGGGCAGGCCGATCCGGCCGAGGGATCATTCCCGGCGTTTGGTGTCAATAAGGATGGTGACAGGTCCATCATTAATCAACGAGACTTTCATATCAGCACCGAATTGGCCGGTAACGACAAATTTGCCAAAGTCCAGCGTTAACCGCGCCAGAAAAGCCTCGTATAACGGGATGGCAATGGGAGGAGGGGCCGCGCCGCTATAAGAGGGACGGTTCCCCTTCCGGGTGCTGGCGAACAGCGTAAACTGGCTCACCACCAGGATATCGCCGCCGATTTCAACCACAGACTGGTTCATCACGCCTTGGTCGTCCGGGAAAATCCGAAGGCGAACAATCTTGCCGCTGAGCCATTCGGCATCCTCGGGGCCGTCGGCGGGCTCGACACCGAGCAGAACGAGCAATCCCGGGCCGATGAGGCCGGTCGTCTGGCCGTCGACGGACACGGAGGCCTGGGCAACGCGTTGGATCACGGCGCGCATGAAACAGAGAGGGGTGCGCGGGACCTAGGGTTGCGGGGCGGCGGGACGACGATCGAGCAGCACTTTCTCCATCTCGGGATTTCGGGCGTGCCCAGCCCCGAGGGCCTTCTGGTAGTGCCAACGGGCCAGCTCCAGGTAAGGGGGATTCTGCGTGGCGTAAATCACGGCCAGGTTATGGTGGGCGTTCGCGTAGTCAGGCTGCAATTGAATGGCCCGGCGCAAGGCCGCTTCCGCCGCGTCCCTGAATCCTTTCTCACTGAGCGTGATGCCCAGGTAATTGTGCGTTTCCGCGTTGCGCGGATCCAAGCGCGCGGACTGACTTAGGGCGGTCAGCGCTTCGTCGAACTTATTCTGACGGAACCGGAGTATGCCCAGCAAAGAGAGATTATAGGCGTCGTTGGGATCGAGTTCGAGGGCTTGGGTCAGGTTGGTTTCGGCCTCGGACCATTTTCGTTGTTCGATCTGGATCGCGGCCAGGTTTCCCAGGGTGTAAGTATTCCGGGTGTTCAGGCTGAGCACCTGCCGGTATTTCTGCTCCGCCTCGTCGTAGCGTCCGGCGGCAAAGGCCTTCTGGGCTTCGGCCACCAGGGGGGCGGAACCCGAGGGCAGGTCCGGCAAGGGCTTGGGCGCCGGGCCTGTCGGGGCGACGTTGGTCGTGCCGTTGGAGGCCAGAATCATTGGCGCCCGCATCAAGGCCAGTTCCTCCGATGAATAAGGATATTTTTGCGCCTCCAGGACTGCCAGGCGCGCCTGAAGGACGGAGACTTCGTTGGACCACTGCTGCCAACGAGCGCGCTCCGGCTGGGATTTTCGGCTGGTGAGTTCCCGGTTCAGGGCATTGATTTTCCGCAGGAGACTCTCGCGTTCTTGCTCGAGCGCCCGAATTCGTTCGTTCTCCTGACGAGATTGATCGCGGGAGGAAGCGAGCGAGGTTTGCCTCGGGGACGTTGTTTCCCGAGGGGAATTCTCGAGCTCCTGCACGCGCTTTTTCAGACTGGCCAACTCGGTGGTCATGGCTTCTTTAGCCTCGTTCAAGGATCGATTGTCGGACGTCAACTCCTCGATCCGGGCCTTCTGTTCCTCCAAACGGCGGCGCTCGCGGCGGGTGAGGTCCTTATCCTGCATTTTTTTCAGATCGGCCACCTGTTGCGTGAGGGTGTGGTTTTCGGCCCGGAGCGAATCGATCTCGGTCTTTTGGCGTTCGATCTGGGACTGCAAGCGGCGGGGATTGCCGGGGGGCGCCTGATCACGGGCCTCGGCGAGTTGCTTTTGCAGCGACTGTTTATCGGTTTGCAGGCTCTGGATCTGGCGGTTCTCGGCCGTCAGCTGGTTGACCTGTTTCTTCAGCCGGGTGTTTTCAGATTGCAAAGCCTGGAACTCCTTCCGATCTCCGGCGCCGCTCGCGCGCGATTCTAAAACTTTCTTCTCCTCCGTCAGCGTGGCAACCAACTGGACTTGTTCCGTTAAACGGCGATTGGCGTCTTCCAGGGCTTGCTGTGTTTTCGCCATGACGGCGGGATCGATCAATTTGCCGATTCGCTCCTGCTCCTGCTGCAGGGTGGTCTTGAGCAGGTCGTTTTCCTTTTGGAGAGAACGCAATTGGGTTTCCGCTTTGGCCAGCTCGCGCGGATCCACCGAAGCGGGTTGGGCCGATAAAGCCTCCTTGAGACGCGCCTCCAGGAGGGTTTTTTCGGATTCCAGCCTCCGAACGGCGTCGGTCAACTGAAGCACTTGGCTGGACGCGCCTTCGGGAGCGGAAGCGTCTGGTTCCTTCCCTGGAGCGGCGGGGGTGGCCGCGGCTGCTTCCGGGCCGGCAATCGATGGGCCTTGTTTCTGGGAGGCGGGGGGAATCGGCAACTGGCCAAGCCGCTGCTTAATATAGTTCAACCGGTAATTGATGAGATTGACCTGCCAGCCGGGATTCACTTTCTGAAGCTGCCGCAAAGCCGTCTGAGCCTGCACATACCTATCATAGGCCTGCAGGTTCTGACCCGATCGCTGGAAGCTGTCCGCATCCTGGATCAAATGATAGATCCGGATGTAGGTTTCCTCCAGGGTCTCCGCCCACCCCGCGGCGCTGAGCACGAATGCCAGCGCGACTGACCATGCCCATATTCGTTTCATGGCCTGATCCTAGCCCGCTTGTTTCGCCATTTTCAACTGGTTTCGAGATCGAATTCCAGGGCTACGGCGGGGGGGCTCGGAACTGCTGGACAGAATCCAACCCCGTGGCGTC
Source organism: Verrucomicrobiota bacterium (assembly GCA_022709905.1). Taxonomy (GTDB): domain Bacteria; phylum Verrucomicrobiota; class Verrucomicrobiia; order Limisphaerales; family UBA1319; genus JAKLHY01. The sequence goes on along the minus strand of JAKLHY010000016.1, from coordinate 17,451 downwards.
GCGGCTGGTCCGACGCTCATCCGAAGGGCCATTCTGGACTTATGACCTTCGGTAGAGCACTGTGTCTCGAATGAGCGGGACGAAATCGGGCGTATGATTTCGGTTTGCCGATCGATCTGTGGATCGGCTCAAGCGGTTGCATCGTCAGATCATGGCACGACAACAGTCAGAAAGCCTCGAGCGCATCGTGATTCACGGCGCCCGGGAACATAACTTGAAAGACATCACCCTGGCGTTTCCCCGGGATCGGCTGGTGGTGATCAGCGGAGTCAGCGGATCCGGCAAGAGCACGCTGGCCTTCGACATCCTGTTTGCCGAGGGCCAGCGGCGGTTCCTGGATTCGATGAACGCCTATGCGCGGCAGTTTGTGGACCAGATGGCGCGGCCGGACGTTGACCTGATCTCGGGATTGCCCCCGACCGTCAGCATTGAACAGCGCACGACACGGGGAGGCGGCAAGAGCACGGTCGGAACGGTGACCGAGGTTTTCCACTTTGTCCGATTGCTTTTCGCGCGGCTGGGAACGATTTACTGTCCCGCCTGTCAACTGCCGGTTGCCCGTCAGACACGCGATCAGTTGGAGCGACAACTGCGAGCAGAACAGAAAAAGCGTGGCGACCTGCTCTTGTTGGCGCCGGTGGTGCGGAATCGAAAAGGATTTCACTCCGACGTCGCAGTGTGGGCATCCCAGCGGGGCTATGCCGAGATTCGCGCCGATGGCCGAATCCACCCCACATCCGAACCATTGCGCCTGGCGCGGTTTCAGGAGCATAACGTCGAAATTGTCGTCGGCGTCCTGGAAGAGGGACGAAAGCGATCTCAAGCATCCCCTGCGCAGCCGCGCAAGCTGATTGAAGAAGCGTTGCGGCTTGGGCAAGGCACCCTTTACGCCCTGGATAACGCCAGGAAACAGACTGTGCACTCGCTGGAACAGGTCTGTCCCGACTGCGGTCAGTCTTATGAGACCCTGGATCCGAAGATGCTCAGCTTCAATTCCGCGCGGGGCTGGTGTCCTCGTTGTCGCGGATTTGGAGAACTGTTTTATTTGCCGGAAGTCGAACGAGGAGCTCGGGCCGAGGACATCGAGGAATCGTGGTTTGATTGGATGGAGGGCAAGCGCGAGCCCTGTCCGGAATGCGGCGGCAGCCGGCTGAATGCATTGGCTCGCGCGGTTCGGCTGCCTCTGGGACCGTCACCCGATCGAGACAGCGGCCCATCGGATTCTGAGATTACTTTGGAGACGGTGTCGGGCTGGTCTGTCGAGACGGCAGCAGAGTCTTTTCAGCCCCGATTTTTCACGGGGCGCGCCGGATTGATTGCTCGGGATATCATACCAGAAATTCGCGAGCGGCTGCGTTTCCTGGAGACGGTGGGTCTGGGATACCTGCAACTGGGGCGGGCGGTGACCACATTATCCGGAGGCGAATCGCAGCGGATCCGGCTGGCGGCGCAGCTGGGTTCGAACCTGAGCGGCGTTATGTACGTGTTGGACGAACCGACCATTGGCCTGCATGCGCGGGACAATGAGCAGTTGCTGGATACCTTGGAGGCCCTCAAAGCCCGGGGCAACACCCTGGTGGTGGTGGAACACGACGAAGCCACCCTGCGCCGGGCTGATTTTATTGTGGATCTCGGGCCCGGCGCAGGTCGGCAAGGCGGGCAGGTGGTCGCTTCCGGCACGTTGAGCCAACTGCTGAAGCATGCGGATTCCGTGACCGGCCAGTGCCTGCGGCGCCATCGCACCTATCCGGCGCGCGGCGAACGCCGCCCGGTTCGGATCCGGGATGCAGAGGGTCTATCGGATGGCTCGTCGATGCTGGTGCTGCGCAACGCGAATCGAAACAATCTCAAAAACTTGACCGTGAATTTTCCTCTGAACCGCCTGGTGGTGGTCACCGGAGTGAGCGGTTCTGGAAAAAGCACGCTGATCCGGGAGTGTCTGCGTCCCTGTGTCGAGGGCAGACTCGGCGGCAAGGGAGACCTTGCGCCCATGCAGTTGGAGGGCTGGGATCACCTCCGGGCGATCCATGAAGTTGACCAGTCGCCCATTGGACGGACTCCTCGCTCCATTCCAGCCACTTACGTCGGGTTTTTCGATGAAATTCGCCAGCTCTTCGCACGAGTGCCCGAATCGCGTCTGCGGGGGTATTCGCCCAGCCGCTTCTCGTTCAATAGCGCCCAGGGCCGTTGTCCGACTTGCGAGGGCGCAGGCGTAGTCAAGCTCACGATGAATTTTCTGCCGCCGGCCTTCATTCGCTGCGAAAGCTGCGGCGGATCTCGATTTACGCGTGAAACCCTCGATATCGAATATCAGGGACGCAACATTGCCCAGGTGCTCGAGATGAGCGTAGCCGACGCCGCCTTGTTCTTTGCCAACCATTCGGCGATCCGACAGCCCTTGAAGGCGCTGATCGATACCGGCTTGGATTACCTCAAACTCGGCCAGACGAGTCCCACGCTGAGTGGCGGCGAAGCCCAGCGGGTGAAACTCGTCACCCACCTCCTCTCCGGTCTCAAGATGCCGCGCACTGCCAGCCCGCGGTCTGATGCCCCACCCCCCAAAGCCCGCGGATCCCGAGCGGCCTCAGGATCACTCTTCCTCCTGGAGGAACCCACCATTGGATTGCACAGCGCCGATGTCGTCCGCCTGGTCGAAGTCCTGCAGCGCCTCGTGGACGCCGGGCACTCGGTAATTGTGATTGAACACAATCTGGAGTTGATTGCCGAGGCCGATTGGCTGATTGACCTGGGACCCGAGGCCGGGGACGATGGAGGGCGGATTGTTGCGGCTGGAACCCCCGAGGCTTTGGCTAAAAATAAAAGATCGCACACCGGCCGGTTTCTTCGTAACATCCTGTCTCCATCATGAGCCTGCCTTACGAAGAGATCGTCGAGGGTGAGACCTACCTGCGGCTCCCTCCGAGCCTGAGGCACGAGGCGATCTGCCAGCGCCTGCACGAACTCATTAGCGTGAGCCTTCAGGCCAACGCGTCCTTGCGCCTGCTCGACAGCCGTTCCATTGTCCAGCTCTCCGCCGGCACCATTGTCAGGCCTGATGTTGCCGTCGTCAGTCATCCCAGCAAGAAAATCTGGCTCGCCGTCGAAGTCATCAGTTCCGAGGATCACCACACGGACACCGTCGTGAAGAAAGGCATATACGAAGATGCCAATCTGACCCGCCTTTGGATGGTGGATCCTCGTTATGACAACGTCGAGGTTTATCACGGCAGTCCCTATGGCATGGTGTTAAGGCACATTCTGGCAGGCAGCGATCTGTTGCAGGAAGAGCAATTCCCCGGACTGCAAATCAGCATCACCCATCTGTTCCGGGCCTGAGCACGGAACGAAGCCCCCGCCCTCCTTCGGCTCCATCTCGTTGAGACAGGGTCCTTTTGGCCTGGGCCTGCGTTGGCTCGGCCGTTACAGCCCGTTGAGCCTCAAACATCGCCGGTTCCGGTCGGGGACTCGGGCTCCAATGGATCGGCGGAGACAGGGGCCTGTGGTTGGAGTTTCTTCAAGGCATCTAATGCGGCATGGATCTCGGCTTCTTTTTTGCTCTTGCCTCGACCGCGGCCCAATTCAACTCCCTGATGACGCACGGTGCTCTCGAAGACCGGATCGTGATCCGGACCTGAGGTGGATTCCAGATGGTAGCGAGGGGATTCACCCGACTTTGATTGTATAAGCTCCTGCAACTCACCCTTGGGATTGCTCAGGACAGGGACATGTTGGATCTGGCAAAGAGAATCCTCAAATAGATGAAGGATGATCGCCTTGACCGACTCATATCCGGAGTCCAAAAAAATGGCTCCGAGGAGGGCCTCAAACCCGTCGGCCAGAGCGGAAAGACGTTGGCGTCCCCCGTTCAGTTCTTCTCCGTGGCTGAGGATGAGAAAACTGCCGAGACTCAGTCGTCGGCCTTTGGCGGCCAGCGTATGGCTGTTGACCAATTGGGCGCGCGCCTTGGTCAGAACACCTTCGTTGGCGTCGGCGAAGCGCGTGTAGAGCTCGGAGGAAAAAACCAGCTGGAGCACCGCATCGCCAAGGAACTCGAGGCGTTGGTAATTGGTCTGCGCTCCCGTCTCACGTTCCATGGTGGCCGAGGGATGCGTCAGGGCTAGTTCCAGCAGGAGAGGATTGTTGAAACGATAATTGAGGAGATCCTGCAACTCCAGCCATTTGGAGGCTGGAGACTCTCCCGTTTTGGGATCGCCAGACATCACAGGTCCAGGGTCGGCTTTCGTGGCCAGCATATAGCGTCAAATCCTCATGTCCTGTTGTCGGCAGTTTCTGAGACGACAGGCTTCGGCGATTCGACAGCCGTCATTTCCTCGTGGGCCTGACCTTGAGACGGCCCTTCCGTGGAATCCTCGGCTGCATCCGGTGGATCGGAGACCGGCGATTCATCGACTCCAGGAGAGGGATTTTCCGTCGTCGAAGTCGAATCCGCCGGCGCCAAAGGTTTCGCCAAAGCCTCCGGACCATGCTCGAGGAGGGCCATGACTTGGTGTTGGACTTGTTCGAGTTGATCCAGCTGCAGGTTGGGGTCCACAATCGAAAATACATCGCCGCTGCGGACGTGCTCGTACAAAAAGACACGCTGCCCGTCTTCTTGGACCTGGGACTTGATCTTGAGCAACCGCTTGCGCTCCAACATGACAGCCAGGACATATCGGACACCGATGTGCTCCGGTTCGTTCGACTCGCACAATCGCCGGAGCATGCTCTCGACATTCTCTTTGGGCACAGGCTCGGGCGGGGGTGGGGGCGGGACGTTAAACACTCCTTGCCAGAAGGAAATGAAGCCCTTGCGATCCATGGCGCCCTGACTGTACTGGCTTGCCCAACACTGTGGGCACACATCGAGACGTTCCAGGTGATGCCGATGTTGAAAAAGCAGCGTGAAATAGGGCGCCTTGTCGGCGAAAGCCTTGGCGCAGGCCTGACACGCCTTCGACCGCGATTGTATGTTCCATTCAATCATGACTGCCGCAATACCGTGTGTTCACTCTCTTCAAAGGCATTATCACCCCTCCCCCATGAAGTGCAATGCGATAAGTGATCGATCACGGCGGGCAGTTATCGGCTGGCGTTTCAGCCATTATGGACTCCAGGATCCGAGCGCTGGTTTCGACAAATCGCGGGCAAAGGGTTTTAAACAAGCCGGTCTCTCGGGCTTTTGCCAATTGCTCCGGTTCTCGGACATCCAAGCCGAGGAGATCACGGCAACACGTGGAGCCCGCCTGAGCGGCAAATCGTTTCTCGAATTCAACCACAGCCGCGTAAGTTCTGGCCTTGGCTTGCTGGTCCTGAGGATTCGAATCACCCAATGCAAGACCCAAAACCATGATGGCCCCAGTGACGGCGCCACAAGTTTCTCCCATCCTGAGGCCGCCGCTGAAGCCGGCTGCCAGCCGACAGGCTTGATCCCCGCGCAGGCCTAGTGATTGACCGTAAGTCATTAGAATGGCCTGCGAACACGTGTATCCCCCACGAAACAACTCAACAGATTGGTCAACTCGATGCATAACGGCTTTTTCTCTGTAAGGAATAGCCCAGGCGCTGTCTCGCTCTTACTTCTCCACCTTGGCTTCGGGGGGTTCGCCGCCCGCGATTTTGTTGAGCATGACACTGCCGTTCACGGTGGAGAGTCTGATACGCGTTTTTCCATTGCCCAGGCGGGTGTGAAGCTCTTTGTTGGCATTGCCGTTTTTCTTCAGGGCAATCCCGTGGTCGTTCTTCACGCTGCCATTGACCGTGGTTGCGGAAATGTCGGCGTCGGTTAATTGGGGGACTCTTAAAACCGCACTGCCGTTGACCGTGCTCATATGGATGGATTGCACGCCCGCAAGAGAGCCGAAGGTGGCTTCGGCGCTGCCGTTGACCGTGCTGAGTTGGCATTCGGAATGCAGTCCGTCAATCTTCAATCCTCCATTCACGGTCGAGGCATCAACCGGACCACGGACGTCAGAAATCACGATGCCGCCGTTAACGGTGCTGATCTTGGCCAGGTGCGCTTGCCTGGGCACCTTGAGTTCGTAGGCCACCGAAGTGGAATTGTTCCGGGTGCCAAAGATCCAGAACGATTTGCGCTGGGGGTACTTGGTGGAAATCGAGATTTTATCGGTGCTCGCCTGGACATCGATCTTGACTTCGGGGAGATCAGCCTCGACACGGGCGCGCTTCACAGCGTCCAGCTTCACCTCGTTGCGATCCCAGCCCGTGATCACGACGGCTCCGTTGACGTTATCCAGTCTGACTTCGCCCTTTTCCGAGAAGGGATAGGTTTGGTGGAATTCCTCTTTATACTCCGCCAGGGCGAGGACTGGCATTAAGGACAGGGCCACACAAACCGCCTGAGAACTTCGTTTCAGCCACATACCGTTGAGCCGGACACCGATATTATTCATAGAATCGTTGTTTTGATGATTCATCAGGAATACCCCATAGCCATGGCCGGGGTTTCATCAAAGTGCGGGGATTCCCACGTTCCAAGGCATCCTTGACGATTGAATCCATCCTTGCGACGGTAGTTTCGCGGGTGCCCGGGCGCGGAAGCAACGTTGAGCGCCAAACTCATTGAACGTCTAGGGTTAGCTCCGGCGGTCCAATCGTTGGTCCAACGCCTGGAGCAGGAGGATTATTGCGCCTGTGAGGGGGTGGCCCCGAGCGGATTGGCGGTTCTGGTGGCCGCGTTATCCCAACGCATGCCGCGCCAGACCTGGGTGATTGTAGCCGATGGCGTCAAGTTCCAGGAACAACTCGAGCAGGATCTCACCACTTGGCTGGAACTGGCCCGGCAGGCCGTTGCCGAGGAACCGGAGGTTATGCGACAGCCCGTGCTGTATTATCCCGGTTGGGAAATCTTGCCGCATGAATCAAAGCTGCCGCATGCCGACGTGATCAGCGATCGTTTGGCCACCCTGGTTTACCTGGATCGGATGACGACGGGCGCGGCCCTGCCGCCGCCCATTGTCGTGACCGAAGGAAAAGCCCTTCTTCAGCGCACGTTTCCACCCGGTGAACTGCGTGAACGCATCCGGCATGTTCAACGCGACGATGCCCTCGATCCCCTCGATTTGATCGAATGGCTCGAGTCTCAAGGCTATGAACCGGAAGCCAAGGTCACCCAGAAAGGCGAACTGGCCTTGCGCGGAGGCATTTTGGATGTGTATCCGCTGACAACACCCTGGCCGGTGCGGCTCGAGTTTTTTGGAAGCGAGCTCGAGTCCCTCCGCTGGTTCGATCCTGTAACCCAATTGTCTCGCGATGCGATCGAGGAGGTCACCTTCTCGCCTGGCGGAGAACTGGGGCTCTTAAAGCGGCGGGTGGACAGCGCAAAATCCGGCGAATCCTTGCCGGGCTTGGGTTCACTGGTGGATCACCTGCCGCCTCGAGCCCGATTGGTTTTCTGCGAACCCGAACGGCTGGCTGAAACCGCCCGTCGGTATCTCGATCAGCAGCCTGCCGGCAATCCTTACTTCCTGACGTGGGAGGAGGTTTGCCGTGGGATCGCAGACACGGCCGTTTGCCGATTGGATGTCCGTGAGGGTTTGCCGGAACAATCCTGGCTGGCTTCGCTCGAAACCTTTCGGCCGATGGAAACGGCGAAGGCTGATCTCCCGGTGGCCGAAAGGCAACGGCGGGAATTTTTCGCGCAACTCCACCGCTGGATGCGCCAGCATTTCCTGGTGAGTATCTTCTGCAACAATGACGGCGAACGTCAGCGCTTTGAGGAGATTTGGCGTGATTACGGCTTCGATCCCCACGCCGACAGCTCCAGCGAAGAACGAGTCCATCCCGATGCCCAGGCGGCCGAACCCCCGGAATCCAGGCCGTTTCTTGCCCACGGAGCGTTATCGAGTGGTTTCATTTGCGCGGAGGCCAAGCTGGTTGTGGTGACCGATGCGGAAGTCTTTGGGCGCTATAAAGTGGCGCGCCCGCGCCGCTTGCGTTCTCCCCACGCCCAAGCCATGGGTTCAGCCTGGGAAATCAACTTCAGCGATTTGGACGAAGGCGATTACGTGGTTCACCTCCAGTACGGGATTGGCCGGTTCCTCGGATTACAGGTGCTCCCGGCCACACCCAGCCGTCGTTCTCAAAAAGTGACAGGCGAGGAATCCGCCGATACAGGCACCCAGGAATGCCTGGTCATCGAATACGCCCCGCGGGATAACGAGCAGCAACCGCCGAAGTTATATGTACCCGTAACGGAGGCGCATCTCGTCAGCAAGTACGTCGGGGCGGGCAAGGCGAGGCCTCAGCTCAACACCCTGGGAGGCACGCGCTGGATCAAGGCCAAAGCCCAGGCGGCCGAGGCGGTGCGGGACCTGGCGGGAGAATTGTTGTCCATCCAGGCGGCAAGGGCTTCTCAGGCCGGACATGCCTTCGATCCCGATACGCCGTGGCAGCGCGAGTTCGAAGGCGCGTTTCTCTACACGGAAACTCCAGACCAGCTTCGGGCCATCGCCGAAACGAAATGCGACCTGGAATCGACCCGGCCCATGGACCGCTTGATTTGCGGGGACGTCGGTTTCGGGAAAACCGAGGTTGCCCTGCGGGCGGTTTTCAAGGTCGTGATGGGCGGCAAACAGGCCGCGGTCCTGGTGCCCACCACGGTTCTGGCCCAGCAACACTATAACAACTTCCGCGAACGCGTGGCCGATTATCCCGTGCGCATTGAGTTGCTCTCCCGTTTTCGCTCCCGCCGCGATCAGGCCAGGGTGATCCGCGAGTTGGCCGCGGGTTCGGTCGATGTGGTGATCGGCACGCACCGGCTGCTCCAGCCTGACATTGTCTTCAAAGACCTCGGCCTGGTGGTGATCGACGAGGAACAGCGGTTCGGAGTGTTGCACAAGGAAAGATTCAAACGCCTGCGACGGCTGGTGGATGTGTTAACCCTGAGCGCCACTCCCATTCCGCGCACCCTTTATCTGGCCCTGACCGGGGCCCGCGACATGAGCACGCTCGAAACCCCGCCCCAGGATCGGCTCCCCGTCGAAACCCATGTTGTGCCCTACGACGAGCGTTTGATCCGCGATGCCATCCGGCGCGAGCTCAACCGTCAAGGCCAGGTCTTTTATCTCCATAACCGCGTCACCACCATCGAAACCGTGGGCCAGAGGCTGCGCGCGCTCGTTCCCGAGGCTCGCATCGCGATCGGCCACGGCCAAATGGATAGCGACGATCTGGAATCCGTTATGTCAATGTTTGTCAATGGAGATGTTGACGTCCTGCTTTCCACCACCATCATCGAGAGCGGCCTCGACATCCCGAATGCCAATACCATCCTGATCGATCGCGCCGACCGGTTCGGGTTGAGCGATCTCTATCAGCTGCGGGGACGCGTGGGACGCTACAAGCATCAGGCCTACGCCTACTTTCTGCTGCCACGTCATGCCACGCTGCTAGCCGATGCCCGCAAACGGATCAGCGCCATCAAGCAGTATTCCAGTCTCGGCAGCGGCTTCAAAATTGCCATGCGCGACTTGGAAATCCGCGGGGCCGGCAATCTGCTGGGACTCGAGCAGAGCGGCCACATCACCGCGGTCGGTTTTGATTTATATTGCCAGCTCCTAAAACAAAGCGTGGCCGCCCTCAAGGGCGAAACCGTCAAGCCGCGAATTGACGTGCAGGTGGTCTTTGATTTCCTCGATGCCGATCCTGTCCGGCCCAAAACTGATCCCGGACCTCGCAGGCCTCGGCGATCCCCGATGGATGAAGAACCCTCCGCAATCCAGGTGCCGCGCGAAGTCGTCGCCTATATTGAGTCTGACTCGATTCCCGAACCTCCCGACACCGAAATCCCTCGAACCACCGCCGCACTTCCGCTGGCTTATGTGCCCGATCCGCAACAACGGATCGATGTCTACCGCAAGCTGGCCCAAACAACAGACCTGGCTTCGCTTAACCGCCTTCGGACCGAACTCACCGATCGTTTTGGGCCCCTGCCTGAGCCCGCGGAACGGCTCCTGATGGTGACCGAACTCAAGATCCTGGCCGCGGCTCGAGGCTTCGAACGGATGGAAACCCGAGGCAATAAATTGATGCTGACCCGGTTTGGGGAATACTTCATGGTCAATGGCAAGTTTCCTCGTCTGACCAAAACCACCGCCCCGGGCCGTCTGCGCGAAATAAAAAAATTGCTGCTGGCCTTCCCCACCTGATCCCAATCGCCATGCGCAAAGAAGCGCGGAATTCAGTCCGCCCGGCCTGTTGATGCGGAATAAATTCCGTGCCCCGTTTGGCCGCAGTCCAAGATCGATCATGGAAAATTCCATTTTTTTTGATAAATCAATCCGTTCCCGGCCGTAACTATCAAAGACGGACGTGAGGAAGGACGGTTCAGTGGCCCCGGCAGGATACCGGGTCGTCCCCACGTCCGTCTCGGTGGTCGATCACATGTTCAGCCGACGCAATCCCGAACGGCCAGGTCCCGCGCGAAAGGCGCCCCGGCTGGACTCGATGAAAAGCACAATGCCAGAGGCCACACCGGCCGGCATGCCTGCACCCCAAACGTCCTGGAACGAAACTTCCCGGCTTCTTTGAAACCCGGGGAATGGACTCGGGGACTTGCCGACAAGCCTTGAACCTTGGACGAGCTCTGCGCGTCCTCAGGCTTCCACAGGCGGGCCTCGTGGAACTCGGCCCTCCGGAATCCGCGGTCGGGGGATTGCCGAGGGTTCAGCGGCCGCAGCAGTGTTTGAATTTCTTGCCACTGCCGCAGGGGCAGGCGTCGTTGCGGCCCACTTTCGGGCCGGCGCGGACGGGTTTGGCTTTGGCCACGGCTTCGGTGGCTTCGTTCACCATCTGGCTGGCTTTGGATTGCTGTTCCGGGGTGGGTTGCCCGCCATAGGCGCTGGTGGAGTGATGCACCATGTTTTGCGGCAGGTTGCGCAGGAACTGCTCGAAAGCCATCATGCTCGAGGCGCTTCGGAAGATATTATGGCAGATCTCGGTCTTGATGTTGACCATCAACTCCTCGAAGGTCTTGTAGGCCTCGGCCTTATACTCGATCAGGGGATCCCGCTGACCATAAGCCCGCAGGCCGATGGCGTTGCGCAAGCTGTCCATGTAGTAGAGATGTTCCTGCCAGAGCTTGTCGATCGCGCTCAGAATCGTGTAGCGCTCGATCGCCTTGATGGCGTTGACATCTTCAAACTTGGCTTTGAGCTCGTAAGCATCGCGCACCGCCTGGATGATCATCCGGCAAACGGCATACTGGGCCGGGCTTAAACCATCGAACAACGAACCCGGCACCGGCTTTTCCTCGGCCCCATCGGCCGTCTTGATCAGGTCTTCCTCCCGAATGCCCAAAGGAAAGTTGTAATTAATCCAGTCGAGCAACGAGCGAATTTTCCAGTCTCGGACATCATTGTCGATTGCGCTGAAAGCGGTCACCTTCGGCACAACGACTTCCTCCATGACGTCCATGAGGCGATCCCGGACGTCTTCGGCGTGGATGACCTCGTTGCGGAAGCCATAGATGACCTCGCGCTGTTTGTTCATCACGTCGTCGTATTCGAGGGTGCGTTTGCGGATCTGGAAATTGTGTTGTTCGACCCGTTTCTGGGCGGTCTGCACCGACCGATTCAGCATGCCATGGGTGAGTTCCTGTCCCTCCTCCCAGCCCATCCGTTCCATGGCTTTGGCGATGCGATCCGAACCAAACAGGCGCATCAGGTCGTCTTCCAGCGAGATGAAAAAGTGCGAGGAGCCGGGATCACCCTGGCGCGCGCAACGACCGCGCAGCTGCCGGTCAATCCGGCGGGCCTCATGCCGCTCGGTTCCCATGACGTGTAACCCGCCTACCTCGGGCACGCCCGGTCCCAGCTTGATATCCGTGCCGCGCCCGGCCATGTTGGTGGCAATGGTCACCGCTCCGCGCAGACCGGCGCGCGAGATGATTTCGGCTTCCTGCTGGTGATACTTGGCGTTGAGAACCGAGTGGATGATGCCGGCCTTCTTGAGCATGTGCGACAGCATCTCACTGGTCTCGACTGACACGGTGCCCACGAGAATCGGGCGTCCTTTCTGGTGGGTCTCGGTGATTTCCTTGAGGACGGCGTTGAACTTCTCCCGTTTGGTTTTGTAGATCGAATCGTTGCTGTCCTTGCGTTGAACCGGTTTGTTGGTGGGAATGACCATCACCCCCAGCTTGTATATGTCAAAAAACTCGGATGCCTCGGTTTCCGCGGTGCCGGTCATGCCGGCCAGTTTGCGGTAAAGGCGGAAATAATTCTGGATCGTGATGGTGGCCAGGGTTTGGGTTTCCCGCTCGATCTCGACGCCTTCCTTGGCCTCGACGGCCTGATGCAGGCCATCGCTCCAGCGGCGGCCGGTCATCAGACGGCCCGTGTGCTCGTCCACGATGATCACCTTATTATCCTGCACCACGTATTCGACGTCGCGCTGGTATAAACAGTAAGCGCGGAGCAGCTGCGAAATAACATGGATCTGCTGGGCCTTGCTTTCGTAATTGGCCTGAATCTGGCGCTTGGCCTCCATCCGTTTCTGGACATCGGTTTCGGGTCCGGAATCGATTTCATGCAGCGCAATGGCCAGATCGGGCAGCACAAAGGCATCCGGATCCTGCGGGCTCATGAACGCGCGGCCTTTGTCCGTCAGGTCCGCATCGTGACCCTTTTCGTCGATGGCGAAAAAGAGCTCTTCTTTCTGGGCGTAGAGCGATTTCTTGGACTGATCCCCATGGAGCATGAGCTCCGCCTGGTTCGTCAGGCGAAGGTTTTCGGGATCCTCCAAAACCTTGGCCAGGGCGCTCATCTTGGGATTGCCGAGCCGAACCTTGTAGAGCAGCAAGCCGATTTGCTGCTCCAGATTCTCCTTTTCAGCGGGTTCCGAGCCGTCTTCGGGATGGAGCTTGGCGATCAGTTTGCGGGCTTCATCGAGGAATCGATTGCACAAACGCTCCTGGGTGGAAACGAGAGAGGTGACGGGGGGTTTGAACTTGTCGTAGAGCGCGTTGTCGACGCTCACCACAGCGGGACCGCTGATGATCAACGGCGTGCGTGCTTCATCGATGAGGATGGAATCCACCTCGTCGATAATGGCGAAGTAATGACCGCGCTGCACTTGTTCCTCGGCGCGAAGCGCCATGCCGTTGTCCCGCAGATAGTCGAAGCCGAACTCGGCGTTCGTGCCGTAGGTCACGTCGCAGTAATATTGCTGGCGGCGGACGCTGGGCGGCTGGTCGTGCAGGATGCATCCGACCTTGAGGCCAAGAAACTGGTAGACGGCGCCCATCCATTCGCTGTCGCGGGCGGCGAGGTAATCGTTCACCGTCACGATGTGGACGCCGCGGCCAGTCAGGGCGTTCAGGTATACCGGCAGCGTGGCGACCAGGGTTTTGCCTTCGCCGGTGGCCATTTCGGCAATCTTGCCGTTGTGCAGGGCCATCCCGCCAATCAGCTGGACATCAAAGGGCACCATGTCCCATTTGAGCGGATGCCCGCGGACCGTGATCTCGCGGCCCAGCAGGCGTCGGCAGGCATTCTTTACCAACGCAAACGCCTCCGGCAGGGCCGCTTTGAGGGCCTCAGCTAGCTCGGCATTGTCCTGGATCTTGGAGAATTGCTCCTGCCAGGCCGTCGTCTTCTGCCGCAAATACTCCTCCGGCTGAGACTGCAGCCCCTCTTCAATCCGGTTGATTTCGGCAACCAAGCCCCGCAATCGCTTGACTTCGCGGTCGTTCTTGGTCCCGATGACCTTCTTTATGATGAATCCTAGCATGTTAACCAACGAAAAATCGTTCAGCCAACGCTAAGATAACCCGTCAAAGCCGTCAAAGGATTTAAATACACGCCAAAATCCATCGCCCGCTTGAAAATTCCAAAGGGGCCACAAATGCCAGCACCCCGCGCGGCTCTCCCTGCGCCTCCCATATCCGAGGGCCAAGTTCCACAAGGGATCAGAGGTGGAACTCGTCCAAAGTTTTCGCCGCCCAACGTTCCTCGGGGCGACGCAGACCCGTCGGGAACCACTCGCGTAGCTGGCGATTGCGCTGAATCATAACGGCCAGCGAAACACAGGGCAGAAATGACCTTATCCCGGGGTCTTCCGGCAGGTTCAAATCCAGGCTGGGAACTCGAGCCTCGATGCCGCCGAAATCGCGGGTTTCCGTGGCAGCGATCACAAGCCGATTTTCATGGCCGACGCCGATCGCCCGAGTGCCCGTGGCTGCAGGATGGGGGGCTGAACCAACGGAACGTGACGATTGGCTTGGGGCTGGGTTCGTGGGCGCGATGAGCCAGCAACAGGACCAATGGAAGCACGAGGCTCGTCGGGATTCATCCACGCTCAAGCGGGTAAAGCGAACCGACCGCCCACGGCAACAGACAGTTAACTATTAAATTAAGGGCAGACCCTAAAAGGCTGTCAAACAAACCAGTCGCTGCGACAAAATTCGAAGCAGCTGCGTCATATTGTGTCGCGAAAACCGGTTTAAGGGTTGCTTCTGCCAAGTGCTTGAACACGTTGTGCAAACTGGTTGCGCACATTTTCGGGCAGGAGGTCGTTCCATGCGGCTTGCTGGTAAAGGGAGAGCGCTTCGGAACGTTTTCCCGACTTTTCGTAGATCCCACCGAGCAGGAGGTAGATATCAGGATCGGTTGTGGAGCGGGCGACGAACGGTTGGAGGGTTTGGATCGCCGAGGGGGTGTTACCTTGCTGATCAAGGTAGAAGGCGAGCGTATAGGCGTAACGGGAATTGTCAGGGGCAAGTTGGAGGGCGCGTTGGCACCAGGAGATGGCTTGGTCGATCTGGCGATCCTGGGCCATGAGAACTCCGAGGTTATAGGCGGCGGCGGCGAGGTTGGGATCGGATCGAAGGGCGGTCAGGAGGGCGTTGCGAGCCTCGGCCGGACGTCCCATTTCACCCAGGAGCAAGCCCAGGTTGAAGTTCAGGAGGGAATTGGTGGGTTGGTGCCGAAGGGCTTGACGCAAGGAGGACTCGGCTTGCGCGTTCTGACCCATTTCGTTGTAGAGGATCGCCAGGTTGGCGAGGGACGGCACGTTGTCGGGCTGAAGACGAACGGAGGTCCTGTAACTGTCCAAGGCGAGGTCGAGCTCGCGTCGCTGGTGGTGATAAGAGCCCAGGTTGTGATGGGAGGCGGCATCATCGGGGCGAGCGCGCATCAAGTCCAGGTATTCAATTTTGGCCTTTTCCACGGCAGGCCGGTCTTCGGCGGCAATCTGCTCCGGGGGCACGGCGGCGAGGGCGCTGGCGGCGCGAATCCGGACGACGCGAAAGGGATCCGTGGTGGCCTGGACCCAGGGTCCCAGGCTGTTGGAATCCGACGGACTGCCCAGAGAGGTGATTGCGCTGGCCCGAATCAAAGGGGATGGATCGCGGAGAAGATCCAGCAAGGTGGAGCGGACCTCGGGGGAAGGGGCGTTGGCCAGGAGCCGCACCAAGGCATTGGCGGAGATCTCGTCACGATTCGGGCGTCGGATATAGGCCAACATCTCCGGCAGCCGTTTCCACTGATTCCGTCGGGCCTCGTCGACCAGTCGGGCGGTCTCGAGCACAGGTTGCTGGTAATCGCGGGAATACCATTGTCGGACCCAGCCATCGGCCCAGGCGGCGTCGTGATTCGTATGGCAGAGATTGCAGGCGTTGGGCGATTGAAAGGCCAGGGTGGCGGCAGGGGTCGGGGCCCGCATGGAATGATCGGAGCGTTTCATTCGGGCAAATTCGGTCTTGGGCATGTGGCAGGCAAAGCACTCGCTGCCTGGGGTGCCGGCGGGATGATGCGAGTGGGCGGCGGGATTGTTCACGATCTCTTGATGGCAGGGCATGCAAGCCTGGTTGGCATCGGCTGCGCCAAAGCGCATTCGGCCGCTCGAGGTGTGGCAATGGACGCAATTGAATTGTTCTGCCTTGAGGCAAGGGCTGTGGCGCCAGGTTGTGTAGGTGTAGTTCTCGCCCAAATCCCTGCCGTCAGGATAAAAATCGGGATGTTCGAAGGTCACCAGATCGTAGTGATCAAAGTAACGATCCCCCGGAAGGAAATTCGTGGTGAGAATCATCATTTTGGCGTGGCAGGGGGCGCATAGCGCATTCATCTGATCGGGTGAAAATTTGCGAGTGCTGATGATTTGCGGATCGCGGGCGACTCCATCCGGGGCGGGCTGGCGGACCGCGTTGAGATGGGCTTGAGCCGGCCCGTGGCAGGTTTCGCAATTGATGCCGGGCTCACGCCAGCGGGTGTGGTAAGTGTCGGTCCGCAGGTCGTAATTCTTGTCGAGCTGGCTCACGTGGCATCCGTAGCAGGCTGTGTTGAAGGTATAGGGCCAGTCTGTCCAGTGATAGGGTTCTTCGGAAATAGTCCCAAAATGCCGCATGGCGCTGGCGGTGGTGTCGAACCATTCTTTGCGCTGGACATCGTAAGACACCGGCAAGACCTGCAAACGGCCGCGATCCAGGGGAGTGAGAAAATAGAAGACGTTCTTGCCACCCATCACGTGCGCGATCGGGTATTTCTTTGATCCATCGGGGCCTTGTTCCGAGACAAAGCCACCCTCCGGGCCGGTTTCCGCCCGGTAACGATACTGGCCGATCGTGATCTCCTGGTGATGTGAAGGAAGATTTTGACTGCTGAATTCCGGGGTATACGGCTGCATCGCCAGCCCATGGAACGAGGTGGCCCACTTTTGATAAAATCCCTCATGGCATTCGCGGCAGGGCGAAGAACCTGTAAAGCCGGAATCAGCCGCTGCGGGTGTGGGTTGCACCTTCTTGGAAGCAGAGTCGCGGTTCCGCGATTGGAACCATCCGATGGCCGCAAAAACGGCAACAACTGCCAAGGCTACCAGGAATCCGGGTTTCATGATCTGCGACGAGAGCATAGAGTCCCGGCGCTCAAATAACGATACCTTTATTGAAGGGCATTGGATTCCACTGGGGCAAACCGCTTTCGACTCGATCGAGTCGAAGGAAACCAAGC
Organism: Verrucomicrobiota bacterium; assembly: GCA_022709905.1. Classification (GTDB taxonomy): domain Bacteria; phylum Verrucomicrobiota; class Verrucomicrobiia; order Limisphaerales; family UBA1319; genus JAKLHY01. The sequence continues at coordinate 487 of JAKLHY010000016.1, read as the reverse complement.
CACACCCCAATGGAGGCAGAAATGGAGCGCGAAACCAGGCTAAATCGTGAAGTATCGATTCGTTCGGTACAGAAACTGCTCATTGTTAGGCATGAGTTTGGACAAATTTTATTTCCTCCGGTCTTTTGGCGGTCGGGCGGTCCATTATTCGCCGGACAGAAATCACTTGCACCCGCTGTTCGATGCGCCGCAGCCTGATTTTTATCGTCTGCTTCTGTTCTCAACCGAGGAATCCGCACAGCGATACGCGGATCGTGTGAACCTGGGTCCTTCTTTTTACAAGGTTTCAGTTTCTCCGGTCTCGGAGCTGCTTACATCTTTGCGAAAGAGTGCATTGCCACAGAAATACCGTCCATCCTATTACATGGATCCCCAAGTGAACAGCCCGAGTCAGATGAGCTGTTCGGCTTAGGGTCCGTCAAGAAATAAGCTATACATTTGTTGCACTCAAATTGGCCTGGGGCAAGGCACGAGGGAAGGAGTGTAT
>JAKLHY010000159.1 GCA_022709905.1 Verrucomicrobiota bacterium | reverse complement strand
ACGAAATATTAGTTGTCCGTAGCGGTGCCTATACGGGCGATTCTGCGATCATCACGGAGGATGTTGACGGGTGCATCGCCGGATATGACATGGTGCTCACCGTTGCCAAAGCGCACGCACCTTTCGTGGGGTGGGTGTTGCTCTCCAAGTACATGCTTCACGGTCAGATATACCTGGAGCGTCTTCGTGCAGCCCAGCCGCACCTCAATGCAGAAGAACTGGGTGGCTTCGTGATTCTGGTGCCCTCTTTCCCCGAGCAACGCGCCATCGCCGCCTTTCTGGACCGCGAGACAGCGCGGATCGATGCATTGATCGAAAAGAAGCGGCGGCAGATCGAGTTGCTGCAGGAGAAGCGATCCGCCCTGATCAGCCACGCCGTGACCAAGGGCCTCGACCCCAACGCCCCGATGAAAGACTCCGGCATCGAGTGGCTGGGTGAGATTCCGAGGCATTGGCAAGCGAAACGACTGCGTTTCCTCGTTTCCGAACCGCTCAAGTACGGGGCCAATGAATCCGCCGAACTGGACGATCCGGATCTTCCGCGTTACATCCGGATTACCGATGTCGACGAGAACGGCCGCTTGCGAGGGGACACATTCAAGTCTCTGCCTGAAGATGTCGCTCGTCCGTACCTCCTTAAAGAAGGCGATCTCCTGCTTGCCCGTAGCGGTGCTACAGTCGGAAAAAGCTTCTACTACGAGCCATCCTGGGGCCGCGCTGCATACGCCGGTTACCTGATTCGAGCCCGGTTCAACCCGGCCCGCATGATGCCGCGCTTCGTCAACTACTTCACCAATTCCCAACAGTACTGGCAGTGGCTCGGTTCATCGTTCATTCAAGCCACGATCCAGAACGTGAGCGCCGAGAAGTACGCCAACCTTATCGTGCCTGTCCCGCCGGTCGATGAGCAGGCCGAAATTGTGGCCTATCTCGATGGCATGTGGAAGCGGCTCAACGACCTGACGAGAAAGGTCGGGGGGTCGATTGAACAGCTAATGGATTACCGTTCTGCCCTGATTTCTGCGGCAGTCACGGGCAAGATCGACGTACGCAAGGAGACGCAAAATGAATAACAACCCTATGGTTGGGACGAAACATACGGTAGGGGCGAAAAATGTTTCGCCCCTGCCATGCCCCACCTGGCCCAACCGCCGTTCAATCCGGTTGCAGGGGTATGATTATTCCCGGGCCGGGGCGTATTTCCTGACGGTTTGCGCAACGAACCGGGTATGCCTTTTCGGGGACATCGCAAATGGGCAAATGCGGTTGAACGATGCGGGGCGGATGGCTATGGAATGCTGGAATGAAATACCCTGCCATTTTCCCGATGTTACATTGGATGCGTTTGTGGTAATGCCGAATCATGTCCATGGGGTTTTGATGATTACCGACACCGTAGGGGCGAAACATACGGTAGGGGCGAAAAATGTTTCGCCCCTACAACCGGGTCAACGGCCACACGGCACATCAAAGACCATCGGTTCCATCATTCGCGGTTTCAAAATCGGGGTCACCAAATGGATGCGCACCCATGCAAATGTGCATGATGTCTGGCAACGCAATTATTACGAACATGTCATTCGAAACAACGATGAATTGAACCGCGTCCGGGAATACATTGTCAACAACCCGGCGCAATGGTCCTTGGATCGGGAAAATCCATCCGTGGGTGCGAATGATTTCGTCGGGGCGAAAAATGTTTCGCCGAGGAGCGAAAGATTTTTCGCCCCTACAATGACGGAATGGGAATAACCATGAAACCATACACCGAATACGCATTCGAGACCGCCATCGAGCATCACCTGACCACCGCAGGCGGTTACGAGAAGGGCGACAGGGAAGCGTTCGACCCGTTGCGCGCCCTGTTTCCCGCCGATGTGATCGCCTTCATCCAGACGACGCAACCCAAGGAATGGGAATACCTCGCCAATCTCCAGAAGGAGAAGGCCCAAGATACGCTGCTGGACGACCTCTGCCGGGCGCTCAACTCCGACCATGAAGGCTGCCTCTCCGTTTTGCGACACGGATTCAAATGCTTCGGCAAGCTGTTTCGCGCGGCCTACTTCGCCCCGGCGAGCGGAATGAATCCTGACACCCGGAAACTCTATGTGGCCAACCGGCTCACGGTGACCCGCCAGCTTCGCTATTCGGCCAAGCACGGCAATACCCTCGATGTCACCTTGGCCCTGAACGGCATCCCCGTATCTACGCTGGAACTCAAAAACCCCATGACCGCCCAGACCTGGCGGCATGCGATCACACAATACAAGAACGACCGCGACCCGGCGGATCCGATCTTCCAGTTCAAGAGGCGCACGCTGGTCCACTTCGCCTTGGACACCGACGAGGTTTACATGGCCACGCGGCTTTCCGGCCGCAGCACCTATTTTCTGCCCTTCAACAGGGGCTGCGGAGGCGGAGCAGGCAACCCGGAGAATCCAGGAGGTTACAAAACCGCCTATCTCTGGGAAGAGGTCCTCGAACGGCACAGCCTCCTCGACATCCTGGCGCGGTTCATCCATCTCCAGGTCGAGGAAAAGCAGCTCGGCGGCAAAAAAGTGAAACGGGAGACGATGATCTTTCCGCGCTACCACCAGCTCGACTGCGTGCGGAAGCTCGTGGCCGACGCCCGCATGCAGGAAGCCGGAACCAATTATCTCATCCAGCACTCCGCCGGCAGCGGCAAGTCCAACTCCATCGCCTGGCTGGCCCATCGGCTCGCCAGCCTCTACACCGAAAAGGACGAAAAGGTCTTCGACTCGATCATCGTGGTCACCGACCGGGTCGTCCTCGACCAGCAGCTCCAGAACACGATCTACCAGTTCGAGCACAAGCAGGGCGTGGTCCGGAAGATCGATATCAACTCGACCCAGTTGGCCGAGGCCCTCGGGTCCGGGGTCCCGGTCGTAATCACCACGTTACAAAAGTTCCCATTCGTCACCGAAAAGATGGGCGATTTGCCCATGCGACGGTACGCGGTGATCGTGGACGAGGCGCACAGTTCGCAGGGAGGCGAGACAGCAACCGAACTCAAGGGTGTGCTCGCCGGTTCGGCGATCAAGGAAGAAGCCAGAGCGAAAGCCGAGGAAGAAGGACTGCCGGATTACGAAGAGGAAATCCTCAAGACCATGGCCAAGCGCGGCCGCCAGCCAAATATCAGCTTCTTCGCCTTCACCGCGACACCCAAGTATAAGACGCTGGAAGTCTTCGGCACTCCCGGCGCGGACGGCAAGCCGCAACCTTTTCATCTCTACAGCATGCGTCAGGCCATCG
>JAKLHY010000158.1 GCA_022709905.1 Verrucomicrobiota bacterium | reverse complement strand
ATCGTCCTGACCGATTCTGGTGGTCTGCAGGAAGAAACAACCGCGCTTGGCGTTCCCTGTCTCACCTTGCGTGAAAATACAGAGCGGCCGATTACCGTCGAACAGGGAACCAACACCATGGTCGGTCGCAATACTGCTGAAATCCGCCGACACGCGGACGAAATTCTTGCCGGAAGAGGCAAGCAGGGGAGGCTACCCGAACTATGGGACGGCCATTCCGCTGAAAGAATTGCTGCTGACCTGGCGTCGTGGCTGCTCAATCGGCAAACTGATCGGGCCGTGGCCTGAGCAGGCGCACACCTAAAATGCAGGAATCAAAAATCTCCAATGCTTTGACGATCGACGTCGAGGATTATTTTCAGGTATCTGCGTTTGCGCCGCATATTCCGCGCCACGAATGGCCATCCCGCGAGTGCCGCGTCGAACGCAACGTCGATCGCATTCTCGCAATGCTTGATCAACATGGCACCAGTGCCACATTCTTCACGCTGGGCTGGATAGCAGAACGTTACCCTGCGCTCGTAAAGCGCATAGCTGCTGCGGGGCACGAAATTGCAAGCCACGGGTACGGTCATGAAAGGGCCACAGACCAGAGCGAAACCGCATTTTTCGCCGACATCAACCTGGCCAAGCTGATTCTCGAAGACCTGACCAGCCAGAAAGTGAAGGGATACCGGGCCCCCAGTTTTTCCATAGGTCATACCAACATGTGGGCCTTCGAATGTCTTGAGCGAGCGGGCTATCTCTACAGTTCGAGCATCTATCCGATTCGCCATGACCACTACGGGATGCCGGATGCCCCGCGCCACGCGCATGCAGTGGGTGGTCTTATGGAAGTTCCGGCGACGACGCTGCGCTTCCTCAATCGCAACTGGCCGGCAAGCGGTGGCGGCTATTTCAGGCTGATGCCGTACGGCCTCTCCCGCTGGATGCTGCGCCGGATAAATCATGCCGACCAGTTCCCCGCTGTCTTCTATTTCCATCCTTGGGAAATCGACACCGAACAGCCCCGCATTCCCGGCATCAGCGACAAGACCCGGTTCCGCCACTACGTCAATATCCATCGCATGGAAGCTCGTCTGCACCGCCTGCTGGACGATTTTCGCTGGGGGCGCATGGATCACCTGTTCCTCACCGACGTCTGAAAAGCATGCTGACGATCAGACATCTCGATCAGGCCGACGCGGCGGGCGCATTGCGCTGGGACACGTTTGTCAATGATTGCCCCGAAGCGACCTTCTTCCATCGTTCGGCATGGCAGAAGATCATCCGTGAGGTTTTCCGGCATCCTGCCCATTTTCTCTATGCGGAGGACGCCGCCGGTATCCGGGGAGTCTTGCCGCTTGCCCATGTCAGGAGCCGGCTTTTCGGCAACGCCCTGGTCGCCCTGCCCTTCGCGGTCTATGGCGGCGTGGCGGCAGTCGATGCCGAGGCCGTGGCAGCACTTGAAAATGCGGCGCAGGACCTGGCGCGCAAACTTGGCGTGGACCATCTGGAGTTCCGCAACGTGGCACTTCGCCATGCGGAGTGGCCGACCCAGGATCTCTATGTAACCTTCCGCAAGGCCATCCTGCCAACGGTTGAAGACAACATGCAGGCCATCCCGCGCAAGCAGCGGGCCATGGTGCGCAAGGGTCTCAAGAATGGGCTGGGCAGCACCGTCGACCGCAACACAGACCGTTTTTTTGCGCTCTATGCCGACAACGTCCATCGCCATGGCACGCCGGCCATGCCCAGGAATTACTTCGATACCTTGCTTCAGGCCTTTGGCCCGGATTGCGAAGTGCTGACCGTAACCGCGCCGGATGGCCACCCGTTGAGCAGCGTCCTCTCCTTCTATTTCCGGGACGAAGTGCTCCCCTACTATGCCGGTGACGACGAGAGCGCCCGCCACCTGGCGGCCAACGACTTCAAATACTGGGAGTTGATGCGCCGCGCCTGCGAACGAGGCCTCAAAGTCTTCGACTACGGGCGCAGCAAACATGGCACGGGTTCATTCGCCTTCAAGAAAAACTGGGGGTTCGAACCGCAGCCGCTGCATTACGAGTATTGCCTCTACAAGCACGACGCCATCCCGCAGAACAACCCCAACAACCCCAAGTACAAACTCTTCATCGAGGCATGGCGACGCATGCCCATCGCTCTGGCCAACCGCCTGGGACCACTGATCGTCCGTAATCTTGGTTAACGAGGCCATGGCGAACATCCTCTACCTCGTCCACCGACTGCCGTATCCGCCCAACAAGGGCGACAAGGTGCGTTCCTACCACCTGTTGAAACACCTCGCCCGAGAGCATCGCGTGTTCCTCGGCACCTTCGTCGACGACCCGGATGACGAAGCGCATGTCGCCACCGTTCGCGCCCTGTGCGCCGATCTGCACGTAAGCCGCCTGCGCCCGCGACTGGCACGAGCCGCCAGCCTGAACGCCCTCCTTTCGGGCGACCCGCTCACCTTGCGCTACTACCGCAGCGCCGCCATGGCCGACTGGGTCAAGCAGACCTCCCGCAGCACCCACATTGACGCCGCGGTCATCTTCTCCTCCGCGATGGCTCAGTACGTCGAGGACTTTCGCCGGCTGCCGACCCTCATCGACTTCGTCGATGTCGATTCGGCCAAGTGGACCCAATATGCGCCGCGCCACCACTGGCCCCTGTCCTGGCTCTACCGCCGGGAAGGCCGCCTGCTGCTGGCTTACGAGCGGCGCGTGGCGTCCAGAAGCGTCCGTTCCTTCTTCGTCACCGAGAACGAGGCGGCGTTGTTCTGCCAGCAGGCGCCAGAATGCCGGGTGCGGGTCGAAGCCATGTGCAATGGCGTCGATGCCGACTACTTCTCCTCTGACCCGTCAAGGCCCTCACCCTACAAGGCCACCGAACTGCCGGTAGTGTTCACCGGCGCCATGGATTACCTGCCCAATGTCGATGCCGTTGCGTGGTTCAAACACGAGGTTTTACCCGATGTTCTGAAGCGCTGGCCCGACGCACGCTTCTACATCGTCGGCCGCAGCCCGACAGCCGCGGTACTGGCGCTGGCAAGCGATCAGGTGGTGGTCACCGGAACCGTTCCCGATGTACGTCCCTATCTCCAGCACGCGGCCGCCGTCGTGGCGCCACTGCGTATTGCGCGTGGCATCCAGAACAAGATCCTTGAGGCAATGGCCATGTCAAGGCCGGTAATCGCCTCGGCGGAGTGTGCTGCTGCGGTCGACGCCGAAAAAGGCACGGAATTGCTCACGGCAGGCAGCCCGGCAGAATACATGATTGAACTGGGCCGGGTACTCGATTCGCCTGAAGCG
>JAKLHY010000157.1 GCA_022709905.1 Verrucomicrobiota bacterium | reverse complement strand
GATCCCCTTCCAAGACTCCGATCTGGAGAAGCTGTACTCATACATCCGCTTTCTGCTTACCAAACTGCCGAGAGACAACCGGGGGCCGATCTACAACTTCGATGATGACGTGGCGCTCAAGTTTTACCGATTGCAGAAGATCGGTGAGGGCTCCATCATCATGGAGCCGGGAGCGCGGTACGAGGTATCGGGTCCCACGTCTGTGGGCACCGGCGTCGATCGGGGCGATGAGATCGAGCTTTCCAAGCTGATCGATATTCTCAACGAGCGGTTCGGAACGGAGTTCAAGCCGGGCGACCAGTTGTTTTTCGAGTCGATACGGGAGGACGCGGTGGCCGACAGCGGCCTCCGTCAGGCCGCGTTCGCCAACACGATGGAGAACTTCGGCTACGTCTTCCGCAAAGCCTTGGAGGGGCTCTTTATCGACCGCATGGAACAGAACGAGGAAATCGCGGCCAAGTTCATGAACGAGGATCAATTCCGCGAGGCTGTCAGCCAGCACCTCCTCAAGGAGGTCTACGAGAAGATCAGGGAGAGGACCGATGCCGCAAATGACAAATGTAAAAATGAAGCGGTTTATTGAAGATGAGTTTCGGGGAGCGGAAGCATGAGCGAATACCAGTATTATGAATTCCTGGCCATCGACCGGCCTCTGCCGGAAGAGGAGATGGCCGAGCTACGGGCGCTCTCGACGCGGGCCACGATCACTCCGGTCAGCTTCACCAACGAATACAATTGGGGCGACTTCAAGGGCAACCCCGACAAGCTGATGCAGCGCTATTTCGACGCCCATGTCTATGTGGCCAACTGGATGACGGCCATATTCATGGTGCGCCTGCCGATCAAGACATTGACCCAAGAGACGGCCAAGGCCGTGGCCGCGGCTTATCTTTTGGAAATCAAGCCCACCAAGACCCATTGGATCATTACCTGGAGACTTGAGGAGTCGGAAAACTACGACCGCTTCGGCATGGAGGACGGCCGTGGCTGGATGGCGCGTCTGGCCCCGGTGCGGGATGAACTGCTGCGCGGGGACCTGCGCAGCCTGTACATCGGTTGGCTGGCGGCCGTGGCCAGGGAGATGATGGATGACGATGAGACCGAACCCTTTGCTGTGAGCGGATTGGCAAACCTGACGGCAGCGCAACGTGCGCTGGCTGAATTTATCGAGGTGGACCCGGACCTTCTGGCGGGCGCCGGTATGGGCAATCCGGCTGCGCAAGAGACGGAAGTTGCACGACGGGAACTGGATAAGTGGATCGAAGCCCTGCCCCAAGATGAGGTCAATCCAATCCTGAAACAATTGCTGGAGGGCAAGGGGCAGCAGGCCGAACGCTCCCTGAGAAACCGGTTCGCATCCTGGCGGCGTGGCCTTCAGGCGAACAATACCGGTGCATCCCGGCGCACGGTGGGGGAATTGCGGCAGAACGCCGAAAAGGCGCGCGAAATCCGGCTGGAAAAACAAAAACGGGACCGCACACACCAGGAGATCAAGCGACGTGAGAAACACAAGGCGTATCTGAAGAATCTGTCCAGCGATCTTCCCAAGGCATGGGCGTCGGTCAAAGAACCTGTCGAGCGCGGATCGGGGCGGGGGTATGACGCGGCCTGCCGCATACTCGTCGACATCGCCGAGGCCTATGCTTTGTATGCGACCAAGAATCAATTTCAGAAAGAATTAGAAAAGTTCATGGCCGGCCACCTGAGGCGCAAGGCGCTGATTCAACGGCTGGTGAAGGCCGGTATCTGGAGGGATCAATAGAAGATGGGCACGAGTAGCAACAAAGATGGCAAGGAACTCGAAGCCTTGGACAAGCTTATTGAGGAAATCACCGTCGACGCGTACGGCGATGATGAACAGCTATGGGCCTTTCGGCAGGCGTTTGAGGATGACGTTGCCCTGCCGGCCGACGGTTTCGTCATCGGAGAACCGGTTTCGGTGATCGCGGTGGACTACGACGGTAACCAACGGCGTGGTTTGACGGCCAATTGCCGCCGGGAGGACGGGTCGGAATATGTAATTGCGGTCTCCGAGGTCGTGTTGCCGCAGGCATCAACAGGGGCACGGTATATTGCCGCTTACCGCAGGTGGCTCAACCTCGATCCTTACCCTGCCGAAACCAAGAAGCCTTCCCGACGCGGGCGACAGCACAAGGTCACCGACGACCTCGATTTGAGCAAACCGGTCGAACTGGTCGCCTTATCGGTCATGGAGCGGGCCGCCCGGTGCCGTTTGCTGGGAAGCGACCGTATCATTACCCTGCGCGCAAGCCGCCTCTGGGAGGTGGTGCCTGGCGCAATCGTCACGGTAACACCCCGAAAGCAGTGGCGTTATGGCGGTCATCCGTATCTCTCCGGTGAGATTCAGTCGACTCGGATCGACGTGAAGGCTTTAGATCTGGCACCTTTGGGGTTTGCAGAGATGGGCATGTGGAACCCCAAGGAAGAGTACTGGAGAGAAGAAGGCGAACCCATCGAGGAATGGGCCGAGCCGATCATCGCTCACGGCCCCCGCCCCATGTTCGAGATGGAGCAGGTGCTGCCCGGCGAGGATCCTGACGATCCTTTCAATGACCCCATCATCCGGTCCAATGATCTCAAAGATGCCGGCGAGCGGGCGGAGGCGAAAAAGATTTTAATGCAGCTGTGCCAGGCGGACCTGCGCTGCCTCGATGCCCATTCCCATCTGGGCAATTTCGTCTTCGACCACCATCCCCAGGATGCCGTCCGTCATTACGAAGTCGGTTTGCGCATCGGCGAGCTGTCTTTGGGTGACGACTTCACCGGCGTGCTAGCGTGGAGCTTGATCGACAACCGTCCGTTTCTTCGCTGCATGCACGGTTATGGATTGTGTCTCTGGCGACTTGGGCGCTTTGACGAGGCGGAGCAAATATTTGAGAAGATGCTCTGGCTGAACCCGTCGGACAACCAGGGCGTGCGGTTTCTCATCGACGAAGTCAAGGCAAAGACAGCCTGGGAGAATCGAGAAGTCGAGTGACAATCAAAGGAACACCATGACCCCCGCGCAGCAAAAACAGACCGATCTCATGGAAAAGGCCATAGAAGCGGCACTGTCTCCCGGCCGTTTCATTTCCTATAATGCCGCCTGGTCGTTCGTGGAAGAAGTTCAGGGTGTTGCCGATGACATCGGTAAAATCATCCGGAAAGAGCCGGCACGGGCGGCGCGTCTGTACGAGATCTTCATCGCCGCTTGTCATGAAAAAGCCGATGAGATCGACGGCTCGAGCGGCAATTTCGGGATGCTGGTTGAGGGGCTCTTTCAAGGTTGGATCAAAGCGCGTCAGGGTGCAAATTTCGATCCGGACGAGACCGCAATATCGTTGATATCCTGGATGGAAGACGACCCCTACGGATTCTGTCACGACCTTGAGCGTGGGGTTGTGAAAGTGCTCGACAAGAAGGGGTTGGCGGCATTCATCCAGCAGATTCGCGCCAAGTTCGAATCCGCTCCGACCCGGGATGACGAG
>JAKLHY010000156.1 GCA_022709905.1 Verrucomicrobiota bacterium | reverse complement strand
GTCGGCATCCGGCAGCAGGCGCTCGGCCAGCGCCCACAGCTCGCGCTCCACGGCGGCCTGGCCGGGGAAGCCTTCGATGGCAAAGTGGCGGCACAGCACCCTTTTGACATTGCCATCGAGAATAGCCGCGCGCTGGCCAAAGGCGAAGGCCGCGATCGCCGCCGCCGTAGAGCGGCCGATGCCCGGCAGGGCGCACAACTGCGCCGTGGAAATTGGCCATTTTTCGCCGTCGACCGCAACAGGCCCATGCAAAGCGGAAAGGGAAAAGGGGCCAGGCTCAAATATCCAGTCCCAGTTGCTCCAGATCCGCCGCCGCTTCACCCTCGACTTTTCGTGGCCGCCCACGCGGCCGGGGTTCGCGGCGCTGACCGGTTGCCCGCTCGATACTGTCGATGAACCGCGAATCCCCCAACGGCTGGCCCTGATCGAGCGCCATGCGGATGTCGCCGATAGCCTCGTTCTCCAGTTCCGGCCGAAACAGCGCCCGATAGGCCGACAACCGCAGCGCATCGTCACCCCCAAGCGCCGCATAGACCGGGTGCGCTGTCAGCAACGCATCGGCCTGCCCCAGCCCATTGGCCCGGTAGCTGCTCCAGCGGTAATGCACCGGGTCATCGACCATCCCCGCACGCACCGGATTGAGTTCGATATACCGCTGACACAGCAGAAGATAGGCATCGGCCTGCACCAGCGAAGACTTGTAACGGCTGTCCCACAAAGTGCCGGTACGGCGATAAGTCTTGTTGATGTACTGCACATAGCGCCGGCCCAGCGAGATCATCAGAGCGGAAACCGCGTCTGGCGTCGGCGGCGTGAGCAGCAAGTGCACATGGTTGGTCATCTGCACATAGGCGTGCAACAGGCAACCCGTTGCCTTGAGCGCCTCACCCAGCCATTCGCGGTAGGCAAGATAATCGTCCTCCACAAAAAAACAGGCATCGCGATTATGGCCCCGCTGAACGATGTGCAAGGGCTGATCGGGAAGATGGATTCGGGGGCGGCGAGGCATCGGAATCGGGCAGTAAATAGTTTTAAGATTTTAGGCCAGATTTAATTTGAGCCTGGCCCCTTTTATTCTGAATGAATTCGGTGGAGCGGAAGGAGATGACGTATTGCTTTTCTGCCTCGTTGTAGAAGAGCGTGCCGCTGAAGCCGGTGGTGGTGTTGGAGATGTGGTCGACGACAGTCCATTGTTTGATGAAATTTTCGGCTTGCGGCTGCGTGAAGCGGGAGGCGTGGAGGTTGCCGTCGGTAAGGATTTCAGTGGTCAGTGTATTGGAATGACCAACAACCGAGTTGGTCAGGCTGCCGGGATCTTGGTTGGGATACAGCTTCGCATTGAATGTGTACAGTGCCTCCGCCGCCATTTGCAGGTCGGCGTACTTGAGCATTTCGGCAATGGTCGGCGTGGCCATGATTACTTGTCCTTTTTCGGAATCAGAATTTGGTCAACAAAATGGCGGGAGCTATCAGAGTCGCCTGTCGCATACATCAAAGGACACTCTGAATGATTCAGCCAGGGCATGGAGTGGTGCGGGGCATGGATGTAGTTGATGGCATAGCGGGTCATTTCACCCAGCACCTCGTTCGTCTTGAGGTCGAGCACCTTGACCGTGCTACTCGCCACCCACAGGGCGCGCTCCTCGGGAATGACGTGATCCTCGAAGGTGACGGCGTAGCGCGGGGGGGTTTTACTGGGGCTGGGGGTTTTGTCGAGTGACCAGCGATATACGTTCATGTCGTAGTTGGGGTCTTTTTCCAACTCCGCCTTGTATGCTTGAGGATTCTTCTTCCCCGAAGGTTTCATTGACCCGGTGTAGCGATACCGCTGGCCGTCCTTGGGGTCGGGGACTTCGACCCAGCGGTAGCCGGGGAGGCTATTTGGCGCGGGTGGGAAATTGTTACTGATCTGACCGCGATGTTTTGCGTCGATCGGGCCTTGGGTTGGTACTTCACTGCCAAGGAACGAGGCAATATAGCCATCGCCCCTCCTTTCCCGCCCAAACGCTGCCCCCGGCCAATTAGGATCGGCCAGTTCGCGGTCAGTCCGGTTGGGGCGAATTTTGAGGAGAAGCACGCCTTCCACGTCCGGCACGGTCTTGTAGATCTTGATCCCTGCAACTTTTTCGCACTTGTCCTTGTAATAGGCCTCTGCTTCCTTGATCTTGGCGAGGTATTCCGTCCGGTTGAGCGGGTCATAGCTCCAAGAGGCTGTCGCCCACAGGCTGGCGAACAGAATGGCGGCAAGGCGGATTTTGAAGGCGGGCTTCATGCGGCTTTCCTCAGGTCGGCATCATTCGCGGCAGGAGTTCGATGCCACGGAAAAACCAAATTTCGTTTTTGCCCGTTTCTCCCGGTCGACCGTGGCGGACACCATTTCTCTTCATGGCTCATATTCATTGCCTTCATTTTTCCTCCTCCACCACTTCCATCTGCCGGTTGGTATTTGTCCCAAGCTCGATCACCTCATCCACCGCCAGTCCCCTGGGAATCTGATGCGTAATAAACAACATGGTGACTTTGCCTTTCAGCTTGTTGATCGTCCTGGCAAAGTGCTCCGCCGTCTGCTGATCGAGATTGGAAACGGCTTCATCAAAGATCAAAATCTTGGGGCGTTTCAATAGCGCTCGGGCAATCGCAATCCGTTGCTTCTGTCCCCCCGACAGCCCGGTGCCCCGTTCCCCGATCTCCGTCTGATACCCGTCATTCAGTTTCTCGATCACCTCATGAATCTCCGCCGCCTTGCACGCCTGAATCACATCCTCGAAACTGGCATGCGGATGCGCCATGACCAGATTGTCGTAGAGGGTGCCGGAGAAGAGCACGGTTTCCTGTGGCACCACGCCAAAGGTGGTGCGCAGTTCGTTGGCCGCCAGATGCCGGATGTCTTTCCCATCCAGGTTGATCTGCCCTTCGTTCGGCTGGTAGAAGCCGAGCAGCAGTTTGGCCAGCGTGCTCTTGCCTGAACCGGAGGGGCCCATCAGCACCGTCAGGTGGCCGGGTTTCAGGGTCAGGCTGAGATTGCGATAGAGCCAGGGATGATGTTCCGAGTAGCGGAAAGCGAGATGGCTGAGATCGATTCTGCCCGGCCCCTGGTTCTCCCGGCTCGGGGTCAGGGTATGCGGTTCCTGCGGCATGTCGAGAATGTCGCCCAGGCGCTTGACGGCGATGTTGGCCTGCTGGAATTCCTGCCACAGGCCGACGAGTCGAAGGAGCGGCTGGCTCATGCGGCTGGCGAACATCTGGAAGGCGACCAGCATGCCCACCGTGAAGCCGTCGTTCTGCATGACCAGTAGCGCACCGACGATCAGGATGGACAGGGTCATCACCTGTTCCAGGCCGTTGGCGATGACGTTGTAGGTGTTGCCGACCTGCTTGGTGGAGAAACCGGCGGCGAGGTACTGGGCGAGGAAGTCGCCGTACTTCCGGTCGATGTCGGGTTCCATCTGCAGGGATTTCACCGTCGCCATGCCCGAGACGTATTCGGTGAGGAAGGACTGGTTGCGGGCGCCGAGCATGAATTGCTGGTTGAGGCGGTCGCGGAAGACCGGGGCGACGAGGAAGCTCAGGATCGAGATCAGCCCGAGCAGGCCGACGGCGATCAGCGAGAGTTGCCAGCTGTAGGCAAACATCACCGCCAGGAAGATGAGCAGGAAGGGGAGATCGAGCCATGAGGGTCAGAGACATTTGTCTTTCGTGAAACGAAGAATTTACCTCTTAACTGGCGACCCCTATGCTTCCG
>JAKLHY010000155.1 GCA_022709905.1 Verrucomicrobiota bacterium | reverse complement strand
TCCCGTACAAAGTGAAAATATTTTTTGGCCCCTCAACTCCTTGCTCCCGCGTCAGTTTCGACCTGAGTAGTTACGATCCCTCATTCCCTCCGATGGCCGTCGTGGTCAATGATGATGCGACCCAGCGCAACATCCTGACAGGATTGCTGGTCAAAGCGGGTATCGAGGCGGTCTCTTTCTCTGGAGCCGAGGACGCTCTCCAAGCCCTGAATCCCAAGGTTCCCCCCGCGCTCATCGTCACCGACCTCTACATGCCGGGAATCGACGGTTGGCGCTTCTGCCGTCTTCTGCGATCACCGGAGTACGCTGCCTTCAACACGGTGCCCATCCTGGTTGTCTCAGCCACTTTCGCCGGCGATTACCCCGAGCGCATCGCCGCCGATATTGGCGCGGATGCTTTCCTAACCTCGCCTGTGGAAGGAAAGGCATTCGTCGCACAAGCCCTGGAGCTTCTGCGGGGAAAGGCGGCCTGCCGGTTGCCCGCAATCCTGTTGGTTGACGACGAGACCCATCTTGCCGGTTTGCTTGCAGAAGTCTTCATTGCCCATGGCTACCGCGTGGATACCGCATCCACAGCCCGTGAGGCCGAGGAAACCTTCGACCGGACAACCTTCGATATGGCTGTGCTGGACTACCACCTGCCGGACGGCGGGGGCGATGCCTTGCTGGACCATTTCCGCGCCAAGCGTCCTGACTGCGTTTGCATCATGATGACTGGCGATCCCAAGCCGGAACTAGCCCTGGATTGGATGAAGCGGGGAGCAGCCGCGCATCTCCACAAACCTTTCAAGCCGGAATTCCTCATCGAACTCTGCGCCAAGGCGCGACGGGAGCGTTCCCTGCTGCGCGCCGAGGAACTGCTCGAAGAACGGACGCGCCAACTGCGGGATGAACACGCGCGCCTGGAGGCGATTCTCCAAGGAACCCGGGCAGGCACCTGGGAGTGGAATGTCCAAACCGGCCATGTGATCTGCAATGAGCGCTGGGCTGAAATCGTAGGATACACTCTCGCAGAACTCTCCCCCGTAAGCATCAAAACCTGGGAAGGCTTGGCGCATCCTCACGACATCAAGCACTCCAGGCAGCTCCTGGAACGGCATTTCGCGGGCCAATTGCCTTACTACGATTGCACCTGTCGCATGCGGCACAAGGACGGGCACTGGGTTTGGGTGCGCGACCACGGAAAGGTCACGGCCTGGGCCAAGGAGGATCGTCCCCTCTGGATGTCCGGCACACATATTGACATTAGCGAACACAAGAAGGCCGAGGAGGCGCTGCAAATTAAAGAGGAAAGGCTCGAGGAGACCGCTCACATCGCCAAGGTCGGGGGCTGGGAGATTGACCTCCGGGGCAATACGGTGTCATGGACAGCGGAGACTTTCCGAATTCATGAACTGGACCTTGATCAGGCACCGAGTGTTGCCAAGGCTCTCCTGTTCTACCATCCGGACGACCAACCAAGGGTGCGAGCTGCCGTGCAGCGGGCTGTGAAACGTGGCGAAGACTTCGATTTTGAAGCCCGCCTGGTTACAGCAAAAAAGAACCTCCTCTGGATTCGGTCGATAGGAAAGACTGTTTCATTCGAAGGTCGCTGCGTCGGAGTGCGAGGCATGATTCAGGACATCACCGAACGCAAACAGATGGAACTGAGTGTGCAACGTCGCGATGCGCTTCTGGACGCCGCGGCGCGCGCCAGCGGCTTGCTCCTGACCTCGAAAACCCCCGCTGAGGCACTGGATCTCATCGTGCGTCTGCTGGGCGTGTCCTCCGGACAGGATCGATCCTATTACTTTGCGTGGCAGAAAGACCCCCTCACAGAGCAGGTGACCATCAGTCTCCAGCATGAGTGGGTGCGGGCGGGAATCCCCCCCAAGCCTGATAATCCTCCGATTCAGAAACTCCCCTTCGACCAGGTGGCCCCCTACACCTCGGGCCGGCTCCGCCAGGGAAAAGAAGTCTGCGCCCTGGTTCGGGATCTGCCGGTCACCGAGCGAGCGGTGCTGGAACCACAGGGAATCGTCTCCCTTTTGCTGATGCCGATTATGGTGGATGGGATTCCTGAGGGTTTTCTGGGCTTCGACAATTGTCAAGTGGAATACGCCTGGACTTCCGGGGAACAAGCGGCGCTGGCTGTCGTAGCGGCCAACATCAGCGATTCCATTGCGCGATGGCGGGCCGAGGAGTCGCTGCGCCAAAGCGAAGAGCGCCATCGCAGCCTGTTCATGGAGATGCAGGAGGGCTTTGCCCTGCACGAAATCATCTGCGACGCCGCGGGCCGTCCTTACGACTATCGATATCTCGATGTGAATCCCGCTTTCGAACGAGCCACGGGTATTTCACGAGAACGGTGGGTTGGACATACCGTGCGCGAGGTTTTGCCGGAGGTCGAGGATTATTGGATTCAAGGCTTTGGCGAAGTGGCCCTCACCGGAGAAGCCCGCACGTTCGAGAACTATGTTCGGGATCTGAATCAAAATTACCAGGTCGTGGCCTACAGCCCGAGGCGCGGCCAGTTCGCCATCATCTCGCTCAACATCACGGATCTCAAGCGGGCTGAGGAGGAAAAAGAGAAGCTACAAGCCCAGTTGTTCCAGGCGCAGAAGATGGAATCGGTCGGTCGGCTGGCCGGCGGCGTGGCTCACGACTTCAATAACATGCTGCAGGCAATCCTCGGCAACACGGCGCTCGCGCTAATGGATCTCCCACCGGAAAGCCCTCTGCGGGAGAGCCTGGAGGAAATTCAAAAGTCCGCCCAGCGCTCGGCGGACCTCACCCGGCAACTCCTGGCCTTCGCACGCAAGCAAACCATTGCCCCTAAGGTGCTCGATCTCAACGATGCGGTCACGGGGACGCTTAAGATGCTGCGCCGGCTCATTGGCGAGGGGATTGAGCTGGCCTGGCTGCCGAGCCCCAACCTCGGTTTGGTCAACATGGATCCCTCGCAAGTAGACCAACTCCTGGCCAACCTGTGCGTCAACGCCCGGGACGCCATCGGTGGCGGCGTAGGCAAGGTCACCATCGAGACCGCCGACGCCGTGGTCGACGAAGCGTATATGGCTGACCATCCCGAGGCGCGCCTTGGAGCGTATGTGCGGCTGGCGGTCAGCGACAATGGCTGTGGAATAAGTCCGGAGGTGCGGACCCATCTCTTCGAGCCGTTCTTTACCACTAAGGAACTGGGCCAAGGCACCGGACTGGGGCTGGCCACCGTCTATGGCATCGTCAAGCAAAACAAGGGCTTCATCGATGTGTACAGCGAACAGGACCACGGGACCACGTTCCACGTTTATCTGCCGCGCCATGCGTCGCAAATCGCCAGGGCCGACGAGGAACTACCCGCTCGAACACCCAGCCGGGGGCACGAGACCATCCTGCTGGTTGAAGACGAACCGTCCATCTTGCGAATAAGCCAGCGGGTGCTTGAGAATCTCGGTTACAGGGTTCTGGCCGCCTCAACGCCCGGCGAGGCTATCCGGCTGGCGCGAGAACATACCGGCGAGATTCATTTGCTGATGACCGATGTGGTCATGCCCGAGATGAACGGCCGGGATTTGGCGAGGAATCTCCTAAGCCAATACCCAAACCTCAAGCGGCTGTTCATGTCGGGTTATACCGCCAATGTCATTGCCCACCATGGCGTGCTGAATCCCGGCGTGCATTTCCTTCAGAAGCCCTATTCCATTCAAACCCTCGCAGACAAGGTCCGCGAGGCTCTGACCTGGGAGTGATGCCCCCCCCTATCCTAAGTTCCTGGAGAAATGAGTCAAAACATCAACTTTGTTGGGGTTTTGGCGAAATATGTAGCAAGTAATATTTGT
>JAKLHY010000154.1 GCA_022709905.1 Verrucomicrobiota bacterium | reverse complement strand
TCTGGTTGATCCCACCAACCGGTGCAACTTGGGCCTTGTCGGGCATCATCAAGAAGGTCTTGATCACAGCGGCGGGGAAAGCCTGTTGCAGCACCCATTTCTGGAATGCAGCGTCCTGGAAATAAGGCAGCATGTCCGACAGAATGCCGCCTTTGGCCCCGAAAAGTTCTGGTTTCAACGAGTTGTACGATTTTGCCTTGACCTCAATCAGCTCGAAGCTGTTGCCGTCTTTGACGAGCATGTCGATGCGAACGAAGAAATCACCGACGCGGATCGCGGGCTCGAACAAGACGACGCGGTCGCGGGCCAGAAGCCTCATGGTGGCAGATTCAGCGCTGGCGTGATCCGTTTCGTGGATCTCGATCCCTTCGGGGTAGCGCAGCTTGGCCAGCGCGCCGACTTGATACCCGCCCTCAGCGAGCATCTCGAGGAACGCATCCTCGGCCATCGTGTCCTGGTAGATGGCCTTCTTGCCGGTGTAGAACAACTTGCGCGGGCACTCGACCGCGAGCTTGAAACGGGATTTTGTCAGGTAGCGTTGCTTGCCCATGTCAGTGCCCCCCACTGTGTGTTGCGAACCACGAATTCAAGCACGCCCAAGCCGCGAAGAATCCAGAATCGCCGCGTTTTTTCTCACGGATTGCGCCGATGAGATTGATGACAGCAGACCCGGTCAGGAGAGCAAAACCGAGCATTGGGATGCCGGTCGCAAGTGCGACGCCACCGGCGACCGAGGCGAACTTGGGAACGGTTTGAAACAAGGTGGTGGGGTAGGGCATGTGACCTCCGAAATACGCGCTATGGACATTGGCGCTTGGGAGGCCGGGTAGGGCGGGCCCAAGCTCGTCAGGTGTGAGACGAGCTGGCTATACAGTGTTGGGTCCGGTTCCAAATCATCTTTTCATAATGTCAACACCGTGGGGTGATGTCAAGAGGTCCATTCTCATTGGAATGGTCTTGCAAATCCATATTCTTGTTAATCAAGGGTGCGGGTTTGCCCCATAACCAGATGGATATAGCCCTGAAAAGTGCTTTGGTTTGTGTGACCCGTCATCGCCATGATTTCAAAGAGGTTGAGTTTCCCGGATAGACAGATGCGCGTAGTTGCCTCATGACGTAAATCGTGAAATTTCAAGTTGTCAATTTCTGCGCGCTTGACCAGTCTAGCAAAGCTCTCGCAGACAGCATTTGGGGTCGGGAACTGATAAAAAATTCTGGCCTCTTTGTCCGGCCGGTTCCTTCGTTGATCCTCCACGATTTCTCGTGCCCTTTTGCTGAGCGGTACGATCCGTTCCTTGCGCGTTTTTACGTGCTCCTTGGGAATTCTCAACAGCAGGTTGTCTGGCCCGAGATCTGACCAGCGCGCGAAAACGATCTCCTGCTCGCGCATCGCAGTTTCCAGAGCGAAACCAATGATCGCCCGCCAATCCTGCTCGTTGTGCGCATTTGGTCTATTGATTGCAGACTTATAGAGCCTCTCTTCCTCACCGTCTTCCAATCGGCGTTCTCTATTGCCAGACCAGGCCTTGGGCATGTCCTCTTCGCCCAAATTGAAGACCTCAGGATCGAATGGGTATTTGTTCTTTTCTGCGTGCCATCGCATTGCGATTTTTAGGGCAAAGAGAAATTTTCGGATTGATGCTTCCGCATAGGTTCGCTTGGGGCTGCTGTCTGGCAGTTTTAGGTCCCGCTTGATCGGTTCAGAGCCAAGTAGTTCAACGTAACCGCGGAGATCGTCCTTGGTGATCTTTCGGGCGATAAAATCACCAAGGTCATCCTTGACCCGTTCATAATCGGTGACCCTGTTCGAGGGGATGGGTTTCACCTTGCCACCCTTCCGGAACGCCAGCTTTTCCTTCCTGTTCGAGGGGATGGGTTTCACCTTGCCAACCTTCCGGTACGCCAGTTTTTCCTCCCTGTTCGAGGGAAGGGGCTTCTTCTTTTCACCGTTCCGGAACTTGAGATATTCCTCAATGACAGTACGGATGAGAACACTTTTGTTGGGGGTGACGACCCCACCGTTGTCGATGGAAGTATCGAGTGCCCGTTTCCACTTGAGTGCTTGCTCTTTGGTCTTGAAGCGTTTGGAAACGGCTTTTTCACCGATCCGGTGAATCCGTGCTTCGTAGCGCTTTGATCCGTCGTCGAGTAGAATCGTACGGATGCCTTTATCGCTCTTGAGTCGGTTCATGGCAGTTGTTTTTTTCAGGTGTCTGGTGGGTTTTTGGTGGGCTTCTTGGATTGAATTTTAGCAACGTTTCCAAAAAATCCATTATTTTCAATGTTCGGAGACGTGGCCGAGAGGTCGAAGGCACTCCCCTGCTAAGGGAGCATGCGGGCAAAACCTGCATCGAGGGTTCGAATCCCTCCGTCTCCGCCAGCGATTTATAAGCCCTTGAACCTCAAGGGCTTATTTTTTTCCAAGGCGCATGACGAGGTTTTTCGGGGAAAGGCCATGACCATTCGAATTCGCATCATCGGCGTTGCCAGCGGCATCGGCGCCCAAGACAAGGGATGCGAAGACGGGCCGGTGGCGTTCCATCGTTCGCAAGCCTGGCACGAACTCGAACATCATCCTTTCGTCGATTGGGGCGAAACCCTGTTTGCCGTCGACACGCCGGGCCATGCGCCGGTGGCGCGGATCGCCGAGCTTTGCCGTCGCCTTGCCGACAGCGTCGGCGAGGCACTGGACGACGGCGCGTTCCCATTGATCATC
This sequence comes from Verrucomicrobiota bacterium, assembly GCA_022709905.1. GTDB lineage: Bacteria > Verrucomicrobiota > Verrucomicrobiia > Limisphaerales > UBA1319 > JAKLHY01. Next base: position 1,173 of record JAKLHY010000154.1, on the reverse strand, counting down.
GGCGGCGATCACTCGGTCGCCATCGGGACATGGAGCGGGGTCGCGCGCTTTGTCGGGGGGCCGGTCGGCCTCCTGTGGATCGACGCGCATCTCGATAGCCATACGCCCGAAACCTCGTATTCCGGCGCAATTCATGGCATGCCGCTGGCCTGCCTGCTGGGGCGTGGCGACAAGCGCCTTCTTGGGCTGGGCCTCAGTGGGGTTCAGCTTGACCCGCTGCATACGGTTGTCCTCGGGCCGCGTTCCTGGGAACCGGAGGAGGCGGCGTTTCTTGCCCGGATGGGCGTTCGCGTCATCGGCGAAGACGAGATCGGCGAGCGCGGCCTCGCCGCCTGTTTTGCCGAGGCGGCAGCGATCGTGAGCGGGGCGGCCAATGGTTTCGGCATCACGCTCGATCTTGATGCTTTCGATCCGGTTGCCGCACCCGGCGTCGGCAGCCCGGAACCGGAAGGCCTGCCGGCGTGCGAGGTCCGTGACGGCCTGCAAAGGCTGGCCGCCAGCGGCGGCTTGCGGGCCCTAGAGATCGTCGAATACAACCCGGACCGCGATCGTCATGGCATCACCGCCAGGCTGATCAGCGACGTGATCGGCGACCTCCTGCCGCAGATTGAAAACCGCCGGCCCGCTGCCAGCCAGACTCGCCACTGAATTCGCCAAATGAACATCGATCCCTATTCCGTCCTCGGCGTGCCGCACGGTGCCGGACCCGCCGAACTGAAAAATGCCTACCGCCGGCTGGCGATGCGCTGGCATCCCGATCGCAATACCGACCCGCTGGCGACCGAGCGCTTCAAGGCGATCCGGGCGGCCTACGAGCAGCTTGTCGCGGTCGACGGGCCGGAAGAGGCAAATACTGCGACGCCGCCGGACGAAGAGGACGGCGAAGCCGTCGCAACGGCGGCGGACATTCGCCTGAATCTTGATATCAGCCTCGAGGAAGCGGCGGCCGGTTGCCGCCGGACCATCGATTACACGCGCGGCAAGGACTGCCCGACCTGTGACGGCAGCGGCGAGGCCGGCATGACGCGCACGCGGTTTTGCGAAGCCTGTCATGGCAGCGGCCGCGTGCGCGATGGCAAGCGCGGGCTGGTGAGCTGCGATGCCTGTGGCGGGCGCGGTTTTTTCAGCGAGCGGATTTGCCCCGATTGCGGCGGCAGCGGCCGCGAAATCGCC
>JAKLHY010000153.1 GCA_022709905.1 Verrucomicrobiota bacterium | reverse complement strand
GAGAAGGCCGCCGGCAAGGCCGGGCGGCTGGCCTTCTCGCTGCTACGCATGGATCTGGTGATCCTCGACGAACTCGGCTACCTGCCGTTCAGCTCGTCCGGTGGCGCCTTGCTGTTCCATCTGCTCTCGAAGCTCTACGAGCACACCAGCGTGATGATCACGACCAACTTGGCTTTCGGGGAGTGGGCGACCGTCTTCAACGACGCCAAGATGACCACAGCCATGCTCGACCGTCTGACCCACCATTGTCACATCGTCGAGACAGGAAACGAGTCATACCGCTTTCGTCACAGCACGGCTACGGCGAAATCGCGCATCAAGGCACGGGAACAGAGCAAGCGAGGCAAGCAGACGGAGCCGTTCTGAGCCGCGCCCGCGTTGGGAAATCCGCTTCGGGCTACGCCCTGCGCGGCTTCCCCAACGCAAATCTGTCCCCCGGTTACGCTACAGGACGAAAACGGAGGTGTTCAATCTGACAATTACGCTACACTTGCCATCAGCCGCCACCATGACACGCGGTTAAAGTCCCTGGGTAAATTTCAATGCGCATCACTGGGTACTTTTAAACGCGCGCCGACATTTTGAGGTTCAAAATGGCCAAGGTCGAATGCACTGGTGACTGCTAGACACCTGTCTCTCATCCGGCGAGGTCTGTACGGCAACTAAGGTCGAAAATGCACCACTCGGCTATTCCTGAGGGCAGGGCAGCCGCGCAATTGAACATCGTGCGTCATGGTAATCGCAAAATCCTGATCGCTCCCGTAAGCACCAAGGCCCCCAATTTGGCCGCCAATATCCCAATTGCGAATCAGGCTGACAGTCCAATCAATGAGCAATCTGGCCAGGATTACCCCGAGATTCGCGAGCACGTCGTTCGCCGGTGATATGTAGTTGGCGCTTTCGACGCCCCGATTTTTCCTACCGTCCTTATCCGAAAGTCCGGACTCTCGGACGACGCCTCAGATACGCCGGGCTATCGAATTCCCCGAAGCGGCGATCCGCATCGGCGAAGATAGCGTGGGCCCGCGCCAGGCGATCGGCCTCGAAGGTGGCGATGCCGGCAAGGCGACTGAAGATGGACTGAAAATGATGCATCATGACCGGGCTCCTGGTGGGTTTGTGATGGAGCCATGATGCATTGTTACGGGCTCATTGAATGAGCCCATGAAAACTCAGTTTATTTTTTGGTATCTGGCGAGAGCGTTTTCAAACTCTGCGGCCACACGATTCCTGAGAGATTCCGGCTCGATGACTTCGCAGTCGCCGGCGTATTTCATAATGTCCATTATCAGCTCCCGGTCGTCGGCGTAGGGCACGCGCAGTTCGAAGCCTCCATCCTTGAGAGGCTTCCCTTTCTGCTTGGGGTGCCAGCGCTCGGATGCAACCCATCGCGCACGTTCAGGCGTGAAGCGGAGAACCGCCCAGGAAACCTGATCGCCAGAAAATATTCCGTAGCCGGATCCCAGCACTTCGTCGAGCCGCTTGTCGGCAACATCCTTGGCCTTCGTGTCGAGGATTTCGGCATGTTCGATGGCATCGACCGAGAACGCGCGCAGGCCATCCCGGAGGTGGCACCAGGCATCGAGATACCAGTTGTCTCTGTAATGGTTGAGTCGCTGTGGCGAGACCTCACGCTCGGTCACTTCGTCGGTGCCTCGGGCGTGATAGCGGATGATGAGACGCTTGCGGCGGAGCAGGGCGGATCCTACGGCTTGGAAGTGGTCGAGGTGGAATTCACGGGCGCCGACGGTCTGGATGCGGATGCGGCGCTGCACTTCCTCGACCGGGTTGTCGGCGGTGCCGAGCAGCCCGGTCAGACGGGCGAGCAGGGGCTGAATCTGTGGGCCCAGAAGACCGCCGGTGTCGAGATTCGACAGCAGGTGCTGCATTGTTAGCAGGGCGTGGATTTCCTCGGCGGAGAACCATAGTCCTGGCAACTCATACTGCGGGCCGATCCGCTGACCGGTCTTCTCGAAGCGATAGCCACCCAAGTTGTGGTCGAAGATGAGCGGGGCGTTCAGGCGATCCCGCATGTAGGCGATATCGCGCTTTAAGGTCGCCCAAGAAACGCCGAGACGCTCCTGCAACTCCTTACGTGTAATCGACTGGCGGGCACCGAGAATCTGGTCGATCTGGTAGATGCGTTCCATGCCGCTCATGTGAATATCTCCTGATATCGATCCCTGTAGTTCAGGCTCGATAGGTGAGCCCTTCTGCGGGTATCATGACATACGCTTTCGCGTTGGCGCATTATTTTGAGGCACCACGAATACAGAGTGGTCAGCCGAAGTAAGCATTGAAAACGGCTTGCTACACCAACGGCTTAACGGGTGGCTATCGAGGTTGGCTTGAATTCAACTGAACAAGCAGGTCTGTTTGACAATATTGGTTCCCTCGACGCCGAGTCGAGGCTACGGGTGCTTCCCAATTGGCCGGATCCGGAGCGGTTTCCTGTCAATCGTCCAGGTGAAAGTGTTGGCCGAATTGTATTGGATGATCTGAAGTGTTCGCCGTCGCCCTTGATCGTGACGGGTTATGCATCCGTCGATCGCATCATTGGCTTCCTTTCGGATGTGGCGATAGAGGGTAGCGCCTCGGTTCGCCTGGTGCTTGGAAATGAGCCCTTCGAATCAAATACCAAGAACTTCACATTCAGGGGCAGAGCGTTTCCGGACGAGATCCGCGATTACTGGCTCGAACGCGGCATTTCCCTGTTTTTCAGTGCCAAGATAATTGCCGCCATGGATCTGATCCGCGCCGGCCGCCTGGAGGCACGATTTGTGGATTGTGAGTCACGTCGGCTTCACGCAAAGATCTACTGCGGTTCTGACGCGATCACCTTGGGTTCCAGCAATTTCACGGCGAACGGACTGGATCGGCAGTTGGAGTGCAACACGCGATTCCATCGCGAGCACGATAAAAAGCGATTCCGCGAAGCCAGTCAGATCGCTGAAAACTACTGGCAAATCGGGACTGACTATACCCAGGATCTTCTTGCACTACTCGATCAGTTATTGCGAGTTGTTTCGTGGCAGGAAGCGCTCGCACGGGCCTGCGCCGAGTTGCTTGAAGGGGAATGGGCGGCGCGTTACCTCGAGCATCAGTTGGAGCTTGGCGACACACGACTGTGGCCATCACAACAGCTGGGTATCGCCCAGGCCCTGTGGGTCATAGAAAATATCGGCAGCGTCTTGGTCGCGGATCCCACAGGCTCGGGAAAAACCCGCATGGGGGCTCATCTGGTTCGCGCACTGGTTGATCGGATGTGGAGCAAGGGCAGGGCGCGGCACAAGGCCAGGCGAGACATATCCGTTCTGGTTTGCCCCCCGGCGGTTGAGCCCACCTGGCAAAAGGAAGCGACGAACTGCGGCCTGCCTCTCCAGATTCGTTCGCATGGCGTATTGAGCCGTCAGGATAGCGAGGGCTATGAGGAAACGGTTGCCGCAGTGCGCCGCGCCCAGATACTTTCCATTGATGAAGCCCACAACTTCCTCAATCTGGGTTCGAAGCGAACCCAGGAAATCCTCGCCAATATGGCAGATAGCGTTGTCCTTTTCACGGCGACGCCAATCAACCGAGGGGCGACAGATCTATTGAGCCTGGTTGATATGCTCGGTGCCGACAATATGGAGGACGAGACACTCAGAGTCCTCGAGGGTCTGGCAAAGCGAAAAGGTGCCAGTGAGAAGAATTTGACGCCTCACGAGGTGACATCCCTCAGGAAAGAAATCCAGCGTTTCACTTTGCGCCGCACCAAAGGAATGCTGAACACGCTGGTTGATCGGGCTCCGGACAAATACGTCGATGCCAAGGGAAAGCCATGTCGCTACCCGATACACAAATCACAGGTATATGAGACGGACGAGACTGCCGGGGATCGTGATCTGGCAGATCAGATTCGCGGCTTGGCCAAAAGGCTGAAAGGTCTGGCGCTGCTTGAAGAATATATTGAAATTCCCGAGCAGTTCCGCAAGGAAGGCTGGAGT
>JAKLHY010000152.1 GCA_022709905.1 Verrucomicrobiota bacterium | reverse complement strand
AGTAGCACGGTCTGAGTTTATTTTGATGTTATGTGAAATTTTCTTTTAAATTTATCGTAAGACTCGAACAATTAATTAACAAGTATTTTTTTCCAGTTACCATTCCTCTCTTTATTTATTCGGAATGTGTATGTAAGGAAAGGCCGATTGGTGCTGCTTTTATTTCCAAAACCGGAAGTTGTCAATGATTTTGAGACACCTCTATTTTGAATTTAGTGTCGTTTCCGTCTGTTTTGCCCGCCTGATTTAAAATTCCAGGCTGCAGGATGCCCCAGGATCGACGATCATCCGGTGATTCATTTCCTACTACCCCCGGAATCAAGTTTGTTTCGGCGAGCGTAACTTTGTTGGAATCGGCCTTTGGTTTGTTGATCCATGCCGCCTCCGGCAATAGCGGCGGCACCGGCAGTCCCCGAACGAACCGTTCGGGATGGGTGCTGAAAGCCGAGGCAAGAACAATCCGCCGTTGGCTGATTACGACTTCGGCCTTGCCGTAATGAACCATCTCGGGAGTCAACAGGCCGATCCCTGTGTGGCGATGTTCCGTGTTATACCAGAAAAAGAAATCCTGGCAAAAAGAGCGGGCATCCTGGATGGAACCGAACCGATCCGGAAAGCCCGGTCGATACTTCAGGGTTTTAAAATGCGACTCCGAATACGGATTATCGTCGGAAACATGTGGTCGGCTATGGGTTTTCGTGACGCCAAGGTCCGATAACAGCAAGGCAACAGGCTTGGACTTCATCGATGCGCCTCGGTCGGCGTGTACGGTCAGTTGGCCCGGCTGGATATTATGCTTCTCGCAGCTTTCGGCAATGAAACGCTTGGCCAGCGCACTGCTCTCCTGGTGGGCAATCATCCAACCGACCACGTACCGGCTGAAGATATCCAGGATTACATACAGATAGAAATAGGCCCACTTTACCGGTCCGAGTAGTTTCGTAATATCCCAAGACCAGACCTGATTGGCTGCGGTGGCCAAAAGCTCCGGGGCTTTGTAGTGAGGGTGGCGAGCCTGGTCGCGGCGCTCGCGGACCTCGCCGGCCTCCTCCAAAACGCGATACATGGTTCGAATGGAACAATGGTACGTGCCTTCATCCAGCAACGTGGCATAGGCCTCTGTTGGAGCCTTATCCACGAATCTGTCGGAATGCAGCACATCCAGGATTTCCTGCCGCTCGGCAACGCTGAGAGCCCGTGGCGGTGCGGGCCGAGGAGAGGTCTGCTTGTCCCTGGCGCCAAGCTGGCGGTAGTACGTCGGCCTGGCTATATCCAGCGACTTGCATGCTGCGACAGTTCCCACATCCCTGGACAATCCCTGACAGGCGATCATTCGTCGTCCTCGCTCTGCTCGATCGGGGGAACCGTCAGACCCAGTACATCGCAGAGTTTTTTTTGGACATCAATGATGATCTCAGCCTGCCGAAGCCGTTTTTGCAGGCGTCGGTTTTCCCGCTCCAACCGATGGACCTCACCGGCAAGCGGGTTCTTCGGAGCAGGCTTCTTGCCGCGCTTGCGCGGCTCCAGGCCGGCGAGCTCACCCGATTGCCGCTGTTTTCGCCAGGTGTTCAGGTGAGAGGAATACAGGCCCTCACGCCTCAGAAGACTGGCAATCGCGCCTGGGCCACCCTTGTCCGCTTCGTCCAGAATGCGTCGCTTGTATGCTGCCGAGAACCGTCTGCGCCGGGCTTTCGAATCAACCTCCGGGTCGACAATGCCAGCAACCGGCACCATGGCTGGGATGGATGCTCCTCCGTTTCGGGAAGTCTCGCTACGCTCGCCTTCCCTCAACTCCGGGGCATCCATCCCAATCTCCTTCTTTATCTCCGTTATTCCCATCTCAAATTATCTCCCTACCCTTTACATTAAATTAACACGGGGTAGGTGTCTCACTATCATTGGCACAGAGGGTGGAGTGCGGAAATATAACTGCCCATGGGTTCCGGTCTAGTTTTCGGGATTGGGCCGAGGAAAAAACGCACACACAAAATAGCGTCATTGAAGCCTGCCTAGCCCACACTGTAAAAAATAAAACGGAAGCTGCATATTTCAGAACGACACTGTTCGATAAACGCCGTGATCTAATGCAGGCATGGGCGGCTTTTGTGAAAGCGAAGCCTTCCCCGAAGGTTGTGAAGATCCATGCGTAATGCCTTAAGAATCTTAAATGCATGCCTGGCGAACCGGATTTGTTTCTGAAAAACAGTGTTTAATCCAGGTTTTTCGATGGAAATTAGCGGTTTGATTGTATTAGCACGTCCAACTAGAGGTCCTTGCACTTGATTGCAGTAAAGGACACTCTGTTTTTACTTTCCTGCATTTTGGCATCGTAATTCATTCAATATCAGTTGTTTGAATGCGTTGCGATGTGCAAAGTATGTATGCAATATATATTTATTGACAAAATAAAATACCTGTTAGATAATCAGCGACATGGACACCAACTCTTTTTTGGTAGGCATGAAATTGGAGACCATCGGCGGCGTTAAATATGCTGAACTATCCGGTGATCAGGTTAGAGGTCGATTTAAAGAAACTCTGAGTGAGATCACATCGGCCAGTCAGCCGAATCCGCTTGAGACATTCCTTAACTGTGGGAGCGATCCGACAGCCATTGTTCAATTTACGCTAAGTTTTGGTCCTCTGAAGCAAGAGCCAAAGCCAGGATCAGAGTTTCTTTTTTATCTTCAAGAGTTTATGGACGCACAGCAGTTGTTACAGGGAATGTGGCGGGATAAAAGTCACTATGAGAAACCTATCGACTTGCTGAAGGAACATGGCGGGAACTACCGCTTCCAAAAAGGCTCCATTACATACGCCGCCCCAACGCTTTTCGTGCAATTGATTGCAGATCTTATAATCAGACCTGTGGAGCGACTTCGGGTTTGCCAGCAGCGGGGATGTTCTCATCCATACTTTTTTGCAAAACACCGGAATCGGCGATATTGCAGTGACGAGTGCGCCGAACAAAGTCAGAAGGACTTCAACAAGGAATGGTGGCAGACGCAGGGTGCGGATTGGCGAAGGAATCAACGCAAGAAGGTTCCCTAAATTTTTAATGCTAGGCATGAGTGAAAATTCAGCAGAATGGGGGTGGAATATGGAAAACAGCAATATTAGGTTAGGTGACCTGAAGGACATGGCATTAATACGTCTCAAAGGAGTCCTAGCCATTTATCCGGTCAGCAGGAGCAAGTGGTATCAGGGAATTCAAGATGGAATTTATCCAAAGCCCATAAGTTTGGGGCCACGATCTGTGGCATGGCGAGTCTCTGATATTAGGAAATTGCTTGAGGAAGCCAAATAACAATGGCTACATCACGGTTAAATAGTTGCACAGGATTGCACGAATCTTTAACCAATAATTACCCTTCATAATACCTCGACACTCAAATTCACACGACTCATTAGCAAGTCAAGAATAAATTCGCACTTCGAAATTCAGTACAGGACGAGCTAACGCTCTCGCATCCGGTGGAGAACTGGAAAGAGCGGCTCTGACATTTATAGGAAACCAGCGCATTCGACGTGGGTTCAGGATAATAGTGTGTAATAACTGGTCGGCCACGCCGATCCCAAGGGGGAATAATGAAATTCGCAACAAATTGGTATGACCGTGACAATTGGCCGTATGCGGAGGATCTATATACGGTGGCGGTTTTCGCCACATGGCTCAAGAAGGTAAAATGGCAATTCTGCTGCACATTTACCTTCGGGATGAAGCATTCCGATTACCACGCTGATGAGAAGTTCAAAGAGTTCATCAATCGCCTGGAGGCCACGCTAAAGGCCGATGTTACCTTCGTGCGTGGCGAGGAGCGTCAGCCCTCAGGATGCGGAAAGCCTGCCTGTGGTCGCCATTTTCATGTGCTCATGACCAGTGCAGCTCCCATGAGTACAGCGTATGTTGCATGGCTCTGGAAAGACGTAGCTGGCAGCTATGATGACGGGGCTGATGTTCAGCCTTTCGATGCAAAACTCAATGGTGTTGAATACGTGCTCAAAAAAATTAACAAACCGGATGGCGATTGGACTGCCAGAAACCTGCATTTAGTCCTTCCGATGGAACCGGAAAAGATCAGGAAACGCACACGGCGACAACTCAAACGCCATGAGGCTCGATTAAAACACCACGCCAACACGGAAACGCCTGCAAATACAATGCAAAAAGGGGCTATTTGGTGATTATGCAAATTAACCGCTCAGAGCATTGAGTGCAAGGCA
>JAKLHY010000151.1 GCA_022709905.1 Verrucomicrobiota bacterium | reverse complement strand
CCCTGCAATGGTTCACCAGCAACGACGGCGGCCTGACCTGGGAGGCGATGACCATCCAGGACACCCGGCCCATCGACGAGAACTGGACCGAGTACACCCTGGTGCGCACCTTCACCGACAACACCGGCAACAAGGTCCGCTACAAGGCCGAGATGACCGGCACGCCGCTGATCTACCCGCGCATCCATTCGCTGGGCGCGACCCTGAGCTAAGGAGGCACGGCCATGATCGTTCGACGCAAAGGCGGCCTGACCGAGTTCATCCCCACGCCGCAGGAGAAGCGCGACGGCCTGATCCGCGACCACGCCCTGGGACTGCTGGAGAATCTGCACCAGCGCCTGGCGCGGCTGGAACGGGCATCTAAGCTCCCGGCCGCAGAAGCGGAGGCCTTCACGGCGCTGCTGGCGCGGATGCGGGCCGACGAGTCGCGCAACCTCGAGCTGCACGCCAGCCTGATCACCTCTGACACCGCCTCCGGCTGACCGGCTCACTGCCACCGCCAACATAGAAACCCCGGATACGGCCAGCCCGTTCCGGGGGTTTGTTTCTTGAAACTGTCAGGGGCCAACGAAGAGGTTGGAGCCGCCGATAATCTTGTCCACCAACTGGCGGACATCACCGACACATCAGCGGCCCTTGGGATTTTTCACGGAACACTGGCAAGCTCCCGCTTTCTTTTCGGACAGAATTTTCTCCAGTATCGTGGATCTGCCGTTGAGACGGACATCCTTTTCTATGTCGGACTCCGTGTACCCGAAGCAATAACAGATCATTTCTTCCATGTGCTGCACTCCTTTTGTTTTGTTCTTCAGAAAGCTGTCTACTCAGTGGCTCGTTTGGCGAGAATGAAATCCCACGATGATGCCGTGAACAGCCCGGCAATACCCAGCCAGACGATTGGCGACACAAACAGTATGAAGGTGAAAACGACCACCGTCACCGCGCTCGACAGATGAACCGCCAGAGGACCAATGCGCCTGTGACGCCTATAGGTGAGGGAAAGACCAATTCCGCCGATCACCAGAAACACAATCAGAAGCGGAGCCAATACGGCGTCGTTGATCAGAAACCCGGCTCCGATTGCCGAAAGAACCGCGATCAGTGGACCGAATCCCAGGCAGCACAACAGGCTGAACAACGATCCGGTGAAACCGATACTTTTAAGAGGCACCTTCATGATCTACCTCCTTCCTGCTTATCACGCCGAGCAGCAGGACAGCTTGGCGACATCCTTGCCGAAGGTCTGGGCACAGAGCTTGATCCCTTCGGCTTGCGTCAGATAGGGGTGGAAGGCCGAGGCGAGATCCGATACGCCGATGCCGTGCCGGATCGCCAGTGCGGCCTCCATGATCTGCTCGCCGCCTTCCGGTGCCAGAATGCGTGCCCCGATCAGTTCATCGGAACCCCTGCGGCGGATCAGCTTGATGAAGCCCCGGGTGTCCCGCGCCGCCAGCGCCCGTGGCACATTCTTGAGATCAAGTCTGGCCACGTCCACCTCGATTCCGGCGCGGGCCGCTTCCAGTTCGTTCAGACCGACACCGGCCACTTGCGGATCGGAAAAGATGACCCAGGGCAACGCCCGGTAATCGCGCCTTTGAGGCTCCGGTGACAAGGCGTTGGCGGCGGCCAGGCGGCCCTCATAGGCCGCCGTGTAGACGAAAGCGGGTTCGCCGATGACATCCCCGGCGGCGAAGATTCCGGGCTGGGGTGTTTGCAGATGTTCGTCCACCAGGATTTCGCCCTGGCTGGTCAGACGCACGCCGATTTCTTCCAGACCAAGATTCTCGGTGTTGGCTCGTCTGCCGGTGGCGCACAGAATCCGTTCGGCAGAAAACTCCTGCTCCTCATCACCGACGAGAGCGCGGACAACCACGCCGGAACCCTCGCGCCTCACCTCGTGGACCCGAACCGAAGTTTCGATGCGTAGACTTTCATCCCGCAGATAGCCGGTCAACGCCTCGGTCAGATCCGCGTCTTCGGTGGGGAGAATCCGCCCGCTGCGCTGGAGCACGGTGACCTTGGTGCCGAGTCTCGCGAACATCTGGGCGATCTCCAGAGCGATGTAGCGCCCACCCAGCACGATCATCGATTCCGGCAGACGCGTCAGCTCGAAGGCCGAGGTGCTGTCGAGCGGGTCACTCTCGGCCAGGCCGGGAATATCCGGCAGCCAGGGCCGCGCCCCTGTGGCGACTAAGATGCTCGATGCTTCGTACACCACGCCGCTTACCCGCACCGTCCGGGAAGATTCCAGCCTGGCTTCGCCCTCGATCAGCTTCACTCGGTCGTAGGCGTCCAGCACATCCACGTATTTGGCCTGCCTGAGCTGCGAGACCAGCTCGTCCTTCTGCCGGATAACGGCCTCGAAATCGACCAGTGTGGCTTCACCCCTGATTCCGGCGAAGGCGTGACGGCCTCCCCGGTGCAGGGCCTCGGCGGCCCGGATCAGGGTCTTGGAGGGCACGCAGCCTACATTGACGCAGGTGCCGCCAATGGTTCCGGCGTTCACCATCAGCACCGTCCTGCCCAGCTCATGCGCCTGAATGGCGGCGGCGAACCCGGCCGAACCGCCGCCGAGAATGATCAGGTCGTATTTCCGCACGTCACCGGAAGACGATGCGCAGCAGCTTTCCCGATATGATTGCCCGCTCATTGCATCTCCTCCTTGTCTTTCACTTTGTATCCTGTCGCGTCAATCGCCCGGCGGATCGCTTCATCGTTGGTCCGGCCACGGTCGAAACGCACCACCGCCTTCCCGGTCCGGTAATCGGCCGTGACGTCGATGACACCCTCTACGCCGCTGGCCCCATGCCGGACATGTTCCTCGCAACTGGGGCAGGTCATGCCTTCAATCCGGTAGGAAACGGTCTCGACCTGGTCAGCAGGGACGATAACGGTGTTGGTCTGGTTTTCCGGGTAGACCAGACTGCCATACCAGGGAAAGGCCATCATCAGTGCGGCCAACACGGTGACGATCCCGAGAAATGCCTTGCTCTGCAGGAAGGGTGGTTTCCGTTCATCTTCGCAAGCGCACTGAATCTCGGCGGCGGTGCGTGGTTTGAGTTTCTGATACCAGGCAAACCCCAGCAGGCCGACGCTCAACGCGATCAGCCAGGGACGAGCCGGTTCCATCCAGGAAAACGCGGATGCCAGCCCACTGGCACCAGAGAGAAACGCCAGCACCGGCGTGATGCAGCACAGTGATGCCGCGAAGGCGGACAGTACGCCCACGCCCATCAGTTTCTTGTCGGCGTTACGGTTCATGGTCGATCCTCCTTTTCGATAGCCCGCAAAATCGGGCAGGGTTCGGTTTTTTTGTTGCTTTTGCAGGCGACGACCAGCTCGCCCAGGGTTGTCCGCATCCTCTGCAACAAGGCGATCTTTTCTTCGATGTCGGCAATCTTGGCCTCCGCCAGAGAGCGCACCTCGTCGCAGGCCTGTTCGCCATCCAGTCTGAGATCCAGAAGTTCCCGGATCTCCTTCAGCGAAAAGCCGAGGTCCTTCGCCTGCCGAATGAAATGGACCTGATCGATCGCCTCGACGGGATAGAGGCGATAGCCGGAAGGTTTTCTCTCAGGCTGCAGGATCAACCCCTCCCGTTCGTAGAAGCGGATGGTTTCCACCCCGACACCGCACTGTTTCGCCAACTTGCCGATGGTCATGTTGTTCATATTTCGATCTCCTGAATTAAAGATAATGTCCGTACCATACTACGGAGTCAAGAGTTTTTCGAAGGAAAAATGAGCCTTGGCCAAGGACGTTCACAAGTCATTGAAAATAAACGTGTTAAATGTCGGCTTCGGCTGTTCTTCTACTTGATTTGTGTCCGGAAAGAAGCATTCATTCATGGTGTGAGCGGAGGCTGAGAAGCCTTTTCAGACAACGACTTAGAAGCGCCACGAACGACGGAGGCACGCATGACCCTGAAAGAGATCCACTACGGGATCGAGATCGAGACCGTAAAACGCACCCGGGAGCAGATCGCATGGGCCATCCACTCGGTGGTGGGCGGCACGGTCCGCCATGTCGGCATCCCCAGCAGCTATGACCCCTGGGAGGTCGAGGACCTGCGCGGCCGCGTCTGGAAGGTGGTGGGGGACGCCTCCCTGACCAGCGTCCCGGCCCATCTGCGGGCCGAGGTGGTCAGCCCGGTGCTCGGCTACGACGATATCCCGCAACTGCAGGAGGTGGTCCGGGCCATCCGCCGCGCCGGAGGCAAGATCAACAGCCAGTGCGGCGTTCACATCCATATCGACGCCGCGCCCTTCGACGGCAGACACCTGGGTAACCTGGCCAAGATCATTTACAAGCAGGAGCCGCTAATCCTCCACGCCCTCGACATCAGCCGCGACCGGCTCAATCGCTACACCCGGCCGGTCAGCGATGAACTGATCCAGCGTATCGAACAGCATCGCCCGCGCACCAAGGACCAGCTCAACCGAATCTGGTACGGCTACCACAACCGCCAGCCCCAGCACTACGACAACAGCCGATACCACGGGGTCAACCTGCACAACGTCTGGTACCGGGGCACGGTGGAGTTCCGCTGGTTCGAGGCGACCCTCCACGCGGGGCGGATCAAGGCTTACCTGCAATTCTGCCTCGCCGTCGCCGCCAAGGCGCTCAATGGCCGGGCCGCATCCAGCCGCAAGCGGGACTTCGATCCCCAGAGTGCCAAGTACGACTTTCGAGTCTTCCTGCTTCACCTCGGGCTGATCGGCGATGAGTTC
>JAKLHY010000150.1 GCA_022709905.1 Verrucomicrobiota bacterium | reverse complement strand
TTCATGTTCACGCACGCGCTCGATCTCATTCCCGAGGACCTCCCAGGCCTCGACGCCCTCGCGCGCATCGCCTTGGCCGATCCGATGGCGGGTTCAGCGCTGGACCGCGCCCGGCGCATTGTCCTGGAGTGCCGGAAATCCCGAGCCGAGGCGGTCGTGGTATCGCGGATTCCCGGCGCGAGTCATTGCCCCTGGGAAACCCCCTTGATTCAGGATTTTGTTCGTGAGCAGATGGGATTGCCGGTTGTCGAAGTGGAAATCCCGCCGGTCTGTGATGCCCTCATTCCGGCATTGCGGACTCGATTGCAGGCCGTCATGGAAATCGCATGGTCCAGAAGAACAATATGATTTGCGCAGGAATAGATGCCGGTTCGCGAACGATCAAAATCGTCCTGTTCGACCATGCCCAGTCCAAAGTGATGGCCTCGGCGATCACCGATCAGGGCGTCGATCAACCACGGCTAGCCGGAGAACTTTACGATCGCACCCTCCGCGAAACTGGCTTGGATCGGACGCGCGTGCGCCGTGTGGTCGCCACCGGTTACGGTCGAAATCGCGTGCCATTCGCCCATACGACCATCACCGAAATCACCTGTCACGCCTGCGGCGTGCATCACGTGATGCCCGATGTCCGAACGATCATCGAAATCGGCGGACAGGACAGCAAGGTCATCCTGATTGAAAACGGCGGGCGCGTCCGCGATTTCGCCATGAACGACCGTTGCGCCGCCGGCACCGGCCGATTCCTCGAGATCGTCGCCACCCGCATGGGCGTTGATTTGCCGCGCCTGAGCGAGCTCAGCCGCGACAGCCGGCAACCCGCCATCATCAGCGGCACCTGCGTCGTCTTCGCGGAAACCGAGATCGTCGGCTTGCTCGCCGAAGGCATTCCCCCCGCCGATATCGCCGCCGGCGTGCAAAACGCCATCGCCACGCGCGTGGCCACCATGGCGGGACGCACCCTCGCGCCACCCGTTTGTTTCACCGGAGGCGTGGCCCTGCAGGTCGGGATGATCCGCGCCCTTGAAAACACCCTCGCCTTACCGGTCCGCGTGGCGCCCGAACCCCAGTTCACCGGCGCCCTTGGGGCCGCACTGCTGGCCGGCCGCGAAGTGGCCGGTTTTCGTTAAGTCCCATAGTCCATACGCGCACACGCCGCGGAAGCCGGGTTACGCCAATGGATTCCATACCCGGCGAAAACCGAGATCCATGTAGTCCTTCACGGTCGCAAGTTCGGTCACCCCTTGAGCCGTCATGGTCAGGCTGGCCGGCATCCCCCTAAAACTGTATCCTCATCATTATGAAGCCAAATCGAAGCCTTTCCACTCTCAGCCTCGTCATCTTCGGCACTGCCCTCGCCAGCGCCGACCAGGCGGGACGACGATACCCCGAGAACGAACTCCACGCGCGCCCCGCGATCCAAATTACGGTCGGCGCGCAGGACGCGGACCTTATCGGCCACGATAACCGCGCCTTGCAGGCGGCCGTGGATTATGTTGGCAACCTGGGAGGCGGCGTGGTGATTCTCCGCCCTGGGGAGTATCTTATGCGCGATTCGCTTCACCTGCGCAACCGCGTGACCGTGCGTGGCACGGGCGCGACGGTTCTGAAAAAGGACCGGGAATCCCATTCTCTCCTAGCGGCGGATGCGGATTTCGGCGAGGCGGCCATCACGCTCCAGGAGCCTGTGGGATTTGAGATTGGCCGCGGCGTTTACGTCGGATCGAAATCCCAACGGGGTTTTCACGGCGTGTGCGCCACTCTTCTCAATGCCCGCTCCAATTACTTCACCCTCACCCGGCCGATGAATGCCGACATCATGATGAACGATGGCGGCTTCGCAGCCACGGTCTTTCCGGTCATTAGCGGCTATCATCTCGAAGACGCCCGGTTGGAGAACCTGACGGTGGACGGTAACCGCGCCGAAAATCCCACTCAGGTCGATGGATGCCGGACCGCGGGAATTTTCTTCTACCGCGGGGATCACACTGTCATCAGCCACTGTGTGGTGCGCAACTACAACGGGGACGGCATCAGCTTCCAGCAATCCAACGATGTGCAAGTCGAAGGATGCCACGTCGAGAACTGCGCCGGATTGGGGCTGCATCCGGGCAGCGGTTCTCAGCGGCCGGTGGTGAAAAATTGTCGCGCCATCGCAAATGGCGGCGACGGATTCTTCTTTTGCTGGCGAGTGCGGGGCGGCGTGGCCGAGGGCAACTGGCTCGAGAACAACGATGGACACGGCATGTCGATCGGCCATAAAGACAGCGACAACTTCGTCCGCAACAACACGATCATCGGCAATAAGCGGGGGGGCGTCCTCTGGCGATCCGAGACCGAACCAATGGCCGCGCACCGCGTCCTGTTTGAGAACAACACCGTTCGCGACAACGATCACTGGGGCCTGTTTGTCGACGGAGCCACGCAGGACACCCTCATCCGCGGCAATACGATCGAGGACACCGGCTCGGGACGCCAAAAGACGGGGATCCGTCTCGGCAAGAACGCCGGCAAGGTCCTGCTCGAGGGCAATACCATCAAAGCTGAAAATGCCATGCTCGATGAACGCCTGAAACCCTAGCCACAGAAGCCATATTCCAAACGCCACAGTCCCTGCGCCTCGAACCGCGGTCTGGTTGGGGTCCGTCAAGAAATAAGCTATACATTCGTTGCACTCAAATTGGCCTGGGGCAAGGCACGAGGGAAGGAGTGTATCCGCAGCGATACTCGACCGACCGAGTCACGAAGCCCCGGGCCAATTTCAGTGCAACCCTCCGGGCGGCGGTGCTTCTTCACTCCGACGTCGTTGCTCGCTCCTTTCAGACCCACTGGGGGTATGCGCGTCGCTCGCGCCTCGTCGGAGCGCACAATCCCTCGCCGACGAATGGGACCGCCTGAAGGCGCAAAAACGGGGTGGCGGTCAGCGTTTGATTCCTCTCGAAGGCGGCACGGCGGAAACGCGCTACCAAATTGAACCCGTGGACGAGCGCTCCCCGGACAAGCTGTTCCAACATCGCTGGGCCGTGACGCTGCTCGAGCGCGTGTTTGAAAGGCTGCGCCAGGAATATGAGGCCGAAGGCAAGGCGGATCTGTTTGGCGAGCTCCAAGGATGCCTCGCCCAGGCGCGAGCCGCCGTACCGTATGCCGAGGTCGCCGCGCTGTTTCCGCGACTCGAGATTCTGGAATGTCTCGGCTGCGGGGGCATGGGAGCGGTCTATAAGGCAAGACAAGCTCGGCTCGACCGCCTGGTGGCGCTGAAGATTCTGAACTGCGACCGCGAGAACGCAACGCGTGCCGGGCGGTTTGCCGCGCGGTTCGAGCGGGAAGCCCGCGCCCTGGCCAAGTTGAGCCATCCGAACATCGTCGCCACACACGAGTTCGGCCAGGCGGGCGGCATGCCCTATTTCATCATGGAATATGTGGACGGACTCAACGTGCGCCAGTTGGAGCAGTCACGCAAACTGACGCCGCGCGAGGCGCTGGAAATCATCCCACAGATCTGCGAGGCGTTGCAGTACGCCCACGACCAAGGCATCGTCCACCGCGACATCAAGCCTGCGAATATCTTGATCGACAAAAAGGGGCGGGTAAAGATTGCCGATTTCGGTATCGCCAAGATGCTGGTGGAAGCCGCCCCGCCCCTCGCGCCTTCCGCAGACAATGCGGCCTCTGCTGGAGCCGAAGGCCGGATCGAGGGCGCGAATCTGACGCAAGACCAAGTCCTTGGCACCCCGCACTACATGGCCCCGGAGCAGGTGGAACAGCCTCAAACGGTGGACCATCGCGCGGATATTTATTCACTGGGCGTGGTTTTTTACGAAATGCTCACCGGCGAGCTGCCGCTCGGCAAGTTCCAGCCGCCCAGCCGCAAGGTTCAGATTGATGTGCGCCTGGATGAAATCGTGCTCCACACCTTGGAAAAACAACCCGAGCGGCGTTACCAACACGCCAGCGACGTCAGGACGGATGTGGAGAACGTTGCCGGCACTCCTCCTCCCGAGGGCGTGGCGACGGAGCATGGATCCAAGTCGGTCGTGTGGAGCGATGTGTTGGGAAGTCTATGGGCACTGGCCGCTGTTGTTTTGCTGGTTGGCAGAAAGGTGGCCCGCACCGAGCCGCTCATGTACTCGTTTTTCGACGTGGGCGGATGGTTCTATCCTTCCAGCTATCACCTGCTGGTGGCGGGATGTTTGGGACTCGCCCTGGCTTGCCTGGTGATTCCGCGCCTGTGCAGGCACACTGGTCGGCGAGAGAGGACAGGGCACGGGCAGACCGTTTCGACAGCAGCACTAGGCGACCAGGCGCTGGCTGCCGTGCGAAACCAAGTCAAGCTTCCCGCGATCGGGGTGTTTGCCGCAGGATGCTTGAATCTCGCAATGATCGCCGGGGTTCTGATCAAGTTTATCATGGCGACAGCAGCAGAGTCGCCGGATCGTCCCATGATGCTTTTCTTCAGTCCACCGCTCCTGGCCATGTTGTTTATCAGCGGTGTGATCATCGCCGGCGTTCGGCTGATGGAACGTGTGGCCAACCATCGACTCGCAGTGACCGCGTCCGTTCTCGCCATCCTTGTTCCTCCCGGGGCCGTGGTTGGACTGCCCTTCGGTATTTGGTCCCGAACTCGAGGTTTCCTTGAGCTCTTTGGGAGCCGATGCGGGCGATCGCTTTCTGGATCTCGACAGGGGCCGAATCGTGAGACCGCCTGGTCCATACTCCGGTTGGTCGCGGGAGCGAAAGCACGAATGGCTCCGGCAGAATGGTATTGACCTGATGCTCATGGGCAGTGCTTTCCAGTCGTGGAGTCTGCTCACTCCGTTGGACAACGAGACCAAGCTGACCAAAGTGTCCGCCCAGGCCTGGCAACAGGGCCTTGATCCGGAGGACGCTGGACGTCCGCCCGAGTCGGCCGAGGCCATCCTTGACAGGTTCGTTATCCGGTCGGAATACTGGACCTGAAAGAGACGCCTATGCAAAAAATCTTTGCCTTAACCAACATGAGCCGGCTGATGTTGTGTGTGACGGTCGGTTTAATCGGATCAACACGAATCCAGGCGGAGGTGCGGTTGCCCCGGATCTTTG
>JAKLHY010000015.1 GCA_022709905.1 Verrucomicrobiota bacterium | reverse complement strand
GTCCATGTGATGCCGTCCGGAGAGGTAGAGAGATCAACGCCGGTTCCTCGCGGGCCAACCGCCACAAACAGGCCATTGCCGTAAGCGACACCGCTGTAAACCAGAGCGTCGCCTGGACTGGGCAGTCCGGGATCATACTCGAGCCGCAGCTCCCACTGGATCCCATCTTCCGAGGAGAGAATAATTGAACCACTGCCCCCCACGGCCACAAACCGCCCCGCGCCATACGCCACCCCCCGGAGTATATTTTGCACTCCCGTCTCCACCAGACTCCAAGAAAGCCCGTCCTTTGACGTTACCACGATCGCTTTTCGATTTGGGTCATGCTCGTCTCCGCCGACTGCCACGAATTGCCCCCCACCATAAACGATGCTCCGCAGAGAATTCGTGGTTCCCGACGTCCGCTGGGCCCAGGAAGTCCCATCAGACGAACTCAAGATGGTGCCCCCGCCTCCAACAGCCACATATTGACCCGCTCCATAAGCGACAGCTATAAGGTCGTACTGCACCTTGGTATCCGTCGATGTCCAAGTCTCGATCGGGTCCGCCGCTCGGGCCAGTTGTCCGATTATCATTAGTCCCAAATAGATTCCTAATCGTGTTGATTTCATAGATTTCATAATACTGATTCCTCGGTTATTGGTAGTCCATTTCCCAGTATTCGGTTCATATTGAAATGACGGACAAGGCAAAACCAATGCCAGTTTCCACATCCTGAGTTGCCCTTGCCGCTCGCCCCTACTCAGCAGACTGCCAAATGGACGACGAATGAATGGCTACAATAAGGCACAAATGACTCAAAATAAATGTATTTATGAGGTTTTTGTGCATTTTTGTGGCTATGCACCTGTCTTCTATCCTGCGGACTCCTCTGTAAACCCCTGAACCGCTAATGGACGCTACGGGACACTCATGAAGGCGGGCTCAGTATTAGAGGACAATTGCCGCGGGACGTTCTCGTTCGTTGAACGGAGGAATCAAGGACCGGGTGTAGGCTCCCTGTCCGAGGGAGACTACCATGTCTCCAAGGGCCAGATGGGGCAGGCGAACCGCGACGCCGATGGAATCCAAGGCCGTGTTGCTGGATCCGAAGATGTCACAGGTCAGGCTGCTGGGTTCCTTCAGGAGGTTTCCGTCTCTCAAGACGACGAACGGCGCCAGAGACGGGCGGCAGGGGATAGGCGTATTGGTGTCGAGCACGACAACTCGATGCTTTTCGCCGAGGGGGTGCGCCTTGAGTGCTGCCACGCGAGCCGCCCAGTATCCACAAGGCTCGACAATCCAGCGCCCCGGTTCGGCCCAAAGTGCTCCTTGGAATCCGAGGGCCGCCAAGCCATTTCGGAGGATTCCCAGTGCATGCCGGAGGTTCTCGACCGAGGCAGGATTGCCGTGTCGCATTGGCCAGCTTCCTCCGATATTCACATACCGACAGTCGCGCAGGACGGCGCAGTCGACTTCGGCCAGGTTTTCGGCCAGGCGGGTGGCGAACTCGAGCGGTGTCAGATTGGCGTGCTGGTCATGTAGATGCAGGCCCTCGAGGCGCACGCCCGCCGCGGCCAGCCAACTTGCCGCAACGGCGATATCGCGCGCCGGTACTCCAAATTTTGGGCCGTAAAGTGCCTTGGGACGATTGGCGGTGATCCGCAATCCGCAGACGGTCCCCCCGCAAGTCTTCCAGCGAAGGGCCTGCTCAAGCGAGTCCGCATCGAGGAGGGCGCCGGCGCTGCAGATTCTGCGCAGTAGCGTGTTGTCCGCTTGGGCGGTAGTTAACTTCCAATGATCGCCCGCGCAACCGACAGCGATGGCGATTTCCACATCGCCTGCCGAGCAGAGGTCCAAATGGCATCCTGCGGCCAACACCGTGCGGACAATGTCCGGCTCGGGGCAAGCCTTGACCGGGAAGAAACAGCGGTCCAGCAGAGACAACGCCAGTGCCGCGCGCTTTTTTGCCGCCGCGCCATGATAGATGAAGCATGGCAGTGTGGCCACCGAGATTGCCTGGATGACCTCGGGAGGGATCACCCTGTTGCCTCCTGCTTATCCTTGAGAACCACCGGCTTGTCCACCGAGTCGTGGCTCAGAAATACGTCATATTTGGAGGCGTTGGGCATATCACGGTTGTTCTCGCGGGATGAGGACCGATGCTAACCAGCCCTGCTGGCCATGGGCAAGGTTTTATCGGTCGATCGACTTAGGTTACATGGCAATTTGACGCCTGCTTTACTTGCGGTCACCCGTGGGGATTCTGGCTCATTTTTCTTTCGTCATCATCCTGACCTGGAAAATTCCAGGTGTCGGCACTTATTACAGTTGTCAATATTTCTTACAGCTCGACGAGCGGTTAGAGAATCGACTGTTTATTAACCTCTTATCCATGCGTATCAAGCTTCACTTCAGAGAACGTTGTCGGTCCGCTTTACACCCAGGCGCCGCTTCGAGTGGCATCACAAAATCACGATCGCATTACGTCTTGCCAGGCAAGGATATGAACACACTGCTTGCGATTGACGCTCCTGGCATGTGCAATGCTTATTCCTATCATAAACTCACATTTTAATGCGCAAACCCAAAAACCCCAGAACAGATCGAGGCGCTGCGGTCAGGCGTGTGGGGGGTGTTTCTAGGGGGCCTCGACGCCAAATTTGGCGCGTATTGGGACCAAGAACCACGGAGAGACGAGCTCTGCGAGTCTCATAACCAGGATTCAAGGGCCTCGCATAACTCGGTCCTCCGAAATGAGCGGTTCATCGAAAAAGGGGGACCGTTTCGGTAGCCGCTAGTTCAAGGAACAGTCGTCAGAACGGTAACAAAGGAGGAGCTTTATGAAGAGACAATTATTGAGCTTTCTTACGGGTGCCGCACTGGCACTTGGGGTAACGTCGGCCTTTGCCGACGATTTTTACCCGCCCACTTGGCGGGGTGATGCTGGATCCACGTTCCAGCAGTGGGAGTTTCTCTCAGGTGCTGAATTACAGCTCCCTGACTTGTATGTGAATCCGTACGGAGATCCTTACGCGCTAGTCGCGGATCATGGTTGGTATAATGAGATTTCAGACCGCCAAGGCGTCTTTGGCCAATCGGGACTGATGGCTTTTTATGTGCCCAACAATGTGAACCCCTTCGAGAAGGATGTCTGGGTCCAAGTGACTTGGCAAAATGCTGGAGAAGAGCCGATAATGGGATTGATGGATAACAATGGAACACCGTATCCACTGACGGAAGACCTGGGAGCACGGCAGGATGCGGGAAACGGCTGGTATAATTCCCTGTACACAGGCCAGATCCCCTTCAATCCTCCATTCGAGGTCTTCGCGATTGCTGGCGATATATACGTGGATCAAGTAGTCATTGACACGCTTTGCCATTCCCCTGTTCCTGAGTTAGCGTCGCCGGCCTGTATTCCCCTCGCGGCGCTAGGTCTATTCTGTTTCGGAGCCTGGTGCCGCAGGCATTCCTCTGAATTGAATTAAGGATCATGGCTGCCGGACGCGTTGGACGCGGCCGTCGAAGTAAAGGGCATTTTTGCCCATCCAGACGCCCCCGGATTTGTGGAAGGGCTCGGCATCTCCGGTGATGGGGGTTTCACTGCGACTGCCAAAGAGTTTCTTGACGATGACGAGGGCTTCATTGGTATAGATCGGGGCCCATTGGGGTTCGGCGTATGGGGCGTCATTAAGCCAGAAATTCCATTCGTAGCTGGTCAGTTCCATCGGGAAGATATAACGATCCACGGGGCATTTGAAGACGTAGTTGGTTTTCTGATTGGGGAAGAGGGTCGTGGTGATTGGCGGCAGGTTGGATTGCTGGCTGGGGAGGTAGCCGGCGCAAATCGGGAGTCGATCGTTATTATCCTGGATATACACCGTGAGGGCGATGCCGATCTGCCGGAGATTGCTCATGCAAGCCACCGAGAGAGCGCTGCGCTTTCCGCTGCTCAGGGCGGGCAGGAGCATGCCGGCCAGGATGCCAATGATCCCGATGACGACCAGGAGTTCGATGAGCGTGAAGGCGGATGGCCATCGGTCTGAGGAAACTGGATGTTTGGTCTGCATGTCTTCGAGTCCAATTATCGGCCTTGTTCCACTTCGTTGAGCGTCCTGAGCAACTGGGAAATGACGGGGGCGGTATGACCGCGGTATCGGACATCCTGGGAGTTATATTGGGCGGTGGCGCGGCGGAGCATGGTTTGGCCTTCGGCGGTTTGGAGGCGGGCATTGAGGGCAGCTTTTTCGTTGGGCGTCATAGTGTCGCGATAATCGGCCACCCAACGGGCCATGGCATGAATATCTTCCTGGCGATGGGATTCGGGGGCGTATTTGACCATCAGTTGCAGGGTTTTGATGTGTTCGATGTTGAAGAAGTCCAGGAAAGCGTCCTGTCGATGTGCCGGATCCGACATCGAACCGTAACGGATTTCCAAATACTTCAAAATGCGTTGGTCCGGGTCTTTGAGGTGCCGGGCCTGCAATCCGGCGTGAATATCCTTGAGCATTCCTGGGCGCGGGCCGTGATGAAGGATCCGGATCCAGATGAAACCCGCCACCAGCAGGGCAGCGAGCCCAAGGACACAACCCAAAACCAGGATCTTGATTTTTTTCGTCATGATCTGGTTCCGAGTATAGCAGTTTTAAGGCTGATGTCATGTGCGGGTTCGTCAGCTGGATAGGCAGTGAGTTCGGGAGAGCAAGGCGTCGCCTTGGGCTCGAGTAGGCTGCTCGGTTAGAGCGGAGTTTACGCGCCGGGACACGGGTGGGCACCCTTGTTTGTCCGGCATGCGGACAGGCTTTCGAAATCCCGTGCTTTTCATCACATCACGAGGTAGAAACAATGCCATGAACAAGCGTTTTGGATTGGCCTGGCTGTTCTTATGGGTCGGGATAGCCTGTATGGCGGCTCCTGCCGGGGAACCGGAGATCAGCGGCGAGGCGAAGGGATCGGCGGGGGGCGGGGCCTGGTTTTCTTTTGATCCCAAGTCCGATCCGTTCAGCGACAGCCCGATCGATTTGCGATTTTTGAATGAAAAGTATGCGGGAGAACATGGATTCATCCTGGCGAAGGGCGGTCAATTCGCGCATGCGAAGAGCGGTCAGCCGGTGCGTTTTTGGGCGGTGAACGGGCCTTCGCGGGAAGCCGATGATGCCGCGGGTTTACGGAAGACGGCGCGATTGCTGGCCAAGTATGGCGTGAATCTTGTGCGTCGACATGGCTCCGTATTTGACAAAGACGGCGAGTTGAATCCGGCTGCCGTCCAGCGGACCCTTGAGATTGTGGAAGCGATGAAAGCGGAAGGGATTTACACCCATCTCTCGATCTATTTTCCGCTCTGGTTTACTCCCCGGACCAATCATCCTTGGTTGGAGGGGTATGATGGCAAGACCCATCCCTTTGCCGCGCTGATGTTCAATCCGAGTTTTCAGGAAAAGTATCGTTCCTGGTGGAAGGCCATCCTGACGACGCCGAGCGAGGTTACGGGCAAGGCCCTTGTGGATGAACCCGCGCTGTTCGGTGTCGAGATTCAGAATGAAGACTCATTTTTCTTTTGGACTTTCGACAGTAAAAACATCCCTGATCCACAACTCCGAATTCTGGAGAAACAGTTTGGGGACTGGCTCATCCGGAGGCACGGTTCGATCGAGGCGGCATTCACCGCCTGGAAAGCTCAAAAGAGCCAGCGTGACGCCCCGGCGGAAGGGCGGGTTGGTTTTCGGCCGCTGTGGAATATGTTCAACGAGAAATCGGCTCGCGATCAGGACACCGTGACCTTCCTGTTCGAGACTCAGTCTGGGTTCTACCGGGAGACTATCGCGTTTTTGCGAAAGCTGGGATTCAAGGGATTGATCACGCCATCGAACTGGGCCACCGCCAGTCCCGAGGTGTTTGGACCGTTGGAAAAGCTGAGCTACACGACCGGGGATTTCATGGATCGCCATGGTTACTTCGAATGCAACCACAAAGGGGAGAATGCCGCCTGGTCGGTGCGCAATGGACACACGTTCTCGGACCGGAGCGCCTTGCGCTTTGACGCCCCGGATCCGGCCAAGCCCCGGCAGTTCGTCCACTCGGTCATGGACCCTCATTATGACGGCAAGCCTTCAATGATCTCCGAGACGACCTTTTGCCGGCCGAACCGGTATCGGTCCGAGGCGCCGCTGTATTACGCCGTCTATGGGGCGTTGCAGGAGAGCGATGCCGTGGTCCACTTTGCCTTCGACAGCAGCCGGTGGGGGGTCAAACCGGGTTTCTGGATGCAGCAATGGACGTTGATGTCCCCTGCGATGATGGGGCAGTTCCCGGCCGCGGCAATGATTTACCGGCGGGGTTTGATTTCAACGGGCCGGGTGCTGGCTGAGATCAAGTTGAGCCGATCCGATTTGCTGCAGCTCAAGGGCACCCCGCTGCCGCAGGATGCC
This sequence comes from Verrucomicrobiota bacterium, assembly GCA_022709905.1. Lineage (GTDB taxonomy): Bacteria > Verrucomicrobiota > Verrucomicrobiia > Limisphaerales > UBA1319 > JAKLHY01. The sequence goes on along the minus strand of JAKLHY010000015.1, from coordinate 106,917 downwards.
GCTCTCGATGAACTGCGACTGGCCGACGTCCCGCGCGGCACGGACGTGAAGCCCGGGGAGCGGATCGATCCGCTCATCCATTACGCGGGGCGTGTGGAAGTCAGTTTCGACGCCGAGCGCGGCTCGACGAGGCTGACCGATCTGGCGCCCTTTGTTGACCACGCCAAGAAGCGGGTGGTCAGCAGCACGGGCGAACTGAGTCTGGATTATGGAAACGGGATCCTCACCATCAACGCGGCTGGCGCCCAGGGCGTGAGCGGCGCGCTGAAGTTGGCTGGCAAAACCGAATTGAAGGATCTCAGCGCCACCAGCGATCTCGAACTGGGCCACATCATCGCCGTTGCTCTGGATGGCCAACCTCTGGCGGTTTCTGAACGCATCCTGCTTCAGGTGATGTCCGAGGAGCAGGAGACTGGCCAGCAAACGAAGACGGAGAGCCCAACCGTCAAACGCATCCTCAGCATCGGGACGGATCCCTGGCAGGTCCTGGAATTCCAGGGCATCGTCCGATTCAAGCGCGCCGACGCAGCCCGGCTCAAAGTCACTGCCCTGGATTTCAACGGCTATCCCGCCGGCGCGTTGGGGGACGCGCGGGAAATTGTACTTCAGCGGAAGACCCTATATTACCTCATCAGCCGCTAACGAAGCCGTGCTTCACGACAAAATTCACCGGACAATAGGGGGAGGTTTTGGAGGGCGCGTTCGCTCTTGATCACGGAGTGGATTAGGCGTAGGGGAGTGGCGTGCAACATGCCCAGACATTCAACTGTTCGAGTTGTGGAGCCGCCGTGACCAGTGATTCGCCGGTTTGCGGCCATTGCGGTTCGCGGCTGGCCACTCTGGCGTGCCCGACCTGTTTCAAAATGATGTTCCGGGAAGCGAAGTTCTGTCCGCATTGTGGATCGGCTGCTGTCGCTTGGACGTCGAGCAAGACCCGGCTGAAATGCCCGGGTTGCGACGCCGATTTGTGCCGGGGCGAAGTCGGGGCGGTGGTGTTGCATCAATGCGGCAAATGTTTCGGGTTCTGGGTGGACAGCGGCACCTTTGAGCGCATCTTGCGGGACGCCCGGCAACAGGCGGTGCTGCCGGCGTTGGCGCAACCGATGCCGGCCCCGAGCGCCAAAGCCATCCCCAAGATCCGTTACCTCAGGTGCCCGGAATGTCGGACCTTGATGAATCGCCTCAACTTCGCCGAATACAGCGGCATTGTTGTGGACGTCTGTCGAACCCATGGCACCTGGTTCGATGCTCACGAACTGCATCACATCGTGCAGTTCATTCGCGAAGGAGGGTTGGACAAGGCTCGGGATCGAAAACTCGTCGAACTCGCCGATGAACGACGGCGAATGGAATCGGTTCGGAAAATGCGCGCGCCGGAGCCCACCCTCTTGGGATGGGACCGTTCTACAAGCGATCTGAGTGGTTTTCGAGGCGTGGTCGTGGCGATCGGACGATTGCTGACAAGAAACTCCTAACGACGCGCTGCCTCGATCGTATGCCATCGATTATTTCGCCGGAGTCTTGAGTTCCGGGCTATCGAGGAACACTTGATCCCAGGCGGCCTTTTCATCGACAGGCAAGGGCTTGACCTTGGTATTCCGGAACTGGACCACGCTGCCTTCGTTGTGCTGCTGGAGTGCCAGGTGACCGGATGGGTATGTGTTCTTGGGATCGGTGAAGTCGACCACCACCTTGCCATTAACCTTGATGATGATTCGATTTCCAATGGCGATAATGTGCTGGGTCCACCAGGTATCGTCGGGGATCAACTGCTGAGTGATTTTGGCGAAGTTATAGAGGCTGCCGGTCTTCTGCGGGTCCGGACTGGTGTTTTCGACCTGGGATTCGTATCCCTGGGGCCAACCGGCGCCGAGTTTAGCCCTGAAGTACATGCCGCTATTGCCGTTGTGGTTCAGTTTGATTTCAGACCGGAATTCCAGATTGGTGTAAGTATTGGGGCTAAACAGGTGTCCCATGGGACCTTCTCCGACCAGGATCCCTTCGGGAGTAACATGCCAGCGGCCTTCATCCATGACCTTCCAGCCGCTGAGTGTCTTGCCGTCAAAAAGCGGAATCCAGCCGCGGGCGTCTGGTTGAGGCGAAAAGGGCTCCGCCTGAGCCCGCCCCGGTAAAGATGAAAGTGAAATACTGCACATCAATGCAGCCAGTAGCCACAATCTTGAGTTGTACATATCCGCAGAGAACTTTGTGGAGTTCATTAAATCAGATGGCGGTTTTTTGACAACTCGGTAATTTATTAAGGCGTGCTTAAGCAGACCGACATTTGGGAATGCCCACCCTCGTCGTTAGTCAGCCTTCAGCCTGTGCCGGACTACGATCCGGACCGTGTATTTGAGGCGATTCGACAATGTCTGGCTCCTTTGGGTGGCATGGAAGCCGTCGTGCGCCCCGGACAACGGGTTCTGCTGAAACCGAACCTTTTAGGGGCATTCCCGGCGTCGCGGGCCGTTACCACCCACCCCGCGGTGGTTCGCGCTGTGATCAAACTGGTTCAGGAGGCCGATGGCCAGGTGTGGATAGGCGACAGCCCGGGCATGGGAGATCTGCGGCGAGTCGTGGAGGTGTGCGGCTTGGCCCCGGTGGTAGCGGAGACTGGCGCGAGGCTGTTGGACTTTGGCGTCGCCCACGAATTTGAGGTGCCGGATTATGCTGTGGTTCCGCGGTTGGTTCTGACGCAGGCGCTATGTGAAGTTGATGTGATCATCACGCTGCCAAAGCTAAAAACCCATGCGCAAATGACGCTGACCGGCGCGTTGAAGAACCAGTATGGTTTGATACCGGGCACGCTGAAAAGCCACTGGCATTTCCGGATGCAGCAGCCCGAGTGGCTGGCCTCCTTGATCCTGGACATCCACCGTGTCGCGCGGCCCTCCCTGGTGATTATGGACGCCGTGACGGCCATGGAAGGCAAAGGGCCGAGCGCAGGGAATCCTCGACAGGTCGGTGTGATCCTGGCGGGTCGAGACCTGGCGGCGGTCGATACGGTCGCGTGTCACTTGATCGGATTGAATCCGATGCGGGTGCCGTTGTTGACCGCTGCCCGTCAGCAGGAGTTCGGGACGACGTCGATCGAGCAGATCCAGCTGGCTGGGCCCGACTGGCGCACATTGGCGGTGCCGGATTTCAAAAAGGTGGAGCATGTGGTTGACCTGTTGCGTTTGCTGCCGCTGCCGGCCTCCTTGCTGAGAGGTATTCGATGGCACTGGACAGCCCGTCCGCGGATTCGGGCCGGAGAGTGCACTCGCTGTGGTGTCTGTGTGAACCACTGCCCGGTCAAACCCGCCGCGATTCACCCCGAGCTTCCGGTCCCTCAACAGGTCGACGATCAACGGTGCATTTGCTGCTATTGCTGCCATGAACTTTGTCCCTCCCATGCCATCGATCTGCGGGAATCCTGGCTCAAGCGACATCTGCCTCTGGAAACCCTGGCCAACCGGCTTAGTGATTTCGTGGCTGGGCTGGTCTCCTTCGGAAAACGATTTCGCACGCCGTGGTTACTTACTTTCTTGGCGGGTTGGATTGGAGGGTCCACACTCGACTCGGCCGAGATCACGGCCGCACCCCAGAGGCTGGATATGAAGGCAATGGAAACGCAGATCACGCGCGGACCGGGAGGACGGATTCTTACCCACACGGGAGTGTGGTCGCCGGACAGCGAGTGGATCGTTTACGACACCCGATCGGACGCGTCGGGAACGGTTTTTGATGGCACACGGATCGAGATGGTGAACATCCGCACGGGCGAGGTCAGGTCGCTCTACACTTCCCAACACGGGGCCTGTTGCGGAGTGACCACGTTTCATCCCCGGGAATCCAAAGTCATCTTCATTCTCGGTCCGGAGAACCCGACCCCGGACTGGTCTTATAACGCCTGGCATCGGCAGGGAGTCATAGTTGACACGCGACATGCCGGGACGGTGATCCATCTGGACGCGAGAGACCTGACGCCGCCTTTCACCGCGGGAGCCTTGCGTGGAGGCAGCCATGTGCATGTCTGGGATGGATCGGGCGAATGGGTCAGCTTCACGTATGAAGACCATGTGCTGGCGGCGGCGGCCGGGACCGAATCAGGGCGAGAACCCAACCAGCGCAATGTCGGCGTCAGTGTGCCCGGCCATCCCGTAAAGGTCTCCGGGGAACATCCGCGCAATCACGACGGCGAATACTTCAGTGTGTTGGTCACCCGCACCGTTGCGGAGCCGCGTCCAGGATCGGACGAGATTCGCCGCGCCTGCGAAGAAGCCTGGATTGGCTCCAAAGGCTATGTCCGAACGGATGGCAGCCGACAGGGCCGGGCCCTGGCTTTTCAGGGGGAAATTGAGCTTCCGCAGGGAGGATCCGCGATCGAGGTGTATCTGGTTGATCTCCCGGACGATCTCACGAAGCCCGGCGAAAAGCCGTTGGCGGGGACCGAAACCCGGCGGCCTTATCCTCCCCGGGGAGTGGTGCAGCGCCGGCTGACGCACACAGCCGATCGTCCTTATCCCGGCATTCAAGGGCCAAGACATTGGTTGCGATCTTCGCCTGATGGCTCCCGGATCGGATGCTTAATGAAGGATGACTCCGGCATTGTCCAACTTTGGACCGTGAATCCCGCCCGTGGTGAGCTGGCCCAACTCACCCGGAATCCATGGCCCATCGGCAGCGCCTTTACCTGGAGCCCAACGGGCCGGCATCTGGCGCACATCATGGACGGCTCCGTTTGCATCACCTCGGTTGAAAATGGACAGACCGTTCGACTGACTCCTCGCAGGGATGAGGCGACCGCCCCCCGGCCCGAGGCCTGTGTTTTTTCCCCGGACGGACTCAAGATTGCCTATGTTCGCCGTGTGCCATCGCCAACAGAGAATCACAACCAGATTTTCGTGGTGACGCTCGCGGGTCAGAACCCTTAAGATAGGCCAAAATCCGGAAGCCCGGAGTTCTGGCCCATAACGAGAAGGTAAAACATGAATCTGGTCACTTTTTCCCAACCCTTAAGGGGCATTGTCCCTCCGTTAGTCACACCGTTGCTGGCTCGCGACCAGTTGGACGAAGCGGGATTGGAGCGTCTCCTGGAATATGTTCTTGCCGGGGGCGTTCACGGCCTGTTCATCCTGGGAACTACGGGAGAAGGAACGAGTCTGAGCTATCGACTGCGGGAGGAACTGACAGAACACGTTTGCCGGCAAGTGCGTGGACGGGTTCCCGTGCTGGTAGGCATCACTGACACCGCCTTTATGGAATCAGTGCGTGTGGCGCGCCATGCCGCTGAGAAGGGGGCGGCCGCCGTCGTCCTGGCGCCTCCCTATTACCTTCCTGAAGGCCAGCCCGAACTTCGGGAGTACCTCGATCACCTGCTCCCGGAACTATCGATTCCTTTGTTTCTCTACAACATGCCTCCGCTGACCAAGGTGCCATTTGCCGTGGAGACCGTATCCTGGGCGATGGATCACCCGGAAATCGTCGGGATCAAGGACAGCTCCGGAGACATGAACTATTTTCACCAGCTCTGTCTGCTGGCTCCTCGCCGTCCCGAGTGGACAATCCTGGTTGGTCCGGAACATCTTTTGGCTGAATCGGTTTTGCTGGGCGGGCACGGAGGAGTCAACGGGGGGGCGAACCTGTTACCCCGGCTTTACGTGGACCTCTATGAAGCGGCTTGCCTGGGAGATCTTCCCCGGATCCGCCGACTGCATCATATTGTCGTGCAGGTGGGTGAACTGCTATACCGGGTGGGACATCATCCCTCATCGATCATCAAAGGGATCAAGTGCGGACTATCGTGCATGGGGCTGTGCAATGATTTCATGGCGGAACCCTTCCACAAGTTCAGGCCGCCCGAGCGTCTCAAGATCGAGCAAGCGCTTGCCAGAATTCAAGAACTGATCCAGGCCGCTGGTTAAGGCGGCAGAGTCAAAACAGGAAAAACATTTGCCTCAGATTGCTGGAGTTTGCTTATATAGTCGAGTTGGTTCGTTAATGAAACATGGGACAGAGTGTTTATGAACAGAATTATAGCACTATTCTTGGTCATAGGTGGGCTTATTGCGGGGAACGCCCAGGATAACTCTTTGCCAACCATTTTCGTTAAGCCTCTCGATGGCGATCTTTCGCAAATCCAAGGATGGCAACCGGCTTTGGGCGAGGGCTTGGCCGAAATGATCATTACCGAACTCACCAAAGTGGGAAAATTCGAGGTATTGGAGTCGACAGCCACCAAGGATTTGATTAACGAGATCAACATGGGCGAGGCCGGTTACATGAGTGAAGAGGAGAAAGTTGACAAGGGAGGATTCAAGGGAGCCGACTTCATGTTTGTGGGGAAGGTCACCCGGTTCGGCGCCAACAAGAGAGGCATCAACCTCGGGGGATTTGTTCCCGGCTCGGGCGGCAACCTCGGGCTTGGCCAAAGCCGCAACGACGTGCGGATCGATTGGCGGATCGTGGATGCCTACACGCGGAGTGTGATTCGAACGGGTAGTGCTGTGGGCCAGCACAACGGCTTGGCGTTCGATGTGGGCGTGGGAGTCAAGGGTCATGGGGGCGGGATTGGCTTTCATAACCAGGATTTTATGAATAGCGCGCTGGGCAAAGCCACCGTCAAGGCGCTGAGCAATATCGTGACCGAGGTGCGCGGTGTCACTGTGCCTGTTTCAGGGCGCCGGCAGGCGAAGGCCAAGTCGGCAGACAAGGTCAAGGCCGCGGAACAACAGCAGGTCCAAGATCAACAGAACCAGTTGCTGGCCATCCAGAAAACGCCTGGCAAGGTGCTGGCTGTTCCTTCCAAAGGTGTTGTGATCGTATCGCTGGGCGGCAACCAGGGCCTGAAGGCTGGGGATAAGCTCCAGCTTTTTGAAACCATCGATACGAAGGATGATAAAGGCGAAGTGGTTTTTTCCGAGGAAAAACTGGTGGGCGAGGTGACCCTGGATAGCGTCCAGGCCGAACGAAGCAAGGCCAGTTACCAGGGCAACGCCGAAGTCAAGGCGGGCTGGGTGGTTAAGAAGAACTGAGAACATAGAAGAAACTGAACGAATATGTCGCAACATCGTAGTCTAAAATCGGCGTCCACCTTGGGCGCCAAGCGGAATGTCTTGAAGCGGTTTGAGCGGGTGGAATTATTGAAAAAACGTGATCAGTGGAAAGAGGGGGACCGAGTCACCGGTTTGCGGAAGACCAAACCCGAGGCCTAGCCGATCCGGATAGCCGTCCCCATTCTGTGCGGGTGGTTTTCCCGAATGTTCGGGACACAGGCGGACGAGATTGGATTCTGGAGAAGGCGCCTGCCGCGCGCCTGAGTGCGGAATTATGCAGGTGCGTCTGCAAAAGTTCATGGCGGAAGCCGGGGTGGCCTCTCGCCGCGCGTGCGAGGACCTCATCCGGGAAGGCCGGGTGTCCGTCAACGGCCAGGTCATCTCTGTGCTGGGGACGAAGATCGACGCTGCGCGTGATCAGGTATGCCTCGATGGCGAACGGTTGCGATCCAAGCGAAAGCTCTACCTCGCAGTCCACAAACCGCGGGGTGTTGTCTGTACCCGCTCCGACCCGCAGAAACGCCGGATCATTTCTGATCTGCTGCCTCGGGAGTGGAGTGATCTAACGACCATTGGCCGCCTCGATCGGGAGAGCGAGGGTTTGATTTTGATGACCAACGACGGTGAATTCCACCTTCGTGTGGCCCATCCGCGGTATGGTGTGACCAAAACCTACCGTGTCACCGTCCGAGGCCGGGTTCATCCCGCTCAGATCAAACAGTTGGAGCGCGGGATCCATTGCGGGCCCGATCTGCTGAAGATCAAGCGGGGACGTTTGTTGCAGTCCAGCCTGGATCATAGTCTGATCGAACTGGAATTGACCGAGGGCAAAAACCGCGAGATCCGCCGGTTATTGGAGGCGTTGGATCTCGAAGTCGACCGTCTCCAGCGCATCCGGATCGGCCCTGTCCGGCTGGGGGAACTGCCGACCGGTCGATGGCGGACATTGACAGAACCGGAAACAAAATCTTTACTGGCTGGGTTATGAAAACAAGGTATTGGTTGATTCGGATGTTTCTCGCGGCCGGCATGGTCCTGGGTTTCAGGTCGCCAGCCGAGGAAACGGCCACGGTTCAAGCCGATCGGGTGAACGTTCGAGGCTTGCCCTCCCTGGGGGGCGAAGTGATCACTCAACTAAAAAAGGGTGAGACCATTGCCATCCTCGAGGCCATCCCGGCTGTGAAACCCAAAGTCGGCGAGCCCACCAACTGGTTTCGCATTCGGATGCCTGCCAATACGCCGGTCTGGGTAAACGCCACCTTTCTCGATCGCACCAACAAGACCGTGAAAGCCCGGAAGCTGAATATTCGCTCCGGCCCGGGAGAGAACTACAGCGTGATTGGTCTCCTGCTTCAGGGAGATACCGTCAAGGAGATCCGCGCGGTGGAGGATTGGATGGAGATTGAGGCGCCGAAATCCGCCTACGCCTTTGTTGCGTCGGAATACATTCAGAATTCAGAAGTTTCCGCCGCCACAGCGGAGAAGGCGGTCGAGCCCGAAAAAACCACGATTGTTCCTCCTGTGGCCATTGCACCCGTCCAAAAGGTGGAAGCCGAGCCTCCGCCCATGCCACCCACCGTGGTGACTGTCGCTGATGAACCCGCCGTCAAAGAAGCGGTGGATCAAGCGCCACCGCCAACTCCGGCCCCTGCGCCGGCGCCCAAGATGGTGCCTCCGCCGACATTGACTCTGCCCCCGGTCATTATTCCGCCGCCCGTTGCCGGCGAGGCTGTTCCCGAGCGAAGGGTCGTCACGCGCGAGGGGATTGTCCGCAGCACTTTCAGTATCCAGGCGCCGACTTATTACGAATTGGTGAATCCACAAACCCGAAAGACCATCAATTATCTCTTTAGTCCCTCGACCAACATCGTCATTAAGGAGTATCGGGGACAGAAGGTCCTTGTGACGGGCGAGGAATTCATCGACTCGCGCTGGACTAATACTCCCGTGCTGAACATTCAAACCCTGGAACCCGCTCCTTGATGACTGTCTCGAACTTGATTGACGGACGGGCGATAGCGGAGGACATCCATCGCGAGACCGTCGAGCGTATTGCCCGGCTGAGGGAAAAGGGGGTGCAACCCGGCCTCGCTTTTGTGCGGGTCGGCGAGGATCCCGCCTCCAAAGTCTATGTCGGGATGAAGGAACGTATGTGCGCGCGGCTGGGAATCCGCTCGGAGTTGCATCTCCTGCCTGAACAAACTTCCCAGACTGAATTGCTCGCTTTACTGGATCGGCTCAATGCGGATCCTCGGCTCCATGGCGTCCTGGTCCAAGCCCCGTTGCCCCGCCACATCGATTCCGCCACAGTATTCGCGGCTGTGTTGCCCTCCAAGGATGTGGATGGATTTCATCCAACAAACGTGGGCAAACTGATGTTGGGAGATCCCTCGGGATTTGCGCCATGCACACCGGCGGGGGTCCACGAGTTGCTGATTCGATCCCAAACGCCCATCCAGGGGGCTGAGGTGGTGATCTTGGGACGCGGGAATATCGTCGGCAAACCCATGCTGTCGATTTTGATCCAAAAATCCCGGACCGCCAACGCGACGGTCACCCTCTGCCATTCCCTGAGCCGGGATATTCCCGGACGCTGCCGTCAGGCGGATATCTTGATTGCGGCGATCGGAGTGCCCGAGTTTGTAAAGGCTTTAATGGTCAAGCCGGGCGCGGTGGTTATCGACGTCGGTGTCAATCGTGTTGAGGATCCATCCGCCAAATCCGGCTACCGCCTGGTGGGAGATGTCGACTTTGCCGCGGTCCAACCGCTGGCGGGTCGGATCACGCCGAATCCGGGCGGCGTGGGGCCGATGACGATTGCCATGCTGATGCGCAACACGGTTCGGGCTGCTGAGGTGGCCACAGGCATCCCTCCAGCGGTGTAACCCCCCCGAGTCTGCTCGAAACATTCCTCCCAAAATCACGCTTTAATAAATCCTTATGAATCCAACTCGAATTTTGCCTGACTTACAGGCCTCTTTGCTCTGCGAAGAGGTGCGCCAAGAGATCAACGGAAACTTCATTCTGATTGGGATTATCGGAGCCATCCGGGTCCCCCAGGTGCCGATCACCGCTCTCAAATTGTGCGTGTTCAACCGATGGACAGCCGGGATTGGCCAATTCACCGAGAGCGTTCGTTTGATGGCCCCCGACCAGACAACGGTTGTTCGGAAAAGCCAGGTCAAGTTTGCGCTTCAGGATCCCTCGCATCATGCGACAAATGTGACCCTGTTTAGCCAGATCGAGTTCCGAGCCGCCGGGACCTACTTTTTGGAGATCCTAGTGGACGACGTCATGAAACTGCGGTTTCCGCTGGCGGTGACGGTGGTCAAACCTCCGCAGCAACAACAACAACAGCCCCCAACCGACCCCGATCAGCCGCCCATTGCGCCGCCTTCGAACGAAGGATAGGCGGTTTGGCGTCTTTTCGACAACGTTCGTTTTCAATCCATGGCGTGGCAACCGTTGACATTCGGCGGAGTCGCCGCCTTTGCCTGCGCCTCCTGGACGCGTCTATGGCTGGTCCAGATCCTGGTTGCCGCCGTGAGCGCACTCTGTTTTGCGTGTCTGCTTTTGCTGGGGGTGATTCCGGTGCTGGACCAGGCTGTCGAAAGACTCCCCGAGAAGGCGGAAATCGCGGAGGGACAACTTCGTTGGACGGGCCGGGAAACCGAACGCCTCGCAGAAGGTCCCCTTCTGTCGATCCAAGTCGATCTGGAGGCTTCCAGCCAACTCGGCCAGACCTCTGACATCCTGGTTCAACTCAGCAAGAACCATTGGAAAATCGTGACGATCTTCGGCCACATCACCGGCAACTACCTCGCATCCGGATCCATCGACCTTGGACAGGCGGTCATCCAACCCCGATGGGACACCTGGAAACCGTTTGTTTGCGTTGGACTCTCGCTTTTTTGGATGCTGCTGCTTGTCTTAATCTGGCATCTTCTCGCCCTGCTTTATGCGCCAGTGGTCTCCCTGCTGGCCACTCTGATGCAGCGACAGACGGGCGGATCCACCTGCCTCAAACTGGCCGCCGCCGCCCTCTTGCCAGGCGCATTGTTTCTGAGTATGTCGCTGGTCTTATTTGCGATCCGCCAGCTTGAACTGGTGGGTTTCCTGGTCTCAACAGGATTGCACCTGGGAGTAGGCTGGATCTACCTTTTGGTGGCTCCCACCTGCTTGCCCGCCGATCCGGGATTGGCCTCCCCCTCCTCCAATCCGTTCAAACCCAAAGATCTTGTCGATGCCGCGCCGCCTGCCTCCAAGAATCCTTTTCGACATTAATCGCGGATGTCCAATCATCAGTTGACGAATAACAGGATCCGGCTCAAACTCCCAGGCATTATGGCCCGTGAAATACCGGCTTGGAACCTCGTCAAAGCCTTCGCGTGGAGCTCCGCCTGTCCTGTATTCCTCGCGATCAGCGTTTTGGGTTGGCTGGGCGCCGGCTGTTCCCCGACACCCGCCCCGTCCGAATCGGCACCTTTAACTTCGACAAACGCCCCCGCCACGAATTCTCCTCCTCCTCAGGCGCGTTCGGAGTTCCGAATTCTGCCAGGCAAATGGGCTCGCACCGACGGCGACTACATTCTGGAAATACTCCGGGCCAACGCCGATGGCACCCTCGAAGCCCGCTACTTCAATCCCCGGCCCATTAACGTTTATACCGCGCGTGCCACCCAGGAAGGATCCACGACCAAGATCTTTGTCGAGTTGCGTGATGAGGGCTATCCGGGCTGCACTTACACGCTGATCCATCATCCCGGCATCGATCAATTGGTCGGCACTTATTACCAGGCCGCAATTCAGCAGAACTACGACGTGGCCTTCCAGCGCCTCAAGTAAACCGGGAAAGACCCGATTCGGCTTGTGATTTGGGCGAAAGCATGGTCTCTTAGTTCTCAGCGTGATTCCTGAATAAGCCTGACGAATGAATCTGACCATTGGGCGGCGGAAGACGCCGTCGATTGGCCGCAAAGGGGAGCAAAATGAAAGGCCTAAAACGCAGTCTCAGGCCCGCGTGCGTCGCGGGATTTACCCTCATCGAGTTGCTGGTCGTTATCGCCATCATCGCCATCCTGGCCGGCATGCTCCTTCCGGCCCTGGCCAAGGCCAAAACCAAGTCGCAGGGCATCTTCTGCATGAATAACCATCGGCAACTTACACTGGCCTGGCGGCTGTATACCGATGATAACGATGACAAGACCCCTCTTGCGTATACCACCGAAACCGACCGCAACGCCTCCTCTTGCTGGGTGCTCGGGAGCCTCGATCAAAATGGGGCGAATCGTTCAAATTGGGATATCGAGAAGGATATCACCCGCAGTCCCTTGTGGTCCTATTGCGGAAAAACACCCTCGATCTGGCGATGCCCCGCCGACCGCTCCACCGTCAAGGTCCAGGGCAAAAACATGCCCCGGGTCCGCAGCATGGCCATGGACAACTGGTTCGGCGGCACTCTCTGGACCGCGGGCTTCAAACAATACTTTAAACTCAGCGACGTCGTCGATCCCGGTCCGACCATGACCTGGGTGTTCCTGGATGAACGCGAGGACAGCATCAACGACGGCGAGTTCTGCGTCGACATGGCCGGCTATCCCGACAAACCCCAGAGTGTTTACATCGTCGATTTCCCCGCCAGCTATCATAATCAGGCGGGGGGATTCTCCTTTGCCGACGGTCACTCCGAAATTAAAAAATGGGTCGACAGCCGGACTTTCCCAACCTTGAAACGCGGCCAGGACTTGCCCCTCAATCGGCCCTCCCCCAAAAATCCCGATGTCATTTGGATGCAGGAACGGTCCACCCGGAAAAAACAATGAACTCTGGAAAAAGCCCTTAAAATAAAAGATAAAGTCTCTTGGGTCGAGGAGGCACGATCCAATGCGGGCTTCGGCATTCCCGAGAACGCGACCGACATTTCGTTCATTGCCCCGATGGCTGCCACGGGGTCGCGCCGCCGCGTTGGATGTGTTTTCGAAGGGCAGCGGCCAGGTCATTCGCCAATTTTCTATTCGAGGTTGCGAGATTGGTCCGTTCGAGGGGATCGTTTTCGAGGTTGTAGAGTTCGTGGGGCGACCAGGGATTGTTTTGAAGGAGCTTCCACTGGCCGCGGAGGATGGCCTCGTAGCTCTTGCCTCCGTAAGCGGCGCCTCCCTCACGCCGGACGAAATAAAGGTCGCGCGAAGTCGTGATCGTGCCGCCCTTGAGGACGGGCACGAGGCTCAGGGCATCGAGATCCGCCGCAGGCTTGATTCCGGCGAGTTCGAGGAAGGTCGGGTAGAGATCGAAATTCAATCCTGCATAATCGCAATGGGAACCTGGGGGGATTTGGGCGGGCCAACGCGCCATGAATGGCACGCGCAGGCCTCCGTCGTAGTGGTCCTGCTTTCCACCACGCCAGGGATCATTGTTTTGAGCATGGGGCAAGGAACCGCCGTTATCCGACGTGAAGACCACGACGGTATTCTTTTCCTGCCCGGATGCTTTCAATGCCGAAAGGACACGGCCAATACTGTGGTCGAGGTGTTCAATGAGGGCGACATTGGCGGCGCGTTTCGCATCGAGATCGGGCGCGCGCTGTTTCACTTTTGCGAGCCATTCGGCTGGGGGCTCGATCGGGAAGTGAGGGGCGTTGTAAGCAAGGTAGAGGAAGAAAGGCTGGTTGGGATTAGCGGACCGTTTCCGAATATAATCCGCGGCCCAATCCGAAAACAGATCGGTCGCATGCCCCTGCGGTTCTATGACCTCGGCATTTCGGCGCATGTAGTTGTGGCCATGGCGGAGGTGGGTGGTGTAGCTGTCCATCATGTCGCCGAGGAAACCGTGAAAAAAATCGAATCCGCGCTCGTTTGGGGTATTGGGTGAATCGAGGCCGAGGTGCCATTTGCCGACGAGGGCGGTGTGGTAACCGGCCTTTTTCAGCTCGTTGGCCAGCGTTGGCGTTTTCGGATCAAAAAATCCCCACGAATCATCCGGGTGAGTTCGAATGACTCCGGGCACCCCCACGCGATCCGGGTAGCGACCGGTGAGCAGGGCCGCTCGCGACGGAGAGCACACCGTGCAATTGGCTCGCATCCGGCTGAACAGCATGCCTTCCGCCGCCAACCGATCCAGGTGGGGCGTGCGGACGTCGGACGGATGGTAAGTTGAGACATCCCCGTAGCCGTGGTCGTCGGTGAAGATCAGGAGGAAATTGGGCCGGGCTGCGGCAAACGAAGACTGCGGAACAACGGATGCCGACAGCAAAAGGATGAGAAACAAGCGCAGGGGCGTATGAGGTTTCATGGGAGTTGGATGGGTTGGGGTTCGAAGTCGGTTTCGTTGACCCAGCCGGCCTTGGGTTTCTCCCCGCGCATGAACTGCTCGTAAAAGCCGTCGCCGCTGGTCGGTTTGTAGGCATCGAAAACAGGTCCTTTGCCAAACAGGCGCGGATCGTTCTGCGCCTTGAGCTCGGTTTCCATGCGTTCCCGCAGCGCGTCCATGCGGTTTCGATGAATGGGATCAGCCGCAAGATTCCGAATACAATCCGCATCCGTTCTCAGGTCGTAGAGCTCGTTGGCGGGGCGCAGACCAAAATTTAGCCGCCAGAACATGTTTGCGCGGTTTTGTCGGCCCAGATCGAGGATGAGGGACTTCGTCGGGCTGCCATCGGTATCGAGGTAGCCGGTTTCAGGATTGCCGGCGGGCCAGCGGGTCGGCTCATAGTTGCGCAGATAAAGGAAGTCGGCGGTCATAATCCCGCGGATGGGGTAACCCCAATTGTGGGGACGCCCCACATCGGTGCGCTCTTTGCCGATGAGGACATGATCGCGCTGGGGGACAATCCGTCCTGACTTCTTGCTTTCGAAGATCGGCCGCCAGCTTTTTCCCGTGATTGGCATCATTCCACTTTCCCTCTGTGCAATGTCCGCATAATCCAGAAGGGTCGGGGCGATGTCGGTGAAATCCACGAAGTCATCGATGACGCGACCCCGGTGTTGAATTCCTTCGGGCCAATGGACCGCAAGCGGGACATGGTTTGAGTCATGGTAAGCGTAGCCTTTGACTCGCGGAAACGGCATTCCGTGGTCACTGGTCACCATAATCAGCGTCGAATCCATCAGGCCGCGGCGTTCGAGCTCGGCGATCATGCGGGCCAGGTGATTGTCCACATGTTCGACTTCGTAGGCGTAGTCGAGCATATCGTGGCGCACGATGTCGTGATCGGGCCAATAGGCGGGGATCCGGTCGATGTCGGTCATTTTCTTGCCGCCCTTGTTTGCGCCGGATTGGAACTCGTAGCCCCGGTGGGGTTCTGTGGCGCCAAACCAGAAGCACCAAGGCGTCGCTTTGGGCGAGGCATCGAGAAAGTCCACGAAGTTTGCGGCGTAATCGTTGTTGCTGATCCCGCTGGCAGGCGGCGGGGCTTTTTGCTTTTGGAACGATTTGCCCGTGAGGAGACGAGGTTTGCCAGTCGCATCGTTGGCAATTCCCGGCGCCCAGCCTTTGCCTGTCATGCCGACATGCCATCCTTTGTTTGCGAGCGCCTCCGGCCAACTAGTCAGTTTGGATGGAAACATGGCCAAGTGATTGCCTGCTTCCTCGTTCTGCCACAGATGCCGCCCGGTGAGGATGCAGGCGCGTGACGGAGCGCATTTGGCCATCGGGGTATAGGCCTGCTTGAAGAGCAATCCCGCGCGCGCAAGGCGGTCAAAGGCCGGGGTTTTAATCCAATGCGTCCCGTAAGCGCCGGCATGCAAACCCCAATCGTCCGCGATCACGAAGAGGATGTTGGGTGTCGGCGTCGCGTGAATGAACCAGGGAATACCCCAAAGAAACAGAATCAGCAGACGTAAAAGATGGGGTTTCATGGGGATAAAATACCATAAGAAAACTGCTCTTTGCCACGTTTCATTCCTAGGTTATTTCGACCCAGCCGCGCCAGAATGACCCGCTTCCGAGGTTGATACGATAGGCATTGGGGGCTGAAGCGGCCTCTGGAATTTTGACAAGTTGCTTATGGACAAGCGCAAAATAAGAGCGGTTTTCTGGGGGCGTGGTTGGCATGAATTATGTTGATATCGAAGTAAAGGTGAGTTAATGCGAGTCTCGGGATAGGGGTAGGGACGGGGAGTTTTGGCCCCGCCCCTCCCTCCGAACCGCACGGGCGATTTGCTCGCATGCGGCTCTCCAGTTAGTGGGCTTCTTTTCGAGCATTGGCTGCTTTGGCCCGGGCTAAGGCTAAGGAGATTAGCCCGAGTTCCGCGAAATAGGCATTTGGCCATCGCTGATGATCATTTCCGCGAGCCCGGCCGTTGCCTTTGTGCCGTTTGCGCAGCACGCTGCGCAATCGCCCGCGAATCCATTGGTCCAGGGGTTTGAAGATGTTCGGGATGCTGTGTTGGAAGTAGTTGAAACAGCCTCGCAGCGTCCGGTTGGTTTCCTCGATGAGAGGGACTTTCACCCTCCTATGCACGCTAACTCTTAAGCGCGCTCCTCCCTTTTTGAAAAGCGTTTTTCGAGAGCCTCGGAGCGAAACCGGAAAATGCGCTCGATGTCGGGGCGGACCAGCCAGTGGTGAACCAGGAGGTCCAGGGGAACAGCATACTGGACGTGGTCGCGCGCCAGGGTGCCTTGGTTGTGCGGAGTGAACGTGTGCTCGTGGATCCAGAGCCGGTACGGTCCGTGGAGTTGCTCATCGACAAATCGAACGGGCGGTTCCCATGTGTTGATCCGTGTGCGCCAGCGCAGGGGAAATCCCCGCACCCGCAAACGATAATCGATCAATGTGCCTGCGCGCATCGGGATGGGTTGGGGGGTTATGATACGGAAATGCAGCCAGGGGGGCGTAATGGCGTCGAGGTTTGCGGCGTCGGCAAAAAAAGGAAACAGCGCCGCCGGCGGAAGGGGCAGCCAGAGTTCGGATTCGAATTCCCGGATATTCATATCGGTTAAGGCCAGTTCAGGTGTTTGCGCAGGAACTCGAAAGTGCCTTGTCCATGGATGGTATGGGGACCGTCGAAGAACTCGATTTCCGTCCGATCGCCCAGGCCGAGCTTGACGTAGTGTCGACGGGTTTTCGCAAATTCATAGGCCACCCATTCGTCGGGGGCGACACCGTCGTCGTGCCCGCGTTCGACCATGAACGGGCGGGGGCAGATCAACCAGCTCAGTTCGGCGTAGTTGAAGGTGTTGCCGAGGTTGAACTCGGGCATGTCGTATTCACCGGTCCACAAATAGGAATAGGGCGCTCGCGCGGAAACATTCTTCCAAATCCATTCGTTGTAATCCGCTGAACAGATGCTCAGACAGTATCGGTCGATGAGTATGGGCACGCGCATGGCTGTTTTTCCGCCATAACTCAAACCATAGAACGCGATCCGTTGCGGGTCGGCGTAATCCAGAGAAGCCAGCCAGTCGGTGATGACTTCGTGTTGGCGGACGATGAACGACCATAGCGTCAGCCCGAGCGGCTGGGCTTTGCGCAACACCTGGCGAAATCGCGTTCCTCCGATGTACGGATTCTGCGGCGCGAACGTGATGAAACCGCGTTCGGCCAGTTTGCAGGCGTATTGGTGATAGGCAGTGTTGTGAACATTCGGATCGGCGACATCGCGGGGACGTCCCTCGAGACCGTGCTGGCAGACGACGACCGGCCGTCGTTCCCCGGTTTTGATGCCGGTTGGGACGAGCAGGATGCCATACGCGAAGACATCCGGGTGAACATCGAGCACGATTTCGTATCCGCGATAGCCGTTGGTTTCATATAGGAATCGGCTGCGCGGATTCGCGGGCAGGGAGGGCGAAGTCAGGGATCCGATTATTTCATCCCGGAAATAATCGCGATACCCACGAGCGCTGTTTGTGAATGAGGAGAGGTTTTTGAAGTCCGCCTTTTGCCAGAACTCGCGCCGGGTGTATTCCGACTCACGCATCAGCCATTGGGTGTCCTCAAGGATTTGCAGGTATTGGCGGCGTTGGCGGGCCAGATTGTCCGGGAGTTGACTGGTGGCCGTTGGAGGTTCCGGCTGGGTTTGGGACAGGCCTGTGGTGGGTTGGAGATCGGCGCAGAAACGGCTGAGCAAAGCCCAGGTGCCGACCTCAGTGCCGCCGGCGTTGTGAACATGGGGAGAAGCATCCTCGCATCTCGCGCGCTCGACTTCGGAGCGGACCTGGTCGAAAGCCGGCTGCCAAAGCCGGCCGGGTGCGCCGCCGTTTTGGTCGGTGTGCAGGATTTCAGGATATTTTCCAAACTCGATCCGGAGAGGGCGGGGGCTGATCATCCGGGCAATTTCGGCATCGCCGAAGTCACGGAGGAGCGACCAGGCGTTGCGATAGATCGGTTCCTCGTGCAGGCTTTCGCGCGGACCGAAGCAGCCCAGGAGGGCCGTGGCCCGCATCCTTGGGTCGAGCGCGGCCGCGTAGAGAGCGAGCATCCCGCCTTCCCCGTATCCAATGAGACCGAGGCTTTGCAGGTCTTGCGGCGCCGAGGAACGCAGTTTGAGCCACTCCTTCACATCCTCGGGTTCCTTAAGGCCGCGGCGGGTGGTTGTCAGCCAGTCGGCGGCTGCCAGGACTTTTTGGATCTCATATCCGGCCAGGGTTCGTCCCATCTCGTAGCTCGCGCGCCAGAGGGTTTCGCGCTGGCTGTGTTTCACCGAGCGCACGCCGGGATTGCCTGCAAACCGGTCGCTCCGGTCGATCAGGGCAGGGACAAGCACCCGGCAGCCATGCCCCGCAAGGCGGCGCGCAAATTGCCACTCGTCAGGCACGCCTGGCTGCAACCCGATGAGTTGCTCGGGCGTCCAGTCGCAGTCGGGGAGCGCAATAATGTCCGCTTTGGGTTTGTCGTTGGGTTGAAGGAGCAGACCTTCGCCCTGAACGCCTCGGAAGACGGTCCACGAAACCCCAAAGACTTTGTAGCCAGGTCCTCGGGCAATCTCGGCAGAACCCACCGGGGCATGGGTTCCGAAGTCCGCAATATGCCGCATATTAGGCGGCTCGCGGGAGTCCACAACCCCCAGGATCCGGCGCAATCGGGTGCGATGGGTTTCGGCGGATTGGAGGAGCCAGTCGAGAACGACTTCATTCGATGGAACGTTGTTTTGAGAAGCGATCCTGGCCCTGAGCGAGGCCAGAGATTGCTCCCACGCCCGGGCTCGGTTGGACGACAGGAGGGCCAGTTCGCGATCTAGGTAACGGTCGATGCCGTTGACCATTTTTGCCGCAAGATCGCCCTCCATTTCCAGAGGCTGGGTTCCGGTCAGCGGTGGAGCGGACAGGAGCGAACATTGTATGAAGAGCAAGCACGCCGCGGCGCCAGCCAGGAGGTGAGAGCGAAGACGCGTCATGCCGGAAATGTATCGCTTCACCCGGACGGGCGCCAGTCCTATAGCCCCTTCCCTGAACCGCAAATAAATCGACTTCACCGCGAATGAACGCCAATCACCGCGAATCCTGGCAGGCCAACAGGAATCCTCCTTGGCAAGGCATCCGCATCAGGGCAAGCTCATCTTGAACTAAACCCAGTTCGCGAGGATTGAGGCCGAGCCAG
Source organism: Verrucomicrobiota bacterium (assembly GCA_022709905.1). Classification (GTDB taxonomy): domain Bacteria; phylum Verrucomicrobiota; class Verrucomicrobiia; order Limisphaerales; family UBA1319; genus JAKLHY01. The sequence goes on along the minus strand of JAKLHY010000015.1, from coordinate 87,345 downwards.
TGAGCTGTCCTGTTTCCCGGTGGGGGATGAGGGCAGGTTCTCTGAAAAACGAAATGAACGAAAGAGATCCAGATGTCTCAGACGCAATTTAAGCTGAAAGCCATCGACTGCATCGAAGGCATGCGGCAAATGCCGGATGGCTCGGTGGATTTGGTGGTCACTTCGCCTCCGTACAATCTTGGTATTAAATATCGCAATTACCAGGACAGCCGGAATAGTGACGAGTATTTGAGTTGGTCGACCCAGTGGGCGGCCGAGGTGCGGCGGGTGCTGAAGGACGACGGTTCCTTCTTTCTGAACCTGGGCTCCTGTCCCTCGAATCCATTGATTCCGCATGAACTGATCGTCAGGATGAAGGCGAGTCTTTTTGTGCTCCAGAACACATTTCACTGGATCAAATCGATCTCGATTGCCAAGGATGGAGAGATCATTTCGGCGGGTCACTTTAAGCCGCTTCAGTCGGATCGATTTGTGACGGATTGCCACGAATACGTGTTTCACCTGACAAAGACCGGTAACACTCGTTTGAATCGCCGAGCCATTGGCGTTCCTTATTCCGACAAGTCCAACATCGGGCGCTGGGCTCATACGAAAGGCCAGGATCTGAGATGCCGCGGAAACAACTGGTTTATCCCCTATAAAACGATTGTCAGCCGATCCAAACAACGCCCGCATCCGGCCACATTTCCCACAGACCTCGCGGTGTATTGCATCAAGATTCATGGTTGCCGGCCGGACTTGGTCATGTTGGATCCTTTTGTGGGGATTGGTCATTCGGCTCTCGCCGCAAAGCAGTGTGAGATTGGGCAATTCCTCGGGTTTGATATTGATGACGAATATGTCGAAATCGCAAAACAGGCCGTTGCCAGGGGATCGATTGAATCCGCAGGCAGAATCACCCAGCCGAGCCGAAAGAGAAATTCCCAGGACGATCAGTATCTGTTTTGAAATCCAATAATTCAGAGCATCGACTCGATGGGGTTACCGTCGGGCGACCGCTGTCTTTGTTGAAGCGAATCAGAGGATTGATCGAGAGACAATTTTAAGCTGGCACAGCCGGCGCGGGGGCAGCGGCAAGGACACTTGGGCGCGCGGACCTTCCACGCGGAAGGTCCGATGCTCGAGAGGAGGTGAGTCGGGATCGTGGTCAACCTTCAAGATCAGTTCGTATTCACCGGGCTTGAGCAGGAAGAGTTCCGCTTCCAGGTTGCGAGGCCCGTTCCCGAAGTGAAACAACTCAGCCGCGAACGAGGTGCGGCTCGATTCGGTGACGAGTGCGGCGATCTCACGCGGCGGGGTTCGCCAACGGACTGCGTTTAACGGGAACACCAGTGGATTACCCGGATCTCCGGTTGCGGTGCTGTAAAGAATCTCCGGTGATGGCGCGGGCGGGGCAGGCTCGGGCAGATAGGCCAGGTAATTGCGCGTGAACGCCATCACCCGGTCGGTCCACCGCATTTCGCTGGTGTAGGCCTCCCAGTTCGATCGAAACGCTTCGGCATTGCGCCGCAGGGCGGATTCGAGCGGTGCATGGTCGCCCGTCAGCCGAAAGCGGACATAACCTGAGGTGTCTGTGCGGAGCAGTGCGTCCTGTTCGGGGTTGCCTGTGAGAAGGCGGTATTTGGCCAATGCTTCGGTCAGGAAACCCGACATTCTGCGCGCGCACCAGGCCTCTGATCCGGATTCACCCTCGGGGGAATTCCGGTGTTTGACACGGAGAGCCGCCATGCTGCGGATCGGCTCCAGGTATTTTTCGTCCCCGGTCATGTGATGCGCCAGGAGGAGAGTGGACGTCATCAGCCGCGTGGCGCCGGGCCAATTGTACAGGGCATCGTTGTGAGCGGGGGAGAACGGTTCCCACCAGGGCAGATGGGTTTTGGCGATGCCGCCGTCCGGCCAACGGATCGCCGACGGCAAAACGCCGGCGGGCTTGCCGTTGTCCTCCCGAGCCGCGGCATCCACCCAGACCTTGAGCCACTCGCCAAATAACGCGGTCAATTCCGGATCGCCCGTGCGCTGCCAATAGAGCAGCGCCGGCTGGATGACCGAGGGATGATACACCGTGTCAAAGGCGCGATTCGTATGGGTGTCCACTGTATCTACGCTGAAGTAAATGGATTTGAACTGGAGGAAACCGCGTTCGTTGCGAGCGGTCCATCGATCGCGCATCAGTGCGGCCAGGCGCAGGGCGCGATTTTTCCAGACCGGATCCTCGGGGCGCAGGTGCATCATGGGCAGGATGGTATCGGTGGTGTCCTCGTTGGAGTGCTCGACATCGGTCACGCGGGAAGTAAAACCCTCGCGCATATGCGGCTGCAGAAAGATCCCGCTCGAGAGGCGCTCCTGGGCCGCGTTAACCAGTGGATCCTCGAAGGCAATCAAGACCGGTGACCACCATCGCCACATCTCGACATCGTCTCCCCAACCGCCTCCAAACTGGCCGTCCGGCAGTTGGCGTTCGACGATCCACCAGTGGATGATATCGGCGAGTTTCTCCAAGCCTTCGCGCTGAAGGTTGGCCCACGCCGGGGCGGCAGGATCATTCGGAATGGACTTTGGCCACGGGATGGGCTCGCCCAGGTACATTCGCGCGACGCGGTTGTCGGGAAAGGCGCGCCGGGTTTCCTCAAGCAGCCACCGGGCTTCATCATAGTATTTTTCACGGCTGTCCTTGACCCGCAGCAACGGGCCGCTTTGAATCACTTGCCAGATCAACATTCGCGCGCGGTAGTAACACCAGATCGGTCGCAGAGGCGATCCTGCAGAAACCTCGGGCGGAAGCAACGGTCCTTCGGCCGCCGGACGCACCCGGCTGGTTATGAAGTGGCAGAGATAACCGTTTTCCGCCGCGCGATTTGTATCCACAACCGGCCGTGTTTTGCCGCCGGCCCAACGTTCGACCACGGGCAGCAACCGGGATAGGTCGGTCCGCAGTTCGGCGCTCAGATCGATTCGAGCCTCCAATTGGCGGAGGATTCGAAGTCGTTCCATTTCGTCGGGGGTGACGCCGGCAGCTTGAATCAGGCGGGCGATGGTTTTGCTCCAGTCGATCCCTTGGATGACAGGGCTGGGAGGATAAGGGGCCACAGACTGATGCGGAGGCTTCACTGGTCCGGATTTAACCGTTGAAGCGGCGGCGATGGGCAGAAGAAACGGCTTCAGGACTTCGTAATGATCCGCGCCCGGGATTCGTTTCCACGATTGTCCAGCTCGGGCGGCCACGATATCGAGAGAGGGCATCACAACGATGAGGCTGTCGTAGAGGCCCCACGCCCAGTAGGTGTCCAGAGGCAGACCTTCGATGGCCTCGTCGGCATTGTTCCACCAGAGCAGGCCATAATGTTGGGCGGCCCGGCCATACTCGGCCGGCTTGCGCACCGGCAGGCCTGGCGCACCCGGCGCCGGGATCCGGGCCTGGTCCACGTATTCACGCGGGAGAATCTGTGTCTCTTTCCATTGGCCGCCCCGAAGCCAGAGAAGGCCGAAGCGCGCCATCGCATCCACATTCGCGTTGATGCCCGCGCCGAATTCGCGGCGCATGAGGCCTTCGATCCGTTCGGGGCGATAGGCGTTCTTGCGCCAGGTCAGATCAGTCCGTTGGATGCCTAAAGGTGTGAAGATGCGCTCGAACATCAACTCCTCCAGGTCGCGGTGGTAGACCAGGGTGAGGCATTCCGCGAGCCAATTGGGGCCGCTGTCACTGTAAGCCCACTCCGTTCCCGGCCTGAATAGGAGGGGCGCGTATCCTCCCGGTTTGTCGAATCCCGCGGTGTGGCACGCGAGATGGAGGAGAGTGATTTCATGAAGCCATCCCGTGTTCGCGTTGGTGTTGGACGGGAGGCCCAAGGTGGGATGATGAGTCTGCGCCTTGTCGGCAAGACGGACTTTGCCATCCAGGAGGGCCAATCCGAGAGCGGCCGCGCCAAAAGATTTGGTCGTGGATTTGAGATCGTAACGCCGCTTGGGATCGCCCCATGAAAACACGAGTCGGCCGCCGCGGATGATGGAACCCGATCCGCCGCCCGTGAGCGCGTAGTCCCGCGCTTGCTCGAGTTGGGTGGGATCCAGGCTGGCCTCCGAGGGCGTGGCCGTAACCCAATGCTCGTCCGGAAAAACCGCGGCGCGGGCGCTGATGCCGGCGGCGCTCAGGAGGAGGATGATGCCAAGCCTGCGCGCAGCCACTATCTTAATAAGATACTTGTGGTTCATGGTTTGTGCAATGTCCAGATGCCAGCGGTGGCGTCAAACCCGGCCGCGCCGAAAATCCGGTCACGGCCAAGCTTCACGGTTGACGGGCTCGACAGATTGCTCGCAATCGCAGTATCCCTTGAATTTCGCATGGCGACGTTCAGGATCTCATCACCCCATGGACTTCGGTAAATAGAGAGTGACCAGGGATGAAATCCCCCCAGGAAATGTCGCCAGATACAGCCCCCAATGGCCGATCCGTTTGCGAGTGTTCATGCCTCATTCTGTTCCTGGATTTCAAATGGGGCGAGTCCAAATCGGCATCCCCGGGTCCATCGTGGAAATGCCCCATGAATTCCGGCGCCGCGAGACACCCTTGACCAGATCACTGCCCCAGACCCGGCGGATGGTGATCCATGCCGGAAGCGCGCGCCGAGGATCTCGGAGATGACAAAGCCGCCGATGGTAAAAAAACGAAAAAGAATTTGACGACGATTTTCGCTTGTGTAAGAATGCTACTCAATAAGTAGTTATTAATGCGTGGTTATCCAACAAACCTGTCCTCGACGAATTGGTTGAAAAAACCGAGAATAAAACCGTTAATTCACCATTTTATCGCTTATAATAACTACTATATCAATCGTATATATACCATTATATCTGGGCGTGGGCTGAGGATCAACAAGGGGGGCGTTGTGCGACGTCGGGTCTTGCCGGGGTTTCGTCTGACCTTGGGTTTCACAATGCTTTACATGAGTCTGCTGGTCTTGATTCCGCTTATGGGCGTGTTTGTGAAGAGCAGCGAGCTGACATGGGATCAGGTCTGGAGCACGGTGATGGCGCCGCGTGTGATGGCCTCTTACCGGCTCAGTTTTGGAGCGTCATTTTTGGCGGCATGGGTGAATCTGGTTTTTGGCTTATTGGTGGCGTGGGTGTTGGTGCGATATGAATTTGCGGGAAAACGCCTGGTGGACGCCCTGGTGGATTTGCCCTTTGCGCTTCCGACTGCGGTGGCGGGCATTGCGCTGACGTCGATCTACTCGGAGACCGGTTGGATTGGCCAATGGCTTGCGCTGTTGGGGGTCCAGGTTGCTTTTACGCCGTTGGGGGTGTGGCTCGCGCTGACCTTTATTGGACTGCCTTTTGTCGTGCGCTCGGTGCAGCCGGTGCTGGGCGATCTGGATTCGGAACTCGAGGAAGCCGCGGCCAGCCTTGGCAGCAGCCGTTGGCAGACGTTTCGCCGGATAATCCTGCCGGTATTGTGTCCGTCCTTGCTGACAGGGTTTGCCCTGGCCTTTGCCCGGGCGCTGGGGGAATACGGATCGGTGGTCTTCATTTCGGGGAACATGCCGATGCGCACAGAGATCACGCCGTTGGTGATCATGACGAAGCTGGAGCAATTTGACTATGCGGGGGCGACGGCGCTGGCGGGGGTCATGCTGGTGGCTTCATTCCTGATGCTGCTCACCATCAATTTTCTGCAAGCCTGGGGCGGCCGTTACCAAACCGCAGCCTGAACTGACATGGGACCCGCATCGCGAGTGAACACATGGAAGATCGGTCATCGTCGGCGCCCGGTGAGTGAAGCGCCCTGGATTCGTCGATTGCTGATTGGGGCCGCCCTGGCCTTTCTCGGTTTTTTTCTGGTTGTGCCGCTGGCATCGGTGTTTGCCCACGCGTTGGCAAAAGGTTTTGGTCCTTACTTCGCATCGTTCCGCGACCCGTTCACGCTGAGCGCGATCAAGCTCACTCTGCTTGCCGCTGGAATTGCGGTGCCGTTGAACTGCGTTTTTGGCGTGGCCGCCGCCTGGGCGATCGCGAAGTTCGATTTTCCGGGCAAACAAATGCTCGGGGCGTTGATTGACCTGCCATTTTCCGTTTCACCGGTGATTTCGGGTCTCATTTACGTGTTGCTCTTCGGCGCCCAGGGAATGCTCGGTCCGTGGCTGGCGAGCCACGGCTTGAGAGTCATCTTTGCGGTGCCGGGGATTGTCCTGGCGACGATCTTCGTGACCGTGCCGTTTGTGGCGCGCGAGCTGATTCCATTGATGCAGGCGCAGGGGCGGAGCGAGGAGGAAGCGGCGATTGTGCTGGGCGCAAGCGGATGGAAGACATTCTGGCGGGTGACCTTGCCGAACATCCGGTGGGGTTTGCTTTATGGCGTCATCTTGTGCAACGCCCGCGCCATGGGTGAATTCGGCGCGGTGTCTGTGGTCTCGGGCCACATCCGGGGTTTAACGAACACCCTGCCCCTGCACATTGAAATACTCTACAATGAATACAACATGGTTGGGGCCTTTGCTGTGGCCTCACTGCTGACGTTGCTGGCCTTGGTGACGCTGGCTCTCAAGTCCTGGATTGAGTGGAGGAATGCGCCCGTGTCCGGCGCGGAGACCTGATGATCCGATGAGTGTTGAAGTGCGCAACGTCCATAAACATTTCGGGAGCTTCAAGGCCCTCGACGACGTCAGCCTCAAAGTCGAATCTGGAGAACTCGTGGCGCTCCTGGGGCCATCGGGTTCCGGCAAGACCACGCTCCTTCGAATCATCGCCGGGCTGGAATATCCCGATCCGGGGACGGCGCAGGTTTTGTTTCACGGTGAAGATGTCACGGACTGGCCCGCTAGCGACCGCAAAGCCGGCTTTGCCTTTCAACATTACGCGCTTTTCCGGCACCTGAACGTATTCGAAAACGTCGCGTTCGGGCTGAGGGTGCGCCCGCGCAAGTCCAGGCCCAGCCGGGAGGAAATCCGGCGGAGGGTCATGGAACTCCTTGAACTCGTCCAGCTCGAACAATTCGAACGGCGCCTGCCGGCGCAGCTTTCCGGCGGGCAGCGCCAGCGCGTCGCCCTGGCTCGCGCGCTGGCGGTCGAGCCCACCGTGCTTCTCCTCGACGAGCCTTTTGGCGCGCTCGATGCCAAAGTCCGCAAGGAACTTCGCCGCTGGCTGCGCCGGTTGCATGAGCAAATCTCCATTACGACTCTCTTTGTCACGCACGATCAGGACGAGGCCCTCGAGGTTGCGAGCCGGGTGGTGGTGGTTAACAACGGCCGTATCGAGCAGGTCGGCACGCCCAATGAAGTCTATGATCGCCCGGCCAATCGGTTCGTCTACGATTTTCTAGGCAGCGTGAACCTCTTTCGGGGGCGCTTTCGTCAAGGCGGGATTGACTTGGGCGGCCTGACGGTTCCGGCGCCCGATCACCACGGGGCGGAGGATGCGCCCGCCGTGGCCTACGTTCGCCCTCACGAGATCCGGATTCTGAGCCAGCCCGCCGGCGATGGCTGTTTGCCGGCCGTGATTCGCCACGTGAACTCGGCGGGACCGCTCGTGCACCTGGAACTCGAACGGCCCGATGGGGGCAGCCGCTTTGCGGTTCACCTTGCCCGGGAAGCAGACCGGATGCTGCGTCTTGAGCCGGGGGCACAGGTGTTTGTGGAACTCCAGAATCCGAGAATTTTTTCCGAGGATTACTCGATATGAAAGGCCAGGACATCGTCAACATTTATGCGCGACAAACCTGCGAATGCGGCGCCGTTGGGGCAAAGGAATTTTCCCGGTCAGACCGCAATTGAAATCCATCGTGCCCCGTGCGAGCCTAGTACCATTTATGACAATACCTTTAAACGACCTCCCGTCGAAGGTCTCGCCCGTTGAACTTCTCAAGGCGGGCAGCCCGACGCTTGCGGGCACCATCGCGCAAACGCTCGCTGATCCTGTGTCAGACCGGTTCTCGGACAACGACTCCCAGTTTCTGAAATTTCACGGCATTTATCAGCAGGACGATCGCGATCTGCGCAAGACCGGCAAGACATATATCATGATGGTGCGTCTCCGGCTGCCCGGCGGCGTGCTGACGCCGGCGCAATACCTGGCATGCGACGCGCTCGCCGCCCGGCACGCGAACAACACCTTGCGCGTGACCTCGCGTCAAAGCCTCCAATTCCACGGTGTCCTGAAATCGAACCTTGGCCCGCTGATCCGGGGAATCCACGAAACGCTGCTCAGCACTTTGGCCGCTTGCGGCGACGTGAATCGAAACGTGATCGCGCCCCCCTCTTCGCCCGCCGACGATTTCGGACGACAGGTTCATGCTCATGCGCGTCAGATTGCCCTGGCGCTCGCGCCGCGGACGCCGGCGTATCACTCCATCTGGATCGACGGCGTGGCTCTCAACCTCGAGGATCCGAAGACCAGGGAATTTGAGGATCCCCTCTATGGCCGGACCTATCTGCCGCGCAAATTCAAGATCGGCTTTGCGATTCCCCCAGTCAACGACTGTGACATTTTATCCAACTGCTGTGGTTTTATTGCCATCGCCGGTGATAACGGCCAGCTGCGGGGCTACAACCTGGTCGCCGGTGGCGGCATGGGCCGCAGCCATGGGAACGAGGCCACCTTTCCGCGTCTCGCCGACGTGATGGGTTTTCTCCCGTCCGACCGAGTGGAAGAAGTCGCACGCGCCGTGTTGACGATCCACCGGGATTTTGGCGGCCGCGCTGACCGCAAGCATGCCCGACTGAAATACGTGCTGGCCGACCGCGGCGTGGCCTGGTTCCGCGAGGAACTCGATCGGCGCCTCGGCTTCAAGCTCGATGAGGCCAGGCCTTTCCAGTTCGATCGGCAGGGCGATCTCGTTGGATGGCGGCGGCAAGCCGACGGCCGATTGGCCCTCGGCATTTTCGTCGAAACCGGCCGCATCAAGGATCAACAAGAGGTCAGGATGAAAACCGCGCTTCGCGAGGTGGTGCGGAAATTCGAGCCTGAAGTGCGCCTGACACCGGCCAACAATCTCCTATTGGCCCAGGTGGATCCCGAATATCAGGAGGAGATCACCCGTCTCCTGGCGGCGCACGGCGTCAGAATTCACAGCCAGGGCAGTCTTCTGCGCCGAGCCTCCATGGCCTGTGTCTCATTGCCGACTTGCGGCCTCGGACTTGCCGAGAGCGAACGTTGCCTGCCGGACCTGATCACCCGCATCGAAGCCTTGCTGGCCGAAACCGGCCTGGAGGATCAGGAGATCACCATTCGCATGACCGGATGTCCCAACGGTTGCGCCCGGCCTTATCTGGCGGAGATTGGATTCGTGGGTAAAGCGCCCGGCCGCTACCAGATCTGGCTGGGCGGCAACGCATCCAGCACCCGGCTCAACCGGCTTTGGCGTGACAATGTGATTGAAACCAACCTCATCGCCGAGCTGCGTCCCTTGGTAACACGATACGCGCGCGAACGCGCGGCGGGCGAATCCTTTGGCGATTGGGTGGCCCGGGTGTTATGGGCTGAATCCCCGGCAACCGCCTGATTTTTATGACTTCCGATCAAATCAACGACTGGAATAACAAATTGCGTTCGCAACCTCCTCTCGACATCATCCGCTGGGCTATTGATCGAGCCGACCGCCGCGCCTTGGTTTCCACCAATTTCCGCCCTTATGAAGCCGTTCTCCTCCATCTTTGCGCGCAAGCCCAGCCCGACATTCCCGTCCTCTGGGTGGACCACGGATACAACCGTCCCGCGACCTATCGCTACGCCGAACATCTTCGTTCCCTCTTGAAATTGAATCTCCATATCCGCCACCCCCGCCTCAGCGCCGCCCATCGGGATGCCATCCACGGCCCCGTCCCGCCTCCCGATGACGAAGACGGCCTGAAGCGATTCAGCGCGTTGATGAAACTCGAGCCATTTCAGCGCGGCATGCAAGAGCTGGCGCCCACCGTCTGGTTCACGGCCCTTCGTCAGATCCAAAATCCGCATCGGGCTGGCTTGGATATTGTTTCTGTTGATGCCAACTTCCGCGTTTTGAAGGTCAGTCCGATCTTTTACCTGAGCGATGCCGACCTCGAGGATTACCTCGAGGTCCATCACCTGCCCAATGAGTGGGACTATTTCGATCCCGCGAAGGCCGATGAAAAGCGCGAGTGCGGTCTTCATGCCGCCTGGGGTGGCGTGGCGTTACGGGCATGATGGACCGGGGAGTGGCTTCTATGAACAACTATCATCTTGATCATCTCGAATATCTGGAAACCGAGGCCATCCATGTGCTGCGGGAAGTGGCGGCTCAATTCGAACGGCCCGCCCTGCTTTTCTCGGGCGGGAAAGACTCCATCTGCTTGCTCCGCCTCGCGGAAAAGGCCTTTCGTCCCTCTGATCTGCCGATGCCCCTCCTCAATATCGAGACGGGCCACGAGTTTCCCGAACTGCTCGAGTTTCGTGATCGCCGAGCTCGGGAATTGGGGGCGCGGCTGATTATCCGAACGGTCGAAGATGCCATAACCCGGAACCTGGCTGTTCCGCCCTCGGGCGTCAAAAGTCGCAATCGCCTCCAGATTCCCGCCTTGCTGGGCGCGATCGAGGAATTCCGTTTCGATTGTTGCGTGGGGGGCGCCCGGCGCGACGAGGAAAAGGCCCGCGCCAAAGAGCGTTTCTTCAGTTTTCGCGATAGCTTCGGCCAATGGGATCCCAAAAACCAGCGCCCCGAAATCTGGAGCTTGTATAATGCCCATTTGAATCCTGGCGAAAACATGCGGGTTTTTCCGCTGTCCAACTGGACGGAAATGGATGTGTGGGAATACATCCGGCGAGAGCGGTTGGAGGTTCCAAGCATCTACTTCAGCCATGCCCGCGAATGCTTCCGTTCCGGCGACCAGTGGCTGCCCGTGCCCCCGCCCCCGATCCCGGGCCGTCCGGATCCCTTCGAAGGCGCCCGCCCCTCGCCCACCGCCGACCGACGCACCTTGGTCGTGCGCGTTCGCACGATCGCGGACATGATCAGCACTGGAATGATCGAGTCCCGAACGTGCCATGTGGATGACATACTTGCCGAGATCGCCGCCGCCCGAGTGACCGAGCGTGGAGCGCGCGCCGACGACAAATCTTCCGAAGCCGCCATGGAAGACCGCAAAAAGGCCGGTTATTTTTAAACCTGACGCCCTCATTCCTTACCCTCTTGACCATGTCTATTCCTCCTCTGCATCCCGTTGACATCCTGCGGTTCAACACCTGTGGCTCGGTGGACGACGGGAAGTCCACCCTGATCGGCCGTCTGCTGTTCGATTCCAAGAGCCTCATGGAAGACCAACTCGAGGCCTTGGAACGATCCGCCGACATCACCGGGGGCGGCACCATTAACCTGGCCAACCTCACCGACGGACTCCGCGCCGAGCGGGAGCAGGGCATCACCATTGACGTCGCCTACCGTTACTTCGCCACACCCCGGCGCCGATTCGTTGTGGCCGACACGCCGGGCCACGTTCAATACACGCGCAACATGGTCACAGGCGCCTCCACGGCGAACCTCTCCGTTATCCTGGCGGATGCCCGTCAAGGCGTCGTCGAACAAAGCCGTCGCCATGCCTGCATCGCCTCGATCCTCCGCATTCCTCATCTCGTGGTCGCCATCAACAAGATGGATCTTGTCGATTGGAGCGAGGAGCGATTCATGGAAATCCAAGATGAGTTCGAGCGCTTTCTTCCCCGCCTGGATATCAAAGACGTCAAGTTCATCCCGATCTCCGCGCTCCATGGTGATAATGTCGTTGAATCCTCCTCCAAAACCCCCTGGTACTCCGGACCCACCCTTCTGGGACACCTCGAAAGCGTTCATATCGGTTCTGACTGGAACCTCAATGGATTCCGCCTGCCGGTCCAATGGGTCAACCGTCCGAACAATCCCACCGATACGCGCCTGCACGACTTTCGAGGTTTCAGCGGTCAGATCGCCGGAGGCCTGGTCCGGGTCGGCCAGAAAGTCATGATCCTCCCCAGCGGCCTCATCAGCCGCGTGAAACAAATCTGGACCTATGATGGATGTCTGCAGGAGGCCTTCTGCCCGCAATCCGTGACTCTCATATTGGAGGACGACATCGATATCAGCCGCGGTGATACGATCATTGGACCCGATAACCTTCCGGGCTCGGGCACTGACCTGCGGGCTCATGTCTGCTGGATGCACCCGCGCCCCCTCCAGAACGGGAAAAAGTATCTGCTCAAGCACACCACACAGACTGTCCAGGCCATCATCACGAACATTGATGGGCGCATCGACTTTTCCACTTTCGATTCGGTGCCCCAGCCCGCGGAACTCGAAATGAACGCTATTGGTGAAATCCATCTCAGAACCGCCAGACCTCTGGTCTATGACGGTTACTGGACCAACCGATTGACCGGATCGTTCATTCTGATTGAACCGGGGAGCAACGCCACGGTGGCGGCGGGCATGTTGGCCCCGCCTCCACAGCCCCTGAATGTCGAGTACCACGATTTCGTCATCTAACGAAGCTGCCCCTTTAACCGACGAGGAAAACGAGGTTCATGGCAGGACTTTTCTCAGGAGATCCTCGACGGTGACCACTCGCCCGGTCAAACGGGCTTCCTCGGCCGCGAACGCCATCAAGTGACTGTGGACAGTCGAGTCGAGGCCGGCGGCCAGCGGGGCGCTAACGGGCTTGGTCATTTCATCGTATAGGGCGTTGACCAGTCCGGGATCGCCTCCCCCGTGCAATTCATAACCGCCGTCTTCCGCCTGCACCGTGTATCGCACGGGCTCCCCTGCATGCGGCAGCAGGATGAGATGCGTTCCGAAGTGTTGCCGGTAGCTTTCACCGCCTTTCAGCACGCCTTTTGTCCCGCAAATCTCGATATGCCGCCCTGTGGCAAACGCGGTCATGGTAAACGTGGCGGTGACACCGCCTTCGAACTCCATGGCCAGGACCTGTCGATCCACAGCATCATTGTCGCAGTGATAAACACAGCGTCCCCAGGGACTGCTGCGCAACCAGGCTGTGATTTCCTCCACGCTGGCGTCCTGCGCCCGGTCATAGACCATCGGCAACCAGGGAAAACGCTGGTCCTGGGCATAGCGCAAAGCATTGTAGGGGCAAGTCTCTCCGGCCGGGCAACCCTCCGTGCAACGGGCGGGCGCGCCCGCGGGCGCGCGTTCGGGCCGGAAGCATTCGAGGCTCCCAAAACTCGATATCCGCACGCAACGCCGTCCGGCCAGCCAGTGAACGATATCGACGTCATGACAGCACTTCGAGAGAATCATTGGCGAACTCTTTTCCACGACGGACCAGTGTCCGCGCACAAAAGAATGCGCCTGATGCCACGGATTTACGCCTTCGCTGGCTTGAATCGAAACCAATTCGCCAAGCGCTCCAGAATCCAGGATTTCCTTGACCTTCCGATAAAACGCGGCAAACCGCAGGACAAAGCAGACCATCACCCGTTTGCCAGCCGCGCGGGCGAGACGCTCGATTTCCAGGACCTGCGCCGCGCGGGTCGAGATCGGCTTCTCCAGGAGCACATCGTAGCCGAGCTGCAACGCGCCGCGGCAGTGCTCGAAGTGGTCATTGTCTTGCGTGGCGACAATCATGATATCCGCGATTTTTCCCGCGCCCAGAATGGCGTCGGCGCTGGGGAAACCGCGAAATGTCGGGTTCTCCGATATGCGGCGGATTTTCTCAACCCGGTCTGGCACAGGATCGGCGCCGGCCACAATCTGGAACTGGCGGGGATGGCGTCGGGCCAGTTGGGTGTATGTCTGGGCGCGCGCGCCGCACCCGATGCAGGCGAGGGTCAGGGGTGGGATTGGTGTCATAGTCACAGGTGAATTTTAAGAGGTTATAAACCGGGCACCCGCCTCTCGTTGGCGGCTTCAAAAAAGGCGACGATGTTTTCCCAGGGTGTTTCCGGTCCAAGCACGTGCGCCGGCGCTAGAATGAATCCGCCGCCGCCGCCAACATCCCTGATCCGGGCCCGGACTTCCGAGCGGACGTCGTCGGACGTGCCGAAAGGCATGGTTTTTTGCACACTCACCGTCCCCCAAAACGAGAGGCGATCGCCAAACCGCCGTTTGATGGCCGCCGGATCCATGCACTCGGGCTGAACCGGATTCAAAATGTCCACGCCGATCTCGATGAGCTCAGGAATCAATGCCTCGACATTGCCGTCGGAGTGATAGAAGACGTAGGTTTTGGAGCGTATCTTTTTAATGGCGCGGATCGTGGCGGCCAGACGTGGCTTGAGGAATTCGCGCCACATGCCCGGTTTCATCAGCAGGCCCTGCTGTCCGGCCACATCATCGCCCGTGATGACGATGTCCACGCCCGCGCTTGCGAATTTCTCGGCCGCTGAGCACTGCAAGGCCGCCGTTCGCTCGAACAATTGATGGGCCAATGGGGGTGACCTCAACATATCCATCATCAAGTCTTCCATGCCTCGAAGAGACCAGGAACGCTCGAAGATGGATCCCGCATATCCGACGACAGCCAGGCCTTCGTGTTGCAGGGCCTGAACGCGCTCGCGAACCCCGATCCAGCGATACGATTGGTCGAGATCCGGCCAGGGGTATTCCTCGAGCTGACGCGAGTCCCGGATGCCGCGCAGCGAGGGTTCGAAACGGACAAAATGATGGAAATCGCCACGGCGCCGCCGCACCCCCCATTCGTCAACTTCACCCCTGGCCAGGGAGGCTTCGGCGTCAGACCCCAGCCAATCGGCAAAGCGCGATCTCGGCAGTCGAGTGGGATGAAACGTCACCCGTGTGATGTCCATGTCGAAATATTCCCGCGGGGATTGGGGAGCGCAGTGTTCCCGCAAGAGACGTTCCATGGGGGGGGTATAGCCGATGGCCTCCTCGTACAAAAGCCGCGGCACGCGGTCGGTGGGCTGATGGGCCAAGGCGGCCAGGACTCGCGCCCGGCATGGCAAGGGCATCCGCCCGCCTGTCGCCGGTTCAGCGGCCGGGTTGCCAACCCCAGTGTTGGCCTTGACACTGCCCGAGGGATTCACGTCCCGAGTTTCGGCTGAATCCCCCTCCGATTCAAGGTCCAACTCAAGGGTTGCCAAACTCAACGAGTACTTGTCCGAGCTTGGCGTGACCCCGGTATCGGTCGATGTTCCTGACGCCATTCAGTGGGGTGTCTTTGGGGAATAACTACTCTTCCGAGACTTAACACCTCTTTTTTGCGGCCAACTGTCGCCGAAACAAGTGTCATGGGGAGAAATAGATCCGCAACAAATCGCGCCTCCTCGCCCCGAGAAATTCTATCTTTTATTTTAAGGGCTGACCCCAACGGCCAGCTAAACCGGAAGTTATTTTTGCACAGACTCTTAGGTCGCGGGGGGAACCCTCTTGTTTGGGCGCTTGCGTTTTGCGGAAACCGAACGAGCCATGGCGGTCGCAGGAGCTAGGTAAGCGGTCGGCTTTCGTTTGGGAGAGGCGGCCTTCGCTTGGCGCCGGGAGGTTTTTGTTTTTGGGGTGGGTTTTCGTTTGCGGCGCGCCGGTGGAGGGGGTGTCGAAGCGGTTTCCGCCGGGGGAGGGGGTGTTGCCGCCGGTGTTTGGGTGTCGAGTTCGATGCCGAAGACGTCGCTGATTTCGCTTTCGGCCAGTTCAGGTCCGGCGGCGCCGGTGGCGGTGGCGAGATCGGTCGCGCTGGCGGCCTGGGTGATGAGTTCCTCGTGGTTGACCGACCGCAAGGTGAAGAGCATCTCGGGATTCTCATCGAGGCGGGCGCCCACGCCGTAGAGGACGGCGGCGACATGTTTGCACATGGTGGCCCAGTCGGGGCACGAGCATTTCAATTGGATCTCCTTCGGGGAAGGAAACAGACCGGTCTCCTTGCGGGTTAGAATGCTCATGACGTGATCGGAGAACCGTCCCTGGAGCAGTTCGACGAGCGAGCCGATGGCGCCGGCGCATTCGTGGCAGAGTTTCTTCCACTGGGTTTTGGCGGCGGCGGCGATCTGGATTTTCACCTGATAGAGCTCCGATCCGCTGACGGTCGCCTCGATCACGCCGGGGTGGATGTCGAGATGGACCACGGAGCCGTTGCGGAGATAGGTGCGGCCACGCGGCAACCGGTTGGCGTAATCCATGTAGGACTCGAGATTGTCGCACCAGGCCTTGCCCCAAAACGTGCGGGCGATGGTGCGGCCATCGATCCGAACGGGTTTGATGACCTTGCCTTTTTTGGCCAGTTTGGACATTTCGCGTTGAGCCTTGAGTCGGCGTTCGGCCACCGAGACATAGGGGCGCCATCCGTAGTATCCGTTGTCGTATCTGCTCATTTTGTGTCGGCTGTTTATACCTCCGTGGCCCGGTGCAGATCAAGCGCGACGAAACTCAACAGTTCGGCGTTGGACATTTCGGTCAGGAGTTTCTCGCCTCCACCCTCGAGCAGTTCGGCGGACAATGCCTTTTTATCCTCGATGACCTGATCGATGCGTTCCTCGATGGTGCCGCGACAGACGAACTTGTGGACGAGCACGTTCTGTTTTTGTCCGATACGGAAGGCGCGATCGGTGGCCTGGTTCTCGACAGCGGGGTTCCACCAGCGATCGAAATGAATCACGTGGGCGGCCTGGGTGAGATTGAGGCCGGCGCCGCCAGCCTTGACGGTCAGCAGGAAGAATGGCGGCCCATCGTCTCGCTGGAACAACTCGACCAGGCGGCGGCGTTGGGGGACGGCAGTGCCGCCGTGCAACACCAGGCCGGGGCGGCGAAAGACCTCCGTCAGAAAGGCCGACAGCGGATCGGTGATTTCACGGAACTGGGTAAACACGAGCGCCTTTTCCTGGCGATCCGCAATTTCCTCGGCCAGCTCGCGGAGCCGGGCGAACTTGCCGCTGGCTTCCGGGGCATAACCGCCATCTCCCAGCCATTGTGAGGGATGATTGCAGATTTGTTTGAAGCGCATGATGAAGGCAAGCACCAGGCCGCGGCGCTGGATTCCGTCAGCGGTCTCGAGGGCTTCGGCGAGGTCCGACACGGCTTTCTGGTAGAGCGCCGCCTGGGTCTTGGTAAGAGAGCACCAGGCGCGGACCTCGGTTTTATCGGGCAAGTCGGCGATAATGCGTTTGTCGGTCTTGAGGCGGCGCAGGAGGTAAGGCCGGGTGAGGGCTCGCAGCGGGCCGTAGTCCGGGCGCTCCGAGGCGTCGCGGGCGCGGATGTATTTCGCGAACGCACTGGCGGAACCGAGCAGGCCGGGGTTGAGGAAATCGAAAATGGACCAGAGATCGCCGACGCGATTCTCGACGGGAGTGCCGGTAAGAGCGAAGCGTGCGGTGGCCTGGAGTTCCTTGACGGCGCGCGCTTGGCGTGTTTCGGGATTTTTGATGGCCTGGGCTTCATCCAAGACGGCCATTTGCCATGGGCGTTCGCGCAAGGTCTTCAGGCGCGATACCATCCCGTAGGTGGTGATGACAAGGTCGACCTTTCGGTCGGTGCCCGAGTCCAATGCGGCCGATGGATTTTCGGATTCAGAAGGGTGGAGGATCAGAAAACTCAATTCAGGCGTAAACCGTTCGATCTCGGCGCGCCAGTTGGCCAGCAAGGAGGCCGGCACAATCAGGAGACTGGGGATGGCGTCAGAGGTGCGACTCGGGTCCGCTTTCTGCCGGGCTGCAGTTTTGCGCAGCAGCAACAGGGCCAGAACCTGGAGTGTCTTTCCCAGGCCCATGTCATCGGCCAGACAACCGCCCAGTCCCAGCCGCGCAAGAAACTCGAGCCAGCGAACGCCCACAGCCTGATAAGGGCGCAGATCAGCGCGCAAGCCGGGAAGGCTGATGCCTGCGGACGTGCGGGACGGATCGCGCAGTTCAGCCAGAACCTCTTCCAGCCATTGGCCCGGCTGAATCCCTATCCACTCCCGTTCCGCGGCCAAAGCCATTCCAGCCTCGCCCGCGGAGGCTCCCGGCTGAAATCCCGAGATCAACCGCATGCCCTCGAAGAAGGTCAGTCCATCGCTGTGGGAGAGCTTTTCGACCTTTTTCCAGTGAGCCAACGCCTCACGAAGCTTGTCGGAATCCACTTCGACCCACTGGCCGCGTACGAGCGCTAAACCACTTGCGGCCTGAAGCAAAGACTGCCACTCGGCCTCGGTCAATGGCTGGCCATCGAGGGTTGTTTCGACCGAGAAATCCAGAAGGGTATCCGCGCCCAAACCGGCGCTTGGCTGTTGTCCGATCCGAACCGACACCCGGGGGCGGGGCGGCCGGCCGCCTTTCCACCAATCCGGCAGCCGGACAATCACCCCGGCGGTCTCGCACACGGGCGCTTCTTTCAGAAAACGATAGGCTTCGGCGGGCGTCCAGGGCAGCGGTTTGAAGATGCGATGGCTTTCAACCAGTTCACGCACGAAGGCCCCTTGTTCGGCGGCCTTCTGGACAGGGGCCAGCAGGTTGAGCAACGCGGTCTTGTTGCCGGCGCCCGCATATTCCTGAAGGGCGCGGCCGAGCGGCAGATGCTGAACGCGCGACTGGTTTGAAAGCCGCGACGCATAGCTCGCCATGAAGGCGAACGGATGGGTTGGATGCCGTTTGTTCTCGGCCAGGTGAAAGGTGACGCGTCCGACCATCCGCCATAATGGATGCCGTTCCTTGAGCCAGGCGCTGGCGCCCTCCGGATGCGAGGCGATCTCAGTACGAACATGCTGGTCGAGTTGGACCCAGAAATCCGCCAGCCTATCCGCGTTAAGATACTCGCCGCCGCGCATGGGCGGCGCGGTGTTGGCCCAGTCTGCGAGCTCGGATTCGGCGGGCGGGGGCAAGGGGGCAAGTTCTCTTGATCGCTCCAAATCGGGCGTATGGCAGAGACGGGTGAGATATCGGCGCGGCATTTCGCGCCACCAGGCCGCCCCAGGGGGCAACGGAGTGCTGAGCTCACGAGTGCCCAAATGCAAAAGACCATGGGCCGATGACTCGGTGAAGGCCGTGAAAACCCGCCGGCCTGCCTCGAAATCCAGCCAGGGCGAGGGCGGCTCGGCGTTCTCGACGCGCAGGAGCCCATGCGGAGTCAGGCACAAGTCCGAGGGTGTTTCGATAGTGTCCGGCATGATCAATTCGCATTCAGCACCAGCGCCCAATCGCTTTCGCCGGCATGCATCCACATGAGATTGTCGAAGCGTGCAAACCGTTTCCCAATCAACGCGCCATACACCTGGGCATTGCCAGGTTTTACGTGATGCATCCAGAGACCGTCCCCAGCTCCGTACCAAAGCTCAGACATGATCACGAACAAACCGCGCTTCTTGGTCTCGTTCATGCTCTGGGGATTATTCACAACTCAGATCCGGAATCCAGTCGTTTTAGGCTCTGTATTGCTGGACGTCTGCGGCACTCTTCACTGAAGCGGAAGAACGGCGTGTGGAAGGAGCGGAGAAATGCGATGATCAATCGAAATCCTCGTCCTCTGACGGCTGTTGACGCTCGAAAAACGCTCCTGGATCGGAGTCTGTCGAAAGTTTTTTGTCGCAAAATCGGCCGCGGCTTCACTTATATGGTGAGTATCCGATTCTGGATCGAACGGAGCCTAAGATGGAAGAGATGGACCAGGAGTACGTTGAACGCTGCCGGAACGGCGAGCCGGATGATTTCCGATTCCTCGTCGAGCGTTACCAAAAGCCGTTATTCGCTTATCTAGCGGGGCGACTGCGGGACCGGGCATTGGCGGAGGAAGCCGCGCAAGAGTCGTTTGTGCGCGCTTTTTTTGCTCTGCGGCGGCTCGATAAGCCCGGGGCGTTTCACGCATGGCTCTTGGGTATTGGACGGCGTGTAGTCCATGAGTTCCAGCGCCGAGCCGTTCGTCAGGTGACGGTGGACTGCTCTTGGGAGCCGGTGGATCAAAAAACGGAGAGGGATTGGGAGAACGATCACCTTGAGGAAGCCATTGCGGCGCTCCCTGAATCCTGCCAACAAGTGATCCTACTGCGGTTCTATGAACAGCTTTCCTGCCAGGAAGTGGCCGACCGCCTCAACCTGCCCTTGGGCACAGTGACGAAGACGCTTTCACGAGCCTACGCGCAACTCCGTCACCATCTTCAGTCTTCTACCGATCCGAATCCCGTGGGCCAACCGGAGGTCAAGCCATGAATTGTCTTGAATGTCAGGAAAACCTGGTCGCCTACCTCGAGTGTGTATTGGATAAGTCCGAGGCGCTGGCATGCCGCGAGCACCTGGACGCATGTTCCTCCTGCCGTCGAGAATGCGACGCACTCACCCGTTTACAGCAACGACTTGCCACCCGCGGCCAAGTAGCCGCTCGGGTGTCGGTGGTCGGGCGGGTGATGGGCCGGATTCGTGATACTCAGAGCGAAAGGAGTTCTTCAATTCATATGATCAAAACGCTTCTGAGATGGGGGCTTGGAGCTGGAGCCATCGCCGGAGTAGCCTTGGTTGCGGTCGTTTTGTTCTCGGCCAAGGGCCAGGCCCTGGCCTCCGAGGTGATGGCCAAAGGCGCCTTGGCGGCCAAACGCCTGACAAGCGTTCACCTCCAATGTCGGGTTCGCACCGCTCCAGGCGAGAATTTCGCCCACATCGATCCAAGCATGGACTTTGTGAAAGTGGATCTGTGGAAGGACTGCCGCAGGCCGTCCAAGTGGCGTGTCGACAAACCGGGACGCGTTGCGGTCATGGATGGCCAATCCACAACGCTTTATTTGCGTGCCGCAAACGCGGCCCTTAAAGTGCCCCAGCCCAGCGCCGCTGCCTTTGACACAGGCTGGCTCCACGAGTTGGCCGATATCGAACAGACTTTGGGCGCCGAAATGCGTCTGGCCCAATCGAAGGGTTCCTCACTGGAGCTCAGTCGCGAGACTGACGCTTCCGGGGCAGCCAAGGCGGTGGTGACTCTTGAGACCCAATCCGGCCTGCCCGACGGTGATTATTTGAAGAACGCCTTCTTCAACACTGCGGATACACGCCGTGTTTATCGCTTTGACGAGCCGTCCGGCCAACTTGAAGCGCTCCAGGTATTTCTCCACACCCCGAGCGGTGATGTGCTGGTCATGGAAGTGGATCGTATCGAATACAACCCAACCTTGGACCCTGGCCTCTTCGACTTGGCTCTTCCGCAGAACGTCAATTGGATTGAGGAACCGAAGCCTGCGCCGGACGATCCTCAGGCCGCGGCGATGACGGCGGAACAAGCGGCTCGGGCGTTCTTCGAGGCCTGTGGTCGCGAGGATTGGACTGAAGTGTCCAAATACTGGCCTTTGCCGATCGATGACCGGTTCAAAGCCTTCCTGAGTGGCGTAAAAGTCCTGCAATTGGGAGACTCCTTTACTTCCACGGCGAACGACGCTCGATTCGTGCCCTACGAAATCCAGTTTAAGGATGGCAACGTGAAGAAGTTCAACCTGGCTCTAAAGCGAAACGGGCCCGGAAAACGGTGGACCATCGATGGTGGGCTGTGATGACAGCGCCGCCGTTCTAGACCGATTGCCATAATAAATTTCCAGAATGGAAATTTATTATGGCAACCGGTCTAAAGTCCAAAGCGCGAAATCCACATGCCGACGCCCTTGAGGAAGGGGCCTCGGTTACTCCAAGGGACACTATATATTATTTTAAGGGCTGACCCTAACGGCGGCTGGCGGAGCATAGTTAGGCGACGCCCGGAACGACAGATACAAGGCCGGGAGGGCTTCGCGCAGCGCGGCTTCGTTGGCTTGCGGATCACCCCGGTAATACACCAGGACTTTTGAGGGACGATCGGTTGCCCGGAATTCGTAAATCCCATCGGCGTGGACTTTGACTTCGCAGGGACGCAGCTCATTGGGCAGAATGCGGTCCGAGGGCAGGATCTCATGTCCTGGCAGGATTCGATGGGTGCCATCGGCTCGCCGCACGAGCCTGCGTCCACTCACGCAAAGCCACACTCCTGTTTCCCAGAGATGATGTTCTCTGGCCAGGATCTTGTCATCGATCGGGGGGCCGTCGGTCTCGAGCGCTCTGAGAAAGTCGACGCGCGGAGACCGGTTGAGGGCGTAGGTGAGATAGCGGCGCAGCGGCGGATCCAGGCGGGCGATGAAGCGCAGATCAGGGATTCGGTAATAGGTGTTGTGAGCATCATAGCTATGGGCTGGGCTGAAGACACCGTATCCCTGATCCTTGGTGTTGTTTGCCGCGCAGGGGTACAGGGCGATGGGCAGGTCAGTGCGGAGAAGGCGGACGACGGCTTGGGGATCGAGGGCGACATTCCATTCAAGGTAATTCGTCGCAGGCGGCGAACTGCCACCTGCGCAAAGATGGAGACGGGCGAGTTTCCGATGAAACAACTTCGGCTCGCGGTTGTAAGCGGCAGCAATGCCACGCGCGGAGCCGAACGACACAGTATGCACCGGGAGTTTCGATTCGCGCAGGATTTGCAGCAACAGCTCGCGCGGCACGCCGAGACCTTTGATGTGTCGAACGTTGCTGGATATGCGATTGGATAGGCCGGCTCGGTCAGTAACGGTTGAGGGCAAGCCTTTGATCCTACCGCTGCGTGAGGTGGGCAAAGGCCATTGGTCGCTTGTGGGAGGCAAGGCTGCCCGTCTGGCATCGATGATGCGCGCGGGCTTGCAGGTTCCGCCAGGGTTTTGCATCACGGTTGCAGCGTTCCGCCAGTTCCTTGATGGCTGTTCCCCCCGTATGGACTGTGTGTTCGTATCACAGCAGACCTCAGAACCGCTGGAACAGGCTGTCCAGATCGGTGAGGAAACCCTCGCTTGCCTGAACAGGCTCGATATGCCATCTGAGGTTCGGGAGGCCATTCTGCGGGCGTGGCGTTCGAATGGCGTGGATCGAGCCTATGCAGTCCGATCCAGTGCTCCGGTTGAAGACGGGTCGGATCATTCGTTTGCCGGCCAGTTTGAAACATTCCTGGACGTGCGAGGTCAGGACGCGCTGTTGGCAGCCGTCAAGCAGTGCTGGCTATCCTGTTTTTCCGCTCGAGCGGCGGCCTATCGAGCGAGGCATCATCCGTCTGCCGCCCTGCCTGCGATGGCGGTAGTGGTTCAGGAAATGATACCGGCCGATGTCGCCGGCGTTTTATTTACGATTGATCCGGCCACGGGGGATGCCAGCCGCATCGTGGTTGAGGCGGCGCGGGGCCTGGGCGACCGGATTGTCCAGGGAGAAGTGGCGCCAGATCGGATTATTCTGGACAAATCCTCATGTGAAATCGTAGGCAAAGCCGCAGGCGTCTCGGGGGACAAAATGATTCTCGATGATGCGGCGGCCCGAAAACTGGCGATCCTGAGCCGGCAGGTCGAAAAAGACATGGCAAGTGCCGTGGACATCGAGTGGGCGATGCGGGATGGCGAGCTTTATTTTTTGCAGGCACGGCCAGTCACCGGTCAACAGCGCTCCGAGACCGGGGGTAGACTCCAAATCTGGACCAACGCGAACGCTGCGGAGGCCATCCCGGAGCCGATAACCCCCTTGACCTACTCCATGCTGATGCCTTTCCTGCAAGGGATGTTCGATAGCTTCATGAACCACCTGGGGATCTCAATTCGGGCTGAACAACTCATTTCCCTGATCGCCGGCCGGCCTTATTTCAACGCAAACCTGGGTTCGGCATTGCTGTGCCAGATGCCGGGTATCAAGATTGAGGACATAGGCGAGATTTTCGGCGGCGCCCACGAACCTATGGCTCGGAAGGGACTCATCCGGCTTCGGAAGGACGATCTGCCCCGACTCCGATTTTACCCCTGGCAGGTGATTCGCGGGATGCCGCCGGTCATTGTTGCCGTGATGAAATTCTTGTTCTCAAACAAGGCTCACACGATACCCATGCGGCCGCCATCTCCCAACCTGGTGGGGACCAACCCGTATGGAACAATCTCCGATAAGGCCTTATTGTCAGCCATTCATGCGGCGTTACCCACGGATCGGGACGGACGGGATCCGAGGCTCCGCTCGATGGGCATCGGGGCGCTGTGTCTGGTGATTTTCTTTGCATTGTCGAAGCGATGGTTTGGCGCGGATGGCGCGGCCATAGCCAGCCGCTTGACCGCAGGGCTGGGCACCCTGGATCCTGCGGAGGTCGGCCGTGACCTTTGGCGGCTGGCGGAGTATGCGCGGGACCATCCGCGCGTGCGCCAGGCCGTCAGGGAAGCGCATGCATTTGCGGTTCTGGAACGACGGCTCCTCGATGAAGACGAAGGCAAGGAGTTTTTGAGCCGGTGGCGGATTTTTCTGGGGCGGCACGGCCATCACGCCCGGGGCGAGATCGAACTGATGAATCCACGTTGGAACGAGATGCCTGATACTGTGCTGGCTTTGGTGCGGGACTATTTGGAGGCCATGATCGGGAATCTCCCCGTGCCGGCGGCTCGTCTTTCTGAACTGGGCCACCAGCGTGCCGCGCTGGAAGGGGAGTGCTTCAGACGCCTGAAAAATCCCCTCAAACGTCTGTTGTTTCGCAGAGTTATGGATTGGGCAAGACGCGGTGTGGCCATCAAGGAGAATACCAAATCCCAGTTAATCCGGCGGATCTATCACGCGCGTCTGCTGCTTTTGGAGCTCGGACACCGGCTGGTCGAGCGAGGGCGCTGCACTGTTCGCGACGATATCTTTTTCCTGAAGACCGATGAATTGCGCTACGAATTGCTTTTTAACGGGAACAAACCCTTGAGCGACATTACGGGACCTCGTCGCGCGGAACACGACCATAACCTGGCTCTGAATCCACCGCCTGTCATTATTGGCCATAGTGATCCTTCCACTTGGCAGGCCGAATCCAGCGCGTCTCCCGCGGAGCATCTGGAAGGGTTGGCTGTGAGTCCGGGGATTGCCAGGGGACAGGCCAGGGTAATCCTGAAAGCCAGCACCGAGGATCGGGTATTGCCCGGTGAAATTCTGGTCGTTCCGACGACGGATCCTGCCTGGAGCCCATACTTTCTCACCGCTGCCGGCGTGGCGATTGACCTGGGCGGGATGCTCAGCCATGGCAGCATCCTGGCCAGGGAATACGGGCTGCCCGCAGTCACAAACCTCGGATCGGCAACTCGCAGTATTCGCACCGGCGATTGGATTGAGGTCGACGGGAATATTGGGCGAGTAAGGATTTTGAGACAGCTCCCCCCTGGATGAGGGATGCGAGACCGAAAATCTTTGAAGGGGATCGCGACAAAATATTACGTAGCTACGACAAAATTTGTCGCGACAATTGATAGGGGATTCATGGGGCGGGAAGCCACAGGGGGGGCTTCCGATGAACCGGAACGCTGTGAGTTGGGCGCGGCTGCCAGGCGCGCAAATGGTAGGGCGCGATCGCCGAGCGCGCCGAACGCAGGGACTCCGAAACAGAACGTCTCAGAAAAGCTCGGTCAGCCCGGGCGGTCCGACCCTACCCGGCAGGGCGCGATTGGTAGGGCGCGATCGCCGAGCGCGCCGGACGCGGAGACTCAAGAGCGGGATGCTTCAAACAAGCCCGGCTGGCCCGGGCGGTCCGACCCTAGTGCGCTTGAGAGTTAGCGTGCATAGGAGGGTGAAAGTCCCTCTCTGGCGGAGCTTCACGCCAGTAACGGAAAGAAACTGCGTCACCGCGAGGTGAGGTGGAGAGCAACTGGAAGTGAACGGATAGTCCGTAGAACTGATGGATCCAATGGCGATCCACGCAACGAACTCGATACGGCCTTATGCGACTGACGAGACTGCTAGGGATGAGCGAAGTCCGAAGCACCGCCGATAGCCCAATCCAGCGAGTCGGTGGCCAAGCCAGTCTGGAGCCAAGAAGCAATGCCAGAACCGGGGCGCATGGGGTGGTTGGAGACGGAATGTCCGGAAATGCAGGCTGATGAATCAAGGATACCTGCCTTGGTGCTGAAAGGAGCAAGGCAGGAGTCAGAGCCCTCATAATAGCGATGAAGCGGGTAACGACCGTGGAGCGAAGGAGGGCAGGAAAGTGGAAGCGTGAAGGACACACAACTACAAATCTCACTGCCGGGAGTGCCGAAGGCTAAACAAGGCAGAGCAGTCGCGCCCCGATGGGCGTGGACGGAAGCAGTGCCCCCGGTCGAAAACCGGGTTGTCGAAATGGCCCTGCGCAACGCGCTGGAGCCGATCTTCGAGCATACCTTTGCCGAGCACAGCTATGGATTCAGGCCCGGACGAGGAGCCAAGGACGCGCTTCGACGCGTTGCCCAACTGCTGGCGGCAGGCAAGAGGTGGATTGTAGACGCCGATTTGAAAGGCTACTTCGATAGTATTCCACAGGAGAAACTCCTGGCTGCGGTCGCGGAGCGCGTGGCCGATGGAGCCGTTTTAAAACTGATCGAGCGGTTCCTGAAGCAAGGCGTGATGGAAAGCGGCAAGGGATGGAATCCGACCGAGACGGGCACACCGCCAGGGGCTGTGCTCAGTCCGCTGCTGGCCAATATCTATCTCAACCCCCTGGACCAATGGATGGCCGGGAAGGGATGGGAAATGGTCCGGTATGCCGACGACTTCATCATTCTGTGCGAAAATCAAGAGAAAGCCCAAGCGGCTCTGCAAGAGGTGCGCCAATGGGTGGAGCAAGCGGGCTTAACGCTGCACCCCACCAAAACGCGCCTGGTGGACGCCAATCAAACCGGGGGCTTCGACTTTTTGGGGTATCATTTCGAGCGTGGCATGAGATGGCCACGCCAGAAAAGCCTGGAAAAGTTCAAAGAAGCCATCCGGCAGAAAACGCAGCGCACGCGAAGTGATTCGATGAAACAAATCATCGAGGAAACCAACCGGACGCTGCGAGGCTGGTTCAACTACTTCCAACACAGCATTCCGAACATCTTCGAATCCCTGGACCAATGGATACGCGGGCGATTGCGCAGCGTGCTGCGCAAACGGCACAAAGGCAATGGCCGGGCTCGCGGAAATGATCATCAGCGATGGCCGAATGCCCATTTCGCGGAACTCGGGTTGATCTCCTTAGATTTTTACAGATTGCTTTGGATCTGGCGGTCACATCACTGCGCTTCCAATCGATCATGGAGGGTGAAATCCCGGCAACGAACCTTCGCAGATGTCGAGTTTTCGTTAACCTGATTTTTTCGGATTCTGCCCAAAAGTCCCTGTAAAACAGGGCATTTCGCGGGGAATTCGTGTTTGGCATCGAAATTGCATTGGGCAAATCCCAGCCGTTGCAGCCGCGTTTCACCCAGGATCCGGGCGACACAAAGGGCCTGAGGCCATGGGCGACACGCTTGAGCCAACGGACACTGACATTATGAAACTGGAAATCAGTATCGTGGATGCACCCAAGCAGATGCCCACCCACACCATTCTGGATCTGCGCGATTATCTCACCGTCAACGTGTTGGAGCATCTGTTCCTCAAGGACGGCGTCCAGTGGGACCGACGGTTCATGAATTTCTTTGACTTGGACAACACCTGCAGTCCCTTGGAACCAACTGGTGTGATCAAACTCAATGTGCCCCCCCACTTTTCCGGGCGCACCACTCAATTGGCCGATGCCATCGTGTCGGCGTTATTCCAGTTGGGCATCCGGACGGGGCCCCTGACCTGCGAGAAAAATCCAGATCGACCCACCGAAGAGATCATGATCATTCCCGTCACGGAAAATCCAACCGCCCTGGTTGCGCCGCCCGCGTTGAACATCGCCTACTCCCGCGGCTGTGTTGTTTTGCACGATTTGCTGGGGTATCAGCCGGTGGACGGGCAGTTTTCGTTTGCGTCGGAGGATGTTCTCAAGCGGGCTTCGTCGGTGACGCAGGAGCAAATCGCGGCCTGTGTGTCGAGCCCGGTGAAAGTGGCCGACCAAATTCGACGCATTCCCAGCCCGACGTCAGTGCGGGCACTGAACCGGGTCCTGGAGGAAATCAAGCGGTTTGCCGAATGGGCCGTCAGCCATAACTACCGGAAGCTGGTGGCCGCCTAGAGAGCCGGGCAAGGCGCGCTTCGCCGGGGGAGGCCGAGGACCTCCCCTGTTGTCTCCATCAAATTCACTAAACACACAGACCGGATGAACATTCCCGCGGAATTTTTTTCTGATAACGAATCGAGAAACATTTATCGAAAAAAGATTCTCGATTGCCCGCGCCAAGGAAGGTGATGCATGGGCGTTGAATCCTCCAAGACGGTGCCCGAACCCACGTTGCGACGGCTGCCCCTTTATCATCGTTACCTCCTGCAACTGGACAAGCTGGGCCGCGAGAATGTTTCGTGCACCGACATCGGCCTCGAGCTGAAACTGGATCCAACCCAGATCCGCAAGGATTTTGAGGCCGCCGGCATCGAAGGCCGTCCGCGGGTGGGCTATGTGCTGACCCATTTGATCGATGGCATCGAGCGGTTTCTCGGCTGGAAAAACGTCCAGGAAACTTTCCTGGTCGGCGTGGGCAGCATGGGGGCCGCCCTCCTGGGCTACAAAAAATTTGAGCGATGCGGCCTGAACATCGTGGCCGTCTTCGACAACGACGCGGCCAAGGTGGGTCAGAAAATTCATCACAAGGAAATCCTGCCTCTCGACCGTCTGGTGGCTCTGGCCCGGCAGATGGGGATCTTGATTGGCATCATTACGGTGCCGGCGCCGGCGGCCCAGGCGGTGGCGGACCTGATGATACAAGGGGGGATTCGGGCCATCTGGAACTTCGCTCCCGTGCAACTACGAGTGCCGGAATCGACCATTGTCCTGAACGAAGATCTTTACTGTTCCCTGGCCTTTTTGTCTCAGAAACTGGCCGGAGTTTTGCGAACGACCCCGAGCCAGAGCGCCGCAATTCCCCGGTTTTAATCCATGCCTAACACCATGCCTACTCTTCAAAGAAAACCCGGCACGGCGCGGAAGTTTGTGAAGGTCTGCTCGATCGTTGACCAGCACGAACGCCGTCCTTCCCGGCTGATCCCGATCCTGCAAGCGGTGCAGGAGGAATACCGCTACCTGCCACCGGAAGTGCTCACTTATGTGGCCACGGCGCTGGATGTCCCGCCCGCCCGTGTTTTTGGGGTGGCCACGTTCTACGCCCACTTTGCCCTCCAACCCAAAGGCAAGTATCTCATCCGGATCTGCGACGGCACCGCCTGCCATGTCAAGGATTCCCTCCCGATCCTGGAAGCCCTCCGTCGCCGACTCGGTCTCGAAGGCAAGCGCCAAACCACACCCGACCTGCTGTTCACCCTGGAAACGGTCGCCTGTCTGGGCGCGTGCGGACTGGCCCCGGTGGTCGTGGTGAACGATGAGGTCCACGGTCAGATGACGCCGGAGAGCGCGGTCAAGCTGATTGATGACATTGTGGCCAAGGAGGCGGCCCCGTGATTGCTCCCCTGCATGATTCAGCGATGGCTGCCGGCCGTCGCGTGGTGGTTTGCGCCGGCACCGGTTGTATTGCCAACGGCGCTCAGCGCGTGTTCCAGGCCTTTCTCGATCAGATCGCCGCCGCCGGAGTCGCCGTGACCACCGAGTTCGAACCCGAAGCTCATGACCACGACTTGCGGCTGCACAAAAGCGGCTGCCAGGGTTTCTGTCAGATGGGCCCGCTGGTTACGATTCTGCCCGATGGCGTTCTCTACCGGCAGGTGAAGGTGGACGACGTGCCGGAGATCATTGGTCGCACGCTGGTGAACCGGGAGGTCGTGGACCGGCTGCTTTATGTGGATCCTTCCACAGGCAAGGCCTGTCCGGGGCCCGGCGAGATTCCGTTTTACCGGCGCCAGCAACGGCGGGTTCTGGATCTCTGTGGGGTGATTGATCCCGAGTGCATCCGGGAGTATCTCCATCACAACGGCTACACGGCGGCGCGAAAGGCTTTCCGTGAACTGACGCCCGAGGCCATCTGCGCCGAGATCACCCGCTCCGGTCTGCGGGGACGCGGGGGCGGGGGGTTCCCAACCGGCCGGAAATGGGACGCCGCACGGCTTCAGGCGGAGCCGGAAAAATATGTGATCTGCAACGCGGACGAAGGGGACCCCGGCGCGTTTATGAATCGCAGCGTCATGGAGGGCAATCCCCACAGCGTTCTGGAAGGTTTGATGATTGCCGCGCGCGCCATCGGCGCCCGGGAAAGCATTATTTATGTGCGCGCCGAGTATCCCTTGGCGGTGCGCCGGATGCGCCAGGCCGTGCGCGATGCCCAGGCCATGGGTTTTCTGGGAGCGAACGTATTCGAATCGGGCCTGGGGTTGACCTGCGAGGTCTTGGAGGGCGCCGGCGCCTTTGTGTGTGGCGAAGAAACCGCATTGATTGCGTCCCTCGAAGGCTGCCGGGGCATGCCGCGTCCCAAACCGCCTTTTCCGGCCCAGAGCGGCTTATGGGGGCAACCGACCGTCATTAACAATGTGGAAACGCTCGTCCAGGCGGCGCGGATTATTCGAGAAGGCGCCGCTCATTTCCGCGAAGTGGGGACCCTGGCGTCTCCCGGGACCAAGACATTTGCCTTGACGGGGCACGTGGCCAACACGGGGCTGATCGAGGTCCCCTTTGGCACGACGCTTCGCGAAGTGGTCGAGGAGATTGGGGGCGGCATCACCGATCGCGCGGGTCATCCCAGCCCGGAGGGATTCAAGGCGGTGCAGATTGGAGGTCCTTCGGGCGGTTGTTTGACCCGTGAACATCTCGACCTGCCGCTCGATTACGATTCCCTGCGGGATGCCGGCGCCATGGTCGGCTCGGGGGGGCTGGTGGCGATGAATCAGCGGACCTGCATGGTGGCGATTGCACGGTTCTTCATGGATTTCACGCAGCGGGAAAGCTGCGGTAAATGTGTCCTTTGCCGGGAAGGCACCCGGCAAATGCTGGCGCTGCTGGACGAGATCATCGAAGGCCGCGCATCCGGAGAGACGTTGGAGCTGCTGGAAAAGCTGGCCCGAGCGGTGCAAAAGGGATCGCTCTGCGGCCTGGGCAAAACGGCGCCCAATCCCGTGCTGTCCACGCTGAGATATTTTCGGACCGAATACGACGCGCATGTGTTTCACCGGCACTGTCCCACCGGTCAGTGTCGGGCTTTGGCCAAGGCCTCGATCGATCCGGTGAAATGCAAGGGGTGCACCGCATGCGTCCGGCACTGCCCGGTCGGCGCCATACAGGGAGAACGCAAGAAGCCGCATACCATCCTGGCGGCGCGCTGCATCAAGTGCGGGGCCTGCGTCAAGGCCTGCAAATTCAACGCCATCACCGGTCTGTCCTAACCACCTGATGAAATCATTGAATTCCATTCGAACCCTTTACGTCGACGGCCGGGAGGTTGAGATCGAGGGCGAACGCAATCTTCTCGAGGTGATCCGCAAGGCGGGCATTGAACTGCCGACGTTTTGTTATCACTCCGACCTGAGCGTGTATGGGGCCTGCCGATTGTGCCTGGTTGAGGTGGAAGGGCGCGGCATTCAGGGCGCCTGTTCCACCCCGCCCGAACCTGGCCTGAAAATCCGCACCCAAACCGCCGAAATCCGCGAGATCCGCAAAATTGCGGTCGAACTCCTGCTGGCCAATCACGACCAGCAGTGCCCGACGTGTCCGAAGAACTCCGCCTGCCAGCTCCAGGAAGTCGCGCGCAAGCTGGATGTTCGGAAGGTGCGGTTCCAACCCGTCCACCGCTCCCAACCGGTGGATGACTCGTCGCTGTCGCTGGTGCGCGATCCCAACAAGTGCGTGTTGTGCGGAGATTGTGTCCGTCTCTGCGCGGAGATCCAGGGGATCGGGGCAATTGATTTTGTGCGGCGCGGCCACGAGGCGGCGGTGATGCCGGCGTTCGGCAAGGACTTGGGCCAGGTCGAGTGTGTCAACTGCGGGCAGTGCGCCGCGGTCTGCCCCACAGGCGCCCTCACGCCGAAATCCGAGGTGGAATCGGTGTGGCGGGCGTTGATGGATCCCGCGAAAACTGTCGTCGTGCAGATTGCGCCCGCGGTGCGGGTGGCGCTGGGGGAAGCCTTCGGCATGCCGGCGGGCATGGTTGTGAGCGGCCAAATCGTGGCAGCATTGCGGCGGCTGGGCTTCAAGCGGATCTTCGACACCTCTTTTAGCGCGGACCTCACTGTAATCGAGGAAGCCCATGAGTTTCTGCAGCGCAAAAAATCGGGCGAGCGGCTTCCGCAGTTCACCAGTTGCTGTCCCGGCTGGGTGAAATTCGCCGAGCAATATTACCCCGAGTTTTTGCCCCATCTGTCGAGCTGCAAGTCGCCCCAGCAGATGTTGGGCGCCTTGTGCAAGGAACTGCTGCCGTCGGAACTGGGCATCAGCCGCCAGAATCTGGTCGTCGTGTCGATCATGCCATGCACCGCCAAAAAGTTCGAAGCCAGGCGGCCCGAATTCATCCGAGACGGTCTCGCAGACGTGGACTTCGTGCTGACGACGCAGGAATTGGCGCGCATGATCGAGGAAGCGGGCGTGCGTTTTCAGAAGTTACAGCCCGAGTCTTTCGACATGCCGATGGGTTTCAAAACAGGGGCCGGCATCATCTTCGGCAACTCGGGTGGCGTGACCGAGGCGGTTCTCCGTTATGCCGTCGAGAAAATGACCGGGCGCCCGCTCGAGAATCCGGACTTTCATCGGGTTCGAGGCGAGAACGGGATGCGCCTGACGTCCCTCAACGTGGATGGCGCGCCCATCCATGTGGCGGTGGTGCATGGCTTGAACAACGCCCGGCGGCTCATCGAGCAACTGCGGCGGGGCGAGTGTCAGGCCGATCTGGTCGAAGTCATGGCCTGCCCCGGCGGCTGCATCGGCGGAGCCGGCCAACCGGTGACCCGGGATCTCGAAGTGCGCCGCCTCCGTTGCCGCAGTCTCTATGACGCCGACAAAACTCTGGACCTGCACAAGTCACAAGACAATTTCGTTATCACGGAGTATTACCAGAAACACCTGGGCGAAGTGGGCGGACGCCAGGCCCATCGCCTGCTCCATACCCATTATCAGAACCGCCGTCGGATTGCCGAGGAAAGCATCCGTTTGGGCGAAGGCCAGGCCAATGAGAAACTCAAAGTGGAGGTGTGCGTGGGCACGAACTGTTTTGTGAAGGGCTCGCAGGGCATCCTCCAGGCCCTGTTGCACGATGTGGAGCGGCAAAAGCTCCAGGACCGCGTCGAGATCAGCGCCTCGTTCTGTTTCGAGCGCTGTGATCACGGCCCGACAGTCCGCGTGGCGGGCCAGGCCCTTCGCCGATGCACGGTGGACACCGTCCGCCGGGCCATCACCCAACATCTTCAACAGGCAACAACCCATGATCACTCCACGTCCAAACCCGGCGACATTCATTGACGAAGCGGCCATCGCCGCGCTCCTGGCCCCGGAAAAGCCTCCGGAACCCCAACGGGTGCGCGAACTCCTGGCCAAGGCGCGCCACCTCGACGGACTGGCCGCGGACGAGGTCGCGACGCTGGCTGCCGTCGAGGAACCGGCCTTGCTCGAGGAGCTTTTCGACGCGGCCCGACAGGTCAAGGAGGATATCTACGGGAACCGCCTGGTCCTGTTCGCTCCCCTCTACATCTCGAATCACTGCCACAACGAATGCAGCTATTGCGCCTTCCGAGCTCGCAACGATTCGCTCACGCGCCGGAAGCTCTCCCTGGCCGAGATTGCCGCCGAGACAAGGGCCTTGATTGACCAAGGTCACAAGCGCGTGCTGCTGGTGGCCGGCGAAGCCGGGGCGCCCAAGGATGTCGATGACGTGCTCCAGGCCATCGACACCATCAGCCGAACCCGCTCCGGCCGCAGCGAGATCCGCCGGGTCAATGTTAACATCGCTCCGTTGGAGACCAAGGATTTCCGCCGCCTCCTGGCGGCCCGGATCGGCACCTACCAGCTTTTTCAGGAAACCTATCATCGGGCGACTTACGCCTCCGTGCATCTGGGGGGACGAAAACGGGATTACGACTGGCGCTTGACCGTGATGGATCGCGCCATGGAGGCCGGTGTGGAAGACGTGGGCATCGGCGTTCTGTTTGGGCTGTATGACTGGCGTTTCGAGCTTCTGGCCATGATGCAGCACATCCGGCATTTGGAGGAGGTGTTTGGCGTGGGGCCGCATACCATCAGCGTGCCCCGGTTGGAGCCGGCCACGGGATCCCGCCTGGCCCATCATCCGCCCCATGCCGTGTCCGATGCGGATTTCTACAAAATTATCGCTCTCTTGCGATTGGCTGTGCCGTATACCGGCATCATCATGTCCACCCGTGAAACGGCCCAGGTTCGTCGCGAGACCTTTGCCCTGGGTGTTTCCCAAATCTCCGCCGGGAGCCGCACCGATCCTGGCGGCTATACCGGAGCAAGCGAAACCAGACATCGGGCGCAATTCCAATTGGGCGATCATCGGTCGCTCGATGAAATCATCCGGGACCTGGCCACACTGGGTTACGTGCCCTCGTTCTGCACGGCCTGCTACCGGTTGGGGCGCACCGGCGCTGACTTCATGGATTTGGCGAAGCCCGGCCTCATCAAACGCCATTGCGGTCCAAACGCCTTGTCGAGCCTCGCGGAGTATCTGGCCGATTATGCCAGCTCGAGAACGCGCCAGGCCTGGGAGCCTTTGACCGAGGGTGTGCTGCGGGGAATGGACTCCACCGCGCGGGCCACTTCCCGCCGCCTCCTGGCCCGAGTCCAGGCCCACGAACGCGATGTCTTTGTCTGAACCCATGAAACTGAATACGCCCCGCGGTCTTCGCTTGTGCATTGCCTTGCTTGGACGCCGCAATGCCGGCAAATCCAGCTTGTTGAACGCGTTTGTTCGGCAACAGGTCTCGATTGTGTCCCCCGTGGCTGGCACGACGACGGATCCCGTCGAGAAACCGATGGAATTGCTGCCCCTCGGTCCGGTTTTGTTCATTGATACCGCCGGCCTGGATGATACGGGTCTCCTGGGAGATCTGCGGACGAAAAAAACCCGTCAGATCATCGAGCGATCGGATCTTGCCGTGCTGGTGGCGGAGGCGGACGCCTGGGGGGAATTCGAGGAACACCTGATCGAAGATTTTCACGCCCGCAGGCTGCCAATGATCGTGGTCTTCAGCAAGTGCGACACCATGGAACCCTCGCCAGAAGGTTTGGCGCGCCTGGCGGCCCGGAATATCCGGGTGGTTTTGACTTCGGCGGCCAGTGGGAGAGGATTGGCGGAACTGCGCCAGGCTCTCCTCGAGACCGCGCCCGCCGACTTCCTGAATTCGCCCCCCCTCGTGGGCGATCTGGTTGGGCCGGGTGAATTGGCGGTCTTCGTTGTGCCGATCGACAAAGAAGCCCCGAAAGGCCGGTTGATTCTGCCGCAAGTGCAAGCCATCCGGGATCTGCTCGATACCGACGCCTGTTGTTTGGTGGTGAAGGAACATCAGCTGCCCGGGGCCTTGGCCCGATTAGCTCGTCTCCCCAAGCTGGTCGTGACCGATTCGCAGGCCTTCTTGAAGGTAGCGGCCGAGACTCCTCGCGAGGTGCCCATGACCAGTTTCTCGATCCTGATGGCGCGTCAAAAAGGGGACCTGATGACCCAGGTCCAAGGCGCCTTGGCCATCGAGGAGCTGCGAAGCGGCGATCGGATCCTGGTCGCGGAATCCTGTTCGCATCACCCGATTGAAGACGATATTGGCCGGATCAAAATCCCGAGATGGCTTACCCAGTATGTCGGGGGCACTCTGCATTTCGATCATGTCCAGGGCCATGATTTTCCGGCGGACCTGAACGCCTATCGGCTGGTGATCCACTGCGGGGCCTGCATGGGAAACCGCCGCGAGATGCTCGGCCGCATCCTGCGTTGCCAGCAGTCCGGCGTCCCGATCACCAACTATGGTCTGGCGATCGCTCTGAGCCTGGGCATCCTGGATCGGGCCCTCGAACCGTTCCCGGCCGCCCTTGGAGTCGTCCAGGCTCGGCGCCAAAAAGCCCGGGCCGCCTGAAAATGAAAGCCGAGATGGATCGGGAAGAGCTGCTGGCTTGGCTGCGCGCCGACGACCCCATTCGGCTCGAGGCCCTGTGGCGCCACGCCGATCATGTTCGGCAGCGCTGCGTGGGAGATGCGGTTCACTTGCGGGGACTGATCGAGATATCGAACTACTGCCGGAGGCAATGCGCTTATTGCGGGCTCCGAGCCGGCAATCGAACCCTGAAACGTTACCGGCTGTGTGCGGAAGAAATTATGGCCGCCGCTCGGGAGGTGGCCGCCATCGGCTATGGCACGGTCGTGCTTCAAGGCGGTGAGGATCCCGCCATCGAAACCGGCTGGATTGCCCGCTTGGTCCGGCAAATCAAGGCTGAAACCCCGCTGGCCGTGACCTTGAGCCTGGGAGAACGCGACACGGCTGAGCTGGCAGCCTGGCGCGCCGCCGGGGCGGACCGGTATCTGTTGCGATTCGAAACTTCCGACCCGGCTCTATACCAATCCATCCATCCGGGACTCAACGGAATTCCAGTCCATCGGATCGATCTCCTGGCACAGATCAGGGCGCTGGGTTACGAGGTGGGCAGCGGCATCATGGTGGGATTGCCGGGGCAAACCTACGCGAGTGTCGCCTGGGATCTCCTCCTGTTTCGAGAACTCGACCTGGACATGATTGGCATCGGTCCATTTATTGCCCATCCCATGACGCCTTTGGGGGCTCGCTCGGGCGAACAGGCTGTGACGGGAAACGAACAGGTGCCCAATACCGTGCAGATGGCGTCCACGGTGGTCGCCCTGGCCCGGATTCTCTGTCCCCAAGCCAACATCCCCAGCACCACCGCGATGGCCACATTAAATCCCCGCCAAGGCTGTCAACTGGCCTTGGAACGTGGGGCCAACGTGGTGATGCCGAATTTCACTCCCTGGATCTACCGCCAACTTTACGAGATCTACCCCTCGAAAGGAATCCCGGACTCGAGCGCGGACTCGATCTGCGGCCGTCTGGAGAATCAATTGACCGGGATGGGGCGCCGCATTGGACGCGGACCTGGAGGACGGATCGGCCGTTGGATCGGATCAAAACCAGAATTTGAGATTTATGAGAACGTCGGTTATGCGTGAACATCGCCCGCTGCAAATCACCGTTTGCATGGGAAGTTCCTGCTTTTCCCGCGGCAACAATCGCAGCGTTGCGCTGATTCAGAAGTTTCTTGCGGACCATGGCATGCCCGCGACCGTTGAGCTTGCGGGGCATCTTTGCGAGGGCCAGTGCAAGAACGGCCCCAATATCACGATCAACGGCGTCACTTACCCCGGATCGGCGCCGGACGCCGTGATTAACCTGCTGAAACGACATTTGCCCGAGGACAATCCGTGGACAACCTGAGCCCCATCTACACCGAGAAGCGCGAGTGCCAGGACTGCTACAAGTGCGTCCGCCATTGCCCGGTGAAGGCCATCAAAGTGGAAGCCGGCTGCGCGTCGGTCATTCCGAACCTGTGCATATACTGCGGGGAATGCGTGGCGGTTTGCCCCAGCGGCGCCAAAAGGGTGCGCGACGATCTGCCAGCCGTCAGACAATTGCTGGCCACACGGGAACGCGTGCTGGTCTCGCTGGCCCCCTCGTTTGTCAGTGAATTTCCCGAGCTGCGGCCGGGGCAGTTGATCCGCGGCTTGCGCGAGCTGGGGTTTCACGGGGTGTCCGAAACCGCACTGGGCGCCCAACAGGTTTCCGCGCAGGCGGCCGCCCTCCTTGAGGCCAATCCCAACCGGGTCCTGTTCTCATCCGCGTGTCCCACGGTGGTCTGTCACCTGCAGAAACACCGGCCGGAAATGTTGGGGCATCTCACCGGGCTGCTTTCCCCCCTGTTGACGCACGGCAAAATGCTCCGCAGCCTTTTCGGGGAGGATATCGGCATCGTGTTTATCGGGCCCTGCATCGCGAAAAAGATCGAGGCCGCCCAACACCCGGAGCTGATCAATATTGCATTAACCTTCGCCGATCTGCGGCGATGGTTCAAACAGGCCAAACTCATCCCCGAGCAGGCCCTCGAGACTCCCGAGGATTGTTTCATTCCCGAAGCGTCCGCCGAGGGCGCCTGGTACCCCATCGACGGCGGCATGATCGCCGGAATGAAATCGGCCTGCGCCGTGAATGAGAATTCGTATATGGCGTTTTCGGGCATTCCAGCCATGACCAAGGCGATGGATGGATTGGAGGAATTCAAGCCGGATCACGGATTATTCCTCGAGTTGCTGGCCTGCGAGGGCGGGTGCGTGAACGGCCCGCAAACCGGCCGCCGAACCGGCACCGCCGCCAAACGCTATCGGATCCTGCAATACGCCCGCCCCCCCGGGCTCTCCCTGCCCCGAACGCCGTCTCTGGCCATTCCCGAGACCTTCCGTTCGGCCAGTCCGGCGCCTCCCCTGTATACCGATGCGCATCTTCGCGAAGCCTTGCGTCTGGTGGGCAAAAACTCCGCGGATGACGAAATGAATTGCGGCGGCTGCGGCTATGATTCGTGCCGGGCCTTTGCCATCGCCCTGATTACGCAGAAGGCGGAGCGCTCGATGTGCGTCACCTACATGCGCAAGCTGGCCCTCAAGAAGGCGCATGCCCTGATTCAGAAGATGCCGTCCGCCGTGGTCGTGGTCAACGAGGGCCTGCGCATCCTCGAACACAACGCCGCGTTTACGGCGCTCTTTGTTCGCGACATGCCTTCGGGCGGAGCCGCGCCTCCGGGGATCGAGGGCGGCATGCTCAGCGAATGGATGCCTTTCGCGCAGCTGTTCCATAGCGTGTTGAAGACCGGCGAGGATATTCTCGACCGCACGTTGCGTTTTCAGGAGACGATCCTCAGCGCTTCGATCTTCACCATCGAGCGGCATTGCGTCGTCGCCGGCATCCTGGAGGATGTGACCAAGCCCGCCGTGCGCAAGGAACAGGTGATTCGCAAAGCGCGCGGCATCATCCAAAAGAATCTTGAAACGGTCCAGAAAATCGCCTGTTTGCTCGGCGAGAATGCCGCGGAATCCGAGATCGCCCTGAATTCAATCATCGAGTCTTTCTCTCCCCGCAAACCCGAGGAGCCGGAACCGAGCCATGACTGGCGAAAGCTTTATCGACGTTGATTTTCGCCAGTGTCCCAAGCACGGCCAGCGAGTGTCCGGCGATCGGTTTCTCACGCGCCGTTTCAAGGACGAGGGGCGCATTATTTCCGTGCTGTCCGACGGCTTGGGCAGCGGCGTCAAGGCCAGCGTGCTCTCGAACCTGACGGCCACCATGGCCTTGCGCTATACGGCCGCATTCATGGATGTTCGGCAAAGCGCCCGAACCATCATGGACACCCTCCCTATCTGTGAGGAGCGCCGGATCAGCTATTCCACTTTCACCATTGTCGATCTCCGCGAGGACGGCCATGCCCGCGTGATCGAGCATGGCAATCCTCCCCTCCTGCTCCTGCGCGACGCGCAACCCTTGCCCCTCGAACGGATCGAGTTCGCCCTCGAAAAATGGAAGGATCGCGCCATGTATTACACCGAGTTTCAGGTGCAGCGCGGCGACCGGATTGTGTTCTATTCCGACGGCGTCAATCAATCGGGCATGGGCCGGAAGGGATTTCCTCTGGGCTGGGGCAATGAAAATGTCCGCCGGTTTGTCAGCCGTCATATCAGCGAGCACAGCGAAATCCCGGCCGGAGAACTGGCTTCGGTTCTTACTCAAATTGCGCTGACCAACGACAATCACGTCGCGAAAGACGATATCACCTGCGGCATCATTCATTATCGTTGTCCCCGCAGCCTGCTGGTCGTCACCGGTCCCCCATTCAATGCCGATTGCGATCCCGATCTGGCCAACAGGATCCGGGATTTCTCCGGCCGGAAAGCCATCTGCGGAGGCACCACCGCGACCATCGTCTCCCGCCTCCTGGGCCGGCCCGTCACCCTGTCGTTGAATTCGTTTAATCCAGAGGTGCCCCCCGCCGCCAGAATGGAAGGCGTGGACTTGGTTACCGAGGGAACCCTGACTCTGGCCCGGGCCGCCGAACTCCTCGAGCACGGCGACGATTCCGAGTCCTCGCGCCCCAATCCCGCCCGGGATCTGGTCCGCTTGATGCTGGACAACGACGTGGTTCAATTTTTGGTCGGCACCCGCATCAATGAAGCTCACCAGGATCCCAGCGTGCCGGTGGAATTGGACCTTCGGCGGAATGTGGTCCGTCGAATCGCCTCGGTCCTCGAGTCGCGTTATCGAAAGAATGTGCAGCTTCAATTCATTTAGATCATGTCATTGGATGTTGCCTATCACCCATCACCGGGCGATGGACCCGGCCTGCAACGGTGGAGGCCGCCTGCCCTTACACGGCGGATTTGATGATGCCATTACTTCTGCCACCCTCCAGGTCCATAAACGCAATTTCGCACCGGCCGTTGCGAAACTTCGCTGATTGCGGGCTTTCGTCAGGGGGCGTTCAGACGCTGGATCCTCTGAAATCCCCGCAAAACCCGGGTTTTTTGAGCCTGACGGAGGCTGGCACGATCCTTGCATTTACTGGTTGACCAATAGAGAAAAAATACGCGATTCACCCAACATGAGCTCGCACGCCACCTCGAAAACCTTCTCGCGCCGAGACTTTGTGAGAACCTGCTTGACGGCTACGGCCATGATGGGCTTGCCACTGCGCATGGCCGCCCGGGTCATGGACGCCGCCCAGGCGGACGACCGGCCGCCAGTGATTTGGTTGCACTTTCAGGAGTGCACCGGCTGCACAGGATCCCTGCTGCGCTCCAGCCATCCCGCCGTTTCCTCCGTCATTCTCGACCTCATCTCGCTGGAGTATCACGAAACCTTGATGGCGGGCGCGGGGCTGCAGGCCGAGCAATCGCGACATGAGGCGATGACCGCCTACCGGGGCCGCTACATTCTGGTCGTCGAAGGGGCGATTCCCACGGCAGGCCACGGAGCTTACTGCCGGATCGGGGGCAAAACCGCCCACGAGTTGCTGAACGAAGCCGCCGACGGAGCGTCCCTGATTCTGTGCCTGGGCACCTGTTCGAGTTACGGCGGCATCCAGGCGGCCGATCCCAATCCCACCGGCGCCGTCGGAGTGCGAGATCTGTTGAAACAAAAGACCATTGTTAACATTCCGGGCTGCCCGCCCAATCCCTACAATTTTCTCTCGACCATCCTCCATTTCCTGACCTTCAAGCGTCTGCCAAAACTTGATGGACTTGGCCGTCCCCAATTCGCCTACGGCCGGAAAATTCATGAACACTGCGAGCGTCGTCCGCACTTCGATGCCGGGCGGTTTGCGCAGGCCTATGGCGACGAGGGGCACGCTCAGGGTTACTGCCTTTACAAGCTGGGATGCAAGGGCCCGGCGACCCATGCCAATTGCTCCGTGCAACGGTTCAATGACGTGGGCGTCTGGCCGGTCTCGATCGGACATCCCTGCATTGGTTGCACCGAACCCGATCTGCTCTTCCGCACCAGCATCGAGGAAAAAGTCCCGATCCAAGAGCCCACGCCCTTCGAGGGCTATGCCCCCGCCGTGGTCGAACGGAAGGGCAAGGGTGCCGATCCATTAACCACAGGGCTCGCGGGCCTCGGCGCGGGCCTCGCTCTGGGCGCCGGCATGATGATGTCGAAGCGCCTCCCCCACGCGACACCTCCCCCGGAGAAAACCATCCATGAAAAAACAGAACCGGCGTGATTTTTTTAAGATCCTCGGCGTGACCGGCGCCGGTCTGGTGACCCCCGCCGGATCGGCGTCGGCCAGCGACGCTGCTGTCATTCCAAATCAGAACGAGCTGGGCATGCTCTACGATGCCACGCGCTGCGTCGGCTGCAAGGCCTGCATGGCCGCCTGCAAACGAGTCAACGGAGATTATGGAAGCCTGGCCTATGAACCGGCCAGTTTTGATTCCGACGCGCTCTGGGACGCGCCTATGGACCTGTCCGGAGACACCCGAACTATCATCAAGCTCGGGACCGACGGCCCCGGGAAGTCCTTTGTCAAACATTCCTGCATGCATTGCCAGAAACCCTCCTGCGTTTCGGTCTGCCCCGTCAGCGCCATGACCAAGGACAAGGAGACCGGCATTGTCGACTATAACAAAAACACCTGCATCGGTTGCCGCTACTGCCAGATTGCCTGCGCCTTCAACATTCCCAAGTTCCAGTGGGACCGCGCGCTGCCCCAGATCGTCAAGTGCGACCTCTGCCGCAACACCCACCTCAAGACAAAAGGCGTGCCCGCCTGCGCCGAGATCTGCCCGACGGGCGCCATTCAGTTCGGGCGGCGGGGGGCTTTGATCGAGGAAGCTCGCCGTCGCATGCAAGAGGAACCGGGCCGGTATGTGCCGCACATCTATGGAGAACACGAGGTGGGCGGCACCAACCACCTCTACTTGGCGGCCATGCCCTTCGAGAAACTGGGTCTGCCCACCCTCCCGAAAGACGCCCCGGCCGCTTTCTCGGAAAAGATCCAGCACACCCTTTATAAGGGATTCATTGCTCCCGTCGTCCTCTACAGTCTGTTGGGCGGCCTGGCGCTAATGAACCTCAAAAAACACCACGATCACCCCGCTTCCGCCCCTGACGCGGAAGACCAACAGAATGGCCCCCATGCGACATGATGAATTCCAAAAACAGGAAGGCCGGCTTTTCACCCCGTCTTTCTTCATCCTCCTCTCGCTGGTTCTCATCGGAGGATTCCTGATCGCCGTCCGATGTGTCAAAGGCCTCGGCGCCGTTTCCAACATGAGCGATGGTTATCCGTGGGGCATCTGGATTACCTATGACGTGGCCATCGGCACGGCCATGGCCTGCGGCGGCTACGCCATGGCCTTGCTCGTCTATATCCGCAATCGGATGCGATATCATCCTTTAATTCGGTCCTGCATTCTCACCAGCATGTTCGGCTACGGTCTGGCCGGATTTTCCGTGATGGTGGACCTGGGACGGCCCTGGAATTTCTACAATTTCTTCGTGCCTTCCCAATGGCAGGTGAACTCGGTCATGTTCGAAGTGGCCCTGTGCATCATGAGTTACACCACCGTGTTGATGATCGAGTTTCTGCCGGCGATTCTGGTGAGCCTCGAGACCAGCGATTGGCGGCGGTTGCGCGCCACCCTCAACTGGATCCAGCTTCGGATGCCAGTCGATCAGGACAAGATCCTCGGCCGCGCCGAACAATTGCGCGCGGCGGCCACCTGGCTGCGCCCCCGGCTGGATCAAGCGCTGATCTTCTTCATCATCCTGGGCGTGACTCTGCCCACGATGCATCAATCCTCCCTCGGATCGATGCTCCTGGTGGCGGGGACCAAGCTCCATCCGTTGTGGCATACCGGCTGCCTGCCGTTGCTGTTCCTCATTAATTGCATCTACATCGGGTATGCCATTGCCATCATCCAGTTGCTCCTCACTGCCTATGCTTTCAAACGCCCTTACGATCTCGATGAACTGTCCGGAGTCGCCCGGATTATTCCCTGGTTGACGGCGGTGTGGTTGACGGTGGCGATTGCCGACCTCACCTATCGGCAGCAATGGGAGGCCGCATTCCGGCTGGATCTTTATTCGGGCTGTTTCCTGGCCGAGTTCGCCCTGATCATCGCGGGATCATTGCTCCTGCTGCGGCGCGAACACCGGCATTCGCCTCGCTGGCTGTACGTCTCGGCGGCGCTGATTGTGCTCGGGGGTGGATTATACAGGGTGAACGTCTACATGATCGGCTTTGACCCGGGCCAGGGATGGAAATACTTCCCCTCGCTCTCCGAAATCCTGGTGACCGTCGGCATCGTGGCCCTGGAAATCCTGGGCTATCAGGTGTTAGTCAAACTTTGCCCCGTTCTGCCTCGCATTAAACTTCCCGGGCGGACCTCGGGCTCGGGCCAAACCCGGCCCCGGCTGCGGCCGGCCACGCCCTCCCTCCAGCCCACGTATCCGGCGCTTAACGGCAGCGTCAGCCGCTCATCCCTCGAAACCGTCTGAGCCACCCTTAACCCAGCACCCATCATTCATGGCCACACGCACCATTACTCTGGATCCGGTCACACGCATCGAAGGCCACCTCCGTATCGACGTCGAGGTGGACGGCGACCGGGTCGCCCAAGCCTGGAGCTCCGCCCAAATGTGGCGCGGCATCGAGGTGATCATGCGGGGACGCCCTCCCCAGGACGCCTGGGCGTTCGCTCAGCGGTTCTGCGGCGTCTGTACCACCGTGCACGCCATCAGCTCCATTCGCGCCGTCGAACACGCCCTCGGCGTTGAGATTCCCCTCAACGCGCAGTTCGTGCGCAACATCATGATCGCCCAGCATTCCGTCCAGGATCACATCGTCCATTTCTATCACCTAGCCGCGCTCGATTGGGTGGATCTGGTGTCGGCGCTTCAGGCGGATCCCAGGAAAACCGCCCGGCTGGCGCAGGATTTCTCGGCCTGGCCGGGGAATAGCGAGACGGAATTCA
This sequence comes from Verrucomicrobiota bacterium, assembly GCA_022709905.1. Taxonomy (GTDB): domain Bacteria; phylum Verrucomicrobiota; class Verrucomicrobiia; order Limisphaerales; family UBA1319; genus JAKLHY01. The sequence goes on along the minus strand of JAKLHY010000015.1, from coordinate 43,132 downwards.
AGGCCGTCCAGGACCGGTTGCGCGCCTTTGTTCAAAGCGGCCGGCTGGGCATCTTTGGATCGGGATACTGGGGACATCCGGCGATGAAACTGTCGCCCGAACAGAATCTCATGATCCTGGCCCATTATTTGACCGCCTTCGATTTTCAACGGAAGGCGGCCCAGGCGGTTGCCGTTCTCGGCGGCAAGAATCCTCATATCCAGAACCTCGTGGTCGGGGGAGTCGCCACCGCCTTGAACCTCGAGAACATGGCCACCACCAACCTCGAGCGCCTGGTTCTCTTGCGGGGGCTCCTGGAAGAATCCCGGGCGTTCGTGCAACAGGTCTTCTACCCCGATCTCCTCGCCATCGCCGGCGCTTACAAGGAATGGTTCGGTCTGGGGGCAGGCGTCACCAATTTCCTCGCCGTTCCCGAGTTTCCCGAAGACGGCGTCAATTCCAGGTTTGCCCTGGGAGGCGGAATCATTCAAGACGGCAATCTCGACGGCCATCGCGTCCTCCAGAATCATGCGGACCAGGAAATCATCAACGGCATTGAGGAATCCGTGGCGCGCGCCTGGTACGAAGACAGCAAGCCGGCGCATCCCTGGCAGGCCCAAACCCGGCCGCAACCCGGTGAGTTCAAGGCCGACGGCAAATATTCGTGGTGCAAAGCCCCCCGGTTGGCAGGTCAACCCGTCCAGGTCGGCCCCCTGGCTCAGATCCTGACCAATTACGCCGCCGGCAATCCTCGCGTCCAATCGCTGGTCAATGAGACCAACGGCTTTCTCGGCATCAGGATCAAAGACTATCTTTCAACCATGGGCCGGTTCGTCGCTCGAGCCATTCGCACCCGAATCATGGCCGATCTCTCGCTCGAATATGTCGATAAACTCATCCAAAACCTCGGCGCGGGAGATTCCACTTATGCCAATCCCACCGAGATTCCCCGGGGCGAGTTTCGCGGCGTCGGATTCCACGAGGCCCCGCGCGGCAGTCTCTCGCACTGGATCGTGATCCAAAATCAAAAGATCGAAAACTACCAGGCCGTCGTGCCCACCACCTGGAACGCCTCGCCCCGCGATGAACAAGGAGTTCCCGGTCCCTACGAGGCTTCCCTGGCCGGCACCCCGATCGCAGACCCTGAAAAACCGCTTGAAGTCCTTCGAACCCTCCATTCCTTCGATCCCTGCATCGCCTGCGCCGTGCATGCGATCAATCCGGCGGGCGAGGAAATCGTCCAGGTCAAGGTGCAATGAACAGGTCTCGGGACGGCGCGTTCGGCCTCGCATGAAAACGCTGATCTTCGGCGCCGGGAATCTGCTCCTTTCGGACGAAGGATTCGGGGTTCACTTCGTTCGCCACCTCGAGGCCCATTACCTTTTTCCGCCCGAGGTTGAAATCCTCGATGCCGGCGCCCTGGGAATCATGGCCGCCCACGAACTCGAATCCGCCGACCGGGTCTATGTTGTCGATGTCCTCGCCCTCCAAGGCGAACCCGGACAGCCCATGCGTTTCAACAAAGAAGACCTCATGCTGCAACGCATTCCGACCAAACTCTCCCCTCACCAAATCGGCATCCAGGAAATGCTGCTCCTGAGCGAAATACGCGGACGGTGCCCCAGGGAAATCGTGCTCCTCGGGATCATCCCCGCCTCGATGGCTCCCGGCAATCAGCTCTCTTCGCTGCTCGCCTCCCAGTTGGTTCCCATGGCCGAAGAACTGGTTAAGGAACTGCGAAGTTCCGGCCTGGCCATCCTACCACGCCGTTGAGCGCGAACGCCCCTGTGCCGCCTCCCATAATCCCACACAGGAACCTGCTCCCACTCGACGGTTTCCGCGTGCTGAAGGCCACTCAAGGTTACGGTTTTTCCTGCAAAAGGTGAGCCTTATGCCATGTCCAGCCGAAAAAGAGGTCAGAAAACAGGCGCTGAGGCCGAAAACTAAACCGCGTTTTCCACCAGAGACAACGCCGCTCCTGCTCGATTACGAGGAGTGCCATCGCCCACACTCCAAATCCGGAAACAATGTCGTCTTTATGGACAAACATGTGGCCCCGCTCGACGTCGCATCAGACTACCTGATGACCGAGCAAGCCGTGATTGTCAGAAGAAAAAGACTGGCAACGAATGTCTGAAATGTGCTCATGGTGCTCGAAGTGTCCTTGTGATCACCGAGGCCGTCTTTCGGCAGGATGCGGTGAAGCGGTTGGCTGGCTGTTTTCCGGTTTCATAGTCCCATCGGCGTTGGAGTCGGTATCAGAATCGGTATCGTTCGGGCCGACTCGATACTCACCCGGATCCTCGTGAAAAGCGCATCCTGCACTGCACCGGACTGCAAATTGACACGGCCCGCCAGCATTCGCTCCAATGACGTTGTTGGACATTCAAGCTCTCGGCTGTGAGACTGAGCCAAAGCTCCGGCCAAACACCCAAAGCGCCAAGCACGACCGTGCCAACGGGGATTCCGCGAAGCGCCCATTGGATCATCGCCACGCCAACCATCTCTCCTTATCGGTGCTGAACTTCCGCTTGGCAAAGGCTTACCGCGAAAAAGGCAATAGGGTCAGGTCCATATCATTGACAAATAAGATTCCAAAGAAGATAGTTCAGGCTGTAACACACCGGTTCCGAATCCTGGCTCCTACCGAGGCACACTATCGCGCGAGTCGGTTGCATTTATAAATAGTATGGATCTGACCCCATTGCCTTCTGCGGCGGCCCGTTTTTCAGAGGGACTGGCCGTTGAGCCGACCACAACTGTGTAAGCGCATTTGCCGTCTTTGAGCAGGGAATGGCCTTCGGCAACTGCAGTTGTATGGCAAGAAAGCAGAAAAACCAGCAGTGCCAAAAATTGTCCGCGCATATTACCTTCCGAATTCTCATCTTGCCTGCTCCACAGGCTAGAAATCTTAACAAAAGAGTTAAGTTTGGGTTCGAACTTAGTTATTGGAGGAATCGGTTAATTGAGCATATGAGTTTCTAGGAGCATCAGGGTGATTTACTCGTGGCAGAGCGAGAAGGATGAAGCCGCGTTCTGGCCGCCAGCGGCGCTGTCTGGAGATACTTCTTGTAGTCAAGATAGAGCTTGACACTGGCTGGCCCGCCGGGCTGGCGCGACATCGCCGGGGAACTCATCAATCCCGGGAATTGGTAATGGAGCGTCTTTTCAAAATTCCCGAAGCGGGTCAGGTCTCGGACGAGCCCTTCGATAGGTCGGGGATGCAGTTCATTGTCGTTGCGAAAGACGAAACTTTCGAGATCCAGCCACAGGTGAGTGCCGGCTTCGTCGCACAACGATTGCATGAGCGCGGCGGCCTGCTCCCCGGGGAGGTCGCCCGCAGGCATCCGGTGAAAACCAAAGGGACAAAGGATGTCCAAGTGAGGCAGCAACTGGCGGTAAGTGTCCTCGGCGCCGCGGAAGTGGAAACTGTTGATTGCCAGCATGACTGGCTTGTCCGGCGCTAGACCGCGCAAATAGGGCGTGAACTGGCTGAAGAATTCGACGATCTCCCCCTGTTCCTCAGCCGTGCCCAAACCGCCATCTTTTTCCTCACTGACATACCAGCCGTAGAATGAAGGGTGATGCCCGTAACGCGCCCACAACTCGGTAGCGACTTGCTTGTGCCACGCGAGTGAGCCCGGGCTGAAGTCGAAAAAGGCGTAGAGGCCAATCCCAGGCATGACCTGCATTCCGAGGCGATCAGCCTCAGAGAAAATGACCTCCAGCGGATCCTGCGTCGTGATCGGGACCCGACCGGGATAGAGCTGAGAGGGATAGCAGGCCCTCCCGTGATAGCCTTCGGTTTCGATCTGGTGCTGCCCCCGATGCGTGAAATTTTGGAATACCATCGTGAGGACAAGAATGTTCTGGTTTACCGCGTGCATCGCCCGCACCAATTCACGCCATTGTGCTGGGGTCATTCGGGCTAGCTCGGAATTGAAGGGACGCCCCTCCGCTTCGTCGTGATGGTAGAGGTCGACAAAAGCGCCAGCCAATTGGCGCGTTGAGCGGACGTCGGAGGGCAAAATCACAAGAGGTTGCCTGGCCCGAAAGGTCTTTCCGCCGGATCGGGCAAATAAGAGGATTCGGTGTTTGCCCATGAGGCCCTTCGTTGCCCAACGAAAAGCTATTCCTTTGGCGGAATAAGCGTCCACTAGGACTTGCTCCCGGTGCAACAAGCTCGCTGGCTGCTCCTTATCCAGATAAACAGCCATCTCCACGGTTTGGGCTGTTTCACCGGGGTTTCGGGCTGCCGCCCGGATATCGAGGATGATCTGATCGGTGACGGGGGAAGGCGGGATCAGGGTCAGACTGACTCTGGCGGGTGCCTGGCCTTTACGCTCCGCCGCTTCAGTCGTCGAGTTGGCAAGGCAGAGACAGAACGCGAGCATGAAAATCCGAACCCATAATCCAGCTCGAAATCCCATGTCGAAGTTCCTCTTTCTGTTCAGGATATCCACTCTCACACCCAGCCTATGTTGGGGGTTACCGAGCCTGGTGTCGCCAGAGGATCTTGTTGGTCGCGTGTTTCTTGCCATGTTGGATATCGTTAACATCTTAGTTTAGGCTCAATTTTCAGACCTGTTTCTACGCCGTAAGGCAAGGCATTGAACGAGGGGTTGCCAACGATCTACAACCGGGAGAGGAAAGCCCGAATTTCGCGGAGGGTGTCATCCGGTCGGTCGTTACGGATCACGTGTCCGGCGCCTTCGATATGGACCAGCGTTCCCTTGGGCAGAAGGCGGACGATCTCGAGATGTTTCTTCCGGCTGTTTGCATCGGCGTCAGCCTTGAGGACGAGGGTCGGAACCCGCAGTTTCGGATAAGTTGTTCCGGCATCACCGAAACCGTCGCCGTGGAGGATATCCACGACGTTTGGGCTCACCAGCAGCTTAGACTCAGCCCACAGTTCGTAATCGCGGTCTTGCCAGCCGGGGTGTCGCTTGTTACGGGCCATGGCTATGAGCTTTGCCCTGCCTGTTCGCCGATCATTCCTGACCTGCTTCTTCCAGTCGGGGATGATCGCTTCACCGAGCGGGTTGAGCCGCGCCAGCATATCGGCGGGATCCTCCAGGATGACGGCACGAGCGAGGTCGGGGTAGGTGGCGGCCGCCAGGGCCACTATGGCCCCTCCCATGGAATGCCCCATGAGCACCGGCTTCTCGATGGCCAGGGCGCGAATGAGGCCCACCAGATCCGCGACGTGCGTGGCCAAGTCGTACGGTTCATCGGGCTTATCGGAGTATCCATGCCCGCGGGCGTCGTACATGACGATATCATACTCCCCCTCGAACCGCTCCGCGAGCGACGCCCAGTTCAGGCCGTAGTCGGTGATGCCGTGGGCCAGCACCAGGGGCGGCTTGCCAGATCCTCCCGTGCGCCAGTAATGCAGCTGGATGCCGTTGCTGTTAATGTAAGCGGATTGCCAATCTTTGTGTGGCCTGGGGGCTTCCGGCGGGACCTGATCCGGGGCGCCGCTGCAGCCGCCGAGGAGCGTGACCACCGTCAGTCCGAGCATTGCGGGTTTGTTGACAAGCCTTTGACTTTTCGACATGGCTAAAGTGTGCCTGACCAGGCGGGGCCAGACAAGGGGGAATGGGACGCCAGTGAGTCACACGTGGCGGCGGAGCGACATATACACTCTCGGAGCCATTCTCTACCAACTGCTGACCGGTCGGCCCCGTTTGTGGGCGAGGCCCTGGCGGACACGCTGCGTTCACGCCGTGACCGGCTGGTGTTTTCGGATGAAGTCTGGATCGAGCTCCACGCCCGAACCTGGGCCGGTCGGGACCTTGGCTGCCTCTAGGAGCGGACATTCCAAAGGGGTGACTGACCGCCCAAGAAACAACGAGCTCTCTTCATTTCCTCAATCATCATCTCCCGTCTCACGATCGCCTGCGGCTCTTACCTCCGCTCAAAGTGAGTCAAGATTCGGATCGATCCTGCCTCCCGGCGCCAATATCCCCCCAGTAACTTGACTCATCTGAAGTCATCTCCAGCAACTCTCGTTTTAGACAGCCGCGCTCCGGACCCAAAGGAGAATTGCTGAGTCACCTCCCTTGATGTTCCTGAATTATAGCGTAAATTTCACATTGATAGCTGAGCCAATGACTCGCTAGAGACTGGTCATGGGCAGCTTCTGGGAGGTTTTCGAGGAAGGGCGCAGGCAAGATCATCTCGTCTAGGTTCTTTCCGCGAAACGCGCCTCATCGGGCTGACCTCAACACCGATTGTCCTGCACAGCGATTTCTCGCAGAGCTTTGCGACGATGCACAACAACGGCAACCTTGAGGTCCTGTTCGAGCCGAGCATGGAACCGGGGATCGACCTGCAACTCTGGGCTGAACTCAAAGATGCGGATATCAAGGCGGTATTCGTCGTCGTGACGAAGCGCGGCGGCGCAGGCTGCATGGCGGAGGTCGTTTGCGAAGGTTGTTAGGGCCTTGAGGCGCCGAATCTAGTGGGTCCGGTAGGGGCAGTCCGGGCTAAGGTGAGAATCCTCGGCTATGATGGCACGCTGAGGGAGCCGTAGTATCGGGGTTGTGCTGAATAGGTCTGAGATTTCATAAGTTATGGCCGAGGATTCTTGTCATGAGACATCTTCCGGCGCTAACCGGCAGTTCACCACAACTCACTGGAGCGTGGTACTCGCCGCCCGGGAGGAGCCTTCGTCTCAGGCCCAGGCGGCACTGGAACAGCTTTGCCGCACTTATTGGTACCCCCTCTATGCCTACGTGCGTAGCTCTGGGTACTCGGTGGTGGACGCGGAGGATCTGACCCAGGAGTTTTTCTCCCGGTTGATAGATCGTCGTTATTTACGGGCGGTGCAGCCCGCACGCGGCCGGTTCCGGTGGTTCCTCCTCTGCGCGGTGAAGCGGTTTCTCCTGAAGGAACGACGGCGGAACCTCACCGTCAAGCGCGGCGGTCGGGTCCGGCACGTCCCCTTTGACGGTGAAAAGGCCGAGCAACGGTATCGCCTGGACGCCGCCGACACCTCATCACCGGATCTGCTGTTTGATCGGGCCTGGGTTACGCATTTAATCGAGACGACTTACGAACGGCTGGAGGAGGAATACACGGTAGAGGGCAAGAGAACCCTCTTCGAACGGCTCGGCAGGTTCCTTTCCGGTGACCCGGGTGAGTTGACCTATGCCGAGGTGGGCGCCGGTCTGCAGATGACGGAGGGAGCCGTGAAAGTGGCTGTGCATCGGCTGCGCCGACGGTATCGGGACCTGCTGCTTGAACAGGTCGCCGAAACCGTGCATTCACCCGCCGATCTGGAGGAAGAGTTGCGGACGCTTCAAGCGGTTTTTCGTGGCTGAATGTAACCGTGGAGCGTGTTTGGGTATTTGTACTCGCAGGGCCGCACGGCGGCCCAAGACCTCGGGTTGACCAATGAATACGACGCGGATTTGCCCGCGAGGCGGAGCCAACTGTGGCGGACTTGGCCCGAAATGGTCTGCCGCCCAGCCAACGGGCGGCACCCTGGGGGGACGAGATCGGTGTGACAGAGAAACAGCAGAAGGCGCCATGAGTTTTTACAGATGGCAGCGAAGGAAACGAATCGGACCCATAAGATCCACCGAAGAGCCATGCCTGAGTGAGTCCCCTTCGTTCTCTTCGTTTCCTCCGGTGAAAGGCACTTCTATCTCTTGGCGCGCCTTCACTCTTGTCGAGCTTTTAGTGGTCATCGCTATCATCGCCATGCTGGCCTCCCTCCTTTTACCCGCGCTCTCCAAAGCCAAGACCAAGGCCCAAGAGATCAAGTGCCTGAACCACCTGAAACAGATGACGCTGGCGTGGACGATGTATGCTGATGACAACGGCCAACACGTGGTGATGAACGACGCCGACCAGGCCGTAGCCGATTGGGAATCGTGGGTGCGGGGGACCTTGACACTGGACCATGAGGGCTTCGAAGGGACGAGGCCGCCACAAGAAAGCACCGATATTTCCTATCTGCTTAGAAGCCCGCTGGCGCGGTATGATGCCGTGCCAGGCATCTGGCGTTGTCCGGCCGATCATAGCACGCGCACCGTTCAGGGCCAGCGCCTCGCACGCACACGGAGCCTCTCTATGAACGAGCATCTCGGAATATATCATCCTACCCGAACACTCCAGCGCCCCGCCTGGGATACGGGCTGGATGGATCGACATCGGGTGAAAAAGATCGACGACATCCGGAATCTGGGGCCGGTGCAGTGTCTTGTATTCCTCGAGGAGAGGGAGGACTCCATTCTATTCAGTATATTCATGCTTGTTCCGTATGGATTGTTGGAGGGCAATCCGGCCCTGTATCGGCTACTGGGTTACCCAGCCAGCTACCACAATGGAAAGGGCAACGTCAGCTTCGCCGATGGCCACGTCGAAGCTCATAAGTGGCTGGACCCTCGGACCATGCCGCGGTTGGTGCCGCACTATCCCATCGCTCGGACCTCTACTGAAGGGAACACCTCTCCAGGCAATCCGGACGTAGGCTGGCTCCAGCAGCGGACATTCCAGAAGGGCAACTGACCGACCCAAAAACCTCGGGTTGACTAATGAGTACGACGCGCATTTGCCCACGATGCGGGGCCGCGTTGCCCGCCACGACACGGCCTTGGCTATGTCCCACGTGCCTGATGGCGCAAGCCACCCAATCGGTGGCCGTGGAAGAACCATCGGTAACGGAGCCCTCGAGCCCGCCAGGAGAGGCGCTCCCACGTCGGTTGGGCGCCTTTGAATTGCTCGAACGGATCGGCCAAGGCGGCATGGGCGTGGTGTATAAGGCCCGGCAGATCAGTTTGGAGCGGGACGTCGCGGTGAAAGTGCTCTCGCTGGCCGCACTGGGCAATCAGGAGGCCGTGAACCGGTTCCGCACGGAAGCCGTCACCGCCGGCAGTCTGATGCATCCGAACATCGTTGCGGTGCACGAGGTGGGCCTTGCCGAGGGCCAACATTATCTAGTGATGGACTATGTGCCGGGACCGACGTTGGCGGACATCAGCCGGAACGGTCCACTCCCCGCTCGGCGGGCCGCCCAGTATCTCCGGACCATTGCCGAGGCGGTTCACTTCGCCCATGAGCGGGGCATTCTGCACCGGGATCTGAAGCCGTCGAACGTGCTGATCGACCCGAACGATCAATCGCGTGTGACGGACTTTGGTCTGGCCAAGCGGTTGGACACCGGCAGCGAGTTCACCCTGAGCGGTCAAGTGCTGGGTTCGCCAGCGTTCATTCCGCCTGAGCAGGCGTCGGGTCAGCGCGGACACATCGGCCGGCGGAGCGACGTTTATGCGCTCGGAGCGATTCTGTATCAACTCCTCACCGGCCGACCTCCGTTTGTGGGTGAAGCGCTGACCGACATCCTGCATCAGGTGGTACATCAAGACCCGCTCCGGCCTCGACTGTTGAATCCCGCAGTGCCCAAGGACATCGAGACGGTCTGTCAAAAGTGCCTGGAGAAGGAGCCGGCCCAACGTTACAGCACGGCGGAGTCGCTGGCGGAGGAATTAGGTCGGTTTCTCGAAGGCAAGCCGGTGGTGGCTCGACCCATTAGCCTAGCCGGCAAGGTCTGGCGCTGGTGCCGGCGCAATCCGCGGCTGGCTGCGCTCACCGGCGTCGCACTGTCGAGCCTGTTATTGGGTTTGGCGGGTGTGACTTGGCAATGGCGTCGGGCGGAGGTCGAAGCCCTCCTGGCTCGGCGCAACGCTTACGCGGCGGACATGAACCTCGTGCAGCAGGCACTCGATGATGACAAACTTAGTAGCGCTCGCGAGCAGCTGAAACGCCACCAGCCTATTGAGAAATCCACAATCCACAATCCGCAATCCGCAATGAACTTGCGCGGCTGGGAATGGCGTTACTTATGGGCGCAATGCCGAGGCGAAGAACGCTCCATAATGCACCAGTTCACAAACGCCATTTGGGCACTTGCTTTCTCGCCCGACGGGAAGTGGCTGGCTGTGGGGCAAGAAAACGGTGCCGTGGCCCTCTGGGACGCCGTGACCAGGCAACCGGTGACCGAGTTGCCAGTGGCCGGTCGGTATGTGCGTTACAAGGCCCTGGATTTCTCACCCGAAGGCCGTTTCCTCGCCTGGGGGAGCCGCGAGGACAGCGGCGCGGCATTCGTCACTCTCTGGGACCTGACCGCTCAGAAGGAAATGGCCCGCTTCCCGCATTCCAGCAATCTTGTCGTATCGCTGGCCTTCGCGCCCGACGCGAGGTGGCTGGCCACCTTAGCCGAGGATGGCGCTCTGCGAATTTGGGACGTCGCGTCAAACCAAGTCTTGACCAACATTGCCACGGCCCCGCTTGCCTACTCGCCCGCGGATCGGTTCCTGGACAGGTTCGCGCCGGCGACCTCGGCAGCGGAGCCGATCGCCGGATTGGCGGGAACCTATCCGCCAATCCTCCGCCAGCCTGCAAAAGCTTCGAAAAGGGGGCCGGGGTATACCGCCCATGCGGGATGTGTCCACTTCTCGCCGGATGGTCGGTGGTTAGCTGTGGGCGCGATGAAACCGGAGATTCGACTTTGGGATTGGCCTGCCTGCCGGGAGGAGAAATCTTTGGTCTTGCCCGAGGCCGCTGATTGTATCAACTCGCTGGCCTTCTCGCGCGACAGCCGGTGGCTCGCCGCCGCGTGCGGTTCCGATTATAAGATTCTGCACGTGTGGGAGTTGGCGACACGCGCGGAGTCGCGGCTGGAGGGCCATCAGGACTGGATTGCCGGTCTCGCCTTCGCGCCCGACAGACCAACTCTCGCCTCCGTCAGCGCCGATCAGACCCTCCGCCTTTGGGATGTCGTCGGGCAGGCCCAACTCGGTCGCTTCCAGGGGAACACGAATGAGGTCTGGGCCGTTGCCTGGTCGCGAGAGGGAAAGAACCTCCTGACCGGTGCTAGAGACGGCACGGTACGTTGTTGGGACTCGGCTGGGAAGACTAGGCGTCCCTATGAAACGCTGCCTGCCGCGGTCTGGGGCTATGGATTAATCTTCTTACCCGACAGCCGGCAGTTCCTGACCATCGGGCGTGGGGAAGGTCACGTGGTACGGTGGGACACGGCAACGCTCCGACCGCTCGAGACTTTGTCCTTCCTCGGGACCGGCTATTCGTGCGGAGCCCTTTCGAAAGACGGGCGTTGGCTCGCCCTCGGAGTGACCAACGGCCCGGTCCGGATCTGGGATTTGCCCGCTCGTCAATGCGTCACCAATCTGGGATTCCGAAACGCCGGACTCATCATCGGCATCTTGCTCTCGCCGGGTGGTCGCTATCTTTATTGCGGCGCATACCAATCCACGCCCAACTGGCGGGTCACCAACCAAACCTGGGAGGTGCCGTCGTGGCGCGAGGTCAACGTGCGGGGCGTCGACTTCGCCAACGGCGAGGGCTTTGATCTCGCCCCCGACGACCGGACGGTGGCGAAAGGGTACTGGAACGGAACCGCCGCGTGGTGGGACATTCTGACCGGAAAGCGTTTGGCTTTCTTTGACTGCCATTACAGTGGTGGCGCGCTCGTCAGGTTCTCGCCTGACGGACGATGGTTTGCCACAGCTGGACGGGACGGCAGGATTACGCTTTGGGACGCCGTGAGCCGCCCACCCGCACTCACACACGACGGCCTTGGGTATGGCAGCCTTCTGCACGGATTGGTCTTTTCACCCGACGGACGACGTCTGATCACCACAGGCACCAGCCCACGAGGCTTGGCCAAGGTATGGGACGTGGCCACTGGGCGTGACGTGCTCACACTGCCGGGCGAGCCGGGATTTTTCGCCCGGGTCGACTTTTCACCCGATGGCAACACGCTGTTCGCCATCAACCTCCAAGGTGGGACGGTCGTCTGGCGCGCACCCTCGTGGGAGGAGATTGAAAAGAACGAGCCGTCCAGGAGGCGCCCTTGAGTTCGCGGTCTCTTCCTGAGGCCCTGTAACCTTTTTGGCTTTTTCGGCATTTCCCAGTATGCGGCCGGTGCAGGCAAACGCACCCCGTGGGAGGGGTATTGGGAATGCATCGCACAGGCCCGCACCGAACAACATTGCCGCAAACAGAACCACAACAGAACAGAAAGGAAAGCTACCATGAACCTCAACAAAACATTCAGGCTCATCGCCCTGGGGGCATGCCTCTTGGGCCTCTCGGCCCTCGCCAGCCAGAAGAACCCGGTGGCCCGACCATACAAAGACTACGGGCAAGCCATCCTGGTGGTCAACCTGCAGACCGGATACTTCGAGGGCACGATCCTGACTCACGGCACCCATATAGGACTCGCTACGATCACGATGGTCGGCCACATGGATCTCGAAACATCCACCGTGGACGAGATTGAGGCCACCGTCACCGCGGCGAACGGGGACCAGTTGTTCATTGAACTCATCGATGGGGTGAACAAGATTGTCGACGGCACCGGGCGGTTCGAGGGTGCCACCGGCGAGCTATCCAGTGGCGAATTCATAGATCTCCAGGCCACGACAGACTATCCCTACATGACCATGACCTACGGTATTAAGACGGAAGGGACCCTGATCTACTGACTTCAATCTCGGCGTCGCAGCGGCGGGGGCAAGGTGACAGGTTCGCTGTTGTGACCGTGGCCTGGTTGCCCTCGGGTGGAAGCGCAACCCAGCACCTTCCTTTAGCCGCGACAGGCTTCAACGGTGGTTCCCGCCCCTCGCCCGACTATGAACCTGTCACTTTGCCTATGCAAACATCACCTGGGCCGTCTCCGCAAAGCCCCCCGCCCTCGGCGGTGCGTCATCGATCGAAGCCCTCTATCCCGCACTCGTCATCTGGCGCAGAGGCCGCAGAGAACGCAGAGAACCATGGAGCAGCGCCATCAGGTGTCCTGTAACCCTTCCGAGGTTTTCGGTATTCCCAGGTATGTGGTCAGTGCACGCAACGCGCCCCGCGGGAGCGGCGTTGGCGATGAAGTGAGCGCTGCCCCGTCGGAGATGGCGACGTGCGACCGCACAAAATGATCAACCAGACCAACATCCTATGAACATAAACAACAGAAGGAAAACGACCTGCGGATCGCGAGTTGCCGTCGGCATTCTCCTCGCAGTTTGCTTGGGTTTCGACCTCGGAGTAGCCCTGGCCGGCGAAGGCGCTTGGATCAAAAAGGCCCCCTTACCCATGGCGTTAGGCGGCGCCGCTGCCTGCGAGGTGGACGGCATCCTCTACGTGGTGGGAGGCGAAACGAACTCTTGGAACTACCCGATCAAGAGCCTCTTCGCTTATGATCCCAAGACCGACACCTGGACGCGCAAAGCCGATATGCCGACCGCGCGCAGTGGCCCGGTTGCCGCCGCCGTGGACGGGATCATTTATGCCATTGGCGGCGGCAATATCGGCGCTGGTTCGGTCACCAAAGTCGTGGAAGCTTACGATCCCAAGACCGACACCTGGTCGACCAAGACCCCCATGCCAACGGGCCGAATGCACGCAGGCGGGTGCACGTTGAACGGCTTGATTTACGTCATCGGTGGAATGACCGGGGGCGGGGGTTCCTTTGTCACGGTGGAATGCTACGACCCGAAGACTGATCAGTGGACGCGCAAGAAGAATCTGCCCCACGAGGCCGCCGGATCCCCGGTTGTCGAAACCGTGGACGGCATCATCTACTCGTTCTGCGATAGGAGCGTATACGCCTATGATCCAGCAACGGACCAATGGACCGGCAAGGCCCAGATCCCCGCATCGCCATCGACAGGGGCGGCTGTGGACGGCCTAATGTACCTCTTCAGCGGCCTTTCGACGAGTTCGTTGTGTGCCCACAATCTCTCGTTCGTTTACGATCCGGCCCAGAACAAGTTCACCAGTGCCCCAGAGATGCCCGTAGGCTGTGTGGTTGCCGCGTCGGCCACGATGGGCGGGAAGATCTATGTGGTGGGTGGCGCCAGCGGCGCCCCAAACCAGTGCCCTACGTTCTCCTACTACAACGATCTCTGGGTCTTCGATCCGCAAGACCATCCGGGTTCCTGGACCCGCAAGGCGGACATGCCGATGGCGATCGGCAATGCTGCCGCCTGTGAAGTGGACGGCATCCTCTACGTGGCGGGCGGGGAGACGAACTCTTGGAACTACCCGATCAAGAGCCTCTTCGCTTATGATCTCAAAACCGACACCTGGACCCGCAAAACCGACATGCCGACCGCACGCAACGGCCCGGTTGCCGCCGCCGTGGACGGGATCATTTACGTCATGGGTGGCGGTAATTTCGGCGCGGGCACGGCTACTCAGGTCGTGGAAACCTACGATCCCAAGACCGACACCTGGACCCGCAAAGCCGATATGCCCACCGCACGGATATGCGCGGACGCCTGCGTGTTGAACGGCCTGATCTACGTGCTTGGGGGGTGGGATAATAGCATGACCCTCCTTAGCAGCATGGAGTGCTACGATCCGAAGACCGGTCAGTGGACGCGGAAAAGCGATCTGTCCGTGCCGCCCGTGCACCCGATTGTCCAGGTCGTTAACGGCAAGATCCACGCCTTCTTTGACTATGCTACGACTTACATCTATTACCCCCAAACCGATCAATGGATAGAGAGAGCCCAGCTCCCAAAGGAGTTCCGGGCCCATGCCTCAGTAGGAGGGAGTGTAGACGGCCAGATCTATCTCTTCGGCGGCCTTTCGGCGAGCTCGAGTTGCGCCCACAACCTCTCGCTCGCTTACGACCCGGTTCAGACCCAGTTCACCAGCCGGCGAGCGATGCCCGCGCCGACTTTAGTTGCCGCGTCGGTCACGATGGGAGGGAAGATCTATGTGGTGGGTGGCGCCAGCGGCGCCCCATACGACTGCCCGACGTTCACCTACTACAACAGCCTCTGGGTCTTCGATCCGCAAGGCGGGGAATACCCGCGAATCTGGAGTTGCAGCCGTCCGAGCAATGACACCGTCCGGTTGGTGTGGCAAATCGAGGCGGAGCGGATTGGGCGGAGATACGGCTTCCAAACCAAACCGAACGTCGTAAACACAATGTGGGGAAAGGTCGGGCCGACGGTCCAAGCCACGAACACGATTATGGAGACAACCCTCGGTGTTTCCCCATCCGACACGGCCCGGTACTACCAGGTCTACGAGGCGAACTAATGTTATGTCCCGCAAGTAACTATACATTCGCTGGCTGTGATATGACCCTCATGGGTTCGGAAAAAAGATGGCCGGAACTCGGAGGAACGGCTTGAGCCTCGCCCCCCTCCGATTCCCATTTTCCTTCCTGCCGACAGATCAATAACCATCCTGGCGGTAGGTTGGCCCATCGTTGTAACCACCGTCTTCTGTCGAGGGGATCCAAACCGCAGTTTCACCCTTGGTATCGATTTGGTAGAACGGATCCCAATCGCCGGTCTCGGTGTGATATTTGGGGGCGTACATATCGCCATGCATTTGGGTTTTGGGTATCGGCGGATTGAACGAGAAGTCGTTTACGACCGCTCTTTTTTGCTCAATTCTGTCTGGAAACACCCGAAGCACCATCAGGTCGAAGGACCAAACGAGTTTGTCTCCGATTTTCACGATGTCACGACAATGCGCATGCACACTCTTCAACGCGCAGGCTACGGTGTCATCGGCCGTCGGAAAATGCGTGGCAACCGCGAGACGTGGACGCGGCGAGATTTGGCTGAGCATATATCCAAAAGCACCCTGAGGCGTGTGGGAACTGTTTTGGACATCGGTCGTGGCTTGAAGCGTCGCGGCCCAATAGGGATCATTTTCATCGCCGGGCTCGGTCAGCCCTTGCTGCTTCATGGCCCAGATTTCCGGCGCGACCGCCATTTCATGAATAAAGACATCCACGCCTTGAGGCGTGCCGTTCTTGTCTCGGTTTATGGCATGATGGATGGAATTCCACTCGGGCTTGGTGTCACTCGAGTAGATCATCGTGAGCGGCTTGGCGGCTCCCGAAGGCGTCCATTCCAGCTTGTAGCCCATGGAACCTTTCCGGCAATGGATCACAGGGTAATGCAGCACCTTTGCTCCGGTGGCCAGGTTGTTGTAGGCGATGTTATCGCCCGTGGGCCTGCCCTCGCTATCCAATCCAATTTTTCGCCAATCCAGCGCAATGGGGATTAAAGCATTCGCATCATTGGGGGGATCGGGATACAAGCCCGCGGGGGATGGCACATACGGCAATCCCCAGTCCACGGCGATTTTGTCCAACGTCGGATAGCTTTTGTATGCCGAACCTTGGAAAGCCTGGCTCTCGGTGTGCCACCGCATGGCTTCGCGGAGATAGGTGCAAAATGCCTGAACGCCGTCGTCGTAAGTGACCGGAAAGTTGGCGTAATTGTTGGGCTGGGGGTTGTTTTGATCGGCGACAACGGGACCATTTCCAGGATTGAGCACGCCCGAGGGTCCATGTCCCCAGATAAAGAGGGGGGACTTGCGATCGCCTCCGTCTCCAAATCCATAGCACTGGATCAGATCGGACATGTGATCCGCGTGCAGATGGCTAATGAAGATTTTATCCATTCTGCCATAGCCAACCCCACAAGCTTGGTAATTGGCGGAAACCCCGCAGCCCAGGTCGAAGACGAACTGATCAAGCGGTTGGTTTTTCTCGTCATCCCATCCTACCTCGACGAAAATGCTCATCTCGGCCTGGGCCCGGCGTGCCATGGGAACCACGGATCCCATGAACGTGATTCGCATTTCATTGGCTTCGAGCTTTGTGCCGGTCAAGTTTCCTTCCATGTCCTTCCCCCAAGGGGTGATGGGATCGAGGCGTTCGAAATAACTGTATCGTTGGGTGCGGCGTTGGGTCGGGTAGCAATCGCCGACGTCCTTGATGGCATTACCGCCGTCGATCGGGCGAAAGGGGAACGCCAGTTCGCCGTGGGCGCTGGCCGAGGCCAATCCACCCATGGCCAAGCCAGAGAGTTTAAGTGCTTCTCGCCGGGTGAGGCCCGAGGATTGATTTTTCGGATTTGATTTCATGCGTGGTTTTTATTTTGGTTGGTTTAGTAACATTCGCTTCACGGGTCAATTTGCGGAGTCTGGGTTTGAAGGCTTGGATTGTCTGGGGGGGGCTGCCATCCCGGTTCTTGCGACATCAAACAGGTCTGTGCGCCGGCCAAGGTTCCATTCAGAGAAACGAGGTCAGCCAATCCCGGGCAGGGAGAGATAAAGTATTGTCCGGCAACTGCCGAGCATAATGCCGGCAGCAGGTCCGTGCCGAGCCGCGCTTTGACTACGTAGCCCACTCCGCCAGCCGCGAGTGCTTCGCGGGCGAAATCGGCATCTTCATTGACGGTTAAGAAGATCAGTTTTGTTGCCGGAACCTGGGCCTGCAAATGCTGTGCGGCGGATTCAGCTCGGCGTCGTCGGGTCCGTTGCAGTGCCAGGGCCAGAATGCTGGCCGCCTGCAGCATGATGATGGTTAGGGCGCTCCAGATGTATCCGCGGTATCGTTGCCACACGGGAATCTGCCGAAACATGACGACGCTATCCGGCGGCAGCAGGCGCTCTTCGATGTTCCACCGCCGTAGTTCTCGCCAATCAAAAGCGGGCGGGCTGGCGCCGAGCACCCTCGGCGGAATGTTCGTGGCCGACTCGCCCCGCAGGATCTGGGCCGCCAATCGACCGGTCTCGCGTCCGATCGACTCGCTGGAAATGAGCCGTCCTCCCACGATTCCGTGACCGAGTTGTTCCTCAAACAAGCCGAATATGGGGGCGTTGGCCACTGAGCTAAGCTGATCCAGTGATCGCATCTGTTCATGAGGCACCCCTGCCGCGTCGACCCAAAAAATCCCATACGTCAGGATCGACCGGGGCGGAAGCTCGGCGGCCCGCCGGCATATCTCGGGGAAAGACAGGGTATTGTACCAAACCAATTGACCGCGCTCACTGAAACGCGTCCAGGATTCCTGGCATTCCGACATCCAAAAACGTTCGAGGCTGGAGTTGCCGATGACCATGACCACGTTCGTCGTTGCTGGCAAAAGCTGGAAAATAAGGTCGAGGCCCCCTTGCGCGTTGCCGAATTGAATGGCCACGGCCGTATCGTTGGCGCCAAGGGTCAGAACCTTGAGCAGCCGGTGTTCGATGCCCCCAATCACCACCGGAGTGCTGGGAAACAACACCGGCAGATGGCGCCACCAAAATTGTGTCGCTGCCGCGCCGACCGGGACCACCAAGTCTGGCGGCTGTTTCGCGTAAAGGGCACGCAGGTAATCCACAAACGCCAATTCAGCCCTCGATTCCTCATTGCGGGCCGTCTCCAGGGCGGATTCGTGGAATTCAATGGCGGTTTGCCATTGCCGCGCCAATTCATTTTTGAAGGCCGGCGTGATGACGTTCCAAGGGGTAATGTCACGACCGTATGATTCAACGATCAACACGCGCTTCGGATGGGTGGGATGCGCGTCCTCCGGTGCGGCAATCAGGGAACACCCCACACCCAAAATGGGCAGGCCCAGTAACAGCCTTTTTCGCGCCGGTCCCATAATTCAGAATTATGGGGAGGATCCTTCCAGGAGAAAGCTTTTTAGACCCGCGAGATGATCGGTGTTGATCAGGTCCACTCCGGCTCGTTGCAGTTCCCGCCAGCCGGCCGGAGTGTCCGGCGTGTTCCAGAACCGGATGCGACGGCCTTGTTGATGCGTTTGTTCGACGATCTGCCTGAGTTTCTTTTCTTCGGAATCGGGCAGGGGACCGGTGCCGCGCCACGAGAAATGGAGCCTCCAATTGTCGCTGATCAACGGGATGAGGTGCGGCGAGGCGTTGCCTTGAAGATCGGCCAGTCGGCCATCAATCGCCGCGTAGCGCGAAGATTCCGATGCCAGCATTTCCGTGGGGCGGTTGCCGGACAATACGATGGTGATCGCGTTAGTGAGGGTGCTTGAGGACGTAAACTCGGTGAGAATATCCTGATATCCACGCAGGACTTCACGCAACGCGCCATACGTCGGCTCGGCGGCGGACTTCAAATCGATCAGCAACATGCAGGGCGGGCCCTGGGGATAAACGCGTCCACCGTTCTTCCTGATTCGATGGCGCAGTGGGTTCAGGTAGAGAGCCTGCAAAGTGAGTTCCGGCTTGACCTGGCTCCGATCATGAGCCACCAGCAAACGGCCCTCGACCAGCCAGATATCGGCTTCCACGCTGCAAAAGCCCTGGTCTAGGGCATCGAGCAACGGCCGATCGTGCGCGTAATCATTGTGTGAGTGCGCCCGGGGCAGGGGAACCGGTTGGGCAACAGAATGCACGATGAGACCAGCGCACGAGATCATGGATAATAACCAGAACCGGAATGATAGAAAGTTCTTCACGATGAAATCTGGAGTTCGCCTGACGCCCGTTGCTGGGTGTAACAGGTTTGATGATAGTATCGACCATCCTGATCTTGGAACCGTGCCTCTTGGCTGCAATCCAGCCCGCACAGGACGCAACGCTTGCTATCTCTCATAGCCTGGGGATCCGCCGTCGGGAAGGGAGTGCGCATAATCGAACGTCTCATCTTTTCCAATTTGTTGACCAACGCCTGTTCTTTACGCCGTTTCCAGTTCGTGTCGTTCAGGCGCACCATGGCACCCGTCTGCAGGCGCATCCCCACGGTATGGGCATAATGTAATCCTCCATCGATTTCGAGTTCAACGCTCGATGAGGACGGCCTGGTGGGATGGTCCAAAAACGTCAGTCGTTGATTCAAGGTGTAACCCGGATACGGGATCTTGACAATGCCGAATTGGTCGATGGCTTCCAAAGGATACTCCAGCACCCGCCGTCCACCCAGGCGGGGACGCAGTATTTGGAAGGTGCGGGTGGTCCGATCCAAGACGCACTCAACGGGCCGCTGGATCCCGAGCCCAAAACCAACGAGGAGCAGGAAAGCGGCAGCCATCCAGGCCAGAGGTGATGGAGGCTGGGTGAATATGGCCTGGACCTTCGTTGTGTTCTTGATGAATTCGTTGATGTCATTGGCCATTTTGAGTTGCGGTTGTGCTTCGTCATAGAAGCCTTGGGTCAATGGAACGATCTTCAAAGGGGTCCGCACAGCTATCCGATAGCCGGGTTGATCCTGGTCGCTAGACTCCTGGATTTCGACGGACTTGATGTCATGAATCACCGTCGAACTTAAGCTGACGCCCAATAAAACGCGCTCAATATGCCCCGTCACGGCGCTCTCAGAATTCCGACGGCACGTGACTGTTACGGTGCAACAAATCAGGCCCAGCAGTCCGATACCTGCCAGCAGGATGCACCCTCCCAACACCGCATTGGACTTGGACCGAAATCGAAATCGATCGGCGGTGTCCTCGATGATCCGGACGGCCTTCTTCGGATCAGGCAGCGATCGATCCTCTTGATAAGGGTCCATCCCATCGATATCCCGCCAATACTCTTTCGCGCCAGGATCCCTTAGTTTCGATCCGCAGTGCGGACAGAACCGAGGTCTGAGTTTCATGGCCAATCCTCCTCGACAGGCCGGACACCGGAAGATGAAACACATCAGGACCAGAAATGCGGCAAAAAGCCCAAACAGCAAGGCGACCGTGCCGCCTTCAATCCCACGAAAATGGCTGACAACCAGCCCAACAAAGACTAGAACAATCGGGATGAAGGCGATCCATCGCAAAAACTCGATGCCCTGGAACTGTTCACGACAATCTCGAGGAAACCGATCGCCCATAGGTTGGCAAGCAGGATAGAAGTTCGCCCGGGCTTGTGCGACTATAAACAGGCGAGATACATGTAAAGCATGTTGAATTACCCCACCCATTAGGCCATTTTAGCCCCGAACCCATGAACTATCCGCACAATCCGGCTCTCCTCGTCCTCATGAGCGCGATCCTTTGCGCCGGTTGGATTGGTTCTCCCCAAACCCGGGGAGCCGATTCTTCAACGGCCACTGTTCCGGAGCGCGCTCTTCAATCCATCCAGGAACTTAATTTAGTTCATTTTTCACACACCGATGTCGGATTTACGGATCATCCGTCCGTCTGCCGGGAGCTTTATCGCCGTTATTTGGACATCGCGATCGATGCTGTTTTGGACTCGAGGAAACGTCCTGTTGGCGAGCGTTTCTATTGGACCGCCGAGGCGACGTTTCCGGTCCATGACTGGTGGCAAGCCGCCCCGCCATCGCGCCGGCGTCAATTCCTGCAGGCGGTGCGGACCGGTCAACTCGAGATCGCCGCGCTTCCCTTCAATAACACTCCCTTCATGGACGCGGCCCAATGGCAGACGGCGCTCCACTGGTTGCCCGAGGATTTGTGGGACCGTGTGCGTCCCAAGGTGGCGGTTCAGAACGATGTGAATGGGACTCCCCGTGCCGCGGCCCTCGCTTTGCTCGATCGCGGGATTCGATATCTGTTCACCGGCATTAACGAAGACAGCGGCGGAGTTCCGTTTCCTCGCCCGGCCGCATTCTGGTGGAAAATGCCCGATGGCCGCCGGATGTTTGTCTGGCTGAACATCGGTTATGGATCGGGTTTTGATTTCTTCGAGCCGGCCGAGTGGCGGCGGGGTCCTGTGCCGTTCGCGGCCGACACCCGTTATCGTCCGCCGCGCGCGGGCGACATTCTCCGCACGGACGAAGCGTCCTTGCGGGCTGCGCATCGTCTTTGTGTGGATCGTTTGAGGGCCCTGGAAAAGTCGGGCTACAGCCATTCGTTGCTGACCATCTCCATCACGAGCCAATGGCGGTTTGACAATGATCCGCCGTTTCCCGGGCTGGCCGACTTTGTGGCCGCGTGGAACAAGCTGGGCTTGAAGCCGCGGTTGCGTCTCACGACGGTCTCCGATGCCATGGAACGTATGGAGAAAGCGATGGGCCCCACCGCCCCCGAGCATACGGGCGAATGGACAGACTGGTGGGCCAACGGCACCGCCTCCGCCCCGCGGGAAGTGGCAGCCAGCCGCGCGGCCAAACGCGATTTATCCGCCGCCGCCTCTCTCCTCTGGGGGCCGCTGACACCGGCTGCGCGACTGACCATGGACGGTCTTTATCGCGAGCTTTGTCTTTTTGATGAACACACGTGGGGTTCCAGCCTCAGCGTGGCCAAACCTTACAGCCTGGATACCCAAGGACAATTCAATGAGAAAGCCGGGCTGGCCTTTCGTCCGATGGCGCGAGCTCAGTGGCTGCTCTCGCAGCGCGCCCGTTCCCGCCTGATTTCCGAGGGGGAAGGTTTGTTTCTGGCGAATCCGGGCTCGGCGGCATTCACGGGTTGGATCTCCCTGATTGCCACATGTCTTCGCGGACCTTACCAGTCGATCGAAGATCCTCGCTCGGGTGAGCGCATGAAACTTTACTTCGAACCCGGCATCGAACCCTGGGGCCGGCCTGCCAAACCCGAGGATCTCACCCGGGAAGATATCTCCGCCACCTTCCCTGACAACGCCCCGAACAAGATTGCCCGGTTCTGGGTCGAGCGGCTCGATCCCAACACCATTCGACGCCTGCGTTTGAGTCCTCAAGCCCTCGATTCCGAGACGCCTCCCTCGGATTCCCAACCTGTGTTGCGTTTGGATGATCAAGGCTGGCCGATTGGCGTGCGTTGGCCGGGCATGACTCAGCCCCTGTTTATCGAGGGTTTTGGAGACTTCGTGGCGGTCCAAGTGCAGGCCTTTGCCCCACGCTGGTCGCTTCGCCCAGACAAACTGGAGGAGACGGCTGCAACCGTTGAATCGAGAGCCGCGGTTCGGGAGACTCCCCATACCCTGGCGATATCGCAGGCCATCAGTCATCCGCGCCTGCAATGGGGCACGCGCATCATCGAGATCTGGAAACGCGAGCCCCGAGTCCGGTTCACTCTTCGCATCAACCGCCTCTCATCGGCCGCTCCCGAAATTTTCTATGTTGTTTTTCCATTTCCCACCGGATCCGCTCTGCCTCAGTTAAGCTGCGGCGGAATACCTTTTACGCCTTTTACCGATCAGTTGTTCGGCACGTGTCGCGATTACTTTGCCATCGATGGCTGGGCCGAGTATATCACGCCGCAGGGCCGGTGGCTGTGGGTAAGCCGCGACGCGCCGCTGATGACGATGGGCTCGAAACCGACCTTGTCCCGCCGCCAGACTCCGCCCCGGGATCCCGGGAGGCTGCTGGCCATGATTTTCAACAATTTTTGGTACACCAATTTTGCCGCCGACGAACATGGCATCATGGAATTTCAGTTTGACGTGATTTGGCGAAACGACGCAAACACACCGACAGCCGATCTTGCCAACAGCCTCCTGATCGAACCAACCGTCCTGATCAACCCCGCCCTCCCTGAGGATCCGCGCGTGGTTCAGCACCTCTTCCGACCTTAAGATGATGGATCCTCGATGGGGAGCATGAAGGGCCGCCTCTGCGTTTGATGATGTTCTGTTCCCTGGAACGGTGAAAAGTGGCGGGTCACGGCGCGGTGCGACGGGCGCGATAGAAACGCCTAGGGTCGACAAAGGCGGTTGTGTCGATGAAATCCAACCAGCCGTCGCTACCGATGGTGTTGGTCTTCAGCGGAATCCAGTTCATGAGGTCCCAGGTGTAATCCATGGCGTATTCTTTGCCTGGAGGTCCTTTCATTCGCAGGAGGAATTCCCCCCCGGGCAGATGCGCCACGTATTCGATGGATGCCTCGGGTTCAGCCGGTTGCTGAGAGGCGGTAGTCACCGTGTAATTGTCAAAGAGAAGGTAGTTTTCGCCCGGCTTCGTGGGATTGGCGATGGCCCACACGGCGGCCACATCCCCAAGGCTGAGCGTTGCGCCGGTTGTGGTGATCGGTTCGTCTTTCACCAGTTGAGTCTCATCAAGAAATGCGCTCCAACGGTTCGAGGCTAAAGTCATCTCAATGGCCAGGTTGTAGACGACCGCGTTGGAGAAGTAATGACCGGTAAACACGAAACCCTGGCCGTCGTCGAGGGAGAAGGAAATTTCCTGGGTTAAATTGTCGAAGTTCAATGAGAACAGCCGTTTGGCGTTGGCGCCATCGGCGTTATAGATGCTCCAGCGAAACTCGTCCCGATTGGTGGTGGTGGAGTCGATCACACTCATGTCGACCGTGAATAACACCTGTCCGGAGCTGCCCGTTGTCGGCACATAATTGATCGGATGCCAGACGGTTGAAAAGTCCTCTCCCGCGGTGGTTGGAGGAAAGTAGCCCAGGAACGCTTGTTGTTTGAGCCCGGGGAAAAAGTTGGTTACCAACCCATTGCCCCCGGTTCCTTCTCCCAACCAGTCGCCTTGTCCCGCCAGGGTGTATTGGCCCAGAAATCCTTCTTCGGCCTCAAACCGGGTGGAGTACAGAATGTTCGTGTAGGCGGCATTCGCAGTGATCACGCTGCCTAGCCAAAGGGCAAGCAACATGACGATTGAGCTTCTGATCGATTTGTGGGTTTCCGACATCCGGGTGTCCTCGGTTGTTAAATGGGTGAATTACGATTCGCCTGACTTCAGATCATTGACGAGATCTGGAATCAGCGGCCAAAAGGCCGTCCGCCCCCTCGAGAACTCGATCCTGACGAGGACGAGCTTTCATTTCGGCTCGATGACGAAGACTGGGAACTTCCCGTGCTGGACGGTGCGGAGCGAAACGCGCTGGAAGGCGCTTCATAGCTTCTCGAAGCCGGCGGGGAGAACGTTTGGCTGCGGGATACGGAAGGGGATTCCGGCCGTGTGTAAGAGGGCGACGGCGGACTGAACTGTGTTGCAGGCGCAGACCTCGGGACAGTCGGCGCGACCGAGGGTCTCGGGGTTTCGATCTGAGCCGGCCGGTTGAATGTGGGGACATTCATGGGTTGACTCCGATAGTTGGGGGGATTGGGTGTCGTGGCAGGCTGGTTATAGGTCGAAGGCGGAGTGAATCGGTTGTATCCCGGATTCGCCTGTGCTGGCGCCTGTGATGCCGAAGGCGCCCGGGTTGAGAACTGGGAGTTCACGTTCGGATTGGAGGCCGACGGCACAGATGTCCCGCTGCGGCTGCCCTGCGACTGGATGCTGCGTTCCGCTTGTTGACGACGAGTAAAGAGCGATGAACCGGCCGTGGTGCGGGAATTGGGCGCGCCCAGAACGGTCGAGGGCCGCGTCGTGGGAGCGATGGTGCCGGGGCTCGTTCCACCGGCAGACGATGGTGCGACGGCGTTTCCAGGAGAACGGGATGTACTGACCGTCTCCTGCCGGCTTCTTGGAGTGGTGTTGCCGCTGGGGGCCGCTCCTCCGCCGGCTGTCGGCCTGCTGGCATTCAATGCCGAAGGATTGACAGTGCGTTCAGAGAGCGTCGACAAGGATTCCCGACGGGTGTTTCCTGGCGCGCCCTGCTGAGTCGCAGAGCGGGCGGATCCTTCCTGCTGCGATCGTGAAACGCTGGCGGTTCCCGTGCCTCCCAACGAACCGCTCGAACCCGCAAAGCTGGAGGATGCCTCGGGACGCCGTCCGTTCATAGACGCCGTCGAGTCCACAGAGGTCGCCGGTGATCGCAATCCGCCCGGATTTCCCGCTGCGGCGAACTGACTCCCGGCTTCCGATCGCGAATTGCCCATCGTGGATTGACCCGGCATTGACGGACCCCGCCTCTGGTTGTCCGCAGTCGAAATATTCGGTTTTTGGGGGATGGACTCCTGCAACTGCCGTCGGAAAACCACTTCCTTGCCGTTCCGGTTCTCGATCCGATCCGGTTTGATGATCTGTCCGGCTCCCTGGGGCGCATCACGGACCGCGATGGGCTTCGGATCGGCGCCCCGAAACGGACGGAGACGCTCGTTCCCAATCCCGTTGTTGATGATCACATTGTTATCGCCCTTCACATAATTGTTGATGACCACCGAATTGTTATAAAACCTTTTGACGTTATCGTGCGAGGCCCTGTGGTGATGCCAATCGCGCGATCCAAAATGCTTCGCATGCACAAAGGTGAAATCCGCGTACGCCAGACCGAAACCGAACGAAATTCCCACCGAGGTTCCATAATAAGACCAGCCGCTGTGATGATGCCAATAGGCGCCAGGCGGCAATGGAGCCCAGCCACAATAACCCGGCCAATAGCGCCAGGAAACCCAGGCCGGTCCCCAGACGTCCCCCGGTGCCCACACCCAGCCGCAATGACCGTGCCGGAACCACCGTCCATAGTGAAACGGCGCCCAGCCCCAACTGTAATCCGATGTCCAATACCATCCGCAATCGGTGTAAATCCAGCGGCCGCCGTCACTATAAGGGGTCCAGGCGGCATTCACTGAAAGCACCGTCGGTTGCCAGCACCAGCCGTATCCATCCAGCTCGATCCAGGAGCCGTAGGGGGACAAGGTTTGGTAGAAGACCTGGACCGTTTGCGGCATGGTGGCCGGCGCCTGGTAAACGACCTGAGGCTGAACGGCTGCCGTCGGCGCTGTCGCCGGGTTGGCATCGACCACAACCTGCTCGGCTGGAGCCGCCGGCGGAGCCGCACTTGCGGGGCTCGGCTCAACCTCTGGCGTTGCCGGAACGGCCGGAGCCGCTGGAACGGGTTCGGCCACCATCTCGACGGCCGCTTGTTGTTTCTCAGCCATCTGATCTCGCACCTGCCGGCCGCGGCGCAACATCGCGGAAACCACTTCGCTGGATATTCCAATATCGTTGAGGTAGAGAATCTCCTCAACGCTCGGATCATAGGCCACATCGGAACTCTCGATGTATGCCAATACCACCGAATCCTGAACTCCGGACTTGACCAGCTTGATGATGTCGTCAATCCCCGCGGAGGTCACCATGGGCGTTGGCTCGATCTTTTGGATCGGAATCGTATGTTCAGATGCCACAGAGGCAGGCGCATTGGTTCCCGCAGGAAGACTGAGCTCAGCCGGAGGTTCGGAGCTGGATGGTTGGTTATCGCTTGAACAACCCGCGAATATCGTCCACGGAATCGCGAGCATTGCGATCCATATTGCTTTTGTACGACGGGTTTTCATAAGAAAATCGGGTTTTTCAGTGCGGTCGCCTAAGCCGGAGAGGAATGTAACCTCTTTGAGGGGTGAAGGCCAGCTTTCGTTGCGCACCATCGTTTTGTTGGCTGATCCTGCAATTCGCCGCAAGGGTTGCAGGTTCTGCTTTCGTTTCCACTCGGACAGGCCCCATATTGCTTGCCACCGCCTTCCGAGTCTCACACTGCCCTTTTGACTTATCCTCATTACACCCTATTCAATGATGGACATCACAGGCCATTATAGGCCAAAATGCCGGCATCAAACCATTGGCGTTCAAAAAGGAAATATCATTATGAATCATGGCACTTCCAACTCTCCAAGACATGGATCCAGCCAGCACCTCCATAAGCCTGATAACGCGAATCGACTCAACCGACGGCGATTTCTCTCAAAAGCCGCTCAGGCCGGGACCTTGCTGCTCTTGCCGCAAGTCGTTCCTTCATCGGTTCTGGGCAGGGACGGAGCAACGGCTCCCAGCGAACGGATTGTCCTAGGGGCCATCGGGATAGGCAACCGCGGCAGCTATGTGCTGGGCTGCTTTCTGCAGCAGCCTGATGTCAGGTTTGTGGCGATATGCGATGTGAAAGCGGCTCGCCGCGAGTCAGTTAAGAAGACCGCTGACACCAAGTACGGCAACCAGGAGTGTGCGACCTATCAGGATTTGCGCGAATTGCTAGCCCGCGATGACATCGATGCGGTGCTCATTGCGACCGGGCCAAACTGGCACGCAACCGCCTCCATCATGGCCGCCAAGGCCGGCAAGGATGTCTATTGCGAAAAGCCGTGCACCAAGAACATTGCGCAAAGTCTGGCGTTGGCCGAGACCTTTCGGCGCACGGGACGGGTTTTTCAAGCCGGCACGCAGCGGCGCAGCCTGCCTAACTTTATGTATGCCATAGACTTGGCCCGACACGGCAAGCTGGGTCACCTTCAAACCATGCATGCCCATCCTGGTGGGCTGGGGACCTCTATGAGTGGCTGGGCGCCCCCTGAACCGGAGCCGGCTCGCGATCAAGTCGATTGGGATCTTTACTTGGGACCTGCCGCCTGGCGACCCTATAGTCGTCGGCTCCTCGACGGGTTTAATTTCGAGAAAGGTGGCGGTTTGGTGGGTGGCGGATGCCTGGAATGGGGTTCGCATTGCGTGGATCTCTGCCAGTGGGCAAACGATGCCGACAACACCGCTCCCATCGAGTATGAACCCAAGGGCGACCAGTTGCACGCGCGTTACGCCAACGGTGTAAAACTGGTCATGCGGAACGAAGGCTGGCTTCCCTTGGGCTCTTGCCCCGTTCGCTTTGAAGGCGACACCGGCTGGGTGGAAACCGCCGACAACGGCGATCTCGTGGCCAGCTCCGAAGCTTTGCTGGCCGGCAAGGGGGCCAAAATTTCCGGATACCCCGCCGATTTTCATGTACGCAACTTCCTGGATTGTGTGAAATCCCGCGGACAACCCAGGGCCAGCGCCGACGTGGCGTGCTATTCACACATTGCCTGCCACGCGGCCAATGTCGCCTTGTTCCTCGGCCGCAAAGTCCAATATGATCCCAAGAAGAATGAGTTCATCAACGACGACGAGGCGAATCGATTGCGATCGGAAGCCCTGCGAGAACCTTGGCAAATCTGATAGAGTCTCAATCCCAAGCTTTATCCACCCAATCATTATACGAATATGAAACTTTCGATTCGACGATTCTCCGTGTTTGCATGTTGTCTGACGGCAGTGTGCCTGCTCACCCTCGGCCAATCCCGGTTGGGCGCTGCGGACAGCCAGGCATCTCTTTCCAACAACCCGCGGGACTTGATCGCCGTGCTCAAGTCCGATGCCCCGCCTCAGAACAAGGCCATGGCCTGCAAGAAGCTTGCCATCTACGGCAATCAGGATGCCATTCCCGCCTTGGCCCCGTTATTGCTTGACGAACAACTGGCTTCGTGGGCCCGCATTGCCTTGGAAGCCATTCCGGGGCCGGCCGCCGATCAGGCCTTGCGTGAAGCCTTGTCCAAGACCCAGGGCAGGCTTTTGGTGGGGGTGATTAATTCCATCGGTTTTCGCCGAGACACTCAGGCAACCCGCAAACTGATCGAGTTGTTGAAGGCATCCAGCGCCGATGTGGCATCCGCCGCGGCGGTATCCTTGGGAAAAATTGGAGGTGATGACGCTGCCAATGGTCTTTCGAAGTTACTTGGAGAGGCTCCCGTCAGCGTTCGTTCTGCTATTGCCGAAGGATGCATTGGATGCGCCGAACTGTTCCTGGCCAATGGCAATAATGCCGCAGCCACACGGTTGTACGACATGGTTCGCCAATCCCAGTCCCCGAAACAACGCATCCTTGAAGCCACCCGCGGCGCCATTCTAGCCCGTAAATCCGCCGGTATCCCCCTCCTGATGGAACAACTAAGGTCTGCGGACAAAGCGGCGTACAGCATGGGGCTGAGGACCGCTCGAGAACTGCCGGGTCGCGAGGTCACCGAGGTCCTGGCCGCTGAATTGGATCGCACCCCGTCCGATCGACAGGCCTCACTGCTCCTGGCATTGGCAGATCGCCGTGACGAGGCCGTCCTGCCCAAGGTGATCGAGATGGCTGGAAAAGGTTCTGAAGCCATGCGAATCGTTGCGGTCAGCGTCCTCGATCAGTTGGGAGATCCCACCAGCATGCCGGTCCTCCTTGAAGCCGCCACCCACTCCAACACCACCCTGGCCCAGTCCGCAAAAGCCGCCGTGGCCAGACTGGAGAGCAAGAAAGTGGATGCCGACATCTTGTCACGCCTTTCCCAATCTCAAGGCAAAATGCGGTTGGTTCTGATCGAACTGGTCGGCCAACGCAGAATTGAGGCGGCGCTGCCAATAATGATGCGGTACGTGGAAGATTCTGATCCCGAAACACGTCGGGCAGCCTTGGACACGGTTGGCGCCATTGGCTCCGAGAAACAGGTCGCCGATGTGGTCCGAATGCTTCCCAAAGCCTCGGCTTCCCAGGACCGTGCCAACATGGAAAAAACCCTCATGACCCTCTGCGGCCGTTGGGGAATCTCGTGCGCGTCTTCTTTGCTGCCCCTCGCGCAAAACAGCGACCGAGCCATGCGCAGGATCGCCTTGCGCGCCCTGGCATCCGTTGGTGGTCCCGAGGCCCTGTCCACCATCACCAAAGCCGTCAAAGATCCCGATGAAGCAACCCAGGATGAGGCCGTTGGCCTGCTCGCCACGTGGCCCGGCAATTGGCCTGAGGATGTTGCCGTGGCGGAACCCCTGCTCGCCTTGGCCAAGTCCGGCACGAAAACCTTGCACCAAGTCCAGGGAGTCCGGGGGTATCTGCAGTTCCTCCAGGAAAACAAGAACCTCAAAGACCAGGAGAAACTTACCCAATTCAAAGAATTGCTGCCGTTCATCAAACGGCCGGATGAAAAGAGACTGGCGATTGCCACCGCCAATGTCCTGCCTCCTGCCGGGGCCTTGGCCATCCTCACCGACTTCGCCGCCGATAGCGCTGTCTCCGAAGAAGCCTGCCTGGCCATTGTCAACTTGGCCACAAGTAAGAAACTAAAAGACGTTCCCAAGGAACAGGGGATTCAGGCCCTTCAGAAGGTCCTCAACACCAGCCAAAACGACGGAACCAAGAAAAAAGCCGACACTGCCCTTAAGAGCCTCCAGTAGTTCTTATCGCTCCGGCACGCATTGGCATGGACGGATCCGCTATTTGTCCATGCATGGACCAACCCTGCATAGCCGCGACAAAACCATGTTGCAGGCGCAAC
This sequence comes from Verrucomicrobiota bacterium, assembly GCA_022709905.1. GTDB lineage: Bacteria > Verrucomicrobiota > Verrucomicrobiia > Limisphaerales > UBA1319 > JAKLHY01. The sequence goes on along the minus strand of JAKLHY010000015.1, from coordinate 12,532 downwards.
GTGATTTTGTCCGATGGAGGTGTTGTTGTTTTCCTGTTTTGTGGATGAATTTGCGGCATCCCCAAGAAGCCGTCAGATCGTTCCAGGGAAGGGGTAGCGGGGCATCAAGGGTGAGCGGTGTGGTGAAGGATAAGCATTTGCCGCAACGCCCGTCGTGGCGAGGGATCCACCTCGGGGCCATATCCCAGGCGCAACAGGACCTGAGGATATCCGCCTAAACCGGCAATTTCCGCGAGCCGGTTTCGAAGATCCGCGATCTCAATCGGTTGGTTGAGGAATGAACTCGCAAGGCCTTCCGAGGTTGCCACGAGAAGGATGCGCTGAAGGGCTTGTCCGGTGTTCACCCAGGCGAGCGGATGATCCTGATCGGTGGATAGCACTGCCAAAACGGGGGAATGAACCGCGATCTCGCGGTCAGATGCCGCCAATCCTCCCCCTCGATCAAACGTTCGAATCCACATCGGCCCCGCAAAAGAGAGCCAGTCTTTTACGCCCGCAGCGGCGACGGGCAAGCCGTCGGGTGAATCGTCCGGCCGGGTCCGGATCCAATGCGCGAGTTCGACACGAAAGGGGCGATCGGCCCATTGGCGGCGGTCGGCTTCCGCGACCAGGTCTGCGACCGATTGACGAGAGGATTCCTCTGAAACCACCTGGAACTGGACGCCCAATTCCTGCGCCGCAGCCGCGCAATCCGCCAGCACATTCTCCGGCACGGCACGGTCCTCAAAGGGTTTACGATTGGTATGTCGCTGCGTAATGGCATGAAAAAGGACCACGTCTTCCGAGCTGGTCTCGCCCTCGAGCCCCAAATCGAGCCGCGCCATCAATTCCGGTTGGGCCGAATTCGGCAGCAGTTCCACCCGATAGGTATGTCCAAAGTACTCCGCCGCAATCCGAAGGTTATAAAGGGCCGCTCCGCAGCTGATGGCCAATTCCCGTCCTTCCGGATCGATGACCGGCAGCATCCGACGCCGATCGGCATACACTTCCGCATTCATGGCGTTGATGCGAAAGAGCCAGGGCTGCGTGTTATGGTTTGAAGGCGCCAGAATGGCATACCGCAACATGAACTCCAGCTGGTCGGACGCGTAGGTGTCGGTTGGGAAATCATCGGCCGAAATGCTCCAAGGCGCCAAGTGCGTTTTCATCGAGCTGAAGTGCGCAGGTTTGGCAGGCCGATCCTTGTCTCCCCTATCTGCCGATAACTGGAAACAGGGAGGACCCGCTATTATTCGGCATTTTATGCTTTACTTTCCGGGTGGCGAGAAAAAAGGAAGGCCAATCTCGCGCCCTCGCGCCCGCCCCGCCCCGGAGGGCTGCGAGGCTTTGGCTCGCTGGCTTCGTTACTCCTCGGTCAGAGACCGCTGCGGGTATCTTCCCTCGTCGAGCCTCGCCAGCGAGCCAAATCCTCAGCAGCAAAATCGGAATTTATTTTTGCACGGACCCTAAGGAACTTCTGTTAAAAATATATTGCATATAATAAAAAATAATATTATAAATCAATAATGAATTCAACCGTGATTTGCCCTGACATATGCCCTGACAGGGCTTTGCCTCTGCAAATTCTCGTAGACGATCGGGAGCAGGACGAGGGATTGATTGCTTCGCTCGAGGCGCGAGGGTCGGTGAGCGTGACTCGGCGCCGGTTGACGGTCGGGGACTACGAAGTGGTTGGCTGCGCCGTGTTCGAGCGCAAGCGGTTGGCGGACTTTGCGGTTTCGATCCAGGACGGACGATTATTTCGTCAGGCGGTTCGATTGACGGGCTTGGCGACACCGGCTGCGATCATTTTGGAGGGCCGTGCGCGAGACCTGGAGGGATGCGGGATGCGTCGGGAGTCTTTTCAAGGGGCAATCCTTTCCTTGAGCCTGGTGTTTCGGATCCCGGTTTTTCGGTCCTTGGGGCCTGACGAGACCGCGGCCTTGATTGTCTATGCGGGACGCCAGTTACGGCGGCAAGAGGAGGGGTGGACGCCGGGGCATCACCGGCGCTTGAAGCGGAAGAGATCAATCCAGGTGCGGTTGCTTTGTGGTCTGCCGGGGATTGGGCGGGCCCGGGCGATGAAGTTGTTGGATCGTTTTGGCACTCCGCAGTCCGTGTTTACCGCAGAACCGAAAGCCCTGCAAGCGGTCGAAGGCATCGGCGAGAAAACCGCCTTCGCGATTCGCTGGGCACTGGAGTAAGGGTCTTTTCAAAAATAATTTCGGGTTTTGGCGGGAGCGCCACCGGGCCAGATGCGAGGCGAAGTTATTTCTGAACAGACCCTGAGCGACCGCTTGGTTAGGCGCCAGAGGGATTGGCTTGCCTGAGTCGTGAAACGGTCTGCTCCTCCTTGACAACCGGGCGATTTTCATCAGCATGCCGCCTGTGAAAGCGGATAGGATGGCTGCATCAGGGAGACTGGACTGGCGGCTTGCCGGAGCGTGGTTCGTTCGTGTCTTGTCAAGGCGAAGCTTGGGGTGCCTACTGCTTGCGTTCAGCCTCGCAGGCCGGGCGCAAGATGCCTCTTCCGAGATGCGTTGGGTGGGAAATGTCTACGGTGCGGTGACCGATGCGGACACGGGAGCGCCCATTGCTGGGGCCCAAGTGTTTTTATTTCAACTTCCGACGGCCGAGAATCCGGATCGAGGCGCGACCCCTTTAAACAACAGGAGCGAGTCTGACATCGACCGAGCCGTTCCTGATCGGCGAGGCGCAACCGATGTGCGAGGGGAGTTCCTGATCAATGGCGTTCCCACCCCGTTTCCATTCCGGGACTATCGAATTGTGATCCGGGCTCTGGGTTATGGTCCGATGATTATTGAGCCGGCGCGGGTGCTGCCTGGAGCGGTCATGGCGCTTTGTGTGAAAGGACAGTTGAGGCGGGGAGAGCACCGGTCATCGCATATTCGTGGCACAGATCCGACTGCGCCGCTGATGTATCGGCATGAGACTGTTCGAGATGGGGAGACGGTTTGGCCCCTTGAGGAGGACCGCCAGCAAACGGGCCCTGTCACCTATACGGTCTTTGCCACGCGCGAGGGTTTGGTGGGGGGGACGACCGCTAACGGGCATATTATCCAGGCCCGGGATCGATTCGTTGCATTGCCTTCCCGGCGAGCGCTGAATGTCAACGACAAGACCTATGATTTCCTGGTGGAGTTGTCTTGCGGCAACCGGGTGGTTCGAGCGCCTGTTTGGGATATCGGCCCGTGGAATACCCGGGATGACTATTGGCATCCCGCTGAGATCCGGGAGATGTGGTCCGATTTGCCCGAGGGAACACCGGAGGCCCAGGCCGCCCGGCAAACCGGCTATAATGACGGCAAAGACCAATATGGCCGGACAGTATTGAATTCAGCGGGCATCGACCTGGCCGATGGCACATTCTGGGATGACTTGGATCTCGAAGACAACAGTTGGGTGCAGGTGAAGTTTCTTTGGCGCCCTGGCGTGCGGTTGGGAGATCGAATCCAAACAACCGCCAGCGCGCTGAATGTGCGCGCCAGCCCGGCGGGGACGGTTTTGGGAAAGCAGCCGACAGGCGCTCGGGGCAGGGTCGTGAAGGGGCCTCAAGGGGCATCTTCCGGGGGCAGTTACTATGTTTGGTGGCAGATTCAGTGGGACGATGGCGTTGCCTTGGGGTGGTGCGCTGAAAACTTTTTTGAGAAGGCGCCGGTTGAACCCGTCGTGGCTCGGCTGGACATTCGGATGGCCGGCCAATTCCCGGAACTGACGGTTCACTATCGGGCTGGGACAATCCTTGGGATCGAGGCCTCCTCGGATTTGAGTCCTGGCGGTTCCTGGATTCTTCTCACCAATCTTCCTCTTTCATCCGCTGTTCAAGCCTGGCGCGACCTGAATTTGCCTGTGGGGACGATGCGGCGATACTACCGGGCCCGAATCGAAGGATTTTAGTTCGAATCCCCTGGCCCACCCTGCGTGAGTTTCTGGCGCAAACCTTGTCTATTCCAGAAAGCCATATCATGGTAGGCATAAAAACTCGCATTCTTCTTTGGTGTGGTGGAGCGATTACAGTCCTGTTGATGCTAAGCGCATCCAGGGGGGGACGGCATCCCCGACTCCCTGCGACTCCCGATATCGACCCGGCATTACGGGAATCTCGGCGCGCCTTCCTCACCAGGCGATCAGAGCCACCGCAGCGAATTGGCAGATCGGCGACGCCTGGAATGCCTGATTCCAGTTCGTCCGATGTTTCCTCCGTGACAACCAACTGGCTGCAACAGCTGCTGGAGGCCGGCGATTCGCAGTTGTTGCCCCGTGAAGCGATTGATCGCTGGCTGGCCTCTGGCCGGACCAATGCGGAGGACTTGTTGGCGGCTCGGCAGGCTGGCGGGGGTGTGGAATTGCTGCGCATGGCCTTGAGCAATTTCCCGAAGGATCCTCGAGTGCTCTTTGCCGCAAGCGCCCCAAATGATGACCTTGGTGGCGGTGCGGAAGGACGCAGGGAGCGCATCGAACGGTTCAAGGCTGCTGCGCCTGAGAATGCCCTGGCGGATTATTTGTCGGCGCGTGAACACCTCAAGAGCAGCCGTCCGGACCTTGCGGTGGCTGACCTTATGGCTGCCAGCCAAAAGACCCGGTTTCAGGACTACACTCTCGATGCCGTTCAGAATGCCGAAGAACTATACTTGCAGGCGGGCAAAACGCCCCTGGAAGCCAAAATCCTGGGGGGATCGACCACTTTGCTGCCCCACTTGTCTCAGCTGAAGGGCCTGGCTCGTGATATGGCGGCCCTTGAAAGCCAATACCTGGCGTCCGGGGATGCCGCATCGGCGGAAAACCTGGCGCAAATGGGGATGCGTCTGGGTCAACAACTCACCGACGGCGAAGGATCACGTTTCCTCATTGGCCAGCTGGTTGGCCTGTCCATCGAACAAATTGTGTTGGCGCCTTTGGATGAACAAAAAACCTTCGCGTTTCTTCAGGACACCCCCGCCCATTACGCGAAACAGAGGAATGCCTGGCGGGCGGCAAGCCAAGAAAGCTCCCAACACGCTGAGCAATGGATGCAGACCGCCACCGAGGCGGATCTCCTGGGTTACTTCGATCGCATCAAGATCTACGGAGAATCCGAGGCCAATGCCTGGCTGAGAAGAAGATAGTCTCAGAGCACCGCCAAATCCCGTTTATCATCTGGAGGCAAGCGCAATCCGATTTTCAGCGTGCGCCGGTAGAACGGGCCGAACATCGCCCCCATGGTATCGAGCGTCGGCCGGTTGAATCCGGCGTCTGTGGCAAAGCATTCACCGTCAATTCTTCCATTCTCTTTATCGGCTTCACTTAACGAGCCGCACCTCCATAATCACGTCATCAAAATCCCAGAGGTGCGGACGATTAATGTCTTCCCAGTAAAACCTCCAAGTCAAAGGCCCGCTCGGCCGGACAAAGACATGGACGGCTCCCCGATCGGCGTTCCGGGAGCTGTCCGTGTAGAAGGTCCAACCCTCCGGATTTTTCAGGGCGAATCCCAGAACTGTGCTGGCAGGGAAGAACCCCAAATCGTAGGACTTGCCGATGCTGGCATCATCCGCGGTGAAGATGTGCTCTTCGCGCGGCGCATACAGCCAGATTTGATTTACAAACTTGGCCTCCCGGCTGACGTAGGTCACGCTGACATTGCCGGCCTCCGGCAAGGCGAGGTCATCGTTTTGGTATTGAGTCTTAAGGAGGGTAATCCCCCCGATGGTATCTCCCAAATAAACATAGCAGCCGTCGGCAGCGACCCGGTTATAAGGGTGACCATCGACATATTGACCGGCAAAGGCGGGATGAAACGGATCGCGGACATCGACGACGACCAAGCCATCATAATCGCAGGCAAGAAACGCATAGCCGTTGGCGAAGGCAATTCCGTAACCCCTGCTGTATTTGTTCGTGTAGGCGGCAATTTCATGGGGCGATGTCGGATCAAACGCATCCACAATGCTGAGGGTTCGGCCTCCGCTGGACGCCAGGAGCGCATAGCCGCCGTAAGCGGCGACATCATAAGCAGCGATTCCACTCAGGGACCCTGCCTCGAAGGGACTTCGGGGATCGGACACGTCAATGACGGACAGGCCACCATCGCTCTTGCCGACATAAAGACGATCGGCGTATGCCTTTAGTCGATAATCAACTCCGGATGTTCGGGCGCGTCCGAGTTGAGCCGGATTATCGGGGTGGGATACATCGAGCACAACCACGTCGTGGCCGCTGGAGGCCAGGTAAGCCTGATCGTCCGATGTGTCAACGCCCGTGACGGTGCTCAGGTTGAGGTAATAGTAGGATTGCACGAGCTGCGGCAGCGCAGGATCAGAGACGTTCAGGATATGCAATCCCTGGTCGGCTGCGGCCAGGTAGACATATGGATCGGCTAAAGCCAAGTCCATGCCGGCCGTAGTATGATTCGTGTGGCTCCAAACCGCGGCAGGAACTGGATTGGTGGGCTGGGTGCGGTCGAACACGTAGAGGCCGCACGAACGGTCAGCCACATAAACGTGATTGCCCGACGCGGCGATGCCCTGAGGATCAGACGCGGTAGGATAAATCAAAAGCGCGGATGGCGCGGATGGATTGGCGGTATTCAGCCTATGGAGTCCGGTCCGCCGTGAGGCCACCCAGGTATTTGGGCCGGAGACGGCCATGCGATAAGCTCCTTGACGTTCCAGGAGTGTGCTCACGGCTACTGGTATCGTGGGATTGTGGACATTAATGACGCTCATTCCACCCTCATCCTGGGCTAGCAAGGCAAACTCACCTTGGAGAGCGATATCGGTTATGGCCGTCCCCTCGGTGCTGGCGCTCCCGAGTGTTCTGGGGCTTATGGGTGCTGAAATATCCGCCGCCCAAAATTCTCCCGCCTCCGTGCCGAAGAAAGCGCGATGGTTCGACACGGCCACTCCCTGAGTGGAGGTCGGGACCTCGACCTTGCCCGCCAGGCGCGGGCGAGCCGGATCCGAGACATCAATCAGCCAAAGGCCGGGTTTCCTATCCGTGGGCCGCAGATAACCGCCTGTGACGCAGGCAATCGATCCGTCCAGTGTCAGGTCGCTGGCCGACCAGAAATCCTCGGTGTATCGGCCCACCGGTCGGGGATTCGCCGGGTCAGTAATGTCGATGACCTGGAAGCCGTAAGCCCCGGACGCCAAGTACGCATGGGAACCATTGACGTTAATACCCGCCACGGTTCCCGCCACCCGACCCCGCAGTTGTGGCTGTGCCGGATGTGAAATATCGATGGCGTGGAATCCGGCTTGGTTGCCGACGTAAGCCCAGTTGCCGGAAATCTGGATATCCGTGACCAAGTGGCTCAGGTCCAGTTTCCCAAGAAACCTTGGGCGAGCGCTATCCTGGAGGTCGAGGGTGACAAACGTCCGCCCTTGACCTACACCGGCGCGGTCACCCGAAACCGCCACGGCGCTCAACCAACCTCCGATGCCGGCCAGTTTGGTGAAGGCAAGCTGCGGCGCGCCGATGACTTCGACCGTCGCGCTCGTCTGATTGATGCCCCCCGCGCCAAAAGCCGTTAGCGTATAAGTCGTGGTTTCGTCGGGCATGATATCAGCCATGCCCACGGGGATGCCGGCGCCAATCCCCGGCTCGATTACCACGTGTGTGGCATTGGATGCTTGCCAGTAAAGGTAAGTCTCCTCGCCCTGTTGGAGGGTGTGCTTGACCACTTGAACACTAATGGTTGGCGACGGTCCGGCCGGGATGTCCACCGCGACACGAATCGATTGGGTGAATCCATCGTGCGATGCCATCACCGTGGTGGTTCCGTTTTTCAGGGCGGTAATGAGTCCATCGGCCGATACGGCAGCCACTTCCGGACGCGATGAGACGTAACACGTTCCAGTGCTGGCCGCGGTTAGATCGCGATGGCTCCCATCCGAGTAATGGCCCGTCACCTGCAGTTGGGCGGTGGCACCGGCCCTTGAGAATGAAACCTCGGCGTTGGCGATCTCGATCGAGACCAATTTCACGATGGCAGGATCGACCGTGACCACGATCGCATCGCCGATGCTATTGTTGGTGGCGGTAATGGTAGCCTGCCCGGCTTTGTTGGCATGGATCACGCCATCGGAGGAGACGCGCGCAACGCTGGTGTCCGATGACGCATATCGCGTCTGGGACATCGAGGCGGTCAGGTTATGCGTGCTGCCATCACTATAATGGCCAAGGACAATCAACGCGCGATCTTCGCCCACCCCCAGTCGCAGATCTCCCTCGGTGATTTCCACCGCGGTCAAGGCGACCTCCTTGGGAAGGATCGTGATCCTGCAGTGGTCGGGATTTGGATCGGTGGCAAACTCATTGTCGCAGACGAAGAAAGTGACTTCGTAAACGCCTGGTTTCAGAAAACCCACCGGACCGGTTTCCAAGCCGGCCCGGTTAGGAATAACTCCGGCAAAACTCCAATAAGCCTGGATGACCGTGCCGTCGGCATCCTGGGCTTCCCCGCGGAACGGTATGGCCGCGCCGACATACCGGGTGGTATCATAAGCCGGACTGACAATCGTTCCTCGGGGCGGTTGGTTGTCTGGCACGACGCTGATCCTGACCGTATCCAAGTGCTCTCCGTTCTGCGCGCGGATCGTGGTTTCGCCTGGGCTAACGCCCTGCACGATACCGTCTAAGAATCCCACTGTGGCAATGGCGGGATTTGCCGACGAAAATTCATTGCCGCTTAGGGTGTTGCCCGGCGAGCCCTGTTCGCCGTTGCTAAACACCTTCTCGATGATGATCTCGTGGGTCTGGCCCACCCGCAGGCTGATCGCCTGTTCGGTGGACTTGATTCCTGTGAGCGAAATCGGATTAGGGCCCTGCACCGTGACCTGGATGCTGGCTGAAAATGGCCCGTTTTTGGCCGTGATCCGGCTAATCCCAGCCGCCAGGAAAGTTAACCTGCCCGACACTTGCCCCACCCCCGGAAGGGCGACAAGGTTATTCTCCGAAGAAATCAGTGAGCCTGACAATCGTTCGGCGATGCCGAGCACAGACCCGTCCTGAAAAACCCAACCGATCTGCAATTGGATCCCAGGATGCCCCAAGGGAACCGCAAAATCCCCAAATCCGGCGGGGCTAAGAGCGGTGGCAGGGTGATAGATTTTCAGGCCGGCAGCGCCGACAAAGGCCAGCACCGTCGTTTCCAAATCCAGGTGGCCAATCGTGATCATCGCCGCGCCAATCCCTCGGGCCATGACTTTTCCGCCGGCGTTGACCTCGATGACGGATGTGTCGAGCGAGGCGTAGTCGATTTCGCCGGCTTGGCGCGCTTCGTCCAGTGAGATTATCCGGTTGTCTGACAATTTGCCCTGGACATTCAGCGTTGCTTGATCCCCGATTTTGGAAAGAAACACATGGTCGCTGAGGAGGTGGATGAGTTCGGGTGCGGCGACAACATTGGTGCCAGGCGGGATCTGTGCCAGATCAACCGGTTTGGAAATATCCCGCAACACATAGGATCGTCCACCGATGCCGTCCTCGGCATCGAAGAGGTTGACAATAGCGCCACCTGGAGCGTCCCGATCGGCTAGCCAATAATGCCCCGCCAAATCCCGGCAGATACCTGTCCAACCTTCCGTCGAGAAATCTCCCAGGTCAATCGGGATTCGCTGAACTCGATCCACGCTGGTCATGCTGATGAAAGAAGCGGCCCAGCTAAAGGCAAACTCAGCGCCGGAGCCCCCCCCCAGCGGGGCAGTTGCTGCAAACAAGTTGCCGCTGGGGATGTGCGACGTCACATCCTCATAATCCCCGGCGCGATCGAGCAAGGATTGAAAGATTTTTCTTGTGAGGGCGAAACTGAAGATGCCTCCTTGGCTGGGATCGCCCGAGCCGGCAGCATCCGAAATGACATAGAGGTCGCGGTACTCGGTGTAGCTGATCCCCGTGGGTTCGACCAGGGGGAGGCCCTCGTGGAGAATGGTCACGTCCCCACTCGGCCTTACCCGCAGGATCCTTCGGGTAGTTCGATCAACCGCTAGGATTGTCCCTTCACGATCGAGAGTAATCCCTGCCGGGGTCTCGAACGGCGCACCCACGGCCAACGGTTGGATTTGGCCGGACCGGTTTATGCGGTAGATCCCCGGACCGAAACCTCCCGTGGCGGTTACGTAAAGATTGCCAGCCTCGTCGGCCGCCAACGAGGTCGCGGTCTCCCAAGGAACCGACGCAGTATTGAGCGCCTGGGCAAACACTTGGGGCGGATCTTCCTTGATTCGCAGCCTGTAGACATCAGCCTTGGTCGTTTCGGAAAGAACCGCGAGCCCGCAGCAATCGGCTAGCCGATCGGGGTTGTTCCGAAGCTCGCCGGCGGCGGTGACGGCGGCAAAGGCATCGACCAGGCCGCTGCCGTAACGCGGATCCTTTCCGGTCGTTCCCAAGTCCTGGGCCATTTGCTCGAGGATCGCCTGCACTTCGCAAGGTGTCAGATCGGGATTAACCTCGAGCATCAGCGCCGCAACCCCCGCCACATGGGGAGCGGCCATGGATGTTCCCTGTGCCCTCAGGTAGCCGGATTGGTCGTCGAGATGACGCGGCCATGCGCTGAGGATGTCCACCCCGGGCGCTACTACATCGACGTACGGCCGCAAATTGGAGAAGTCGGCAACCCGGCCCCGGGAGTCGACAGCGCCCACGGCGATGATGTTTGGCAGAAGACCCGGAAGGGCATAGGGACTTCCTTGTTGTTGATCGTTCATGGCGGAGACCACGACCGTGGCGCCCTTTTGGACCGCGGCGTTAATGGCCACTTGTTCGAACAGGGTTGATGCGAGATCGCCATCCGGCGTGTTCATCGCCTTGCCCAAGCTCATATTGATTACACGAGCGCCTCGGGCCACCGCAAAATTGATGCACTCGACGATGTCCACCGCGGTATGACTGGGCCCGCCGGAGCGAGCAATGATGAGTTCGGCGTCGGGCGCCACCCCGACGATCCCCTGACCATTGTTGCCGGTTGCGGCGATGATTCCAGCCACATGCGTTCCATGACCGTCGTTCAGATCGCTAAAGGTATGATTGCCCCGCACAGCATCGAAGCAGTCTTCAGGCTTGACCCGGCCCATGAACTCCGGATGTCCGAGATCCAGACCGGAATCGATCACGGCCACCCGGACGCCCTTGCCTGTGGCACGCGCGTGGGCTTCGCCGACGCGAATTTGAAAAAAACCATGTTGTTCGGGCCAGGAGGGATCGTCATAGGGGGCCGGCGCCTGCGATCGAGAGATGGAGTTCTGGCTGACGGTTTTCACCGCGGGATCCCGCTCCAGGCTGGCCATGACATTCTCGATCAACCGCCCCAGGGGCACCCCCAGCCGCGCGATGGTCATGCCGAGCGCGGCCAGTGGGATTTCCTCGCGCACCTCGAGTTGATGCCGGGTGGCCAAGGCGTTGCCCGACGCCCCCGGTTGAAGGATCACCACCACTTCGCCCGGCACGAAATCAAGTCCCGTTCTGTCCTCCGGATTGGCGATCAGGTTCATGGCGCGAACCCGATAAAACCGGGCGGGCGCGTTTGCGTCTATGACCTGGGACCAACGGGTGATGGTCACGGGCCATTCTCCCGCGTAAGGCGCCGTCTTCCAAGCGCCCTTGAGTTGATCCGTCCATTCAACCTCGTAGATATAGCCCGGTCCCAACTCAGACCAGCTCAAGATGAGTTCACCCCCAGGTCGCACCTCCGCCTGAAGCTTGAAATCCCGATTCCCGTGAGCGGAAAGCTCTGCCGATAAAAGCACCATGAAACTGAAGCCGGCTGCCAGGATCGGTAGAATGCCAAAATGGGAGTTGTTAGGGCGCAGGAAATGCCAAAGGTGATGAAGCGTCTTTGGTTTCATAGCGGATTCATGTAAGCAGAGCCCAGGCCTCGATCAAGCCTGAATTATCCTGGATCGGGACGGTCCTCCGCGCGCTTGGCGCGGGTTTCGATTGCTCTTTCCGCGAGCCAGCGCCCTGGTGGTGCATGATCGCTAGCCTGGATTTCCACGGAAAAGAATTAACCTAAGTCTTGGGCTTATTTGCCGGTCCGTTGTAGGTCGTGAGGCGCAAGGGCAATCCGTTCCACCACGGCACGGGCACCGGTTTTTCCATGAGGCCGGAGGCCAGAATCAGGGGCAGATGGGCCCGACGATGAAAACTCACGCTCACCTCTTTTTCACTCACCTCTACATCGGCCGAGATATCGATCAGATCGCGGAAGATCTGGCGCGCCTGGGCGTCGCCATAGCCGCGCATCCGCTGCGCCAGCAGGCGATACAGACCGCTGGCCAAGACCAGCAGGGCCATGTCGAAATCCACCTTTAAACCGACCGCTGAAGAGAGCGCGTCGATGTGAAAGAAGCGCACCGCATCGGACAGCGCGTTTTCAATCAGCATGCGTTGGGCGTAGCGCGTGATCAGGGCCTTGTCCGGGGCGTGCCGCTGGTTGGTCAGCAGGATCGTGGGTTCGTCATGGCCAAGGTCCTGGATAAAGAGTTGCCGGAAAGACCGGCCGGCCAAGGCGACGGTCTGTTCATAGACGCGCGGCGTGCGGTACTTGCGGGTGGGA
>JAKLHY010000149.1 GCA_022709905.1 Verrucomicrobiota bacterium | reverse complement strand
GGCTAACGGACTCTGGAATGCATATTGGAAAAGTCCTCTTTCTCACCAGAATTGACCGCCAATTTCAATCACACCCCGGACGGCCTGCGAACGAGATTGCAGAGTTGACTGGACGGAGCTCGCTAAGTCCACGAGGCCAATTCAAGCGACCCGACGGGTGGCAGCTTGCGGGCCGCGGGTCCTGGCGCGGCGACACCTGTGACGTTGGGGGCAAGATTTTCCTTTTCATAAAGTAGTTGATTGTCGACTAAACACGCGTGGTTGGATTAAGCGAATTACTTTATAAAAAAGAAAAAAAGATAAGTCAAATAAGATGAGATCAGGGCAAAATAAAACGGCGCCCCCGGTCGGAGGCGCCGTTGGATCAAAAAAACAGCGGGTTAGATCCCCTTGGAGATCATGTAAGACAACAAGTCGGCCACGCGGCAGCTGTAGCCCCATTCGTTGTCGTACCAGCTCACGAGTTTGAAGAAGCGTTTGTTCAGCTCGATTCCGGAACCCTTGTCGTAGATCGACGAGGACTGGCAGTGGATGAAATCGGTGCTGACCACTTCTTCATCGGTGTAGTCCAGGATGCCTTTGAGGTAGGTCTCGCTGGCTTTCTTCATGGCGGCAGAGATCTCGGCGTAGCTGGTTTCCTTGACGGTGCGAACGGTCAGATCGACCACCGAAACCGTTGGGGTGGGCACGCGAAACGCCATGCCGGTCAGCTTGCCCTTGACTTCGGGCAACACCAGGCCGACGGCTTTGGCGGCGCCGGTGGTGGACGGGATCAGGTTCAGGGCCGCGGTGCGTCCCCCCTTCCAGTCCTTCTTGCTGGGACCGTCAACCGTTTTTTGCGTGGCCGTGTAAGAATGCACGGTGGTCATCAGACCTTCCTCGATGCCGAAGCCTTCCTTCAACAGCACGTAGACCAGCGGGGCCAGGCAGTTGGTGGTGCAGGAGGCGTTGGAGACGACGGAATGCTGGGCGGGATCGTATTTCTCGTGGTTCACTCCCATGACCAGCGTGGGGCAATCTCCCTTGGCCGGGGCTGAGATGATGACCTTTTTAGCCCCCGCGGTCAGGTGGCCCTTGGCCTTTTCCACATCCGTGAACAACCCGGTGGATTCGATCACCAGATCCACGCCCATGGCTTTCCAGGGCAGTTGCGAGGGATCCTTCGCGCTGACCACTTGCAGCGGGGCGCCATTGACCAACAGCACGTCATCTTCAACCTTGTCCGCCGCCGACTTCTTGGAGCCCACCGTGCCGTTGAAACGACCCTGCGTGGAGTCGTATTTCAGCAAATACGCCAGATTGTCCGCCGGCACGATATCGCCCACCGCCACGACCTCAACATCCTTGGCCAACAGGCCCTTTTCCGCGATGGCTCGAAAAACCAATCGACCAATTCGGCCGAATCCATTGATTGCTACTTTGATTGCCATATTTCGTTCTTTCTCGTTTGTTAATGTCTCATTTCCAAATCGAAGCTCTTGATCCTAATGATGGGGGGGGGCGCGTCAAGAGAGAATCCCCTTGGCCCATTTGTCTCCAACGCAGGTTCGCCCCGCCCGTTGGAAACAGATTGATATCAGGTTGGTTACGGAACCTGGATTCGGACTGCGAGGGATCTTTGGAAATCCGGGAGCCTGATGCGACGGCTTGTTTCTTGAGTTTGGCTCCAGCGATTCTGCCAGGGATCGTAGTAGCTGATCCGGGCCTTGTTCAAATCTCCGAGTTCAATCGAGTCGGGCAAGGTTTCCCCGCTCACGGTTTCCGGAGACTTGCCATCGCGCAATTCGCTCTGCCAGTCATTACGACTGTCACGACACCAAAGGAGCAGGTTTTGCTGCCCGCGAAGCCCGTAGATTCTCAGACGAGCCGTCGTCAACAGGAACGGGGCGAATCGTTCCGCCGCCGGATCGATGTTTTTCACGGCCTCTGCGAATCGCCCAAAATGATGCCACAGGTTGTTTTTGCTGACATAGTGATCCCAATGCCAAATGTGGCCGGGGCCGGCCGCCCCCGAGAAAAACGGGGCAAAAAGGACATCGTGGAGAATCATGCCGGCGCGGTCCTTTTCATAGAGTTTGAACGGGCCGGTATGACGCGGTTCAACAGCGCCGCTTTCGGCCAGGAGAACCGGCCTGCCGGGGTCGGAAGCGAGAAGAGTGCGCACAGCATCGGCTGCCAGGATGTCCACCGGTCCCTGGCAGGCCTTCAGTGAGGCCCCCAGGTCCAGATAACGATGCACCTGGGCAACTTCATTCCCCCGCATGACCGCAAGCCGCTGATACAAGGCGCTCACCCTCTCGGTGTCATAGCTTCCCAGGCTTTGCATCACCAGGTTGCTGGGAAACAGACGCTTAAGCTCGGGGAGCATGGCGTCCGTCCATGCCATGTAATCCCCAGCCTGGACGGCGTTGATTTCGTTCCAGAGTTCCCATCCGAAAACATTCGGATTGTTGCCATAGTATTCGGCATACCACCGGAGTTTCTGCCGGAAATGCTCACGGCTCTTCTCGCCATTGAAGAAATCGGCCACGTTTGTCGCGGTCCCGCCCCGGGAAATCAGGTGCAAAGGCTTGCTGCTCCAGGCCGGCTGCTTTTCGTTGAAGTCACGAAAATGCTCGAGACACATTTTGACGCGGATGTGGTTGCGGGCGGCTTGCTCCAGGAGGAGATCGATCCTCTCCGCCTTGTCCAGGTCAAACGCTCCGCTCCTTTGGTGTTCAATATCGAAATACGGTGAGCTCAACCAAATCCGGATAAAATTCCCGCCTTGATCGGACAGCTTGCGGATCCATTCGGTCATCGTAGTCCAGCCGGCGCTGGAGGGGGGAGCAATCATGTTCAGGCCAATCGGGATGTAGGGGCGACCATCCGTTAGCTCAAAATAGCGAGGATCACGGGGGCTGACGCGGACATAGACATCGCTAATCCGGGCGGCCGACTGGGCTTGGCCCGGGCCATGCGCCAGCAGGAATGCTCCCAGCAATATAAGCAGCGTCATCGATGGATGCCCGTGGCATGTGGCGGTATGATTTTTATTCATTCCAAGCCCTCAGGATAACGGTCGAGGAGTCCGGCATAGGTCAAGGCCTGAATCGACGGCTTCCCATGGGCCGGACCAGCTTGATCGATGCGCGGTTTGCGGTCTTATCCTCATTCCGCATTGTTTTGACGCCGCAAGTCATGCATTCTAGGATCGCTAATCACAACAACAAATTCAAATCCTTATATGACAAACCAGGATGTCAAACCCAAGACGGAAACAATTTCCCGGCGCGCGTTTCTCAAAACAACCGCCGCTGCCACCACGGTGAGCGCCCTGAGCTCAGGCTTCAGTCCGGTGTTTGCGGCCGGGTCCGATGTGCTGCGGATCGGCCTGGTGGGCTGCGGCAGCCGAGGGGTCGGCGCCACAATGAATTGCGTCATCTCGTCGCCGAATGTGGTTGTGACCGCTCTCGGAGATGTGTTCAAGGACAAGGTGGAAGGCGCGCTTCAACGGCTGAAAGACAATACAAAACCCAGGGAATGGGATAGTTCGACTCCATGGACTCACGCCGACCGCGTCAAGGCGACCCCGGACGCCTGTTTCAGCGGTTTCGACGCCTTCCAAAAGGTGATCGATGCCGGCGTCGATCTTGTCATTCTAGCCGGTCCACCCCACTTCCGTCCAATCCATCTCAAAGCCGCCATCGAGGCCGGCAAACATGTTTTTATGGAAAAACCGGTCGCCGTCGATCCCGTCGGAATCCGGTCCGTTCTGGCCTCTTCGGAACTGGCCCGACAGAAAAAGTTAGCCATCGTTGCCGGCACCCAACGCCGACACCAGAACAGTTATCTTGAAATCATGAGGCGGATCCACGATGGCGCGATCGGGGAGATCCTGGCCGGTGAGTGCTATTGGAACGGGGGGTGCGTTCGCCACTACGGTTTCTACCACCCCCGGCAGAAAGACTGGTCCGACATGGAAAATCAGCTGCGGAACTGGTATTTCTACACTTGGCTGTCCGGCGACCACATCGTCGAACAACACGTCCACAACCTCGATGTGATCAACTGGGCCATCGGCGGCCCCCCGGTTGAAGCCTTGGGAACAGGCGGACGCCAATGGCGCACCCAATCCGAGTTCGGCAACATCTACGATCACTTTGCCGTGCGCTATCGTTACGCCAATGGCGCCCTTGTGACCAGCATGGCCAGACAGATCGATGGAACCGAACCGTTGGTCTTCGAGGCCGTGCTCGGAGCCAAAGGCCGCGCCATCGCCGGCAAAATCGAGGGCCCCAACGCGTTCACATTCGAAGGACACAATCCCAATCCTTATGAGCAGGAACACGCGGACCTGATCAAAAGCATCCGGGACGGCCGGCCCCTTAACGAGGGGCGACACGTGGCCGAGGCGACCTTGACGGCCATCATGGGACGCATGAGCGCTTACACCGGGCAACCCGTCAAATGGGATTGGATCCTCAATAAATCCCAGCTCAATCTTACCCCGAAGTCCTATCAGTTGGGCCCGTCTGCCGTCGATCCGGTTGCAATGCCGGGTCAGACCGACTTGATTTAGGGCCTGAGTAGTAAATACCGCTCGCGAAAAAATCCAACCGCGAATGAGTGCCAATGATTGTCAGGGGTCACATCTCATAATTATACAATTGTGCATGAAATGTTGAATTGTGAGATGGGTGACCCCTTGCGCCAACCCTCCCGCTTCCGAGTAGATATAGCCATAGCCGCCTTTCGGCGCGGTGATCCCGCTCAACCGCCGGGTGGCGTCGTAGCTGCCGCTCTGCGCCCAGGCGCCTCCGCCGGTCTGTTGCACGGTCAAGCCGGTCCGCAATCCCGGCACGCTGGCATGGTAACTGTAGCTCACGGTGTCATTGGCGTAAGCGGGAGGCAACAGGGTCGAGGCAACAGGGTCAGATCCATATTATTTATTATTGCATCCGACTCGCGCGATGGTGTGCCCCGGTAGGTGCTAGGGCCAGGAACCGGTGTGCCACATTCTGAACGATCTCCTTTGGAATTTTATTCATCAATGATAGATTCTGCTGAAAAACAAATTGTATAATATAATAATATGAAGTGAGGACGGGCCAATCGATCGCGATCGACCGG
>JAKLHY010000148.1 GCA_022709905.1 Verrucomicrobiota bacterium | reverse complement strand
GCTCGAATACCTTCGCCGTGCCCTCGATGGCCGCCCATTCCTGCCTCAGCCAGTGAAAAGCACCTGAGCAGTTACGTGGCGATTGAGCGGTAATGCGGGCACTTCGGCGACATCGGATTTCTTGGGGACGACCGACCGGCAACCCTTGGTCCTGCGATCGGGCAATCGGGAGGTCCTGCGATTGACCGGCACAGCGGAGGGTGTTCGCCTGGTGGGGGGAGTGGACAACTTCATTCATGCCACCAGCACCAACAGCGCGATCGTGGCGGGGTATGGTAACACGATAGCAACCAATGCCCCGGGGTCGGTCATCGCGGGCGGCCGACGTAACAGAATTCAAACCGATCAACGGGCTGCCTTTATCGGGGGGGGATCGGATAACACCATTGATATCGATAACCAGAACGCAGTGATTGTCGGTGGCCGCGATAACAAGATCGGAACCAATTGCCTGGTCTCTGCAATATTGGGTGGAGCCGAAAACATCATCCGCAACAACGTGGAATACGGCTTGATTACTGGTGGTTACAGCAATGAGATTGAGGGCTCGGCGGATCCGAGCGAACGCCAGGTGGGCTCGGCCATTTTCAGCGGGAATCGGCACCGCATCGAGAATAGCCACCACGCAATCATTGTAGGTGGAAGATGGAATTCCATTGGCAGCAACTCGGCTAATGCCTTCATCGGAGGTGGCGGGTATGGCGTGTTCGGAGGGTACACCGCCACGGGCAATCACATCTACGATAATTCCGGGTGCTCGACCATCACGGGAGGCGGAAGTCATGATATCTTGTCCGATTCGATTTATGCGTCGATTGGCGGTGGCTACCATGCCGACATCGGATCGAACTGCTCATCGGCGACGATCGCAGGCGGATACAATAACAATATCGGCGACCATTCCCCGTATGCCTCTATCTTGGGGGGTCGGTATAATGATATCTCCAGCAACTGCCCATGTTCCACCATCTCGGGAGGAACCAACAATAGCATCTCCCTATACTCCTCCGCAGCCTCCGTCGTTGGCGGCAGCGATAATTCAATTACCAATAGCTGCGACTTCAGCACCATCGGCGGCGGCCGAGCCAACGCCACAATCAGGGGGGCTGCCTATGCCACGATTCCTGGAGGCAGAGATAATGTCGCCGGGGAATATGCCTTTGCCGCAGGTCGCCGAGCCAAGGCCAACCATACAGGCGCTTTTGTTTGGGGCGATGCTGTGAATGCGGATATGGCGTCGAGTGCCAACAACCAGTTCACGGCCCGTGCCTCCGGGGGTGTCCGTTTCTTTTCCAACGCAGCCACCACCAGCGGAGTGAAACTCGACAGTGGAGATAACTCCTGGTCTTCCGTCTCCGACCAGAATCTTAAGAAGGACCGCACCGCCGTGAATACGCAGCAAGTCCTGGACAAACTGGCCACAGTGCCGGTCGAACGATGGCGTTACCAGTGGGAAGATGAGACCAACACGCCACATATGGGTCCAATGGCTCAAGCCTTTAAACAGGCGTTTTATCCTGGCCGGGATGACAAGAGCATCAGCACAATGGAGTTTGATGGCGTGGCGCTGGCCGCGATCCAAGGTTTGAACCAAAAGCTGGAAGAAACACGTAAGGAGAACGCTGAGTTAAAGCGCCGCCTTGAACGTATAGAATCCCTGCTTCGACATAGTGCCAGCAGTGCCGAAGGGGATACCCGATGAATGCCCATACCCTGAGGATATGGTGGAGTCCCTTCCCATTGTGCGGCTCACGCCACAAAGATCTTGTGTGTTCCCAGCAGGCTGTTGAAGGCCCCACTCAAGGCATCGACCTGATCATCGTGCGTGCCTTCCGGGAAGTTCTCCAACTCCCGCAGGAACCCCTCGTTCCATGGTCCCCGGACGAGCTTGACGTTCCCTGCCTCCGCCTGGGCCGATACCGGTCGGACGCGGGTCTGCTTGTCTTTCGTTACCACATTGGCCCGGACGGCGTAGCCCGCCAACGCCCGAATGTAGTAGTTGACTTCCGCGACCCCTGCCTGCCCCGGATCTTGTTCGAGTATGATCCGCACCGCGTGCCCGTCAGCCTGCGCCGTGTTCCGGATCGTTTCCTCGACCCGTGCCAGTGTGCCTCGAAACCGCACGATGTTTTCCACGTAGAAAACGCCATTGCGCGCACGCGACATCTTCAGGCCCACCGTCCAATCCGGATCGGTCCCCGCCCTGGGTTCAGTCGCCGCCCGGTCCCAATACCGCACGACATTGTGATTGTCCGGGGCCGTATCAACGACTTCGAACCATTGGCGTTTGAACAAAAGTCCCGCCGACGGCCGAACCAGCCAGTTGCCATGCAAGAGCCGTTTCCGATCGACCCGGGGCAAGGCCGTCAGATTCGCCATATAACCTGGGTCTTTGCTGAGCAGGATCGAATTGTCCCGAACGCTGGCCGGAATAAAGGTCAGGCTCTTCGGATGCACCGCCTCCCCGTGCTGGCCTAAAAGCTCTTCCTTCGAATCGGCCCACAACAGATCATCACCACTCCGAATAAACCACCGAATCACACCCGCCCGTTCCGGAATGGCAAATCCGGTTTGATGATCGTCTTGCCGTCCTTGCTGACCGTTTCAGCCAACGACGCTTGCCCTGTGGTCAGACTCAAAGCCACCGACTCGAGCGGACTGCTTTTCGTGGTTTCTCCCCGAAGGTGAGAGTTAACCGGCACCGTATCCCAAGACTCGGAGCATCCCGTCCACGAGGACGGTATTCCCCGTTGAACTTCCGCGTCTTCTATGTTCATCTATTCTGAAATGCATTCCAGTGTTCAAATTCCTGGAGTGAGTAGGCCAATTGCCAAAGGACTTGCCATGACCGCCAACAGGCAAACAGAAGAACCGCAAGCTGCAACATGGTCGCGAAAGCTAGGCGCGGGAACTTCCCGATCCTGCGCCAGGGTTTTCTCGGCAGTCGTGATTCTCGCCGTCTTCGGTTTTGGCACTCCGATCGTTACGACCGACGCTGGCGAACCGGCCCCAGGCACAACAAAATCGGTCGAGCTTGGTGGTGGCGTCACCCTGGAGTTGGTTTACGTCCCGCCCGGGGAATTCATCATGGGCAGTACTCCGGAAGAGCGCGCCTGGGCGACTGGCATCGAAGGGGGCGCCACCCCCGGAACATCGCGTGAACAGCCGGAGGGGGATCCCCGACCTGTGCGGATCAAGCACAGTTTCTGGATGGGCCGCACGGAAGTCAGCGTGGGCCAATTCCGACGTTTCGTCGAGGTAACTGGTTATGTCAGCGATGCCGAGAGGCCTGGCGGATGGACTCAGTGTTTCGATCCCGAGTGGGACGGGTATCAACTGACTACGAAGGTCGTCCATCCCTGGAAAGCGATGCCGGGCAAGAGTTGGCGCGATCCCAATTGGGGGTTTCCGAACCGGGATGTCTATCCAGTGGTGTGTGTGAGTTGGAATGACGACCGGGCTTTCTGCAAGTGGTTGACGAAACGGGAGCGCGAAGCCGGTCGGCTGCCGGAGGGCCTGGATTACCGATTGCCCACGGAAGCGGAGTGGGAGTATGCCTGCCGGGGTGGCCGCCCGCGTGCGTTTTTCTGGTGGGGAGATGAACTCGAGGAGGGCGAAGGGAGACTGAACATTTCTGCCATCGATTTTCTGCCCGGCCGGAAAAAGACCTGGCCGCTGGCGAAGGCGCCCTGGAGCGATGGGTTTGCGTTTGTCTCTCCGGTGGACCATTACGGCGAAAAAGGCCGCAATGGTTTCGGCCTGGCCGACATGTGCGGCGGAGTGTGGGAGCTGGTGTTGGACCACTTTGACCCGCAAGGGGGGCATGAAGAAGCGTATTTCGTCGAAAAGGATCCGCGGCCGGTCTGCCGGGGCGGCAACTACTTCGACGTCCCGGGCAACGCACGCTGCGCTGTTCGCCTCGGGATCAGCAGCCCCAGCTACTCCGACTCCCGCGACGGATTTCGCATCTGCCTGGGCCGCCCCGTGGCCGGGGAACCATTGAACTGATAGTCTGAAGCGGTTGCCGAGGCGGATACCCGATTGTTACAGCATGGGGAGTATCGAGGAGGCCGTGATCGCCTGGGAGATCATGGCGTCGGCTTGGGAGAAATACCCGGAGGCGCAAGTTTGGCTGCGCAGCCAAGGATTGAAACGCAGTGGCGCTCAGAAAAAAGGAAAGGAAACAATGCGATGAGAAAAACGCTGATTCTTTGTTTTGGGTTAGGGGTAACCGTTCTGGCGTCCGCCGGGGAACGGGCCGCACTGTGGCCGGAGGGGAAGATTCCGGATTTCCAGCCCCAGCAGATCGCGGCGACTACCGAGGAGGTGAAGGCTCCAGGATTCAAGGCGGCGGAACACGTGATGCCGTATCTCGACTGGCACGAGGCGCCGGCGGCAAAAAACGGCGCCTGCATGCTGCTCATTTCCGGTGGAGGATATCAGAGTTGCTGCGACGGGGTGTGGATTGACTGGGTGGCGAAGAAGTTCACGGAACTCGGGTTTGTCTGTGTGAACCTCACCTACCGCACGCCGCGTCCGCAAGGTTTACCGATCTACCGGAGCGCATGGCAGGACGGGCAGCGCGCCGTCCGCCTCGTCCGTAGCGAGGCGCAGAAGCGCGGCTTCGACCCGGAGAAGATCGGCGCGTTCGGGTTTTCGGCGGGCTCGCACCTGACGGTCCTGCTCGCGGCAAGCGCGCTCACACCGGCATACGGGCCGGTCGACGCGCTCGACGGGCTTCCGTGCCACGTCAACTGGGCGGTGCCGATCTACACCGCCTACGCGCTCACGGACGGACTCACCGATCCCAATACGCGCGAGGGCGACGCGATCGACGTTCGGCTCTCGGACGTGTTCCAGTTCGACGCGAAGACGTGTTCCATGGCGCTCTTCCACGGCGGGACGGACGCCTATTCGCCGAACGGTTCCACGCAGATCTACCGCCAGCTCCGCAGGATGAAGATTCCGGCCGAGCTCCACCTCTTCGCGGATCGTCCCCACGGCTTCATGGGCAACGCGAACAAAGGCGAGGACGGCACCGCCTACGACCATTGGTTCGACCGCATCGCCGAGTACCTCCGCCAGATGAATTTCGACGGGCGTCTCGGCGCGGAAGA
>JAKLHY010000147.1 GCA_022709905.1 Verrucomicrobiota bacterium | reverse complement strand
TCAGGCAGTTGATCTGCCGGAATGCTGGCATTCCTGCTTTTGGTCGCAATGCCTGCGGGACCGACGAATTCAAGCAGCGTGTTAACATCCGTGAGAATCGTGCCAGGATTTCCTTCGGCGATCTGTTGCTGGGTCAGGAGTTGTTGGCACTGGCCGGCGATAGAGTGCCATCGCTTCCACTGCCTCGGATCAAGGCCGTATAGATAGAAACGCATACTCCTTTTCGCTTGATTGGTTTACGGTTTTCACCGCGTTCACGATGTCAGCTTTTTCCACCGTACTTGCGCTTCCTCGGCATACGACGGAGAACGAACCGGTTTGCCGGAAATGATCGTTGCAAAGGAGGTCAAGAAACCGGTTTTCCGTGAATGGGCAGTTCGCACGAATTCCACCACGGCCGACCATTCTGAGGTCTGTCCGGAGCCGTTATACAGATCGCGGGCCTTGGCGAGATGCGCCAGGGCTTCCCCGTAATACTTGCTTTTCCCCGCATTTACGATGCGCAGACCCAGCGCCCGATACAACTTGGCCGCCGCGAGGGCGTCTTTCTTAGCTAGCCCTTTGGCCGCCGGTTCGGTGGAATAATGGCTGAGCGCCTCCAATTCGGCGGGTTTCGCCGAATGAATTCGCTGAGCCAATCGATCCCATTCCTTGGCCTTTACACATAAAGGGATGAAATTCCCCAAGTCAGCCTTCTCAGCGACGGCCATGGCCCGTTGTCGCCACACGGTCTTCTGCGCTTTGGGCGCATAGTGCATTAATTGCTCGTAAGCGAAGGCATTCGGATTCTTCTCGAAACCACCCCAGACCATCGCCAGCGCATCCTCCTTCCGACCCAAGTGGCGGAGAATTTCCGGCTTCAACTGTTCCAGCGAATGGCTGTCCTCGTTATGCCAGTTGCGAGCGGGTTTGAGGGTCTGTCCTTTTTCCACCCATTCCAGCGCCTTCGCCCAATGTTTCCGGGACATTTCCATTTGCGCCAGGTGCTCGCAATCACGCGGGCTGAGCCCCAACCTCTCGCACAGACTGGAGTAGGCGGAGACGTCACCCAAAGACTCGAAAATATCTTTGAGCGACATGGCCGGCAGCCGTAGCGAGTTGTCATATTCAAAAATGGCCTTAGCTGGGCCGGTCGCTTGCGCAGCCATGGCCCGCTCAACTCGTGAATGGAAATGACCGATGAAAAGCCTTCGACCGCGTGCGTCCAGCGCCTTAACAACGTCCTTTTCAATGTCGTTGCAGAATCCATAATTGTCGTTCTTCATCCAATTAAGAAGCTGGCGAACAGTTTCTTCTGCTGAATTGCCGGCCGCCTGACGAGCTTGGATCCAGCCGCAAACCAAACGATGAAACAGCATCGCCAAATCGCATTCGTCGTCGGCTTCCTCGATCTTGTCGTAGACTCCGGCGAGGAAGACTTCGTAGAGCGTGACGGCCCTTTCTGCTTCGCCTGCCCTGACCAGCGCCTCCACTTTTTCGCACACTCGGTCCAAGTTGAGGACGATCCGGGACACCTCGTCCCATTTGACAAAACGTCCCGGCATGAGCTCATAGCGGATTTCGCCAACCAAGGGATCTTCTCTGTCGTTGTTCATCGTTACTTACTATGGGAGGAGCTTTCTGACATCGTCAATAAACACGGGCAGATAGGACTCCCCTAAATAGTGCCGGTCGTCCGAGAGTTCGCGGTCAAAGCCGGCTCGTTCCAGGGAGGGGCGCACTTTGGCCATAAACTGACGAAGCTCGGATGCTTGAAGCAAAGGTTCCAGACTAAGCAGTTTCTCGTCCTGAAGCCGCAACCAGATTTGTTCCAGCGCGCTAAATAGGGGCGGCCAATTGATCCACTTGAGTGCCGCCGAATCGCCCCGGTTAAGCACTTGTTTCCAGGAATCCTGTTTAAGCCAGTAGTGCTTTTCACGGCCAGTCAGTCGAACCTGAATCACGCCCGATCGGCTCATGTCCACCAGCGTGCCTTGCACCGCCCTCGTGAAGTAATGGGCCTTTCGTGCGATCTGTGATGGGTGGGCAGCGTCATGGGTGAGGAGGTAGGCCACTATTTCGCAACGCGCGTTGATGCCAAACAAGGCGCGCAATTGCAGGATCAGAGTCGCAGGTTCCATCGGGCGAAATTCCCGGGAATAGCCGCGCAACCGCAGCGGTCCCCGTTCCAGCCCGTAACGTACAAAATTCGGTTCGGGCTTGCCGATGATTGGGATCGGTTGTCCCCCCTCGTCAAAGAACAACTGCTCACGGAGCCGAGGCAGCTTGGACGAAGCGGCCAGCTGTTTCCACTTGGGCGCTTCCGCTCCCTTGGCGAACAATCCCGCGACCGACGCCAGCACTCGTTCCCCGGCAAACTTCTCGGTGCGGAGGATACGTTTGAGCCGCATGATGTTGATGAGCCAGCTATTCGCTTGCAGCCAATCCAACACTTCATCAAACAAGCGCGGATCATAACGGCCGATCGTGCAGGTCAACAGCAGCAGCGCCTCCAGATCAACGATCCGTTGGTCCGCAACCTCCGTTTGACCGGCGACACCCAACGCCGACCACTGGCGCCACACGAAATCCAGCAACCTGGATTGGTAGTCGCTCCTAAATTCTTGCAGCGACGGATTCATGGCCAATCTGGGTAAGCAACTCCTTCAACACCATCTTGAAGCCTGCCGAGACATCATGCGTCATCGCCCAATGGGCAGCGGCCTCAAGTTCCGACTCCGTCGGATGGAGCGCTTTGAGATCGCTCAAATGTGTGCCATCCCTTTGGTCGACTGCCGCGTAGAGTTTAAAGAAAACCTGGTCGAGTCGCCCAATAAAGTAAACCGACAGGTGCTGGCCATATTTCTTTTCCGTCAACCTGCCGACGAAGCCCTCGGGCAGCCCCATCTGGAAGAGGCCGCCATCGCCACGACTTGGACCGTTGTTGAGCCAACCCTCGAACAGACCGAGATCACGCGCCACTTGATCAGCGGCTTGGAGGAGGGAGGAAGGAAGCGGATCGGGACTGACCAGTTCATGGGAGGCGCTTAACAAGGCCACAATGTCTATATCCCTGGTGGTCCGTCGACGGAGCTTCATCGCAATCAAGGCCGATCCGCCGCAGACGACCAAGCGCATCGGTTCAGACTGAGCAAGTTCAAGTCTTCTCGCCAACAGGCTCAGAGCCTGATCCAGCCTGTCATGGTCTATCGGATTAGGCATAAAGCTAGTTATTGTTCGCTTATAACGCACAATAAATAGCATTTAAGGTGGATGTGCAAGCCAGAAAAGCTGTCAACAGACGAATAAAAGCTTCCTTTACGTTCGCGCCAAAGGCTACCAAAATGCCCGCTCGAATGTTAGCCGCAATTTCAACGCCCTACGACGCTGGGATTGGGCTTTATGGCGAACACAAGGATCTCGAGTGCCTCCACGACTCCCGGCTTTATCTTAATTAAGAGATGAGCGGCTCAGCAAAACAGGTTTTTCAATCGCTCCGGGTCCCGGGTTTCACCGGGCGCGGCGACAAATACTTGGGAGAGATCGCGCAGGAGTTGGGGCGGGTGCTGCGCAAAACGCAGAACCGCTTTGCCTTTCCTTCCTGCCGGTTGCCCGAGGCGGCCTGGGGCGAGTGGGCGGAGGACATTCATAACGACATCGGGTTGTGGCGCACGGTCGAGGCGCATCAGCAGCGATGTCTCGGCACGCCACTACCGTTGGTCGTGAATCCAGACCCGGAGGTTGAACTACGCGGTTTTGATCCAAGGCGTCTGCAATTCTTGCTCTGGACCTTATGGCCGTGCCTAAAGCCGGAGGTAATCATCTCGCCGGCGCACGAGGATTTGATACGGCTGGCCGAGGCAGCGAGTCGGCTGCTGACCGATCGGTTTGCCCGGTTGCCGCAGGATTCGGGCGTGCAGCGTTTCCTAGCCACGCCGAACGAGTATGGTTGGGACATCAAACGCAAGCTGCTTTGGATCGGAATCAACTCCTATTTGTTCCGTTTTTTCTTCTTCCACGATCTTGATGACCACCAGGGCGAACCTGACATTGCGACCAAGGACGATTTTGTGTGCCAGCACTGCACCGAGTGGTCCGGGCTGGGGGTGATTGACGTGCTGGCTGGAACGTTGGATTTACCCGAGGGGGACCGCGCCACGCTGCGATCGTGGTATGAGCGGCACTGGTCATTTTTTCGGGTGTTGACGCGGCACGAGGAGGCGGGCGAAGTCAAATACATCACGGCGCTTAACCTGGTGAACCGCCATCCTTATGTGATCCGCATGGACACCAACCAATGCCCCTTTACCCCAGGCATGGTGATCTACGGCGCTCTCACTCCCTGGCGGGGTGAGTGGTATTGGTCGGGAGAACAGAGGTTGTTCGAGGATATGACGGAGGCCGAGGAATCCATCGTTCGCAAAGAGATGCTCGAGCGCTCCAGTTCAATTGCGTATCGCTATTGCCCGGCGGAGGCCGCCAAAGCCCTGGAATTCACCCGGGAGAATCACGCGAAGTTTGTTGCCTACTATGGGGGCGACCTGACGGTGTTCCCCGATGATCTGACGTTGGCCGCGGCGGAGCAGAAACGAATGCAGGCCGGTTGGCAGGAGCGGGACGCGGAGAGCATTGCGCGCGTGATGCGGGAGCAGGGCTTGAAACATCCGCGGCCGCGGATGGCTTTCCCGCCGGAGTTTCTGAAGCATAACCAGGGCATTGCCGCCTTCTCTAACCCGGACGAGGGCGTGGAGAATCTGCTCCATTTCAATCAAGTGCTGTCCGCGTTGCGCAAGCAATGCGCCGGCCTGACCGAAGAGGAAAGCGACGCCCTGCGAAACGCCATGATGGCTGAGGCAATCAGCCCGGCATTTGTCCGACGGTTGGCAGGCGAACACGGAGCCGAATCGTTCGCAGAGGCTTTTCTGATACGCAATGCGCCTGTGGAATTGGCGCTGGAATTTCTCCTGCGCCGGCATAAGGGGCACTTTTACCGCAAGCGCTATCCCAGCCTCTCGCTCGTGCAGGATGAAAAGCAAGCCGAAAGGGACTGAGAGGCGCGGTCGTAAAGCCCCGGCTGATTTCGTCTTTGACAAAGCTCTGGCGCGGGTGGACCAGGAGAGCCTAGCCTGAATTTCCACGGATAGTCACGTCCTAACAGAACTCGCCCTTTCCCGTTGTCTCGCTGGCACTTCTGCGAATTTGTCGGGGCAA
>JAKLHY010000146.1 GCA_022709905.1 Verrucomicrobiota bacterium | reverse complement strand
CATCGCTATGTACTAAATTGACAATCCCGATTCCTTTCACTAGACCATGCTCATTCCCACTATACTGGTGCTTCACCAGTTCCATCACTTGCGAATAACGTTTATCTTGCACGCTATCATCTACTATCAAATAACCCCCCGGCTGATTATTGATTAACGGCTCAGCCAGTTCCCAGATCTGGCGTGCCGTATGCTTCTCTCGCCGTAAATAGTCATTCACCGCGTCGTGACTCGTGTCCTCCAGGTGATCCGCAAGATTCGTGCACGTATAATTGACTGGCGTGCTAATCAAATATTGAACGTATTGCTGTTTGGTTATCATGTCGAGATTATACCAAAACAATCAACAACCTGGAACTCCAAGCGAAAGTCCTGTGATTTTTTAGTCGCTAGTTCTGATGTCTCAGAAAACGTTCGTTTGATGAGACAAGAAAAGAAGACGTTGAAATAACTTCAAAGATGCTTCAAAAACCCATCTCATTATTCAAAATCTTAGAAATCCATGTGCAAGCGAACTTTTTGAGACGCACATAAAATGCTTAAAGTAGGTTTTCGTTCCAATGATTGTCAGACCCCCATTAGAACGCTACGCAGAGCTACGCGATCTGGGCATCCGTGAGCTGGACTTCTCGCACATTCCACGGGTGTGGTTAAAATCGCTCGCCCGCTATGCGGCAACGGGTTGGGCGGCAAATATTGCGCGTATGCCTCAAGACCGGCGGACCGCGACCTTGGTGGCATTTGCTTATGCCTATACAGCGGAAACCCTGGATGACGCGCTCGACCTGCTCGATCTGCTGGTCACGGAGATCGCCACCCGCGCCAAATTCCTGGGACAACAAAAGCGGATGCGGTCGCTTCGCGATCTTGACCGGGCGGCCCTCGCTCTCGCCGAAGTCTGCTCGATGCTGCTCGACGAGGCGCATGCGGATCATGAGGTAAGAACGGCTATTTTTACCCGTATTCCCGTGGAGCAGATTTCCCGGGCGATGGCCACGACCTATGATTTGGCGCGACCTCCGGAAGAAGATTATCAAGAGGAAATGTTGACACGGTATCAAACGGTACGCCGCTTCCTGCCGCGGGTTCTGGAGACGATTTCCTTCAAAGCCGCGCCGGCCGGTAAACCGCTACTCACGGCTCTAGACTATTTAAAAGGTCTGCACGGCCGTCGCAAACCCGCGTTTGATGACGCACCGGTCAATATCATTGATGCCGGCTGGCAACGCTTGGTCATTGATAAAGAGGGACAGGTCAGTCCACCCGCTTACACGCTTTGTGTTTTGGAACGGCTCCAGGATCGGCTGCGCCGACGTGACATCTATGTGGAGGCCAGCGAGCGTTGGGGCGATCCCCGTGCCAAACTCCTGCAAGGCGCAGAGTGGCAAGCCAAACGGACGAACATCTGCCGCACACTGGGCCATTCCCCCTCGGCAGATGAAGTCGTAAAGGGCCTCAGCGCGGAGCTTGACGCGACCTATCGCCGCGTATCGGGTCGGTTCTCCACGAATGGAGCGGTCCGGATTGAACAGAAAGACGGCCAATCGACGCTGACCATTACCCATCTCGACAAACTGGAAGAACCGGCCAGTCTCATTCAATTACGGGAGCAGACCGCCGCCCTGTTGCCTCGCGTCGATCTCGCTGAACTGCTGTTGGAAATCCAAGCCAGAACGGGCTTTGCGGATGAATTCACCCACGCAAGCGAAGCAGAAGCACGTACCGCTGCCCTCTCAACCACCCTCTGTGCCGTTCTTCTCAGTGAGGCTTGTAATATTGGCCTACGGGCCGTTGAACACCGCGATCATGGCTAAATTTGCCCAACCCCTCGAAAAGGTAAAAATTAGCCTTTGCTAATGGAGTGGTGGGTCCTCGGGATCATCCGACCAGCCTTGACGCCAGTATTCCGGGTCGGCATAGCGCGCGGCCAGCGCTTCCAGGTCGAGGTTGGATGCAGCGGCGTTGAAATCCAGGTTTCCAAACAGATTGATGTGCTGCCAGGCGATGGGGGAGATTGTCTTGATCAGGTCCAGCGCCGCCACGTCGCCGGCCGCCTGCTGTTGCTCGTAGATACGAGACAGGAGGGCCGTATTGTAGTAGATGATGGCATTGGCAAGGAGTCGTGAACATTCGTTCCAGAGGTGCTGTTCAGCCTCGGTCTTGACCCGAAACTTCCCGCCATTGACGTAGGCGATGGCTCGGCGGAAACGATGATAGGCTTCGCCGCGATTCAGCGCCTTTTGGACGTTCTGCCGCAAACCGACATCGTCGATATAGTCGAGGATGTAAAGGGTCCGGCACAGGCCATCGAGTCCCCACAGCGCTTTCTTG
The DNA here is from genome assembly GCA_022709905.1 of Verrucomicrobiota bacterium. Lineage (GTDB taxonomy): Bacteria > Verrucomicrobiota > Verrucomicrobiia > Limisphaerales > UBA1319 > JAKLHY01. The sequence goes on along the minus strand of JAKLHY010000146.1, from coordinate 3,097 downwards.
GTCTGATTCTGGCGGATAAAGGAGTTGAGCTTGCGGATCAGGGTCGCCTGGGTCATGTCCTTCTGCGCGAGGGAAACCATGAGGCGCTGGATGTTGGGCCACTCCCGGACGATCAGCCCCTCGAACACCTGGCGTGCGGGTTTAATGAGATCGTCAGCGTAGTGACTGGGAGGATGGAAGCCGACCAGTGTATCCATTTTTTTGTGCAGATCCCGGTAGCGGGGCGCGAACTGGTAGCCGAACACCATCAGGATCCAGAAGTTAACCTGGTTGGTACCGTGGGTGTCGGTCGAATGTCGCTCCGGCCGGATCTCCGTCATGTTGTTGTAGAGCAGGTCGAAGACGAAATGGCTCTCATGCTCGTGGGTGCCGATGATTTTAGCGTTGATCGGGACGTGGTTGGCGACCAGTGTATAGGCGGTGACGTCTTTCTTGAGACCGAAGTACTTCCGGGAATGGCGGGCGTTGAAGGTTTCGATCTGCGTTTCCAGACGCTGGCCATCGCTACTGGAATGCCGCACCTCCTCGATATCGAAGTACGGGAACAGCGGCAGGCCGGCGATCCCGTTGCTGATGGCTTCGTTAGCGGCCTGCAGGGTTTCCAGGTGCAGGTAGTTCCGAGCCGTGCCGGGCCAGCCTAGCCCCGAAACTTCCGCCATCTTGCGTAGCCCCATATGAGTCCCCAGGGCCACCAGGTCGGCAAGCAGGTAGCGCGGATCGGGGGCTGTTTGACGTAGCGGTCCAGCACCTGGGTGAATGCCTTCAGGAAGCCGGTCCGGCTGGCGACGAACCACAGCACGTCTTGTGGCGGCCGGCGGGATGGACCTTGATGTGCTGGTTTTCACCCTGGGCGATCCGCGCGTTGACGGAACGGAACCGGGTGTCCAAGGCCCCGCGGAAGACCGCCAGCGTCTCCTCGATCGGCGCCATCAGCAGCGGCGCGCCGATCTCGCTCAGGACGATTTCGGGATTTCGCCAGCGGGTCTCACTGATCAGATCATCTTCGAGGCGCCGGTATTCGGTGCTGTTCTTGACATACAGGTCCCCGGCTTCCAAGGCATTGCGCAGCAGGCGATAGACGAGGAACTCGTAGCGGTCCACGTCCAGGCCCTGAGGGGTCCTTGGGTCCTTGGGTTGGGGCACGACGAACAGGTAGCCGCGCAACTTTTTCGGGATGAGCGCGGTGGGAAAGGTCGCCGGTTTCGCTTGGCGCGGCGACTTGCCTTGCCGCCGCAGGTTTTGCAGGAACACCACGGCCTCCAGCAGCGGGGCGTCCTCTACCCGGCCGGCGAAGTCCAGTTCGGCGAACACATGCCGCAGGTTGCGCTTGAAGGTCAAGGACAGGGTCGTGTAATAGGCCCATTCAAAGCCGACGGGGTCAAATTCGACCCGCCGTAGGTAATCCGCTACTTGGGGAAAACGTTCGCGGTCGAGCCAGCCGAACGCCTTCGCCCGCACCGCCTCGAACGGCAGGTCGTCAGCGATCGACGGATCGATGAACAGCGCCAGCACCTGCCTAGCCGCCTCCAACTGCCCATCAGCTTCGTCCAAGGCCTGTTGCACCGCTTCTTTAGCGGCCTGCTTGGCCTCCTTCTCGTAGCGGTCAACGAGGTAGATGAAGGCCTCGACCAAGTGGTCGTTGATCTGCCGGAACCGTTGGTAAGCAAAACACACCAGATACAGGCGGGCCGTGGCGGCCGGTAAGCGCTGGAGCTTGTAAACCGTGTAGAAGGGGACTCGGGCCGCGTAGTATTTCACGCTCTCGTTGGAGAGGTCAGCCGCCGCAAGAAAGGTCTGGGCGAATTCATGCAGCGGCTGGAACACTTGGCGCCGCGTGACCTCCTGGCGCAGGGCTTGGTCACTGAAATCCCTGGGTTCCTGCTTCAGGGTACTGATCCGGTAGACACCCTCCTTGGCCTGCAGCAAATCATCCAGCCGTTGGGTCACGGTTGACGTCAGCGCTTGGTCAAGGAGATGGGTCAGCCGTTGGCGTTCTTCGGTCACGGTTTGTCCCACCAGATCCTGCAGGAAGGTATACCCCGGCGCGACGATGCGCCGGTTCGCCAGATCCTGCAGTGTCTCCCGAAGAATGTAGAGCGGCTGTGTTGAGCACCGGGCGAGTTGTTGGGCCTTCTGTTCCAGGTCGGCCTTGGCCGTCTTGTCGCAGACCTGATAGCCGTACAGGTCGAGAATGGTCCGCTGCTGTAGGAGGCGGGTGGGTTTCGAGAGCGGCTTGACGTCGGCCAACTCCCGGTCAGGGAAGTGGTGTGCAAGCAGATGGCGGATATCGTCGAGTACCGCCTCCCGTTCATAGACGAAGAACTGTGCCTTGGCCTTGAAGTAGCCGAGTTGCAGCGCCAGGTGGAGAGCGGCTGAAAAGGTATGCACGGCGTCGATCGCCTCCCGCTCGGCGGGACTCCATTCGAAGTAAAGTGCCCGATCCGCCTCGGTGAAACGCGGCAGGCCGTACAGGGCCTCGATCTCGCGGGCGGACAGGATCAATAGGCGGCGTGAAGCGGCGGGCATGCGGATACGAGAGGAATCCAGCCGTGCAAAAAGTATACTTCTTGCACACCTTGTCAAACAGACATGAAAGATACGGACTCCCCTCCTCAACCTATGCAAAAACTTAAGAAATAATCAAAGTGCATGATGGTCAGACAAAAAATCTTTTTGCACAGGCCATGAGTGAAACCATCGGATATGCCCGCGTCAGTACTGCCCGTCAGAATCTGGATGCGCAAACCGACGCCCTGAAACAGGCGGGATGTGCCCGAATCTTCACCGACAAGGACAGTGGAGTCCAGTCGTCACGCCCTGGATCGGATGAACTGCTGGCCTACATCCGCCCCGGTGATGTGCTGGTCATCACCGAACTGAGCCGGATGACCCGATCACTTTTGCATTTGTTGGACATTGTGCAGGTGTTGGAAACACGGCAAGTGGAACTGAAATCCCTGCGGGAGAACATCGACACCTCAACCGCCACCGGTCGCGGATTCCTCTCCATGATGGGTGTTATTGCCCAGATGGAACGTGAGATCAAGGCCGAACGCACCGCCGCTGGACGGGAAGCTGCCAAAGCCAGAGGCAAAAC
>JAKLHY010000145.1 GCA_022709905.1 Verrucomicrobiota bacterium | reverse complement strand
GCTCGAATACCTTCGCCGTGCCCTCGATGGCCGCCCATTCCTGCCTCAGCCAGTGAAAAGCACCTGAGCAGTTACAAGGCGGCGCAACCGTGGATACTATTGAAATACCCGCTCGCAGATGCACCGGTTTTTGGATCGAAGTACCGTTCTAGTGTAAAGACGACGTCCTGCGCCACCAGTTCGCGTCCATTTGAGAAACGTACTGGTCGGAGTGTGAAAGTGTAGATCAATCCATCCGAAGACACTACCGGGAGTGATTCGGCAAGCGCCGGAACAAAATTGCCCTGAGCGTCATAATCCAGCAAGGAATCAAAGAGGAGACATACGAGGATACCCTCGTCTTCCGACCAAATAAGGGCTGGATCCAAGCAGCGCGGTTCATAGGCCATCGCCAATCGCAAGGTGCCACCGTGTTTGATCGTGTCGGAGGTGGGTGTTTCAGCAGTCAGAATTGAGCCTGTCAGAAACAAGTAGCCCAGGATGCCAACGCACAGTATACATAAAGAAACTAACCTAAGAAAAGTGATTCGCCTGCTTCGTTTGTGCCTTGTTCGGTTTGTGGTCATTTGTCGATCCAAGTGGCTTCCAGGCCGACAGTTGGCCAATGGCCGCGTGTGACAACTCCTTTCAGCCAGGGTTGACGAATGGATTCAAAATTCAATTGGCAAAGCAAGATGCAGGACGCGTCCTGTATGATGAGATGTTCAATTTGCTGGTAGCGATGGATCTGTCGCTTGACATCCCAGTCGACGGCGGCCAGGCGAAAAAGCTGTTGAACAGATTCGTTCGAGTAGAACGCTGTATTCATGCAGTTCTGTTCAGTGATGTTGTCGACGTTAAAAAGCGCGTCCAAAGGCTCACCCAAACCAACCGTATACCTATAGCATAAGATAGCCAGCGATCTCATCATTCTCGGCAGTATCGGCTGATTTCGGTTGAATATGCTCACTCGTAGCATCCCAATGTTCATCGTTCTATCCAGATACGGTCCAGTCGATACCACCACAAAGGATCCAACAACGGACCTTCAGCCATGGCTGACGCAGCGCAAAGGCATTTTGATGACCCAGGCAAACCCAAGGAGCATCGCCGACAATCATTTCTTCAACATGTTGGTAAACCTTAAAGCGCCGAGACCAATCGGTCTCAAGGGCTACTTCATCTAAAAGACGGGGGCCTGCTGGATTGCTGTAAAAGGCTTCGTTTATGGACGGAACATTCGTAACAACCCGGCCATCAAACAACACCGCCAGCATTCCCTTTGGATCAGGCAGGTCAGCTCCCCAACCGAGTAGCGTCATAGGAACTTTTCCGCGAGATTGCGCTGCGGCGAACATCTCGCTAGTCGTCACCCTCTTGAGTTCAATCTCAATCCCAACCTGCTTAAGATCCCACTGAATACCCTGGGCCAACTGGCCCATTTCATCGGAGGTGCCGTGCCAAAGTGCCACGCGCAGAGGCAAGGACAGCCCGCACTCACTAAGCAGTTGACGGGCTTTGCTCGGATTATAGTCGTAGCCTCGCAACTCCGTGCTATACCCCGGCATGCTTGGGGGTAATAAGCCTTCGGCGCGTGTGTTAAATCCCAAGGCCACTTGCATGCGGCGATCACGGTCAATGGCATGATTGATCGCCCGCCGCACTGTCAAATGCGTCAGCGGGGCAACTTCCGTATTGAGAATTAGCCCATAGGTATAAAAGAGCTGTACCCGCTCGACCCAATTACTCCAACGGCGATTCAGGGTCAGACGTCGATGACTCGGGCGGGAAATCCCGACGCCGGTGATGTTGGCGATATCCAACTCCCCGCGCTCAAACATCATCAAGTGAGTGGTTTCATCTCCGCCGATGTGCAGATCGATTTCATCGAAATGCTGAGGCGTCGGGCCCTGATAATGGGGATTGTGGGTGAAGCGAAGGTGGTTGCCACGAACCCATTCTTGAACCTGGTAGGGGCCGGTACAAACTGGGCGAACGGCATAAACATATTCGCGGCCAATAATCTCTTCGCGAGGTATGGCGGTACATGAGTATAAGAGATAGGGAAAGGTAGGATCGGGCCGGTCCAATTCCACACTAAAAACGGAGGATGAAACGGCCTTAATCCCGGCCACGTGATTGGTTTGTTCCGAAATAAAAGCCTCGGTCCCACGAATCCCTCTTAAATAGGATGCAAGCCAAGCCTCTGTTTTTGGATGCACCATGCGTTCTAGCGCAAACACGTAATCTTCCGCGACTACGGTCCTTCCGCTGGAGAACTTCACCCCAGGGCGTAGCTGCACGGTAAAGTGTCGATGATCTGGCGATGCGCTCCAAGACTGAGCGGCGCAAGGGACAAGGCTGGTGCCGTTCGTTAAGTCGAGTAACGGCAAGTGCAGCAAATACCACAGTAAAAAGTCCTCCATCGATGTCATCAGGACCGGGTCGAGGGTTTTGGGATCGGTGGTTCGCGCCAGCCTTAAGATGCCCTCCTGCCGTGGTGTCTCCGACATTGGTGTACCAATCACGAGGGCGTATTCCGCCAAGATTAAACATCCCAGAACACCCAAGTACCTTCTCCAAAAGCAAACGAAGACCACGAAGGAATCCCTCCTTCTTCGTTCCCTTCGTTGGCTCCGGTGAAAAAAGTTCATCTTTCGATCCACACGCGATCGAGGCGCATCCCCCAGAGTGGCTCGAGCAGCCGTCCTTTCAGCCAGGGCTGGCGCAAGGCAAACGCACGGTAGTGCCCAAGAAAAATCCAGGGCGCATCACGGACAACGAGTTCTTCGACCTGCTGGTAAATCTTGAAGCGCCGTTCCCAGTTCCCCTCGAACACGGCTTCGTCCAGGAGCCGATTGACTTCCCGATTATTATAGAAGGATGTATTCATGGTGGCAGGATTGGTGGCGGTCCGCCCGTCAAGAGTCATCCCGAGAATGTCCTGAGGATCAGGGATCATGCATATCACCCCGGTGAGTGACATTGGAACCTTTCTCCGTATCTGTGAAGCGGCAAGTAGTTCACTTGCCACCACCGTTTTAAGATCGATTTCAATGCCAACCTGATGGAGGTCCCATTGAATTCCCTGGGCAATCAATCGCGAATCGTCGGAAGGATCGTGCCAAAGCTCAGATCGCAACGGCGTTCGCAGTCCACTTTCGTGCAGGAGCTGGCGCGCCAATTCCCGATTGTAAGCATACCCTCGCAGTTGAGGATTGTAACCAGGCATGGGTGGCGGAATAACGCCTTCCGCGTGCTGGTAAAAACCCAAATTCACTCCCACGCGACGGTCGCGATCGACGGCATGGTTGATCGCCCGGCGGACCAGCATATTGTCAAGGGGAGGCATTTCCGTGTTTAGCGCCACAAAGCAGGTACCGATAAGATTGGCTTGTTCAACCAACGGCCGCCAGTGTTGATGGTGAGTGAGGCGGTGGAACATGGCCCGGGATATCGAAGCAGGGCCAACGTCAAGTTCACCACGCTCGAACATCATTTGCCGGACAGTATCGTCGCCACCTATAAAAACATCCACAGCATCGAAGTGCTGTGGTTGTGGTCCTGAGTAATATGGATTTCTGGTGAGATGCAGGCGAACACCCCGAATCCACTCCTGAACCACATAGGGCCCATTTCCAATCGGGCGAACGGCATATTGATGTTCTTTTCCTACGATTGCCTCTTGTGGCATGGCCGTGCAACTTAGGAGGTAGGGAAACGTTGGGTCTGGATGGTCCAACTCGATGGTGAAGAGGTTGGGAGGGATCGTCTGGACACCAGCTAACCGGTTAGTATGACCGTCACAGAATGCCTTGGCGCCTCGGACGTTGCTGAAAAACGATCCCAGAAAAAACGCGTTGGTAGGATGCAGCAGGCGTTCAAAGGTGAAAACATAATCCCTGGCTACTACCTCTCGGCCATTGGAGAACCTGACCCCCGGCCGCAATTTGAATGTAAAAATCCGATTGTCTGGCGATGCCTGCCAGGATTCTGCGGCGCATGGAAGAAAGTTGGTTCCATCGACCAAGTCAATCAGTGGCATAAACAAGAGAGAGGAAAGCAAGCCATCTTCTACGATCGTACCGATCGTCGCTGGATCCAAAGATTGCGGATCCGTCCCTCGCGCTAATCGAAGAATACCGCCGTGTTTCAACATTTCCAGTGTGGTTGCTCCTACGGCCAGGGCAAGACCTAGCAACATCAGGACGGCCCCAATGCTGAAAAACTCTTTACCGAAGGAAACGAAGGCAACGAAGGGATTTCTCCTTCTTTGTTCTCTTGGTTGCCTTCTGGTTAGTTTCATTATTCCTTCCAAATGCGATCGAGCCGGAATGGCCAGAGCGGTTCAATAAGGCGTCCTTTGATCCAGGGCTGTTTCAGTGCGAAAAATTTCGGGTAGCCTAAAAAGATGAACGGCGCATCACGCACAATTATCTCTTCCGCCTGCTGGAAGAGGGCGTAGCGTGTTGGCATTCTCAGCTCCGCCGCCGCTTCATCGAGCAAACGGTCGACTTTCGGGTTAGCGTAGAAAGCGAAGTTATACGAATACGAATTGGACAGGCTGCGGCCGTCAAACAACGAGACTAACAAGTCCTTGGGATCGGGAACGGAGGTGATGAATCCAAAGAGGGCCATAGGAACTTTGCCCCGGACGCTGAGGGCCATCCCCATTTCGGCGGGCGTCACTTCTTTGAGTTCAACCTCGACTCCAGCCCCGCGCAGGTCGGCTTGGATTCTCTGGGCGATCATGACGCATTCGAATTCGTGCGGATACCAAAGCGATAGCCGGATGGGGCGCGGAACGTCGGATGCGGCAAGCAAGGCCCTGGCCTTGTCCGGATCGTAGGGATAACCTTGAAGCTTGGGGTTATAACCCGGTATCAAGGGCGGGAGGATGCCGGCGCCCACCATCCAACGGCCGCCGGAAACGTGCAGGCACCGCGGTTTGTTGACTGCGTAGTTAAGCGCCTGCCGGACTTTGAGATGGTTGAACGGGATTACCTCCGTGTTCAGCACGACGTACACGCTGGCTCCGGCCAGCGACTCCTCCAGGCAAGACCGCCATTTAGGGTTGCTCGCAATGCGCGCATGGTCCGCGATGGGCAACGTGAAATTTTCAATTTCCGCGACATCCAATTCGCCTCGCTCAAACATCATCAGGTGTGTGGACGCGTCACCCCCAATCATGATGTCAATGCGGTCAAAATGACGGGGCTCCTGACCGGAGTAGTGCGGATTGGGTTCCAAAACCAAACGCTTTCCGCGAATCCATTCTCCCACCCGATAGGGTCCGTCCCCCACCCCGCGCAAGCCGAAGGGCACGTCCGACCGTTCTACTTCTTCCCGGGGCTGAGCTATGCAAGGCCACATGAACGGAAATACAGGGTCCGGCTGGTCCAGTTCGATGATCAGCGTGTCATCGTTGATGGCCCGGAGGCCAGAGACGTGGAGAGGCGCGATCCAACGCTCGCTGTCCGGCCCGTTTTGAGAATCGTGTCCTCGACGGGAAGCCTGCTCTCTCAGGCGCGCCGCAATGAATGCTTTCGCCCCCTTGATCCCCACCACGTAAATCGAACTCGGAGCGGAAGTTCCTTTTTAAAGACATAGCGATTTCGCACGTAACCTACTCATTTCAATCGCTTTGGCCTGGACTGAGT
>JAKLHY010000144.1 GCA_022709905.1 Verrucomicrobiota bacterium | reverse complement strand
GAGTCCCGTACAAAGTGAAAATATTTTTTGGCCCCTCAACTCCTTGCTCCCGCGTCAGTTTCGACCTGAGTAGTTACGATGATCTGCGGCCAGACAATCCCGCGCGACATCCCGAGCTGCTCGTCTGGCTTGAGCAGGAGTTAGTCGACTCCCATTACGACCTGAAACACATCTTCCGCCTCATCCTTAACTCAGCCACCTATCAGCTGTCGCCCCTGCCACGCACCGACCATCCCGATGGCGCCGCTTTCTTTTCCTTCTATCCCTTGCGCCGGTTGGAAGCCGAGGTGCTCATCGATGCTCTCAACCAAATCACCGGAACCACTGAAAAATACTCCAGTCCAATTCCTGAACCGTTCACGTTTATTCCCGAGGATCAACGCGCTATCACCCTCGCCGATGGAAGCACCACCAGCACCTTCCTGGAAATGTTCGGACGCCCCCCCCGCGATACCGGGCTGGAAAATGAACGCAATAATCGATCCACCCCCCCGCAGCGCCTCCACCTGCTGAATTCCAGCCATGTTCAGCGCAAAATCGAACAAAGTCGCCTCGTCCAGAATTCCGTTCAAACCAAAATTAAACCAGACGAAGCCATCGTTCGCATCTACCTCGCTGTCCTTTCCCGGCTCCCCACACCCCAGGAACAACAGGCCGCGCGTGACTACGCGCAATCAGGGGCCGTTAACCGTCGCGAAGCCGCCTGCGACCTGATCTGGGCTCTTATTAACAGCTCCGAATTTCTCCACCGGCATTGACACCCCCCGGCCCGGCCAGGATCATCAAGACGTCAAAACGCCTCCGACCCATCTCACGCGATTTCCCCCACAACGACATGCGTTATTACTTATGACGCCGTGTGTAGAATGGTCGTCTCCCGCACAAATCGAAACTGTCGCATCTGTTCCCCAGCCTCTGACATCGTCTCAAGACGCTGATCCCACGCCTTGCGCCCCGCGTAATCACGAGGTAATAAACACGCCGGCAGCAAGGGATCGTGCCGTACCGCCTGCAGCCAGGCTCTCTGTTCCTCGCCAATCCAACGGTGAAACACCCCCGCGGCTTTCTCCGTGTTCAGTCGTCCCTGCGGACGACTCGCCAAGACTTTCTCATGCGCCCTATACCGCGCGTTGATCGCATCGAAATCCCATGCGCCGGCAACAATGTCTTCGTCCCTCTCGCCCCCGCAAGGACGCCCCTCGAACATCGTTAACGATGCGATATCGATCGATGCGCCTTCCATCCTGACGCGTTCACTCTCCAATGGATCCGGCGTGATCCAGACGCTGTTCTGAAGATAACCAAAACCTCGATCTCGAAGACTTCTGCGCAGCGAATCCCGCACGGCATTGTGGGACTCCGGAACATCGAAAAGCACCATCCGCCATCGACCGTCCCACGGCCGATTCCAGCGGACAACCGGATCATGGCCTCCGAGCGCCCGCTGACGTCCCGCCTCCGTCAATCGCAGCAAACGCTCCGCCGCCGGACCCTCCCGCCGCTCCAGCCAGTCTTGCTTCTCCAAACGTTGAAGCTGCCGGGACAAACCATTCCGATAGGCCCAGCTCTCAAATGAATCGGTGAAGTTCCGCCATGTCGGACGCGACAAAATATCGCCTGTCCATATCAACATCGCGAGCAGTTCCTCCGTCTTGCGGCTCATAATCTCATCTTGTCATACCCGATGGGAGCTGGCGACAAAAATAATCTCAGCTAAGAAAAAAAATGTCGCGACAGAAAATATCGTAGCTACGTAATAAAATGTCGCAGTGGTTTATTCAGCCGGGTAGGGGGTGTCCAGGTTTTGATGAGCGTGTGATTTCATGGGATCGGTCTAATCCTCAGCGGGCGTTCGGAGTATAGGCCTTGCAGGCATTTGTTTTATTGTTGCACAATCTGCATATGAGAACCGGCGCGGGAAGAGAGTCGACGGCGATATGTCTGGAAGACGGCCTTCTTTTGAGTCGGCGGGAGATGATTCGGCAGGGGATCGGCTGTGTGGCGGGAGTGGTGTTAGGAGATCGCGCGGGGATACGATCCCAGGCTGAGGCGCAATCCGAGAAATCCAAGGAAAACGCAAAAGCCCGGGCAGTGATTCAGATTTGGATGTGGGGTGGGCCCTCACATCTGGACACTTTCGATCCGAAGCCGGGGGCGGGCAACGATTACTGCGGCCCTTTGAACAAGCCGATTCCGACCAATGTGGAAGGGATGAGGATCGGCGAGTTGCTGCCGCTTCTCGCCAGGGAGGCCGACAAGTATTCAATCCTTCGCAGTATGACGCATGGGGTCAATTCTCATGAGACGGCCTCTTATATGGTACAGACCGGTCGCAAGCCCGGAGATGGCCAGGTATATCCGACTGTGGGGGCGGTGGTATCCCTGTTTCATGGATATGATGCAGGGTACCGCGGTTTAATTCCCCCGTATGTGGTATTGACGGAGCCCCAAGGGCGTTTTTCGGAGGCGGGTTTTCTGGGCTCACGCCACAAACCGTTTGCCACGGGGGGAGATCCGGGACAGAGCCGGTTCATTGTGGAGGGGATAATCGCGCAAGGGATATCGGATGAGCGACAGCGGAACCGACGTGAGTTACTGCATCGGCTGGACACTCTGGGACAAGCCATGATCGGGAATCCGGAACTGGAGGCGTTGAAACGGTGTGAGGATCAGGCGTATGAGTTAATTTTGGGCGATGCCGGGAAGGTGTTCGATCTATCTCAGGAAAAGGATGAACTCAGGGAACGATACGGCCGGAACACGTTTGGGCAGTCCTGCCTTTTGGCGCGACGATTGGTCGAGCGGGGCGTGCGTTACGTGACGATTAATTACAAAGGGTGGGACACGCATAAGCAGCACTTTCAGATCATGCGTCGGAAGCTGCCTGAGATGGACAAGGGCATGGCCAGTTTATTACGGGATTTATCGGATCGGGGTTTGCTGGATAGCACCATTGTCTGGTGGGGGGGAGAATTTGGACGCACACCCAAGGTTCAATGGGAGCCTCCCTGGAACGGCGGGCGTGGACATTATGGTCAGGTGTTCTCGATGGTGGTGGCGGGGGGAGGATTCAAAGGGGGGCGGGTTGTGGGAGCCTCGGATGAACGGGGCGAAGAGGTGAAGGAACGGCCGGTCTATCCGATCGATCTCATCCAGGGATTGTACGAGTTGCTGGGCATTGACCTTGACGCGCGGCTGCCACATCCACAGGGTCGTGAGGTTCATGTGACGGCACCGGCCGCCGAGCGTCCAAAGTGCGGGGAACGATTGAGTGAGATTTTATAGCGGAACAGGCATGAGCACAACCGAAGGTGTGACGGGTGGACACCGGATGAAAGGAGGGCTATTGGATCGGCGAAGATGGTTGATCCAAGGCCGGGTGTTTGGGTGGCTGTTATTGACACTGACGATAGGTTGGACGTCATGGGCGCAGCGGGATCCACGAGTGGGTTATGTTTTTCCGGCCGGCGGCCGGCAGGGCACCACATTTGTAGTCAAGGTTGGCGGTCAGTTTTTAGACGGAGCGACCAATGTTTACATATCCGGGCAGGGCGTGCGAGGATCGGTGCTGGAACATGTCAAGCCGCTGACTCAACGGCAACTCAATGAATTGCGTGAACGGCTGGAGTTGCTTCAAAAGATACGATCGGGGGCGGACTCGCATGGGGGAATCCCCGTCAACGGGATTCGATCGACGAACGGGATATCGGTCATGAACCGCGACGCGGTGAACCGGGAGATAGCGGAAATCAGGAAAAAACTTGCTGTCTCTCGTTCACAGGCCAATCCGCAAATTGCCGAGACGGTGATTATTCAAGTGGTTGTGTCCACGAATGCGGCGTTGGGCCAGCGGGAATTACGTTTAGGAACACCCGTCGGGATCTCGAATCCGACGGTCTTTTGGGTGGCTCAGCTTCCGGAGCACATCGAGCAGGAGCCTAACGACAGGATAGCGGGCGCAGGCGTTTGCAGGCCAATACCGGCAATCCTGAACGGCCAGATCCTGGCGGGGGATGTAGACCGATATCGGTTTCAGGCCGTGCGGGGGCAGCGTCTGGTGATAGCAGCCAAAGCGCGCGATTTAATACCTTTTCTGGCTGACGCCGTGCCGGGTTGGTTTCAGGCCCTGGTGACTCTATACGATGGCGGAGGAAAGGAGGTGGCGTCTGCTGATGATCATAATTTTCATCCAGATCCGGTTCTTTGTTACGAGGTTCCGAGGGATGGGGATTATGTGCTGGAGATTCGCGACGCACTTTATCGGGGGCGAGAGGACTTTGTCTATCGGCTGACCGTGGGGGAGTTACCGTTTGTGACCAGTTATTTTCCGTTGGGCAAGCGATGGGGTATGCCTGTGACAGTGTCGCTGCAGGGATGGAATCTTCCGTTGAAAGAGGTGGTGTTAGAGGGAACGAACGAGGTGTTGGGTATTCAGTCGATGTCACTGCTGCCTCAGGATGATCTTTTCAGGCCTTTGTTGTTTTCCGTGGATATGTTCCCGGAGAGCCTGGAGGTGGAGCCGAACAACCAGCCATCCAGCGCTCAACGGGTTACGATACCTGTCATCCTCAATGGCCGCGTGGATTCTCCTGGCGACCGGGACCTCTTTGGTTTTGAGGGGAAGGCGGGGCAAGAGATCGTGGCGGAAGTCTATGCGCGTCGATTGAACTCGCCGTTGGACTCGGTGTTAAGGCTTACAGATTCTGGAGGCCGGGAATTGGCGATGAGTGATGACCAGGAGGATAAGGGATCGGGGCTTGTCACGCATCATGCCGATTCCTGGTTCCGGGTTGTGTTGCCGGCGGATGGTTTTTACTTTGCGCACATAGGGGATGTGCAACATCAGGGGGGGGCGGCGTTTGGCTATCGTCTGCGTCTGAGCCCGCCGCAACCTGATTTCGAGTTGCGGGTCGTGCCATCCAGTGTGAATACCCGTCCGGGCGGATCGGTTCCCATAAGCGTTTATGCATTGCGCAAGGACGGTTTTTCCGGGGACATTCATCTGGAATTGAAGGATTCGCCCCAGGGTTTTCGCTTGAGTGGCGGATGGGTGCCAGATCATCAGGATCACGTGCGGCTGACTCTGGAAGTCCCTCGGTTTCCCAAAACCGAGCCTTTTCGTTTGGTTATGGAAGGGCGGGCAATGGTGGAGGGGCGCGAGGTTCGACGGGAGGCGGTTCCGGCGGACGATATGATGCAGGCCTTTCTTTACCATCATTGGGTTCCCTCGAAGGAATGGATGGTCGCCGTGCATGGAACGCGCCGGTCAGGTTCCGTCATGAAGCTGGCTGAGGAGAGCCCGGTCAGGATCCCGGTTGGAGGTGTCGCGCGGGTGAGGGTGCTTGCGGCTGGCGCAGGGAGGCTGACGCCTGAGCCGGTGGATTTGGAGCCGCTCGAACTGCCGTTGGGGATTGTGATTCGGGGTGTTTCAGCTTATCAAGGGGAGCTGCTCATCGAACTGGGAGCGGAGGATGGCAAAATCCAGGCAGGCGCCAAGGGAAACATCGTGGTCACGGCCTTTGTGACCCGGGAGAGCGCGGCGAAAAGTGGCAAACCTCAGAGGGAAAGAAGACGGATCGCTCTGGGGACGGTTCCGGCGATACGATATGAAGTGATTGGGAGCGATTCAGAAAGCCTTGGGAAGAAATAGGGGTTGGGGCACGTTTAGATTCTACTACTTCAAAACTCTGAAGAATATCTCTCACTTTTTGCCAAGATCATCAAGCGGCCATGAGCGCGAT
>JAKLHY010000143.1 GCA_022709905.1 Verrucomicrobiota bacterium | reverse complement strand
AAATTACCCCATTTAATTGCATGAATAAAAAAACTTCCAGTTTCTGTTTGATTTCGATCCTCAGAAGTCTTCGGGCGTTGCTCGGGGCAAAAGGTTTTGCATATCAATTCCCCCGTGAAAGCTCAGTTGATGACCGAAGTCACGCTTGAGGATTTCCGGTTGCATATCGGGGCCTGCCGGCTGAATGGGATCAAGAACATCCATACCCAATCCGATGAGATCAGGAATAAAGGAGCGGATTCTGCCGCAACTGTGAAATACCACCTTACCCCCGAGGCTGTGGATACGATCGAACATTGCCCGGAGGTAAGGAGCCACAAATTCGCGAAACATGGCGATCGAGATGAGAGGACCGCGTTGGGTGCCCAAGTCGCTGATGACAAGGTAGAGATCAATTCGCCCCCGGGTGATTTCGGCGGCGCGGGTGTAATCTTCCAGGTAAAAATCGGTGAATTTGCGACAGAGATAATGGACCCACTCAGGCCGTTCGATCATGTCGAGATAAATGTTCTCCCAGCCGCGCACCAGGGCGGGGCGCTGCCAGACATCCGCAAAACCGTATAACAAAGCGTATTGTTCGTACTGATGACATTGCGCTTCGAGTTGCGAACGATCGATATCGTCGGGTGCCGGCCAGGCAAAATTCTCGATATCGGCGAGGCTCTTGGCGTCC
Organism: Verrucomicrobiota bacterium; assembly: GCA_022709905.1. Lineage (GTDB taxonomy): Bacteria > Verrucomicrobiota > Verrucomicrobiia > Limisphaerales > UBA1319 > JAKLHY01. The sequence goes on along the minus strand of JAKLHY010000143.1, from coordinate 5,555 downwards.
GCGAGAGCGCCTTTCACGTCTTCTCGCATGGGACCCCAGGGTGTCTGACGATAAACAAACCGCTCTCCCCAGAGATTCTGGAACAATCCCCCGCGGACTTCGAAGTCGGGTGTCCCTGGAGCTTCGAGATGTCTTATGTCCACCCCCAAATCCTCGAGAAACCGGTCTTTATTGGAGTGACCGAGATGGGAGAACAAACGTTTCCAGGTGGCTGGTTCCGCCCAGAAATCCCGCGGGACTCGATCGGGTTGCTCATGCCGCAAGGCGGCGAGGACTCTTTCGCGTGCGGTCATGATAATCCTTGATTTGGCGCGATTGCCGACGGCACCCGAGAAAACAACCGCGGAGAAATGGATGGGTGGAGATCCACTGGTGTCAGCTCATGACGATGAGTGTGTGAATAGCGAGAGTCCTTGCATAACCGAAGGCCTTTTGCTTTCATAAGTTGGGCGGCTATTTGTTTATCACACCCAGATCAGTCAGACAATTGATCTATGGCAGTGTCCCCCATCAGGGGAGGGAGCCTGGGTGGAGGTTTTCGGAATGGAATGGGGGGGGGTGAGTTCTGTAAATCCTGTAATCGACTTGATCTCGCTTGTGGATCAGAGAGAATTTCGGGCATGCACAGAGGTACCATGTGGAAAGCCGGTCAGGGTCTGAGTGTCATCTTGGGATTTCTAGAACTGGGGCTGATGGCCCAGTCGAGCCTGGGAAATCCAACGGATTCGGCTGTGTGGGAGGTGCCTGTTCTTGTTGTCAGTTTTTTTCCAACCAACGGCGCTTTCATCGACCAAACAGTCACCGGGGATTGGGGAGCCACGATCGAGGAAACCCGCGCCAAAACCCGCCGCCTCACACAAGACGTCATCGCTGCGCTGGAAAACGGCTCGCGCTATCGCGGATACACCAATCCGGCGTCTCTGCCGAGCCTGAAATACCGGTTGGCGGGCCAAATCGAGTTCCTTCGACCGTTACCCACGTTCGCCAAGAAAGATCATCAAACGCCCATGACCGACTACTTCCGGATCATGGCCGACATTCATATCCGGGATTGGGTGGAACAACGTGGAATTCGCGAGGTATGGATCTGGGCGTATCACGGCGGCAAGGTGGATTTGTGGGAATCGAACATGGCCAGCCCATTTGGCGATGTCAGCAATAGCGATCGGGATCCCGATGACTTGCCCGTGCTGGCGCACACGTACACGGTTTACCACTATAATTATCAGCGGGGCGCCTCCGAGGCGGTCGAAAATCACATACACCAGATCGAAGCGGTGTTGAACCACATCGACGGACGCGATGCTACGCCCGCTGAAAAGTGGAACGAACTCCTTTTCTGGGGCCGTTTCGTTGGGAGTGATCAATCCCATAAAATTGTCCGTCCCGGTTGTGGCTGGGCTCATTATCCCCCGAACGCCGAACGAGACTACGATTGGGATAATCCGCGCGAGGTATTGACTGACATGGAAGACTGGAAACCCGACGGCACTGGACGGAAACATAGTCTCAACGCCCGGCGCTGGAACGGGGACAGCCTGTCGTGGTTCATCTATTGGATGCAAAATCTTCCTGGCAAGGACAACACCTTAACGTATCAAGGCCGCCGGTTGCGCAACTGGTGGGTATTCATGGGAGACTACGACAACGCCAGGCGGCAACACTGGAAATTGACCGAGTAAGCAATCCGCGGGCAACCAACGAACCCGCTGTGGATTGAGAGACGCGCCAATGCCTATCTCGACTGCGCATCGGTTAAGGATGGCATAAGAGGCCGGGCATACTCAGCAGACCGCCAGATGGACTACAAATGAATGGCCACACAAAGGCTGAAAACAAATGCATTTTTGAGGTTTTTGTGCATTTTTGAGGCTATACACCTATCTTCTATCCTGCAGACTCCTCTGCAATATGATGCAAACGTGTCGATTCATTCGCGCGACCCTGTTGGGTTTGACGGGAGTCTTGGCCTGTGAGGCCACGTCTCGAGTTCTTGCCCAACGCCAAATGGAGAACTTGAACCGCGGTCTGGTGGTCATCCGCCGGACCGATAATGCCGCATTTGCCAGTTGGCGTTTCCTGGGCACCGACTCCCCGGCCCTGGCCTTTCACCTCTATCGCGCGACCGGCAAGTCTCCGCCGGTGAGAGTCACCGCCGAACCGCTCACGGAATCCACCTCTTATGCAGAGAACCAGGTAAATTGGAATGAAACGAATACCTGGTGGGTGCGGCCGGTTCTGAACGGGCGAGATCAATCGTCCAGCGCCCCTTTTGTGATTCCCGCGAATACTTCAGCACGACCTTGGATCCGCATTCCATTGCGCACGCCCGCCGGATACGCCCCTAATGATGGGTCGGTTGGCGACCTCGATGGCGACGGCGAATACGAGATTGTCCTACATCAAGCCGGCCGCGGACGCGACAACTCGCAGCGCGGGACCACGGATCCTCCCATTCTGGAGGCTTACCGATTGGATGGCACATTTCTTTGGCGCATCAACCTGGGGCGAAACATCCGCGAAGGCGCCCACTATACTCAGTTTATTGTCTATGATTTGGATGGAGACGGTTACGCCGAGCTGGTCTGCAAAACCGCCGATGGAACGACGGACGGTTCCGGCGTGCCGATCGGGAATCCTGACGCTGATTATCGCAACGTAGCCGGATACATTCTGGAGGGTCCCGAATTCCTGACCGTCTTCGAGGGCAAGACCGGCAAGGCTTTGGCCACCATCCCCTACCTGCCCCCACGAGGCCGGGTGGCTGATTGGGGCGATGACTACGGAAATCGTGTGGATCGTTTTTTGGCTTGTGTGGCCTACTTGGACGGCCGATGCCCAAGTGTTGTCTTCTGCCGCGGTTATTACACCCGGACAGTCCTCACCGCTTGGAACTGGCGCAAGGGCATGTGGTCGCATCAATGGACCTTCGACACCGACGCGGGCTCGCCCGATCATCGGGCTTACCGCGGCCAAGGAAACCATAACCTCAGCGTGGGCGACATCGACGGGGATGGCAAGGACGAGATCCTATGCGGAGCGTGCTGCATTGATGATAACGGCCGGGGACTCTATACCACAGGCCTGGGACACGGAGACGCCCTGCATTTGTCGGACTTGGATCCCGACCGGCCCGGACTGGAAATCTTCTCCATCCATGAACGTCCCACTCATGGCCACGGCGTTTCTTTTCTCGAAGCGCGCTCCGGAAAAGTGCTCTGGGGAAAACCATCGACCGACGTTGGACGGGCCGCGGCTTTTGACATCGATCCCCGCCATCGGGGCTGTGAAACATGGGCATCCGGCAGTGGTCTGAGCGGATATTGGAATGTAAAGGGTGAACAAGTCTCTTCGCTGAAACCGCGTTCCTGCAATTTTGGAATCTGGTGGGACGGCGATCTCCTGCGCGAACTGCTCGACCGCAACATCATTTCCAAGTGGAATTGGGAAAACCAGACCGAGAGCCGACTCCTGACGGCGGAAGGTTGTGCGGCCAACAACGGTTCCAAGGCCACGCCGGTTCTTTGCGCCGACGTTTTGGGTGACTGGCGCGAGGAAGTCATTTTTCGAACGGCGGACAATCAGGAGCTTCGTTTGTTCACCTCCCCTTTGCCGACTCACCACCGCCTTTACACCCTCATGCATGATCCGCAATACCGATTGAGTGTTGCATGGCAAAACGTGGCCTACAACCTCCCCCCCCAGCCGGGTTTCTACCTCGGCCACGACATGAAGCCCCCTGCCCCGCCACCCATCCAATTCAGAAAGCGTAGAAATCGAACTCCCCCTCGAAACCGGGAAGGGCATGTCGTCCGGCTTGTCGGAGTTCCATGAGGGCGGCCAGGCGCTCCCAGGCCGGATGGCTGAGCAATCTCGGCTCAGCCAGGCCGCTTGCCAGTTTCTCCAAACGAAAAACAAAATGGACGTCCCGTCCTGAGAGGCGTTCTTCGCCCAAGGACAGCCCCCCCAAAATGACTTGACCATAGTGCACAACAACCCGAAACGCGGGTTGAGCGTGTTCCTGCATGCGTTTCATGGATTGGAGAGCCCGCGAGACAGCGACTTCCTTGCGCTCGCCGTCGTGCCAATAGGCAAAAAAACCGTCACCCAGAAATTGATTGATGCTCCCCCCATGTTCTTCCATCGTCTGCTTGCATTCGGCCAACCATTGTCCCGTGAGGAGGGGCACTTCGTCGGGAGGCAGCGATTCCAGCATTTTCGTGGACTCAATGATATCTGCGACGAGTAGCCAGCATCGGCCCATGCGGATTTCGGCCGCCGTGCGGTTGCAGGCCTGAGTTTCCTCGTGGGCCAAATCTCCGGGGGTTCCCAGGCGGAAACGCAGCTGGAATGGCCCCACTTGAATCAGGTCGTTGTTTTGAAGCTGTGTGGGTTGGATCAGGCGCAGGCCGTTCAAGTAAGTGCCATTCCGGCTCCCCAGGTCCACTAGACAGAACTCCTCCGCCCCCTGGCTGTGGATGATGGCGTGCCGGCGGGATACCCGTTCGTCGGGCAAAGCCACCTGGTTCGAGGCCGCGCGCCCCAAGGAACAGGTGCCTTGAATAGGAATCCGTTTACCCTGGACTTCCTCCAGCCATGCCAACGGCGCTTGATCATCGGGGATCATCACGCATTCATCTCCTCAATTCAGGCCTCTGTCAAGCCGGAGCTGGCAGGAACATATTGGCAGATATTTTCTATTGTGGTATGCGATCGGTATCCCGCCTCCCCCCTGTGGGTGGCAAAAAGTACGTCGTGACCGAAAAAGTGATTATCCGATCAGCGCTGAGGTGTGGCAACTGAGCAGGGTTGCCAGTCCAGTGCTCGGCTCCGTCGTGGAGACGACAGTCCATGTGGATTACGATGGGAGATGGGGACGGTTCTTCTCCCGGTGCCAAACCTTGGGTCAGTTGTTGGCCCTACCTCAGGCAGCCTGCCGCAAGTAGTGATAATGCAGACCGCCAACCAGCGGCATCTCGATAACCGGCCCGCAGTCCAGCGATTGTATTGGCCGTGGGATGGGACTGTCATGCGCCAGGGTTCGATGCGGGCGGACTTCGTGGTAATATTTCAAATAGCTCTCCAGAATCTTGCGAAGCTGGCGTTCGTTCAGCACGATCACGCGATCCAAACACTCACGCCGGATTGATCCGATCAATCGTTCGACGTAGGGATGTTGCCAAGGCGATCTTGGGGAGATCAGTTTCTGCTTGATGCCCATGCCCTCAACGCGCTCTACGAAGACCGATCCGCAGATCGAGTCCCGGTCCCGCACCAGGTATTGGGGCGCCGTGGCGCAGGAGTGCTGAGGCAAACGCGAATACGGCTGATTAGCATGGGGACAAATCCAACAAAATCAACGACTTCGTTCCGTGACGAGGTTTCTGCCAACCACTATGGTTTTGAAAACTACGTCATATGCACTCAACAGAAAATTGCACAAACTGAAATCTTGTGTATAGTCGGGAATAGATGCAGCCGATAAAGCAATTGGAGAAGGTCTTGGAGTCGCTCGCTGACCCGGAGCACTATCTCTTTGCCAACTCTGACTTGCA
>JAKLHY010000142.1 GCA_022709905.1 Verrucomicrobiota bacterium | reverse complement strand
ATGCGCGTCGCTCGCGCCTCGTCGGAGCGAACAATCCCTCGCCGCGAATGTATAGCTTATTTCTTGACGGACCCTTATCCTGGGAAGTTGAGCCTCAGAGCCTGTTTGAAAATTACAGCACCCCATGTAATTTTCAAACAGGCTCTCAGACATTTCATCGATATTTCGAACACTTCAGGCGCTTCGTGTTTAGGATGCCATTATTCGCGTTGATTGGCGTCCGTTGGCGGTTAAGTCGTTTGATTTGCGATTCAGGGATGGGATTATCCGCTGGCATGATCCGGCGACATTGGTTAGATTTCTCCCAGTTAAGGCAACCATGATAACCGGAACCCATACCGCGATAGTCACGCCGTTTCACAACGGCCAGATCGATGAATCCGCCCTGGAGCAATTGATCCGTCAACAAGTCAAGGGCGGCGTGGATGGGATTGTCCCTGTGGGCACCACGGGAGAATCCCCCACCCTGGACTATGACGAGCACATCCGGGTGATCGAGCTATCGGTGAAGTTTGCCCGAAAGGCGATCCAGGTCATCGCGGGCAGTGGCGCCAATGCCACCAAAGAGGCCATCTACCTGACGCAGGCCGCTGAAAAAGCGGGCGCGGACGGCTCTCTTCAGGTCGCGCCTTATTACAACAAACCTTCCCAGGAAGGATTATATCAACACTTTCGGGCCATCGCAGAGGCCACTCGTCTGCCGATCATTTTATATAGTATTCCGGGGCGTTGCGGTGTGGAAATCGGAGTGGATACCGTTCGGCGGCTGGCCCTGGACTGTCCGAACATTGTCGGCATTAAAGAGGCGGGAGGCAGCGCCGACCGTGTTAGCCAGCTTCGTCTGGCGACGGGACCGAAGTTTTCGATTTTGAGCGGGGACGATTCATTGACGCTGCCTTTTATGGCGGTTGGGGCGTGTGGGGTGATCAGCGTGGCTTCAAATGTCGCGCCCAAAGCGGTGGTTCGCATGGTCGATGCCTTCCGATCGGGCAAGTCCGCCGAAGCCCTCAAACTGCATCTCAAGCTCTATCCTCTGTTTAAAGATCTCTTTATTGAAACCAATCCAGTCCCGGTCAAAGCCGCCCTGGCGATGATGGGAATGATCCAGGAGGAATACCGCCTCCCGCTGGCGCCGCTCGGCGCCAAGAATCGGGAAGTCCTGGAGGCCACCCTTCGCCATTGCGGCCTGCTCAAAGGACCCACCCCACCCCGGACACCATGACTAAAATCATCATCACCGGCTCGAAAGGCCGCATGGGAAAAGCCCTTGCGGCCTGCGCCCCCAATCATCCCGTGAAGATCGTCGGCCAAGTGGATATCGGCGACGACCTGCAAGGCATCATCGACCAGGCCGATGTCGTTGTGGACTTCAGTTCTCACTCTGTGACGCCCGCCGTGGCTGAGCTCTGCATCAAACACCGCAAGGCCTTGGTTGTGGGAACCACGGGTCATAACGAGGTCGAGCAACAGGCGATTCGCCGGTGTCAGGATCACATCCCCCTGGTTTGGTCGGCCAACTACTCGACGGGGGTCAACACCTTGTTCTGGCTCACCCGAAAAGCGGCGGAAATTTTGGGCCCCGGTTTCGATCTGGAAGTGGTGGAAATGCATCATCGTTATAAGGTCGATGCGCCCAGCGGCACCGCCGCCACCCTGGCCCAGATTCTGGCCAAAGTCCGCGGCCAGCAACTAGCGGATGTCGTGCGCCACGGCCGCCAAGGCATCACCGGGGAACGCAATCCGGCTGAGATTGGCGTGCATTCGCTTCGGGGCGGGGATGTCGTCGGGGATCACACGGTCATCTTTGCGGCACTGGGCGAGCGCCTGGAGTTATCCCACAAAGCCACCAGCCGCGACACGCTCGCCAATGGCGCCCTGCGCGCCACCGTCTGGGTTGCCTCGCAAAAACCCGGCCTCTACACGATGTTCGATGTCCTGGGCTTGCGGTAGCCCCGCACTGGAGTTGATCGGAAAACCCGGCGTTCCTGAGGAGCCTTTGGATCGATCGCCCGCAAGATCGGGGAGTATTGGCCCGGAAGGGTGTATATTTGCTGGCGCCGTTCGCAAGACGGAATATGTCTGAACCGCAAGAAACCAGATGGACCGATGCCGATGAGCCAAGGTTAACCGTGGTCGCTCTGGGATCCAACCTCGGCGAATCCCGACGCATCATCCGGGAAGCCATGAGCGCCTTGCAGCAGCATTCGGAGATCCCACTGCGTCGATCATCCCTATGGGCTTCGGAACCGGTGAATTGTCCATCGGGCTCGGCCTGGTTTGTAAACGCCATTTGCGTGATGCAACCGCATGCAGGTGTAACTCCGGAGGATCTTCTGGGGCTTTTGCAGCAGCTGGAGAGGCAGTTCGGTCGCACCCCGAAGCGCGCGCACAATGAACCGCGGGTGCTGGACCTGGACCTGATCGCGTTCGGTCGGGAGCGCCGCAACACTCCTGAGCTAGTGCTGCCGCATCCGCGGGCGCATCTGCGGCGGTTCGTTCTCCAGCCTTTGGCGGAGATCATCCCGGATTATCGCTTGCCGGGAGAAAGACAGACGATCACCGAACTGCTGCGCGGACTTCCTCCGGACATTCAACGCGTGCAACTCGTTCCATGAATCCAGTGATGCTCAATCCTGGACCGGCTTCCCATGTTCCAGCCTTCCGCAAAAACGCCGGTCCGAAACAGCGCCTCGCTCGGCCAAACCGCGACGCGGTTTGGGTTTGGTGCTGCTCAGACCGTTCGGATGCAGCCCAACCTCCTGGTATGAAGAAACATCTCGGAACTTATCGAGCTTACCTTCATCTGATCTATTTTTTGTGCCTAGAACTCCCTCTCATCGCGCCTGGTGCATCCTTGGGGGCCGGGTGCGATCCGATCCTCACGTTTGCGGATGGGAGAAAGCCGGTACGGGAGGTGTTCGTATCGCCGACGGGCAGCGACATGACTGGCAAGGGTTCGATGGCCGAGCCTTTCAAGACCCTAGCCCGAGCTGCCGAGGGCGTCCGTGCGGGCGACGCCATTCGTTTGCTGCCGGGCACATATCAGCCCGGAACCACCTTAACTGATCTTGCGGGGCGTTCGGATGCGCCGATATGGATTGGCGGCGTGGCGGGTCAAGCCCGTCCGGTCGTCGCGGGGGGCAATGTCGCGCTCCACCTGGTTCGTCCGCGTTATCTCGTCGTCGAAAACCTGGAAATCCGAGGGGCCGCCCAAAACGGGATCAATTGCGATGACGGAGGGCGATATGCCGATCCGGAGGCGGCATGCAACGTCCTGTTTCGAAACCTGGCATTCCACGACATCGGGACGGGGGGAAACCAGGATGGTCTGAAATTGTCCGGCCTGAACGATTACCAGGTGCTTGACTGCGAGTTTGCGCGGATGAGCGCGGGGGGCAGCGGCATTGACCACGTCGGCTGCCACCGCGGTGTGATAGCCCGCTGCCGATTCACGGATATGGGAAGCAATTCCATCCAGTGCAAGGGTGGTTCGGCTGACATTGTGATTCGAGGGAACCGCTTTCTCAATGGCGGTCAGCGGGCCGTCAATATCGGAGGATCGACCGGCTTTGAATTTTTCCGGCCGCCCCTGGAGACGGTCCGGGCGAATGCGGAGGCCCGGAACATCCGGGTGATAGCGAATCTTTTCCAGGGTTCCGATGCGCCCCTCGCCTTTGTGGGCGCCGTCGATTGCATCGCGGCCCACAACACGCTGATTGAGCCCCGCCGGTGGGTGATGCGAATCCTGCAAGAGACGACGTCCTCCGGCGTTTATGCATTCCTTGAGTGCGGCAGCAACCAGTTTGTGAACAACCTCGCCTGGTTTGACCGCTCGCGGCTCAGCACCTTTGTGAACGTGGGTCCGCGCACCTCGCCGGTCACGTTTGCCTTTTCAAATAATCTTTGGTACGCGTTTAACAATCCTGGACAATCCCGCCCCGACCTGCCGGCCCCGGAAAACAACGGCATCACAGGCCGGGATCCGCTTTTCGTCGATGCCCCCGCGGGCGATTATTCGCTGGCCACGAACAGCCCGGCTGCCGGCCGGGGAGTGTCGCTGCCCGGCGTTAAAGCCGATCTTCGCGAGGACTGTTACGCCGATCCCCCCAGCATCGGGGCCTTCGAGGCCCGGCCTGCGCCGTCGCTCGCCGCCGATGCCGATGCCGATGGCATGCCCGATGCCTGGGAACTCGCGCATGGCTTCGATCCCCTGGATGCAGACGACGCGCAATCCGATGCCGATTCCGACACCCTCAGCAACCTTGGCGAACACGCCGCCGGCACGCATCCGCTCGATCCCAAATCGGTCTTTCGTCTCAGCCCGCCTTCCCTGAGGAATCAGGAGATGGTGTTCAGCTGGCTTGCCGTCACGGGACGATTGTATCGAATAGAATCCAGCGCGCCCACCCAGCCATTGACCTGGGAGATCCTGGCGACGCTCTCCGGCAAAGACGCCCCCATCGAGTTCAGCTACGACACTGAGGCCGGCCCGAGCCAATGGTTCCGCGTCCGGGTCGAGATCGAATAGTCAGTCGTGCAGGGCCCTGGACCCATTCCGGCCCCGAGTTACGGGGCCTTCATGATTTCGAGCGCGGCCTTGACATGCGTGTCCACGCCCGAGCGCAAATCGGCGGCGGTGATCGGCGGGAGCTTCCGATCGGGATGCAGTCCTTCTCCCTCGAGGGAATGTCCCTCGGGCGTCTGATAGGCCTCGATCGCCACACTCAACCTGCCGCCATCCGGCAGCATCCACGTCAGGCTGCCCGCCACAGCGCCCGCCGTTTTTGGCCCAGGGCTAAACAAGGTGCCACGCCGATGACTTTGGACGGCGCCAGCGAGAATCTCGGCGGAACTGGCGGTGTTCTTCGACACCAGGATTCCCAGGGGACCATCGTAGCCGATCGAGGCCCAGTGAGGCCGCGAGGCGAATTCCCGGACTCCGTTTTTCCGAGTGACAAATGTCCCGAGACTGGTGTTTGTGGGAAACAATTGTCGCGCGATTCGAGCCAGCTGATAACGATACCCTCCCCGGTTGAGCCGAAGATCGATCAGGATGCCGGCCGACTGACGATGACGTCGAAGTTGCCGGTGCAGCCATCGCGAGGCCCCGGCATTAAACTCATCGAATCGCAGGCAAATCCATCCCTCCGGCAAGGCTTGAACCGTGGGCGGATAACCGGTCGAGATCTCCCGAAGAACAACTTGGACACTGCGGAGCTGATCATTCTCATCCAGAAAATCGGCGCTCAAGGTGTCGCCCTCGCATATGGGGCCCTCCTTCTTCGGTGTCCGCTCCCAGTCCCGGACAATGATCCATCCTCGGCGAACCCCCGCCTCCGCGGCGGGACTGTCAGGCAGCACATCAAAAACCAGCGCGGGCTGGTCCGCCTGGGCAAGCGCCACCGTCCCGACATTCACAGCCCGGTCCTTGTAGATCCTGCGAACGGCGCTCGGCGGCGTCACCCCCGTGTGACTGGACTGAAGAGAATTCAGCATCTCGCGCAAGACAAGGTACAGCTGTGTTTCGTTGGTGGCGGCCACGGCCTGCGGACGATAAAGATTCCTGGCCGCGGACCAATCCACCCCGTGAAAGTTGGTATCGTAGAATCTTCTATGGACCGTGTCCCATACCTTGTCAAAGACCCGCCCATTTCCGGCGGGGGTGTATGCGGCAGGCATGCTGCGGCAACTCGCAAGGATCGGGACTGTAAACACGGCAACCAGGACGAGTTGGACAATCTGGCTCTGAGTTATGAAACGCGCCGCAGCTAAAAAAGTGTGAGAACCAAACGCATGGTTTTCATACCGTTGCCCCTCGTCATGACTCATGGAATCATCCTAATTGGCCCCTGCCCCAAAATCGACCATTTAGAAAAGCAACATGGAATGTTGCCTTTATGGACTATGCAAGGGCCATCCCCAGTTGGTTTTCTCAATGAAATCGTGTGCAGTTTTATGTCCAGCAAACGATCGCCAAAGACCAGGTCATCGCCGAAAATCGCAAGCAAATGGACGCTTCGGCCCAGGCCTTCCTCAAGATCTGCGCGACCTTCCTCGATGATCAGTCCAAGGCCCAGGCCACACTGCGACGCTTTCTGGCCGGCTGTCCTGAAGCTCTCCCTCGCACCTTGGCCGATGCGGGTGATCATATGTACGCCTGGCTCCTAACGGATTCCTTGTTTCCCCAGCTTAGGGTCCGTCAAGAAATAAGCTATACATTCGTTGCACTCAAATTGGCCTGGGGCAAGGCACGAGGGAAGGAGT
>JAKLHY010000141.1 GCA_022709905.1 Verrucomicrobiota bacterium | reverse complement strand
CGGACTTCAGCAGCATCTGCAACGCCACACCTATTGGCTTAAGTGCTTCCGAAATGGAAGCGGTTGGGGATATGTCGAATACAGCGCCTTCGTTCATCCCTTCACCCCATGCTGCGCCCGATAACCCTCTAGCCGTTGTTCGTATGCGGCCATGTCGGCGTCAACGGTTTTCGCAATGCCTGCCGACTTGTGCGCCCTCGGATCGTCACCGTTGGCAAATCGCAGATACCAAATCGCTTTGCCCAATTCTTGCGGAAGCGGGTCTTTCTTCCCTGCCCTCCACTGATATTTGAACGCCGCAATCCTCGCGTACATCTTCACCGCGTCAACCCCGAATGCGGCAATCATGGCGTCGATACATTCGATATCCCCGACGTAATGGGCAGGGCTGTTTACGTTGTCGTTCATTTCGCCCCCCAATGTCTCATTGCCTTGATGGCGTAAATGGTTCCTTCGCTTGCCTCGAACTTTTCGCTTAGTGCCCTAGGCGAAAGGTATGACGCTTCTCGGAATAGCTTGCTGGCTTTATCCCTTAGCGGTTTCATCTGCTCTGGTATGGATTTGCGAATCCGCTTTGCTTCCGCCTGTTTCTCCCGTGCCATCCGGAGCATTTCAAGCCTGAGAGCTTTCGCGTCGTCCTCCAGTGCCCGCGCCTTTTTCATCTCGGCTTGCTTGACCTTCAGCGATTCCGTAGAACAACGTTTCGCTTCAGCTACCAATTCGGCGCGCTTCTCCAGACAATCTAGAATCAGCCGTACATCTTCCGGAGTCAGAGATACATGGGGATGCCACTCCCCGTGCGCCATGTCCCAAGCCAAAGGGTCGCCCTGTCTCATGCGAATAGCCTCGATTGCCGATATGCGTTTTCTATGCGCTCGCAAGCTATGTCAAAGTATTTGGGCTCACGCTCGATTCCGATGAACTTGCGGCCAAGGTTCGCGCAGGCTACGCCGGTTGTTCCGCTGCCCATGAATGGGTCTGCGATAACTCCTAACGGGCACTTAGACGCTAGATGCTCCATAAGGGCTACCGGCTTTTCTGTCGGGTGGTAATTGTTCCGCACAGAAAACGGCAGCACAGACGCGGTGCGTGTGCCCACAAACCCGCCGCCAAGAATGTATATTTCTTCGGTAGCCGGAAACCAAGGAATAGACAGGTCTCCCATTCCGACGGTTCCTTTGTTCCATATCAAGACGGCTTTTGTCCCGATGGGCTTTGGCGCTTTCCAAGACCCAAAAACTATTCCAGCCTTAAATTGCAATGCGCTGAGTGCAGAATCTCTAGCCAGCGTGCTGTCATCGCCCGCAATAGTTGTGCGTTGAAATTTGTTTGCCCATCCGGGGCAATAATCGACCCCATAAGGCGGATCGGTAACAACCGCGTCAACCTTCGGGAGAGTCGGCAGGATATCCATGCAGTCCCCTAGATACAGCGTCGCGCCTTCGATAACTTCCTTGCGATTGTAAGTCATCGTCTTTTCCCCGCCCATATCTCAAAGATTGTTGTGTGAGACTTCAAACTTTTCCGCGACTCGCGCAGCGGTTAGGGTTTTGGCTTTCGCTGCCAGCCGCTCCGCACGTTTCGCTGTCCGTTCCGCCATTCTCCGGAGCTTGTCCCGCTCGCCCTTCAATTCCCGAATCAACTTAACGTCGTCGTCAGTAAGTTTCGCAGCGGGGTGCCACTCTCCCCGGTTCATCTGCCAAAACATGGGGTCGCCTTCTCTCATAGCTTCATCCCAGCTGTCCCGTTCAAAATCTGATTCACCTGATTCGGGCGAACCTCGAACTTGTCCGCAATTTCGTCGTTGCTCAACCGGCGTATTTGCTCCAGCAACTCGGCCTCGTAAGCATCCCCGCCAGACGTGGGGCGCTGCACCTTGACTCGGTAGTAGCTCACGCTTCCGCCTGTGTATTCGCTCATACACTCCCCCATCGCCTGCCCGTGGCGATGCAGGCAATGGTCTGCTCCCCTACGTCGAACTTTTCTCCAATCTTTTCGTGCGTTAACGCCATAGCCGCCTGCATGTGCCTGCGGGCTTGTGCTCTGTGATAAGCGGCCAACTCCCGCAACTGGTTTTTTTCGTGTAGCAACGCCTTAATCATCGTCGCATCCTCGGGTGATAGTTTGTAGTGGGCCATTAGTTGGCGCTCCATGTCATGGATTGTGGGTAATCGGCAAAGTCACTCCCGGCAACCTCGGGCACATGAACCGAAACCCCATGAGTTCTAGACAGTCGATTAGCCAATGCGAACGCGGCCTTTTGCCCCGTGTAGTTGGCGTCGTTGTCCGCAAATATCGCAACCTCTTTGATTCCGTCAGGGACAATGAAACGCTCCATTAGCCCAGCATTCGCCGCAGCCCAACACGGCACCCCGAAGTCCCGATAAACCGCTAACGCTGTCTCCACGCCCTCCGCAATTCCAACACGCTCCGATATTGGAAACAGTCGGATAGCCGACCCGTTCAACGGCTCAACTGGTGGCATCACTTTTCGCGGCGACTCAACCGGCGCTTTCTTCCCGTCCTTCGTGAGATAGGTAACGTGAAACGAAAGCGGTCGGCCATCGGCGGAATGGAACAGGCAAACCATCGCCGGGAATACTCGCATTCCATCGTCGCCGTAATGAGCAAGCGCAGGGTGATACTTCGTCGCGGGCGTGGGCGTTAACCCGCGTCGCGCGAGATACATCCGCACCGGGTTTATGCTCGCCATATCGGCCAATCCCGAAGCAATCTTTTTAAGCCTAATCACCGGTTCGGCCTTTTCCTTTTCGGGCGTTTTGGCTTCAACGTTCCCGACAATCTGATCGACTTCATGCGCGGCGGTTTTGAAGTCCCATCCCTTCCAGCCCATCAGGAGTTTTATTCCTGTTCCGCTGCCGCACTGGCTGCAAATCCACGTGCCATCCCCGTTCTTGTCGTCAAACCGGAATCGGTCGCGCCCTTCGCACATGGGGCAGGGGCCATGCTTATTGCGCAGGAACCGCTCCTCGATGCCCATTTGAATCAGAATCCCAACCCACTTGCCTCGCGCTGCGTCGGTGGTTTTCATGCTGCCACCCGCTTCGCGTAGCGAATCTGCTGCGACTTAACCCATGACCGCGTTTCCGCGCTGGCTGGCGTCGGCTCAACGTCCCGGTAAGCGTTGGGCCATACGCCAAACTTGACGCGGTATTGATTACTCGCCCAACCAGGGGCATAACCGCGCTCTAATCCGATAGCCCTCAGTTCCGCATAGAACAGCGCCTTATCAACCGGAGGCACGGCCTTGTTAAGCCTGCGCTGTGTCTTTCCAATCTCCTCAAGCTCGCCAGCAATATGCTCCACCCCGTTCTGCACTTCCGGCTTGAATCCGCAAGCTGGGCAAGTGCTTACCCCTACAGGCAGGAGAAACGTGCATTGCGGGCATTCCTTCGGCAGACGCTCCTTCCGCTCCTGCGCCTTCGGTGGTTTCCCGTCGCATAGCTTTTCGTGGTGAATGTCGGTCACGAATCCGAGCCGTTGATGGGTGTCGGAATGGTCTAGGATCAGGCAGTCGTCTTTCCCGTTTGCTGTCCTAAGCCCTCGGCCAATGATCTGCGTGAACAGGATTTCCGATTTAGTAGGACGGGCCAGCACGATGCAGCGAACGTCCCAATCAACCCCGGTCGTCAAGCAACCGACATTGGCGACCACCTGCAATTCTCCCCGGTTGAATTGCTTGGCGATTACCCCGCGCTCCCTGCGATCCGTGTAGGCGTCGATGTACCCGCACGTAATCCCGGCTGATTGGAAGTCTGCCTGTATCGCCTTTGCGTGGGCGCGATCCACCCCGAACACAAGCGTCGGGCGACCATCGGCGCGCTGTTTCCACGTTGAGACCAGATCGGCCACTAGGGCTTTCTGGTTCATGACCTCGGCCAGATCGCCCTCGTGGTAGTCCCCGGCCACGGTGCGAACCTTCGACAAGTCCGGTTTACTTGGGGCGAACACTCGGAACTTCGACAGATACCCTTCCCGGATCAGGTCATCCGTCGTCGCCGCCACGATCAAGTCGTCGTAGTGCTTCCCTAGCCCCTTAGTCCAGGGTGTTGCGCTCAACCCGACAAACGGCACCGCATCCCAACGGGCCATCCATTGCCCCATGAACTCGAACCAACGGTGGGCCTCGTCAACTACCACCAGATTCGCATCCGGGATGCGGCGGCGCTTGATGGTCTGGATTGACGCAACCTGTACCGGCTGTGACGGGTCGGTCATTTCGTGGATTCCCTGCATAACCCCGACTTGGGTAATCCCGTCCGCGTGGAACGCTTCAACGGTCTGGTCTATCAGGGAAATCGACGGGACAACGAATATCACCCGGTTGCCCTTTGCCAAGGCTCCAGAAACTATGTGAGAGGCTAGGACGGTCTTGCCGAACCCCGTGGGGGCTTGCACCATCGGCCTTCGGTTGCCTTTGCCAATGGATCGGCGGAGCAGGTCTAGTGCGGCTTGTTGATGGGGTCGAAGGGGCTTCATGACGCCGCCCCCCACTCGATGTCAGCCCCATCCCTCGCGTGCGTACTAGACACACACACATCACTCACTGGTATAGGTGATTTATGAATCAGAGAATCAGGAATCAGGAATCCGGAATCAGGAATCAGCACGGCTTCACTTGGGCGCGCCTCAGGCTTGTCCGGGGCTAGCCCTAGGCTTGCCTCAGGCTTGTCCGGGGCTGGTATCAGGCTTTGGGCCTCTTTATGGTGTGGATTTTGGTGCTTTTCCCATGCCGGAATGGCTATGTAAGGTTCGTTGTTGACGCAATAACGGACTATGAAACCCGCCGAAGCAAGGGAATCAAGCCCGCTATTTACGTCAACGTCGTCAGCCGGAAACACGGCCATCTTGATACGCTTGGGCCGATCTTCCAGCCGCCCAGCACGGTCTGCCAAAGTCCATAGCCCTATGAATAACAGCCTGGTCTCAAACGGCAATTCAACAAGTTCTTCGTTCTGAAAGAATCCAGGTTTGATGTTTCGCGCCCTAGCCATTGGCAACCTCATCTACGAGGTCGCTAATAGGCAAGTGAACGTTTATATGCTCGTCGTGCGAGGCGTGCCTAGCGGCAGAGATGAGAACAGCGCCCAGCCGTGCCGCAGATACCGGAGACAAGACTAAAACCGGCTCGCCGTCTATGGCCGTGCCGATTACAACGTTATATTCCGAATCCGTATGCCATACCTTCACGGCATAAGATTGCCCTTGAAACTCTGCCCATATATCGGCCATAATTGCCTCGCTGTAGTGAAAGCCCCGTTATGTCTTGCCGGACGCGGGGCTTTTTTTCGTCCCTAGAAACACGAAAACCGCAATTAAGCGGCCTTAACCTTAGCCTTGATTTCGTAATACGTCCAGCCGCCTACAGGGTCGGCTATAACAAATATCTGCCTATCCCGCTTTAGCATCAGCGAAATAGTAGGTTGCGCTATTGAAAGCAGCTTACCGGCGTTGATTTGCCCGCCAGACTGCGCCACGAACTCGGATAATGGTATTGGTTTCATGGCGTCATTCTGCGCCCAATTATCAAACAAGGCAATTTTGCTATTGTATCGTTTTGGAATAACTAAGCGAATCGCATATGCGAAACTATTCTATCTGTGATTGTTGCGCGCAATACTGGATAGCCTATACTGACCCCATACCGCCACTAACGGCGGATCGGGAGGAACAACATGAACCTGTTTTACCGCAACAACGTCCAAGTGAAAGACGCAGGCAGCATGGAGCCGCCAGTCTCCCGTGACGAACTGAAGCAAGAAGCGATACAGGACGAGTTCGATTTCCTGATCCGAGACCCGGACACGATTGAGGCCGCCTTTAACGAAGGCTTCCGGATCGACGCGGTTGCATGCGCCCTGTTCGCGGAGATTGCAGATTCCCGCAAGCCGAGCCTTTACGAAGCTGTAGCAAAGCGTGTCGAACATGCCATGCGCGATGCCGTTTGGCAGATGGCTCGGGAGAACGTGGAGGGTAGGGAATGAACGTTTTGAATTTCGATGAGCGTCTGACCGATTCCGTGAAGCTGGCAGAGGCCGCGATTGTCGTCGCGCAGGCTATCGAGTACGCAGAAGGCGCGCTGGGCAGGGCAGTAGAGCCGCAGGAAGGCGCGGACACGCTGACCCACTACGCGATGCTCTCTGGATACCTGGAGGCGACTGTAGAGGTTCTGTGCGCCTATCTCGCGCAGATTCGCGCCATCGTGAAGCCTGCCGAGACTCCTATTCCTGGGCTGGATGACTTGGAGGATGTTCCAAATGAAGCAGCTTAAGGTCACGCATACACGCTGCCAATGTGCGGAGTGCGGCGAATACTTTAACTCTGTCGGCGCGTTCGATAAGCACCGTATCCACAGGGTTGAGAAAAAGCCGGTTTACCCATACTGCCTTTCGCCGGATGGGATGCTTTTGTCTGGCATGGTCAAAAACGCTTC
>JAKLHY010000140.1 GCA_022709905.1 Verrucomicrobiota bacterium | reverse complement strand
CATATCACGCAATCATGCGGATAAAACCCTGTCTGGGCGCTAGATCCATCCCAAATTTATCGCCAAAATGTCAGTTACATGAGCATCTCCGATGCCGATCCGGGCGGCAACCATGCCGACTCCGTCGCCTGGGCAACGCCGCTCGATAACTTGACCAATGTCCATGTCGCCGCAGTTTTCAATCCGCTGGCTGGTTACCATGCCCTCTATGTCGATGGGAATCTGGTGGGACGCAACCTGGATCCGGCGATCACCCTGGCCGGCGTCAAGGATACCCTGAACTGGATCGGCCGATCCCTGTATGCGGCGGATCCTTATTTCAACGGTTCCGTCGATGAGTTCCGAATTTACCAGGGCGCGCTTTCCTCCCTCGAAATCGGCGTCAGCCATGCCTTCGGACCCAGCACCCCCCAGCAGAATCCGGGCGCACTTCAGTCCATCAGCCTGCAACTGTCTCCCACCATGATCGCTGACTCCGGTCAAGTTCCAATCGTGTTCGCCACTTACGCGAACCTGACTCATTTTAATCTCAGTGCCAACAGCCTCGCCGGAATTCCCGGCTTGACATATGCCTTCAGCGACCCAGAGGTAGCCTTCCTGGACGCGGATGGATTCGTTCGTTCGGGCAGGCCGGGATCCGCGACCGTTACGGCCACCTACCAAGGTCAAACCAGCAGCGTGGTCATCACGGTCGTTCCTCCACCGGCCGCCGTTCTTCGGCATCGCTACAGCTTTACCGAGAATGCCAATGACTCCGTGAGCAGCGCCCACGGGGCCTTGCAGGGCTCGGCCCGGATCAGCGCCGGCAAACTCGTCCTCGACGGGTCCGCAGGCACTTATGTCGAACTCCCCGGCGGCCTGGTGTCCAGCCTCGGTAGTGTTACGATCGAGTTCTGGGCTGATTTCGGCCCACAGCCGAATTGGCCGCGAGTGTTTGATTTTGGGAGTGTGGCAGGAAACGATGGAGTCAACTTCCTGTTCTTCACTCCTAAAACCCACTTTGGCGCCCACCGATTCGGGATCGCCACTGGCGCCGGATACTCCGATCTGGATTCTGCGCCCGCCTTGGAGAACCGGTCTCTTCACATGGCCTGCGTCTACGATCCCAACCAGGGGTTCCAGGCCGTTTACACCAACGGAGTGCTTGAACGAGCCGTCTATAATGCCCGGATCCCGCTCAGCACAGTCGCCGTCGACCTGAGTTACCTCGGACGTTCCCTGTTCAGCGCGGATGGCTATTTGAAGGGATCTCTCGACGAGTTACGGATCTACGAAGGGCGACTCACCCGGGATCAGGTTTTCGCCCACTACCAAAGCGGACCGGATCAGTTGGCAAGGCCTGAATTGACAATTACCCGGAACGGAGAAGCGGTGATCCTCTCCTGGCCGCTGGACGTCGCGGATTTCACGCTGGTCGCAAGCCCTGTCCTGGATGCCAACGCCCCGTGGAATCCGGTCGCCGCCCCTGTTATCCGCGAGAATACCCGTTTCCAGACCACTGTTCCCTTGCTCGGCACCCGGTATTACCAATTGCGGAAGTAACCGCAGCCAGGGGATGAGTTCCCTTCGAGGATCCCTCTCCTTAACCGGATGGGTGATGAGAGACTCTCTGCTCCTGGCTTCGAAAAAACTCTTATCAGACCCTGAGGTTAAAGTGCCGAAATCGGCGACATCTATCCACTCGATTGCGAGGCCTTTTCGATTTCAGCGTGGTATTCCTGCAAGGACTTGACACTCGGACGGCCGTTGCGATGTTCCGCGATACCGAGCACCGAAGCCCTGGCCGCCGCGGAGGTTGTCATATACGGAACCTTGTATTTTACCGCCGCTTTGCGGATGTATCCATCGTCGGATTGCCCCATTTTTCCCATCGGTGTGTTGATGATCAAATGGATCTGGCCGCTCTTGATTTCGTCGCCAATATGCGGGCGTTGCATCTCGTGGATCTTGTAACTGAGATCCACCTGGAGGCCGTGCCTTTGCAGGAACGCCTGTGTTCCCCGCGTCGCTTTGATCCGGAATCCCAACTCCTGGAACTTGCGAGCCGCGTCCAGGACGGCTGACTTGTCCTTGTCGGTCACCGAAATGAAGACCGTTCCCTGCAGGGGCAATGCGGGTTGGGCGGCTTCCTCGGCCCGGAAATAGGCCAGTCCAAAGGTAGGAGCCAGCCCCAAAACTTCGCCGGTGGACCGCATCTCGGGTCCCAGCACAGGATCCACCTCGGGGAACATGTTGAAGGGCAGAACCACTTCTTTGACCCCATAATGCGGAACCCGTTTCTGGCGCAACCCAAGACTCGCCAGACGGGCCCCCAGCATCAGCTGGGTCGCCAGTCGAGCCATCGGCACATTGCAGACCTTGGACACCAGCGGCACCGTGCGCGAGGCGCGCGGATTTGCTTCCAGGACATAGACCCGGTCGTCCGCAACGGCGTACTGGATGTTCATCACTCCGACGACATGCAGTTCACGCCCAATCCGCAGCGTATACTCCTCGATGGTCTTCAGATGCTTCTCCGGCAGGCTGACGGGAGGGATCGTGCAAGCTGAATCTCCCGAATGAATGCCGGCCAGTTCAATATGCTCCATCACCACGGGCACAAAGGCATCCACGCCATCCGCCAAGGCATCCGCCTCGGCCTCGATGGCGTTATCCAGGAATCGATCGATCAGAATGGGCCGCTCCGGAGTTACATCCACCGCTGCCCGCACATAGTCCTTCAACATGGCCTCGTCGTGCACCACTTCCATCCCGCGCCCCCCCAGGACATACGAGGGACGCACCATCAGCGGATACCCAATCCGACGGGCCACCCCCAACGCCTCTTCCAGGTTGCTGGCCATTCCGGATTCAGGCATCGGTATGCCCATCTTCTCCATGCGCTGACGGAACCGATCCCGGTCCTCCGCCAAATCAATCACATCAGGGCTTGTGCCAAGGACCTTGACGCCGGCAGCCGCCAAGTCATTGGCCACATTCAACGGCGTCTGACCGCCAAACTGCACAATCACGCCCTCGGGCTTCTCCTTTTCATAAATACTCAAGACGTCTTCGACCGTCAACGGCTCGAAGTAAAGCTTGTCCGATGTGTCGTAGTCCGTGGAGACGGTTTCCGGATTGCAGTTGACCATGATCGTTTCAATGCCGGCGTCCCGCAACGCAAAGGCGGCATGCACGCAGCAGTAGTCAAACTCAATCCCCTGCCCGATGCGATTCGGCCCGCCCCCGAGCACCATCACTTTGCGCCGGTTGCTCGTCGGAACTTTGTCCTGCCCATTGTACGTGGAATAATAATAGGCGGCCTTTTCCACGCCACTGACCGGCACCGCATCCCAAGCCTCTACCATGCCCAGTGCACGGCGTCTTTCTCGAAT
This sequence comes from Verrucomicrobiota bacterium, assembly GCA_022709905.1. Lineage (GTDB taxonomy): Bacteria > Verrucomicrobiota > Verrucomicrobiia > Limisphaerales > UBA1319 > JAKLHY01. Next base: position 3,175 of record JAKLHY010000140.1, on the reverse strand, counting down.
ACGTTCTTCCGGCAATTCGAGCAGCTTCGCCAAGTAGCGGTCGGCAAAGCCGTCTTTCTTGGCCTGAATCAGCAGGTCATCCGGCAAATCGCCGCCCTTGCACCGAAGGATTTTCTCCTCCAGTTCGACGAGCTCCTTCATCTGCTGCAAAAACCATGGCTTCAGGTGAGTCTTGGCCTGGAGTTCTTCGATCGATGCCCCTTTGCGCAAGGCTTCGTAAATAACAAACTGGCGCTCACTGCTCGGTTCGTTGAGCAAGGCCATCAGTTCATCCAAGGATTTCGTATGAAAATCCTTCGCAAACCCCAGACCATATCGCCCGTTCTCCAGCGAACGAATCGCCTTCTGAAAGGCCTCCTTGTAATTCTTGCCGATGCTCATGACTTCGCCCACGGCCCGCATCTGGGTTCCTAGCTTGTCCTCCGATCCCTTGAATTTCTCAAAGGCCCACCGGGCAAACTTGACCACCACGTAATCCCCGGATGGTGTGTATTTGTTCAGAGTGCCATCCCGCCAATAAGGGATCTCGTCCAATGTCAGCCCGCCCGCCAGTTTGGCCGAGATCAGCGCGATGGGAAATCCGGTCGCCTTCGAGGCCAGCGCGGACGACCGGGATGTCCGCGGGTTAATCTCAATCACGACCACCCGCCCTGTCTTGGGATTGTGCGCAAACTGGATGTTGGTCCCCCCAATCACCTGAATGGCTTCGACAATCTTGTAGGAATACTCCTGCAGCCGTTTCTGAAGCTCGGGGGCGATCGTCAACATCGGCGCAACACAAAAAGAATCTCCGGTGTGCACCCCCATGGCGTCCACATTCTCAATGAAACAGACGGTGATCATCTGGTTCTTGGCATCGCGAACCACCTCGAGCTCAAGCTCTTCCCAACCCAAAACAGACTCCTCAACGAGGATCTGGCCGACCATGCTCGCCGCAATCCCGCGACTGGCCACAACCCGCAACTCTTCCACGTTGTATACCAATCCCCCTCCAGTCCCTCCCAATGTGTAGGCGGGACGAATTACGACCGGATAGCCCAACTCGGAGGCCACTTTCTCGGCTTCCTCCACCGAAAAAGCGGGCTGGCTGCGCGGCATGTCGATTCCCAAGCCCTCCATGGTCGCCTTGAACGCAATCCGATCCTCCCCTTTCTCAATCGCATCGGCCTCCACACCGATGATTTTGACCCCGTATTTGGCCAAAACACCGGCTTTGTTCAATTGAGATGAGAGGTTGAGCCCTGTCTGGCCGCCAAGGTTGGGCAGCAAGGCATCGGGCCGTTCCTTCTCGATAATGGCCGTGAGGGACTGCACGGTAAGCGGCTCAATGTAAGTGGCGTCCGCCATCCCAGGATCCGTCATGATCGTTGCCGGGTTGGAGTTGACGAGGACAATCTGATAACCCAGGGCGCGAAGAGCCTTGCAGGCTTGGGTTCCCGAATAATCAAATTCGCAGGCCTGGCCAATAATAATGGGACCAGAACCGATGATGAGGACCTTGTGAATATCGTGGCGCTTTGGCATAGAACTTCTTTCCCGGTCGATTCCAGGCGCCTCTCACTTAGGCCGTCGGAATCCTGCCCGGCGAAAACAGGCGACAACTTATCTATGCCCATCGCCGGCTGGCAAACAAATTCCGTAGCCAAACCGAAATCTGTTCCGCGTCAGCTTCCCGCTGGCCATACCCACCCCCGCCCTTCACTCACCAACACACCTACTTTTTATTAACTCAAGTTTCACGGCCCCAGAGAGTTTCTCCTGCCTGATCCATGAACGTTTCAACCCACTTCGATAACACTTTGCATAGCTCATTCCTATTAAAAACTACTTGCATTTCAATAAAGCACAAAAGTAATTTCTCAAGAAACAATAAAAAGCCATCCTTTTATTGAGAGTGCTATTCCAATTAATGAAGACTCTAAAAACACTCGCCCTGTTGGTTGTCACTATTGCATTGATGAGTTGCGAAATCCTCGCCGCAACAGGATTTCTAACCGTAATCGAAGGTGAGGTAGGAAACGTGGATCCAGCGGGCCGATCCATCACTCTCTTGGGCAAGGGGCTAAACCATGTGATGATAATCACCCAAGAGACCAAGTTTACCAAGGAGAATCCCTCCCCGATTCCCCAAGGTCCTCGTTATTTGCCTGCCACCCTGGCGGACATCACTGCTGGCAAAACCATTAGATGCAAGTGCGACGCTCGAGTCACAAGTGGAGGGCGCCAATTAGTGCAAGCGACTATTCGGAATAAAGCCCAGGAATCTACCGGTCACCCGACATCAACGTCTGTCGCCAGGAATTGGAGTAACCCGAACTCAGTCTCCCTGGGCTATGGAGCACACACGGTCATCCTACATTTTGCATCCTCTCAACAAAAAGCCCTTTTCCACCAAATTCAAAAACAGCAAGCCGATAGTAAGTGGGCCCTTGGCGAAGATCGGCAGTTGTCACTCGCCCAGAAGAATGCGCGATATCGGGAAATTGAGTCGAACGCCGACACGCAGGTTAGGGATACTCTCTCGGCTGAAGAATACGGTAAATACATGGAGTTTAGAGCGAAAACACGCATGAACGAACCCTATATATCCGTAGCGCCCAACAGGAACTCGAACAGCCAGCAATCCAAAGCCGGAAGCCCAGCCTCCAGCACGGCCAACGGGAATGCTTCCCAATTGAAAATCCAAGGTCTGGTCTATCAAGACGGAAAACCCATGGTGCTCATCAATGGGAAAATCCTGGAGGCCGGAAGTTGGATCGGCAATTCACAAATCGTTACGATCACCAAGTCTAATGTCGTCGTGCGAACCGAAGGCCAAGAAAAGACTTTTCAAATCCACTGAGCTTCGAACCTCCGACAATCAGTCCCGCAACGTGAGGGGAATCCAAGGAAACGGGCTCTACTTGGCAAGGACCATGCCATGGGTGGGGTCTTGCGCTCGTCACCTGCCCCAGGGGCAAGGCGCCAGCCCCCTGCAAGAACTCCGGGGCCTGGGACATCAGCGCCCGGACTACTATGTCAATAGCCTTGGGGAGGCAAGGATGTAGTGGCAGCAAAACCTGGAGGGTGGTAATGTCCGCCGTCATGTATGGCGATCCCTCGTAACTGCTCAGGTGCTTTTCACTGGCTGAGGCAGGAATGGGCGGCCATCGAGGGCACGGCGAAGGTATTCGAG
>JAKLHY010000014.1 GCA_022709905.1 Verrucomicrobiota bacterium | reverse complement strand
CCAAACCAAGGTGCATGGCGTAGGCGATGGGGCCGAGTGGATCACGACCCAGTTTGGTGAACAATTTGGCGATCGGGGGACCTATTTGTTGGATTTCTGGCATGTGAGTGATTACTTGGCCGACGCGGCTACAGTCATTGAACCCAAGCAAGCCGTGCTGTGGCGGCATCGCCAGCAGGACCGGTTGTTGAAAAACAAAAGCCCCCTGGTTCTGCGCGCCCTCGCACCGCATGTGGAGCCGCCGGAGCAGGAAGAGGCGCCGGTGCGTGCAGCCCACCGCTACCTCAGCGAGCGCTCCCAGCAACTGGATTATGCTGGGGCACGTGCCGCAGGCCTGCCCATTGGATCAGGGGAAGTCGAGGGTGCTCATCGGCATGTCATTCAAGAGCGACTCAAGCTCACCGGTTGCTGGTGGAAAGAGTCCAATGCAGAAGCCGTCCTCGGACTCCGCGTGGCTCGGGCTAACGGACTCTGGAATGCATATTGGAAAAGTCCTCTTTCTCACCAGAATTGACCGCCAATTTCAATCACACCCGGGAGCGGAAGCGCAATTGACTTTGTGTGAAGATTCTGATTTCCTCCCTCTGCTCGAAGCCCACGGCGTGGATTTGGGCTTGCCGGCCACTGCCTTTTTGAGGATAAGATTTCCGAAAGTCCCAAAAACCCGCATTGTCCTATGACCATCTCATGCCTGAATCGACGGCATTTTTTGCATTTATCCGCCCTGGGCGTAGCCGGGGGATGCCTGGCCCGCCATACCTTCGCCTGGGCGGCTGATCCCATCGGTGGATGGGACCCCACACGTCTCCTGTTGGACAGCGCCAAATCGCTGCGCGTCCAGCCGGTGTTCATGTATCGTCTGCCGGTTCGCCAGGAACAGACCTCCTGGAAATCCTGGGGCGGCGTCCAAACCGAGGATGCCGTTTGCGAGGAGATCACGCGGATCGAGAAGGAACTGTCGGATCTGCGTCTCGAGTGCGAGTTCAAGGTCCAGTTCAATCCTGTCCTGAAGGTCCAGACGCCCGATGATGCGGCCCGTGTCCACGAATCGGAGCATGACGCGGTTCTGGTCTATGCCTGCACTGGGGGAGGAGATTTGCTACGCGCCTGCTTCAGTCCCGGCAAAGACACCCTGATCTTCGTTCGCCACCGGTCGGGACCCGTCTACTACTGGTATGAAGCCTTGAGCGTAAAGTATCTGGAGACTCGGGACGACCTGTCCGACGCCAGCCTGGTTCCGCAACGACATCGTCCGCACGTCGAGGATGTCGTGGTGGATGATTACCGGGAGTTGCTCTGGCGATTGCGGGCCCTGGCGGCCTGCAAGAGCCTCAGAAGCTCCCGCGTAATCGCCCTGGGCGGAGTTTGGGGCAAATACAGCCCTGACGCGCCCAAGATCGCCCGGGAACAGTTCGGGCTGACCCCGATCGAAGTGAGCTACGAGGAATTCGGTCCGCGTCTGCGGCGCGCTCAGCAGGACCAACAATTGATGGAGAGGGCCCGTGAATGGATGGAGCGCTATCTGGGATTGTCGGAGACGACGTTGCGCACGGAAAGGCCTTTTGTGCAAAATGCGTTTCTGCTCTATTACCTTTTCAAAGAGCTGATGCAAGAACACCAGGCCGAAGTTTTTACCATCAAGAGCTGTATGGGCACGATCATTCCTCAGGCCAAAACGACCGCCTGCCTGAGCCTGAGCCTGTTGAATGACGAAGGCCATCTGGCATTCTGCGAATCCGACTTTGTCGTCATCCCGGCAGGAATTTTGCTGCGTTACCTCGCTCGCAAACCCGTTTTTCTGCATAACTCGACCTTTCCGCATCAGGGCCGGGTGACCTGCGCCCACTGCACCGCCCCGCGCCGGATGGATGGGCAACGATATGAGCCGGCAATCCTGGTCACCCATTACGAATCGGAATATGGCGCCGCCCCGAAGGTGACCATCCCGCCCGGACAACCGGTCTGTTTTATCAATCCAGAATACAGCGCGGGGCGTTGGGTGGGTTTTCGGGGCGTGGTTCGGGACAATCCATTCCTCGAGATCTGCCGTTCCCAGCAGGAGGTCGAGATCATGGGGAATTGGCGTCAGCTGCTGAAGGAAGTGCGGGATTCCCATTGGTTGATGGTCTACGGAGATTACTTGAAGGAAGCCGGATACGCCGCGCGAAAACTGGGTTTGCGCTGGGACAATTTGTCGGCCTGACAAACCCGCCCCTCAAGTCGCTTGACACTACAACGACTCTTCGGATGGTGTGCTGGTATGCCTTTGTCCCTTTTTTGTGATTGACGATCACGATGGGGTAAAGGATTGATTTTCGTTGAACCGAAACGATCACCAACACAGAAAAATACTATGAACCGACGCACTTTTCTCACGACAACCAGCCTGGCGGGCCTTGCCTCTGGAGTTCCCATGAATACCTTGGCGCAACTCCCCGCTTCGGGAGCCCGGGATTTTTTGGAGCTCCGCCAATACACCGTCGATACCGAGGCCCAGAAGACCGGGCTCGAGGCCTTTTTTCAGAAGGCGGCGATTCCGGCGATGAACCGCCTCGGCATCCAGCCTGTGGGCGTTTTTGTTCCCGCGGAAGGGATCAGCCCGCTGTATGTGCTGCTCCGGCACAAGACCCTCGAGTCTTTCGCCACGCTGACCCAGCGGCTCTTGGCCGACTCGGAATACCTGAGCAAAGGCGCCGAGTTTCTGGATGCACCCGCGGAAGCCCCCGCCTTCAAACGCATGGAAAGCGCCCTTCTGCTGGCGATAACCGGCATGCCGCAGATCGAGACGCCGGTCAAGAATCCCGCTCGTGTGTTCCAGCTCCGGATCTACCAGAGTCCCAGCGTCAAGACCGGCCACAAAAAAATCGAAATGTTCAATATCGGAGAGCTGAAGGTGTTCCGTGAAGTCGGTCTGAATCCGGTTTTCTTCGGCGAAGCGATGCTAGGCACGGGCATGCCCAACCTGACTTACATGCTCGGCTTTGAGAGCATGGCAGCGCAACAGGAAGCCTGGAAGAAGTTCGGCGGCCATCCCGAATGGCAGAGGCTCAAAGCCATCCCTGAATATGCAGACAAAAAGATCCTTTGCGGGATCGTGAACCTGTCTCTCAAACCTGCCGCCTGCTCACAAATATGAACACATCTGTCCGGGTGTCTTCTGTTCTACTTTCGGCGTCGCTGGCACTCTGCGCCCAGACCGCCATGAACGATCTCGGATCGCTCACCATGATTCGGTCGGGCGTGAAGAGCAAACGGATCAGCAGCTACGATCGCAGTGGCGGGAATAACGATCGGTTCGAGAACATTCCCGCTGGCGAGCGACGCACGCTATTCGAGGTAAGCGGCGCGGGCATCATTAATCACATCTGGATCACCATCGCGCCGCCTCCGCCCGGCCTGAGCCGCAACGACCTGGTCCTGCGCATGTATTGGGACGGCAACTCGGAGCCTTCCGTGCTTTCGCCGCTGGGACCGTTCTTCGGCCAGGGCTGGGACGAGGCCTACAACTTCGTTTCCCTGCCGTTGAGCGCGAATCCGGTCGAAGGCCGCGCTCTGGTCTCTTATTTCCAGATGCCCTTTGCGAAGGGCGCCAAAATCGAGGTCGAAAACCAATCGAACCGCAAGGTCGACGCGTTCTATTATTACGTCGATTATGTCGAGATGGAGAAACTGCCCGATCACCTCGGGCGTTTTCACGCCTGGTACAATCACCAGCTCACCGATGCGGATCCGCAGGGCGAGAACGAGTGGGACACCCTGGGGCCCGGCGGAAAAAACACGACCGGCGAACGCAATTATCTCTTTGCCGATATTACAGGCAAGGGCCACTTTGTCGGCGTGAATTACTATGTGAATTCGCCCTCGCCCATGTGGTATGGGGAAGGGGATGACATGTTCTTTGTCGACGGCGCCAAGACGCCGACGTTGCATGGCACAGGCACGGAGGATTACTTCAACACCTCCTGGTGCCCGAAGGACAAGTTGAGCCATCCGTATTTCGGATATGCCCGGGTGAATGGCGAGACCGGCTGGCTCGGGCGCACCCATGTGTATCGGTTCCATATCTCGGATCCGATTTACTTCGATCAATCCCTCAAGTGCGGCATCGAGCATGGACACAACAATGTGCTCACGCTGGATCTGGCCAGTGTCGCTTATTGGTATCTCGACAAGGCCACCGGGGTGAAACCGATTCCCGGCCGGCAGGAGCGTCAGCCCAAGCCTGTGATCGGAGCGGTTGAAATGCACAAGTGGCGGCACGAATGGCGCAAGGAAAAAGAGGCCAAACCCACGCTGTGGGGAAACGAGAAGTAAACGTCCCGCCCTTTTATTCTGAAATCTGAAATCTCAAATCCTGCATTTGAGATCCAGCGCAGCGTTGCCGTTCGTGGCAAGTGAATCCGGCTACGGCAGCGCGGGGGTTACGAGGCGATAGAATCGTTGTGCTGCGTCCACGGCCAGCGGATCCCAGACTTGCTGCTCGATCGTCGTGGGAGATGCGGGGACATCGGTGACTTTGAGCCAGGGTCCCGAGCCTGCCTCCAACCGGTAAAGAATGGAATAAGTCTTCCCTGCTATCGCCTGGAATTGCAGTCGAACCGAGAGGTCTTCGTCGCGGTTTGCGTCGAGGCGCAGGAGGCTGGCGGGATCGGTTGGGTTGGTGCCGCAGATGAACTCCTGCAGGTTGGTCAGGTAATCCGCGTCGGGATCGCCCTCGGCGCCTTGATCGTTGGTGGCATCGTTCGGATCGAGGCCGTAAGCCAATTCCCATTCTGTGGGCAGTCCATCGCCATCGGGATCGAAAGTTCCTGCTTCGTTAGGTCCGCCGGGCGTGGGGGTGGCGGCCAGCCAGTTGACCGGATCGTTTCCATAACCGCTGGCGATCCTGTGGAGCGAGTTGCCGGTGGCATTGGCATTCGTGGGCCAGGGCCACTGATTCGAGTAGTCGATTTCCTCGACCAAAACAAATGGAACAAAGCCGGGATTATTCGCGGTCAGAGGTTCAGGCGGGTTAGGTTTGAGGAGCCTGATGGATTCGCCCCGGTTCTCGAGTTGCCCTGACCACGGTCCCAGGATGACGACCTGGGAGTCCATGTGGAACTGTTGTTGAAAGGCAGCCAGATCAGCGGGATGATTCACTGGATCAAATCCGACGATCACCAGATAACCTTGAGGCGGCAGGATAAGGCCGGTGGGAAACGAGAAGGTTACCCCTCCCTCAAGCCTCCAGGTGTTGGCGGGGGCGTTGGTATCAAACAACGGCACGGCCTGCGAGGTGAGGTTGTGGATCTCGATGAACTCATCCCGCGCATTATTGTTGGAGAGATAAACGGGCAGAGGATCGTGCATAAACTCGGTGATCGCAACGGGTCCGATTTTTGGCCCGCTGTTGGAGGCGCCCAATGTCATCTCGGATTGGGCCACAAAATGTTCCGCTCCCGTGCTGGTGATGTGTCTGCCGAAAGACACCTCTCTTTCGGCGGCGCCAAAGTGAAATCCGTGGATGAATCCGGTCAGGTTTGTTTGGGTGTCCGCGGAGAACAAATAAGCTTCGTCTTCGAGTGCGCTGAGACCAAAGCCTGTAATCGCATCGGCACCGAAGTCGGCTGCGGTAAAGACCTGGTAACTGTTCGGGGCGAGAAAGGTTCCATCCGGGATTCGGAACTTGAGCGGCTGGCTGAAATCGTCGCTCAGCCACCATCCTCCGATCGGGGCTGGAGCAGTATCGGCATTATAAAGCTCGATTGCATCCATCTGGGTGGAATCCGGGTGGGTCAGCACTTCGTTGATCACAACCATGGGGAATTGTGGCAAGGGCGGATCGATTCGGGCGGGCGATCCTCCGAGTATGCTGCTGGGCCGCCAGGTTGGGGGGAGGTTCCAGGATTCCGGCGGCGCGTTTTCATCCCTAATGACCAGGGAGAACCCGTGTCCATCCGTGATGGGATACCACGAGTTATTATAGGCAAAATCGAGAATAGACTCACCCAAGGGACCTTCCAGGACCAACCGTTCGCCGGCATTGTCCAGCTGGCCATCAAAGACTCCGGCAACGAGCAGGTTTGTGCCGTATCGCGTTTCGAAAGCCGCCTGATTGCGCACGACCAAGACCGATTGTCCCGCGGTCAAGGCAAGGTTCGAGAAAACAAAGGAGACCCCCCCGCTCAAACGAAATCCATTCAGGTCAAGTTCGGTGGTTCCTGTGTTCCTCAGCTCGATGTATTCGAACTCGCCGGGATCTGTCGGATCACCCGAAGTGGCGGGGGGATGGTACATGATCTCGGTAATCACCAAAGCCGGGATCTGAATGACCACGGTCTTTTCCACGGGGGCCGACCAAGGGCTGGAGAGGGGCGGATTGCCCGAACCGGTGAGGTTTTTGTGGTTGAGATCCTGGCAGCGTGCCACGAGGCGGAGGTTGGCGGTTACCGGGATGGGCGAGTCATAGGTCTTGGCGGTTGGAGAGACGCCGCCGCTCGGCAGACGCGGATCGCGCCCATCCAGGGTGTAGTAGATGGTTGCACCAGGCGGGCCTGCAAGCGTCAAGGTCGAGCCGGGGGAGGGAAACTCACCGCTCGGGGTGATGACAGGCGCTGAGAGCAACTGCCCATCGATGAATTCGAGGCGGTTCGAGTACCACAGTTTCATGAAGTCCACCTCGCCTTGGTAGGTGCCGGGAAAGACATGGGTAAAACCGCCCGAACTCCGGCTTCCATTGCGCGGCGACGTATCGGACCCATTGGATCCCCGCCAGCGATTGACTTCCCGAGGTTGAGCCTGGCGAACCTCGTTCGCGAGGGAATCGATGGTGGCCTCGATGTTGGATAACTTCAGCGCGCCCCGCCGCAGTGCCTGGTAGCGGTCAATCCATTTTTGCCAGAAATCAATGTCTTTGAACATCCGGCTATACCAGGGATTCGTAAAAATCCTAGGATCCGAGTTAAACATGTCGGTCCCGTAATCCGGAACGGTCGAGCGCCAAAGCCGGGGATTGAAATCCCGTCCATCGGCTGATCCCTGGGTGCGGTCGAAGTCCCAGACCGGGCCCATGGTGATTTTGCCATTCCGGGGAATGTAGAAGTAACCGCTTAATCGGAGGGCGTCGACATTGAACGTGACCACGCCCTGGATATGGTGATCAATGGCGGCGGCCACGTCGATGAAAGCCGCGTAGCCCTGGACGGGATCTGTCCAGGAGGCCCCTTGCAGGGCTTGGTTGAAGGCGTTGAAGTAATCGCTCAGATAATTCTTTTGGGCATTTCTTTGGGGTGTGTTGATTTCAAAGTAATCGGGATCCAGGTAATTGATTTCGGCGCCCGCGCCCGAGAACGGACGGGTATTGGGCGGGGCATTGTCGATGCTCAGCAGGTAACCCCCGGAGACCTTGGGCATCGAGCTGTGCTCGGGTTGGAGCTTGTCGATGTCGATCCGGTTCTGGTCGATTTTGATTTTCTCGGTCAGAACATAGATGCCGTTGTAATCGGCCGGCGTAATAGGACCGGGTGATCCGGAGTCGTCCTTCAGATAGACTTCGACAAACCGCGTTCTTGGCGAATAACGGCCCATCTGGCGCATGAGTTCATGGGCCATCGGATTATGAATCAGCACAGGATCGAAGTCGTTCGGGGCGTAGAGCACCCAATCGGACTCTTCGGGAAGACCGGCGATCGATACTTTTTTATCATCGCCCAGCTCGTCTTGGATTTCGACGAAGAAGCTGGCCTTCGGCAGCCCCCCGGTGCTCCGTCCGCGTTTATGAAAGATCCCTGCCGTTGCCAAAACCGGTGCGTTCGTCATCGAACTCGGGCCGGTCCGGGGTTCGAAGAGCTGAACGGCCACGAACTGGTCCACGCTACCGGGCACTTGGCCTTTGCCCAGGTTATGGAGAACCATGATGGGTAGGTCTGAGCTGAAGCTTTTTACCTCCGAGGAGAGCAAAAGATAGGTTTCGCTATGGACCGGTCCTGGGAGGAGCCCGGGTTCGAAGGTCCTGGCCCGCAAGTGGGTGCTGCCGGAGAGGGTGATTGGCTTTTCGTACAACGGAGATGATTCACTGGGCAGGTTGGTGCCGATAGAGTAGCGAATGACCGCATTGCTCGAGGCTGTGGACAAAACCAGCTCGAAGGAACCGGTGAATGTCTTGCTCGGGACCGAAAACTGAACCGCCGAGGCAAATCCCTGGCCGCCAATACTATTTGGAGCGCCTGGAGTCGGTGTGGTAAAGAAGGCCAGGAGATTGGTGTCCAGCCGGTCGCGGCCATACGATACATCCGTTCGCTGGGCCGGGTAGGCAGGGGCAAACTCGGAAATCACCCGGTCCTCGGGATTGACCAACGCCAAGTAGCTGCCGCCCTTATCGAGCTTGAAATTCGTGTGAAGTGGGGCCGCCGGACTCGTGCGATTCTTCCCGGAGGCATACACCACCAGAAATCGGTTGGCCAACAGGCTGATCTTGGGGAATACCCAGGCTGCCGAATCGCCCGGGTGGATCATCAGTTTCCAGCCCGAGAGATCAACTGGCCCATAGCCCGGATTGTAAATCTCGATCCAGTCCGAATCATCCCCGTCTTCATCATGGATTCCTTTGTCGTTGTCAGCCATGAATTCCGACAGAACCACATCCGGAGAAACAACGTTGGGATCCAAGGTATATGTCCAGTTGCCGCCTGCGAAAGGGTTGGGAGGATTGGCCAAGTCGGAGATCCCAGGAGTGTCGATCCAGGACACCTGGACCTCGCCAGGAACTGGCGGATCAAACTCGAAGATATATTGCGAGTCAGAGAGGCTCATCACGCTGCGGGCCGGGGAACCGTTCAACCTGAGATCGGCCGCGTCCACCCCCTTGACTCCTTCATCAAAGGTCACCTCCACATGAGTCAGAACGGGAACCTTGGCTCCAGTTGGCGGGATCAAGCCAGCCACCGTCGGCGGCTTCTGGTCCGGCACAAATTCCATGGCGGCGTCGAACAGGAAATCGTCATTGTTCCGGTTGACGTTAAAGGCCTGAACGGCGATCAGGTTTTGCCCGGGGACCAAAATACTGCTGAGGTCGTTCGTGATCCGGAATACGGTCAAGGTTTGTTCAATCGAACCCAGGGGCAGGGGGGTGCGAGACGGGGTGTCATACGCCAGTTCACCTTCCGGAACGTTGTATCGTCCCACAGGCCGGCCATTGATCCAAACCGCGCAGCCGTCATCGATCCAAACGGACAGGATCAATTCCGAGAGATTAGCCGGATTGCTGACGTTAAACGTCTTGCGCAAGAAGACGCTCATCCACCGGCGGTTGCTGCTGGTGGGAATCGTGGTGGTGATGTTCGTCTCGCCATAGCCGATCGGCGTTGTGCCTGTGGTCCAGAAGAAATCCCCGTAATCAATCGTCCGCCAGGCATCAGTCGGGTAGGAAGCCTCAGACCGGCCAAGGTAATATCTCCATGAGGAATGCGCCGGAAACAGCACCCCCGCCTGGACGATCCAGGAAGAGCCAAGAATACAGCCGCAGACCAGGACGTGGATTAGTTTTAATGTTTTCATTATTAGAAAATTACGAATATCGAAGTCGCGGGGATTCCGGGCTTATCCATGAGGGATCGAGTTGTCAGCTCAATCCATCCGGAGGTGGGGTGACTGACAAAAGCCTTGGCCAACTACCTTAAGGTCGGTTGAGCACAAACCATCTGTTGTTTGCGGCCTTTGTTGGTGGCATGCTCAGCTGTTCGAGGAGCCGTTCGTTTTTCCCGTTGACGCGCCAGCGCCGCAAGGATCCGTGTTTTGCATGAGCTATCGATCAGGTGCAGGTCCATGCCTTAATAATGAGCATTTTTGATGCCGGACTACCGCCAATCCAACCCCGACGGAGGATTCCTGAACCGCAAATAAAACCACTTAACCGCGAATGGACGCCAATCAACACGAACCATGGCGGGCCAAACACGAAGGTCCTGTATTCTTTGGCCTTGGATTGTTGGTGGGTTTGATTAGGATTTTCGGCGAGTCAACTATGCATCCCATACATTCCTATACGCGGCGTGAGTTTATTGGAACAGCGGCTAGCCTGGGCGTGGCTACGGCGATCCTGGGGAATCCAGAGCCCTGTCAGGGAGCCGAAAAGAAGCCCGGTTGGCCGGTGGCTTGTCGAGATGGCCATCTGAAAGCGATGGGGCAACCCGACAGCTGGTCCGCTTTGAAGGAATTGGGGGCGAATGGGGTGGAAATCGTGGTCAACGAGGACCTGCAATGTCCCAGCCTCTTTCATCCCCAGAAGAAATACAGCATTGCCACCGCCGAGGACATCCGCGTGTTGCGCGAGGACGTCGAGAATCATGGTCTGCAAATTACGGCATTCTGCATGAGCAACCGGTTAGACGAACGCCTGGAGCGTGAGGTTGCCTGGACCAAACGACTGGTGGCGGTAGCCCAAATCATGGCTGTCGGGGCGATCCGCATCGATGTCGTCCCCCGCGCGATCAAGGCCGAAGACTATATGCCCTTTGCGATTCAGGCCTGCAAACAGCTCTGTGAGTTGGCCAAGGACACCCCTGTCCGCTTTGGGATTGAGAACCACGGGCACTGGACGAACCGGCCGGAAGTGTTGCAGGAGTTGTTTGACGCTGTCGGTTCGGATCATTTAGGGCTGACGTTGGATGCCATGAATTTCTACTGGTTCGGACATCCGCTCAAAGACGTCTATGGCATTTGTGAGAAGTTCGCCTCGCGGGTGTTTCACACGCACTGCAAGAACCTGAGTTACCCGGATGACAAGAAGAACTCCCCGCGGCCCATAGGTTGGGAATACGAGAAGCACGCCGCGCCTCTCTATGAGGGCGATGTCGATTATCAGCGGATAGTTGGCATTCTGGCCCGGGCGAAATATGCCGGTGACTTGTGTCTGGAGAACGAGTGCCTGGGCCGATTCTCTAAAGAACAGCACGCCGACATCCTGAAGAAGGAAGTGGCGTTGCTCAGGAAATTGGCCTAGGGTCTGCGAAAACAAGATACCGGAAGTTGTTTTTTACACAGATCCTTAAGAAAACAAGGCATCTTATGATCTTGCATCGTCCGCAAGATTCTCCGGGCTGCGGTCAAAGATCCCCACGGTCATTCTCCCTCCTGACCTCGAGTAGGTCGGCAAGAATCCTCGCCGCTCAAGCTCTGGAAAACCGCGGCAAACTGCTGCACCGTGTAGGGTTTCTGGAGAAAACCAGCCAGACCAGCGCCGGTAAAACGCGCCAGAACGTCCGCCTTGGCATAACCGCTGGTCAGAACAACGCGAACGTTTCTTCGGATGCGAACAAGTTCCTGAAAGGTGGCCTCGCCTCCGAGCTGGGGCATGGTGACATCGAGTAGAACACACCAGATCCGATCGGGATCCTCGCGATAGATCTCGAGCGCTTCTTTGCCGTGCGCAGCCGTGATGGCGTCGAAACCGAGCAGAGAAAGCATGTTTTTCGCGGCGGATCGGATTCCCTCTTCATCATCAACCACCAGGACCGTACCGGAGCCCCGCCAAAGAGGCGCAGCAGTTGGAGGCGTTGCTGGAATGATTCGATTGCCGCCGATGGTCGGCAGCCACACACGAAATGTGCTGCCTTGTCCCGGTACGCTACGAACTTGAATGGTTCCAGCATGACGCCGCACGATGCCCAAGACCGCCGGCAATCCCAAACCTCGCCCAAGGAACTTCGTCGAGTAAAACGGGTCAAACACCCGTTTCAACGAAGAGGCTTCAATGCCACAGCCGGTGTCCGTCACTTCCAGAAATGCATACTGCCCCCCCAGGAGACTATCTCTCAACCAAGGGCTCCGGAGGTCATTCGAATTGCAGAAGGCCGACCCGGTCTTGATCGTGATCCGGCCTGGCTGTTCTCCAATGGCTTCGGACGCGTTGATCAGAAGGCTCATGATGATCTGCCTCAACCGGATGGGATCGGCTTGGACGAGAGGCAGGGCATCAGCAAGGTCCCCGCAGATTTGCGCGTCCTTCGATACGGAAGCGGCAATCAGACGAAACATGTTTTGAAGAAGATCGTTGAGATCGACTGGCTTGAGCGACAACGGAGCCTTGCCGACATAGGCAAGTATCTGCTGACAAAGGTCTGCCGCGCAGTGGGAGGCCTTTTCGGCGTCCTCCAGATACACTCGGACTGGCGAATGTTCAGATAGGTCGGCGTACGCCAGACCGATATTGCCCAGGATGACGGTCAGCAGGTTGTTGAAGTCGTGAGCGATCCCTCCGGCTAAGACCCCGAGACTCTCATCTTTCTGGGACTGCTGCATTTGGAGCTCAAGCTGACGTCGCAACTCCTCGGTTCGCTTGTGCTCGGTGATATCTTGAATTGTCATGGCGCAGCCGGTGATTTGGCCCTTGGCATCACGGATGGGCGCCGCGCTGTTCAGCACGTATGCCTGACTGCCGTCGAAACGTTGGATACGAAGCTCCTGGTTGATCACGATCTCTCCCTGCTGGACCGCTCGGGCGCTGGCCCACTCTTCGGATTGGAGCGCCTGACCTGTCTCCACCCACCATGCCCGATAGGCCCCATAATCCCCAATTCCCCGGGCATGAGGACGCGGCCCCCCCCAGACCTTTTCATAGTTCGGATTTACACGGACGATGCTGCCTTGATTGTCCAGGAGGCATACACCGACCGGCAGAGTTTCCATGACGGCGTCCAGACGGTTCTTTTCGCTGACCGCCTCTGTGTGGGCCATTTCCAATGCTTGTAGAGTTTTAAGACGTTGCATGGCGACCGATACCTGGTCGGCAATCGTCCGCATCAGTTCAATCTCTTCCAGGGCAAAATGCGGGCGGTGGGCAGTCCCAAAAGAAAGCGTGCCTATAACGCATCCCTGGACCACGAGCGGATGACAGCAATAAGCCTGAATCCCGCAGTTCCTGATCACCGTGGTGCATGGATCGTTTCCGTGCTGAATATCCTCCACCACAATGACCTTTCCTTCTCTCGCCACGCAGCCGCAGACCGTTGATTCCAGGTCCAGCCCTTCAATCTGACACGCGACCTCCCTGGGGATGCCCGCATACGCGTTGAGATGCATCCGCCGATTGAAATCCCTTTGCGGATGATCCCCCGTATCAACAGTCGCTGGATCTGCATCCGCGCTCGGGCCTGTTTCGACCAGGAAATTGAAGAACACCTGGCAATCCAGATGCCGCATGACTTCACCGCAGAGTTCCTTGACCAAAGCCAGGGGATCTTTCGCCGCCAGCAACCGTCCCGCTGTGTCGGAAAGAAGTCGAAACCTCGCCTCGCTTTGGCGCAGTCTTTCCTCGGCCTGCTTGCGTTCTGTAATATCGATGGAAATGCCCAACATCCGGGCAGGCTTGCCGTCTCCGGCGAGCGCGATCTTTCCTTTGCTCAGAATCCAACGATAGGTCTGGTCCAGCGCGCAGATCCGGTACTCGCATTCAAACGGCGTCCTTTCCTGAATTGCCGTGTCAAGAGCCAGAATAAATGGGTTACGGTCTTCGGGGTGAATCTTTTGTCGCAGGTTTTCCAACGAACAGGAACGCTTCACGGCAGTCATCTCACGATAGAGTCCCGACTGTGCACAAAACCTCGACGAACCAAACCCCGCAGCTTACAGTTTTCGGCAGCACCGCATGAAAAAGCCACTGCACTATTTTGGATTCTTTCTGATTGGCAGCGCTATCGCCGCGCATGCCGCCGCAATCCAGCCCAATCTGCCCGTTGTCTCCGCGCGATTGCCTGACGCGCTCGAGGTGTTGTCGCCCGCCGACATCCGGATCGACGGCTGGCTCGGAAATCGGGTGGCCTTAAACGAAAAGAATCGCCTGGTCCAGGTCGACCTCGAACCGCTCCTGGCCGGTTTTCGAAAGAAGCCCGGCACCCATCCCTGGATCGGCGAACATATGGGCAAGTGGATGCACGCCTCGACCTTGGCGTGGGCGAACACCGGCGATGCCGCGTTGCGCAAGAAGCTGGACTACGCCGCGGCAGAGCTGATTAAAGCCCAGGAACCCGATGGTTACCTCGGGACCTATATTCCCGAGAAACGATTCGGTCTTTATCCGGAGGCCGACTGGGACGTTTGGTCGCACAAGTATAACCTCATCGGTTTGCTGACCTATTACGAGTACACCGGTAATTCGTCCGCGCTCGAGGCCTGCCGGAAGATCGGGGACCTTCTTGTGGCGACTTTTCCCTCGAAGAAAAGCATCATCGCCGCCGGCACCCACGTCGGCATGGCGGCGACCAGTGTTCTCGAACCCATGGTCCTCCTATATCGACACACTGGGGATGCGCGTTACCTCGATTTCTGCCGTTACATTGTCAAATCCTGGGACGAGTCCAACGGCCCCGGCATCATCGCCTCGTTGTTGGAACACGGACACGTCAATAAGACCGCCAACGGCAAGGCTTACGAAATGCTGTCGAATCTGGTGGGCTTGTGCGAACTGGCCAGGGCCACAGGAGACCGCGATCTGCTGAAACCCGTCTTGACGGCTTGGCAGGACATCGTGTCCAAGCGTCTTTACATCACCGGCGCCTGCAGTCAGGGCGAGCATTTCCGTGACGATTATTACCTGCCCAACGGTATGAGCGCTCATGTCGGGGAACAATGTGTGACGACCACCTGGATTCAGTTGAACTGGCAGTTATTACGGCTCACCGGAGAACCGCGATTTGGCGAGCAATTGGAGAAGACTTTCTACAACCAGTTGTCGGCGGCCCAACGTCCCGATGGCGCGCAATGGTGCTATTTTACATCTCCAGAAGGCACAAAACCCTACGGTCCCGGCATCAACTGCTGTGTTTCCAGCGGTCCGCGCGGCATGGCCCTGGCGCCGCAATCCGCGGTGTTCACCAGCCGCCCAGCTCCGGAGGAATCCACCTCGTTTGTTTTCAACCTATTGGGATCCGGCCGGGTCAACACCCGTCTCTCCGGCCAGGCGGTTGAAATCGAACAACGCTCCGAGTTTCCTCGAAAAGGCGATTTTTCTTTCGTCGTTCTGCGGGCCGGTTCCGATCCGTTTGGCATGCGCATTCGTTTGCCGGCCTGGTCGAGTTTTCCGCAGTTTGTTGGCGAAACCAGCCATGACTGGAAATACAAGATCGAAGGAGACTGGCTGATTCTGCCACCTCAGAGATGGAGACAAAACGCCCGGTTCACCCTTCGGTTCCGGCTCGAACCGAGGGCCATCGCGGGGGAACACGGAAATATTGGTCTGACGTCACTTCAATGGGGGCCTTTCGTTCTCGCCTACGACCAGAAACGCAATCCCGGTCTTCCCCTTCCAGCCCTGGTTGCGTTGGCGGATTCCCAGGACCGAAAACCCTTTGAGCTCAATGCCGGCAGCACCGGGACTCTGCTCTTCAGCACCCGGCTGTTGAGCGCGCGTCAGTCCGGAGTTCACCCAGCCATTCTTGTGCCTTTTGCGGATGCGGGCGCCGACGGGGGGCGTTATGCGGTCTGGTTGCGGTCTCCCGGGACGCCTCCGCCGATCAATGCGTCGCTGTTTGCGTATGCCAACGAAAGCCGCAGCCAGGCCGGCAACGTCGAGGGATCCATCGCTGACGGCGATACCGAGTCCTTCGTGGTCACCTTCAATTCAAGAGCCCAAGCCGAAGCCTTCTTTTGCGTGCAGACCGAGCCATCCGTGGAATTCCGCCGCGTTGTGTTCGCCCACGGCAGGACCTTCCACGATGGGGGGTGGTTTGACACGAGCACTGGCCGGCCGCGCGTTGAAGTGAAGTCTGCCC
Organism: Verrucomicrobiota bacterium; assembly: GCA_022709905.1. Taxonomy (GTDB): domain Bacteria; phylum Verrucomicrobiota; class Verrucomicrobiia; order Limisphaerales; family UBA1319; genus JAKLHY01. Next base: position 100,717 of record JAKLHY010000014.1, on the reverse strand, counting down.
CGGCCGCTTCCTGGGAGAAAATCGGTGAATTGACCGATTATCCCGAGACGACCGCAACCCATAACGCGGGACTCAAGGATGGCCAATCGTTCAGCCTGAAACTGCCAAACCCAGTCAAGGCCGTCGCCCTCCGAATCGTCGGCAAACCCGCATGTGGGGACAATCCCCGGCAGGCCTTTGCGTCGTGCTCGGAAATCCAGGCGTTTGCGGACTGATTTCAAACGATTGTCAGGCGTTGTTCGCGAAGCTCGAGGCCAATATGCAATCCATTAACACTGTGATGAAGACCCAACACTATGCCCGCCGTGATTTCATTCGTCTGATGGCTGCCTCCTCGCTGGTGGGTTGGGGGAGCCGGATTGGATCCGGCGCTGAAGACCCACCGGCATACCAGGTCGGCTGTTACACGCGACCGTGGGATCAGTATAGCTATCAGACCGCTTTGGATGGCATCGCCGAGGCCGGTTTCAAGTATGCCGGCCTGATGACCGCCAAAGGCAAATCGTGGGTCATCGTCCACGTGGAGTCCACCCCCGAAGACGTGATGGCCATCGCCGCGGAGGTCAGCAAGCGGGGGCTCAAGACCCTCTCCATCTATGGCGGTGATTTTCCTGTGGCCCAGTCCATTGAAGCCGGCATCGCCGGCCTGAAAAAATTGATCGATCACTGTGCCCTGTGTTCGTGTCCCCACCTCCTGTTGGGCGGGACGACCGACGAAAAACTATTTCAGCCGTATTATAAAGTGGTGGCTGAATGCTGCGACTATGCCGTCTCCAAGAGGGTCGGGCTCAGTGTCAAACCCCATGGCGGCCAAAACTCCACCGGTCCCCAGTGCCGGCAAATCATCGAGAAGGTCGGGCATCGGAATTTCCGGCTTTGGTATGATCCCGGCAACATTTTTTATTACTCGGACGGCAAGCTGGATCCGGTTGAGGACGCCGCCACCGTGGATGGCCTCGTTGTGGGGATGAGCGTCAAAGACTTCAAACCGCCCAAGGAAGTGCAGATCAATCCGGGCCGAGGGCAGGTGGACTTCCGAACAGTCCTGGCTCGCCTGAAAAAGGGAGGGTTCCGAAGCGGCCCGCTCGTCATTGAATGCCTCGATGGCGGCACTCCCGCTCAAATCACCGCTGCGGCGCAAACAGCCCGCCAGTTCGTCGAGGCCTTGCTGGTGACACCGTGAGACAGGCGACATTTCTTGGCCTGCTAGTGTGGTGTTTGCGAAATACGCTGCATTCTGCGGCCAGGAATTTTGGCCTGGTTCGAGGTCTGCCGTGGTCTGAATCCAACGATCGGAGGACCGCTTTGGATCCCGCGATCGCTCCTTGAACGTCCTAGGGATCAGATGACGAGTGCGCGTTGGGATCAGAATCAGCGGATTGACCCTGTGGGCCAGCGCGCCGGGGCAGGGCTCTCAATTTTCGGAAGAGAGTGCTGGGATCGATGCCCAATTCCTTGGCGGCCCGGGTGCGATTGCCTTGATTGCGCCGCAAGGCATCGCGAATCATCATTTCTTCGACGGCCTGCAAGGTCAGGCCGGTGATTGTGCTCAATCTGGTATCGCCGGTTTTCAGCCGCAGATGCGGAGGCAGGTGGGTGGCCTTGATTAATCCAGCCCGGCACAGGACGAAGGCATGTTCAATGATATTTTCCAGTTCGCGGACATTGCCGGGAAAATCGTAATCCATCAACCGGGCCAGGACATCGTCGGACACGCCGCCGATGTCTTTGCCCTGGCGGCGATTGAATTGGGCCACGAAATGCTCGATGAGCAGGGGAATGTCCTCCCGACGGTCGCGCAGACTGGGCAGTTCGAGGCGGACGACGTGCACGCGATAAAAGAGGTCCTCGCGGAATTTGCCTTCCTTGACCAGCTGGCTCAAGGACTTGTTCGTGGCCGTAATGAAGCGGACGTTGGCCTTGACCGATTCCACGGAGCCCAAGGGTTCGTAGACCCGTTCCTGGAGGACGCGCAGGAGGCGGGTTTGCATGGCGGGCGAGATATCTCCAATTTCATCGAGAAAGAGCGTGCCGCCTTCGGCTTGGGCGAAACGGCCCGGTTTGTCCTTGCGGGCGTCGGTAAAGGCCCCGGCTTTGTAGCCGAAGAGTTCGGATTCCAGCAGGGTGTCGGGCAGGGCGCCGCAATTGATGGCGACGAGTTTCCTGGCATGGCGTTTGGACATCGTGTGGATGGCCCGCGCAAATAGTTCTTTGCCGGTTCCGCTGGCGCCCTCGATCAGAATCGTGCTATCGCTTGCCGCCACCTCGGGAAGAATCTCGAAAAGCCGGCGCATCGCCGTGCTGCGGCCGATGATATCCGCGACGCGGTCCTGGGTTTGGGCCCGCCGATGGAGTTCCTCCACTAGGCGCAAATCCCGAAAGCTCTCGATGCCTCCCGCCACTTTGCCCTTGGAGTCCTTGAGGACGGCGGTCGAAATGCTGATGGGAATGCGCTGTCCCTTGACATCGACCACGTAGACCACCTTGTTGACGACCGGCCGTCCGGTGGCCATGGTCTGTTTCAATGCGCAGGCGTTTTCGCAAATGCTGGCGCGAAACACATCGCAACAGCGCCGTCCGATCGCATCCTCCTGACGAATGCCTGTGATTCGTTCGGCGGCGCGATTGAACAGCGTGATGCGCCAGTGGGTGTCCACGGTAAACACGCCGTCAGGTATGTAATCCAGCAAATGACTGCTCATGATCGCTTCCGTTCAAAATGCATGGTTCCCTTGCGTTTTGCAATCGTTGGCTTGGATTGAAGGCCCGGCCTTCCGCGCCAGGCTTGCGAGCGGCGGCACTCCGAGAGCGCCGCCGATCCCCAAAACCGCGATAAATGTCTTTTGGCCCTGTGATGCGATAGTTACACTCGGCGCGCATTGAGCGTTATGAGAATGGGTTTAATGTTATACCAATTTGGGCTGTTGGTGATTTTGGCCTTGATGGCTGCGCGTGTTGAGGCTGATCCACTGGGGCCGAGCAGCCGCCGCACCTGTTGGGTGATTTCGGAAATCATGTTTCACCCAGCCTCCCGGCCCGCCGGAAAAAACCTCGAGTTCATCGAAATCTACAACGCGCAGCTTGTCGCCGAAGATCTGGGCGGCCATCGACTGTCCGGAGAAATTGAATTCGAGTTTCCTCGGCCGACCCTTGTGCCGGCGGGCGGATTTGTGGTGGTGGCTCCCGCGCCAGGGGACGTTCAATCGGTGTTCGGGATCAGCGGCGTATTGGGGGGATTCACCCATCAGCTCTCGAACCAGAAGGGAACTGTGAGACTGCTGAATCCCGCGGGCGCCGTTCTCTTGGAAGTGACCTATTCCGATTGTTGGCCCTGGCCTGTGGCTGCCGATGGAGCCGGCCATTCCCTTGTGCTGGCCCATCCGTCGTATGGCGAAGGCGATCCGCGCGCCTGGACCGCGAGCCGTTATGTGGATGGTTCTCCGGGACGCCGCGAACCCGAGGGCGGCGCGGACGAACCTGTTATTGTCATCAATGAAATCCTGGCTCGGACCGAGGAACCCGCCCTGGACTTTGTCGAGATATACAATTATTCCCAACGTTCGGTGGACCTCTCGGATTGGGTCATCACGGACGATCCCGCAACCAACCGTTTCCGATTGCCGAAAGGGACAATGATTGGCCCTTCAGGTTTTCTTGCACTTGACGAGCGGCAGCTGGGCTTTGCCTTAAGCGCATCGGGGGAATCCCTGTATCTGTTCGATGCCGGCGGTTATCGAGTGATGGATGCCATCCGATACGGACCTCAGTCAAGTGGGGTGGCGTTTGGACGATATCCGGACGGGGCGCCTTCGTTTCAAGAACTCGACCAGCCCACGCCGTCTCAATCCAATGCGCGTCCTTTGGTCCGAACGGTGGTGATCAATGAACTCCTTTATCATCCGATCAGCGGGGATGACGAGGACCAGTTTGTGGAGTTGCACAATTATGGTCCTCAGGCGATGGCCGTGGGGGGGTGGCGATTGGAGGATGGGATTCAGTTTACGATTCCCTCGGGAACGGTCATTCCGGCGGGTGGTTTTCTGGTCGTGGCCAAAAATATGTCTCGACTGCTGGCCAACTATTCTCAGCTGAACACCAGCAATGTCTGCGGCAATTTTCTGGGGGCGCTCTCGCATCGCGGCGAGCGCATCGCCCTGGCGATGCCTATCGAGCAAGGGATATTCGATCCCGGTTCGATCGATGTTACCCAAACGGAGTATGCGGTGGTGGACGAGGTGACCTATGGCGAGGGAGGCCAATGGGGACGGTGGTCGGATGGGGGGGGCAGCAGCCTGGAGTTGGTTGATCCCCGCGGCAACCGGCGTCTGGCGGCCCATTGGGCAGACAGCGACGAGCGCGGCAAGAGCCGATGGACGCTCGTCGAAACGACCGGAACTCTGGATCATGGGACAGGCACAATGGATTCGCTGCAGCTCTTCCTTCAAGGGGAGGGAGAATGCCTGATCGATGATGTCGAAGTCCGTTTTGCGAACGGAGGCAACCTGGTGGCCAATGCGTCTTTCGATGCTGGTCTTGGCGGTTGGGTGGCTCAGGGCACCCAGGCTCAATCGAGTTGGGAATCGAGCGAGGGATTTGGCACTCCTGGATGTCTGCATGTTCGAGCTGTTGCGCGGGGCGATACCGGGGCGAATCGCGTTCGCACGACATTGACATCGAGTCTGAGCCCGGGCGGGATCGGAACTTTGAGGGCCCGGGTCCGCTGGTTATGCGGGCACCCTGAGATCCTCATGCGCCTGCGCGGAAATTATCTGGAGGCGTTTTCAAAGCTGGATGTGCCCCTGAATCCTGGAACCCCGGGTCTGCCCAACAGCCGCGCTTTATCGAATATTGGCCCCGCCATTTCCGACATGCGCCATCAGCCCGTGCTTCCATCGTCCATGGAACCGGTCGTTGTGACGGCGCGAATCGACGATCCGGATCGGGTGGGCGGCGTTCGATTGAAATACCGGGTGGATCCGGCGACCCAATATGCCACGGTCGCGATGAATGATGAGGGAACCGGGGCCGATACGGTGGCCAAGGACGGCGTTTTCAGCGCAACCATTCCGGGTCAAGCCGCAGGAAAAATCGTCGCGTTTTATCTCGAAGCCGATGACAGCGCCAGTCCACCCGCACGCGCGACCTATCCCCGTGAGGTTCGGGGGCGGGAATGCCTGGTGCGTTTTGGCGAAACCCGACCGGTGGGCGCGCTGGGGACCTATCGGATGTGGATGACCCAGGAGACATTCAACCTGTGGTCGAGCCGGTCCAAGCTGGATAACACTCCCCTGAATGTGAGTTTTGTTTACAACGATGAACGGGTGGTTCACGGGGTGGGCGCTTTGTATGCCGGCAGTCCGCATATTTCGCCGGGTTATAACACGCCTAGCGGGAATTTGTGCGGTTACTCCCTGGTCTTTCCCTCGGACGAACCGTTTCTGGGGGCCAAGGATGTCGTGCTGGATTGGCCTGGCCGTGACACGACCGCCATGCAGGAACCGATCGCTTACTGGATCGCCCGCGAGCTGCGTATCTCGTTCAACCATCGCCGTTTTGTTCATCTGCACGTCAACGGCGTCACCGACACCCAACGGCGCAGTATATACGAAGACGCGCAGCAGGTGAACGGCGACCTGATTGAGAGCTGGCTGCCGCAGGACACCGATGGGGATTTGTATAAGATCGAGCAATGGTTCGAGTTCACCGATAGCGTGGGCACCAGCCATGTCGGACCGCCCCGGCTTGAAAACTACACGACAACCGGCGGCAAAAAAAAGCTGGCGCGATATCGATGGTCCTGGCTCAAGCGCGCGGTGCGCGGATCGGCGAATGATTACCAGAGCCTGTTCGATCTCGTGGACGTCCTGAACACTCCCAATGAACTGGCGTATCCCGGGCAAGTCGAGCACTGGATTGATTTGGAGCAATGGATGCGCATCTTCGCCACCGAACACATCGTCGTGAATCTGGACAGCTACGGTTATGATATCGGAAAGAACATGTACGCCTACAAGCCGCCCCAGGGCAAATGGCAGCTCTACATGTGGGACATTGACTGGGTCATGCTGGCGAGCGCCCAACACGGGTACTCCGCCCAGTCGCCTTTGATGTACCTGGGTTCATCGCCTTTCGGGGAATCGAACCGGGATCCGACCATTGGCCGCATGTATCGTCAGCCGCAATTGCAGCGCGCCTATTGGCGTGCCATCCAGGATGCAGTCGATGGCCCGTTGCTCCCGGAAAGGATCCATGCTCGTCTGGATGCATTTTATGCCGCCTTGACGGCCAACGGGGTCACCGTCAGCTCGGGGGGAGCGCTGGCCGCGCCCACCGCCGTCAAGACCTGGCTGTCGCAACGACGGGCTTATCTCCAGGCACAGCTCCGAGGGGTGGCGGCGCCGTTTCGGATTACGAGCAACGCCGGCGCAGATTTCAGCACAAACCGCAACCTGGCGATCCTGGAGGGCACGGCGCCGGTTCAAGTCAAGGAGATTAGAGTGAATGGCGCCACGATCCCTGTTTCCTGGGCGACCGTGACGAATTGGACTGCCCCGGTTCCCCTGGTAGCCGGCCTGAATACGCTGCGAATCGAAGGCTATGATCCTGCCGGGCAAGGGGTCCCCGGCGCCTCGGTCGATCTGCGGATCACCTTTACCGGGATCTCGGATCGCCCCGAAAATCATCTGGTGATTAACGAAATCATGTATCATCCGGAATTGGCAGGATCGGGATTTGTCGAGATCCATAACACCTCGAGCGCGACAACCTTCGATCTTTCCGGTTATCGTTTGGACGGTGCCGACGGGGTTTTTCCCTCGGGGACCGTTCTATTACCGGGAGGCTTTGTGGTGATGGCCAACGATCGGACCGCCTTTGCCCGCGCTTATGGAACCTCGATTGCCGTGGCCGGAGAATTTGAGGGCCGATTGAACAATCGCGGAGAAACCTTGTGGCTGGTGCAGCCGGACGCCTCAGCATCCTCGGACCGGGTTGTTGACCAGGTGACGTATGCCGACACCCCGCCATGGCCGGTGGAAGCCGATGGCCGAGGGCCGTCGCTGCAGTTGATCGATCCCTCGCAGGACAACCGTCGTGTGGCCAACTGGGCCGCTGTCGGTGCTGCTGCCATTGCCGGCCCTGAGACACTGATCCAAGTCGCCGATTCATGGAAATACAACCAGACCGGCGTTGATCCTGGCCCCGACTGGAAGGAGCTCGGTTTCAACGACAATCCATGGCCTTCCGGCCGTGGATTGCTTTACGTGGAATCCTCATCCCTCCCGGGGCCTAAAAACACCCCGCTGACGCTGGGCGCTACGACGTATTATTTTCGCGCGCACTTTAGTTTTGAAGGCAATCCCAGCGGCGTTCTGCTGAAGCTGACGACGATCATTGACGACGGAGCCATCGTCTATCTCAATGGCCATGAGGTTTATCGTCTGGGGATGCCGACGGGGCCGGTAACCTCGAGCACTTTCGCGGCTCGTAACGCGCCCGATGCCACCCAGGAAGGTCCCTTCATCTTATCCGCCGAGTATTTGAATCGCGGCGACAATGTGCTCGCGGTCGAGGTTCACCAGGTCAACGCCAGCAGCACCGATATCACATTCGGCCTCGCCCTGGAAAGTGTCCCAAACACCGTGACCACCGCTTACACGCCCGGAGTGCGCAACTCGGTTTTTGCCGGCCTGCCTGTTTTGCCCAAGCTCTGGATCAACGAACTGGCCCTCGGTCATTCCACAGGGATCGAGGACGGCTCGGGGGACCGGGATCCCTGGATCGAGCTCTTCAATGCCGAGACCCACGGCCTGGATCTCTCCTCGTGCTTTCTCAGCGATAACTATACGAACCTGGCTCAATGGGCGTTTCCCTCAAACACCTGGGTTGATCCCGGTGGTTATCTCCTTGTTTGGCTCGATGGCGAACCCGGCGAATCCAGCGCCGGCGAGCTTCACGCCTCCTTTCGTTTGCCGCCCCATGCCGGATCGGTGGCGCTCGTCTTGAGCTCGAACAACCATGTTCATATCCTGGATTATGCGGACTATTCGAACTTGGGAGACGGCCATAGCTTTGGATGGATGCCTGATGGGAATATCGACCGGCGCCAAATCCTGCTGAATCCAACGCCGAGGAGTGCGAACAATGCCGATGCTCAGCTGTTCCCGGTTTGGATTAACGAATGGATGGCCGCAAATACCCTTACGTTCGCCGATCCTGCCGACGGAGACTTCGAGGATTGGTTTGAACTCCATAATCCCAATCCGATACCGGTCGATCTGACCGGTTTCTTCCTCACGGATGATCCCCAGAATCTTCATCAGTTCACGATTCCGAATCCTACCGTGATTGCGCCGGGAGGCTACCTCTTGGTATGGGCGGATGAGGAAACGGAGCAAAACAGCGCCGGCAACGATCTTCACGTCAACTTCAAACTCAACCGCGACGGTGAGACGATTCTGCTGTTGGCGCCTAACGACACCATCCTCGACTCGATCAGCTACAACCGCCAGAGCGACGATGTGAGTGAAGGCCGATCGCCAGACGGCGGTCCGCCGCCGTTTCTCATGATGCACCGTCCAACCCCGCGCGCCTCTAACATCCCTGACGACGAGCCGCCCGGCGATGTGATTCAAATTCTGGCGATAGCCCAAACCCCGGACCATCACTGGCTCCTGTCTTGGAGCGCCAAACCGGGGCGTGTCTATCGGCTCCAGTTCAAAGACCGACTTCAGGATGCTTCGTGGCAGGACCTTCCCAGTGATATCACCGCCACTGCGGATACGGCGACACAAACCGATACCCGCGCCCTCGGGGGACAACAGGGATACTATCGAATCCTCGAGGTTCCTTAGGGTCCGTGCAAAAATAAATTCCGATTTTGCTGCAGAGGATTTGACTCGCTGGCGAGGCTCGACGAGGGAAGATACCCGCAGCAGTCTCTGACCGAGGAGTAACGAAGTCAGCGAGCCAAAGCGTCGCAGCCCTCCGGGGCGGGGCGGCGCCGGGTCATCTGCGTTGTTGCGTGGACGGTCGAGTATCGTCGAGGATACACTCTCGCCCACGCGCCTCGCATCTGACCCGGCGGCGCTCCCGCCAAAATCGGAAGTTATATTTGCACGGACCCTTAGCCCAGCGGCGCCTCATACTGCAGGAATCCTAATCTGGTCATCAATCCCGGTCCTGATCCGGCGTTGCGGAGGAGGATCCGCAGGGGGAACCGGTTTTGCCCTGGGGACTAATAAAGCCACGGAATGAATCGCCGGGTTGTTTTCGCGTAATCGGCATATTCCGGGAATCTGTTCATCAGCCAATGCTCTTCCCGATCGGCCTTGGCCATGAAAAAGGGGATCAGAACGCAGGCGGCGATGAGTCCCGGCCAGCTCTGGCAGACCAGGGCCCAACCGAGCGAGGCCAGGATCACGCTCGTGTAAAGCGGATGTCGCACACGCGCGTAGATCCCCTGGCGCACCAATTTGACATGGGGCAAGGGGGCGGGGTAAGGGGTCAGATTCTTTTTCAGGGCGAGGGCGCCTGCCAGTCCAAAGCAGGCGCCTGATGCCAGGAAGACAATCCCCAGGGCGACGATGCGGGCATCTCCGGTGTCGGCAGGATAAATCAGGCTCAAGCCAAAGACTCCCAGCATCAGGACACTTTGGACGGCGACCCAAAGGCCGCCTCGCTCAATAAACCGAGTGATCATGGTTTGGCTTGGTGGGTTGAACCTGAAGACCGGCGCGCATCAATGCAACAAACAAAACCGAGAATTGAGCCCGTTACCATTTCGGATTTCGGATTTGAGATTTGAGATTGCGCGAGTGTCGGGGTTCATGGAAGACAGAGCACTCGATCCGTCCTATGAGGAGAGCGCTTCGATCAGGTAATGGAGTTCAGCCTCGATATCCGCGCCCTCGGCCAACGTTTGGGCGATTTCAGTCCGGATGAGCTCGCGAAATCGTTTTCGTAGACGATGGATGGCGACTTTGAGGGCGCCTTCGTTCAGGCCGAGCTGTCGTGCGGTCTCGGCTTGTGAAAGGGCGGCGGTTTCTCCGACCAGCCACGTTTTGAGGTGCTCAAAATGATCGATTTTCCCCGCGGCTTTGAACTCGTTTTCCAGATGGTTCAATGCCCGTTCCATCACGGTAAGCGCCCATTGACGATCGAACCAAGCGTCCGGCGCGGGCGCGCTCGTGATGGCGATGTCGCCCGCCCAGTCGTTTTGAGCGGACAACGCCTCCAGCGATTCAGGCGCCGCGCCGCCGCCGCGTTTTTTTCGGGAATCGAATTTGGCCAAATCGGCCAGGAAATGCTTGACGGCGCCCAACAAGTAGGAACGGAACGGTCCCAACGCCGGATTGGCGGCGCCCAGCTTGCCCCGCTGGAGAACGCGCGCGAAAAACTCCTGGGCGAGATCCCGCGCGCCTTCCTCGTCTCGGCCCTCTCGCTGAATGAAACGAAGGACCGGCTGGTAATAGGCGGCGCAGAGTTCACTCAAGGCCGCCTGGGCCTCAGGGGTTTGGCCTTGAGCCCGCATGACAAGAGTCCAATGGGTGGGAGTAAACACGCCATCCGATGGCGTGGCGCGATCGGATGGTGGGGTCATGGCCGGTGGATGTCGGGTGTCATGAGGTTTTGGCTTAGCGTTTTTTCTCGAGGGCGCCCAGGGCTGTTTTCGCGTTATCTTCCTCCTGGATTGCCTGGGCAAGTTCCTCGGGAGTCGCCTTGCCGACTTCGCGGAGCTTCTTCATCAGGGTGGTGAATTGGGCGGCGTATTCATGGCGAATTCTGGCCTCGGCCAGGTCATCGCCTTTCAGTCGGGCTTCGGCCAGGGCCACGTCCCGCCTGGCTGCCAGGGCCTCAGGTCCCAGGGGCGGCAAGAGCCCCACATTGATCTTTTTCTCCACTTCCTCCAATTGTAGACGGGCGAGGTTGATCTCGATCTCCTGTTTCTGGGTTGCGGCATCGGACGACACTGGCTGGCTCGGGGCCACGGGGGGAGCGATGGCGGGGCGGGAGGTGTCTGACCAATAGACCAGAGCGATTCGTTCAATGATGAATAAGGCCGCCACAGCGGTGCTGAGCGACAACCATCGGATCAGATGACCGCTTCCGCGAGGGTGTGGCGCCAGGCCAAAGGCGGCCCGCGCGCGGGGCAACAGCAACGCCGCCAATCCGGCCGCCGATACGGCGAAACTCGTGAGCATCAGAAGTCCAACCAGGAATATGGCCGCGGATTTGCCGAGGTATTGCGCGGTCAAACCTTCAGGAAGCCGTTGGATCACCGATCCGGGAAACGCGGAGATAACGTCGTGGAAATAAAACCCTTGACTGATGATTCCCGTAAGAAGAAACCAGGCACTGACGGGGATGGCGATCGCCCGCCAGATTCGGCTTCGCGTGAGCAGGGCGATGACCGTGAGCCACATGAACAAATAGCCACGGGAAGAAAGGTTCATTTCAACCGCCACGATATCGACCCTCTCGGGATGCATTTCCTGAAGGATCCAACCGAGACCACTCAGGATGCCCAAGGCCAGCAGAGGAAATGCAAGACGGAGCATCCACGGCGGAGCGGGCGCCGGGGGGATCAGATCGGTTCGCCGTAACTCGCGGCCCACCATCAGCATGGGCAGGAGGAAGGTTGTCAAGGTCACGAGCAACTCGACGATCATGCCGGCAGTTTGTCGGATGTTGCCGTAAGGAATGGACTGGGCCAGCATGAAGACGTAAGCCATCAGTTCCAGCAACACGAGCGTATATAAACAGCCCACTCCAGCGACCAGAGTCAGGCGCAGCCAGCCGCTGCACGCAAAAATCCCCGAGTCCGATCGCACGACCGTCAGGTCCGGGGACAATCCCAATGGGGTGAAGAGCAGTTCCCGTTTGCGCCAAATCCAGATCGAGAGCAAGGCGATTCCGATGATTGCGGTTCCGGTGAGGATCGCCGGCAAGACCCCGATTCGCAGGGTGTGCGCCAGACTGCGGCCCGTGCCGGTGATCCCGGGAATCAACTGGGCAAACATCAAGAACACCAAAAAAACCAGAGGGAGAACCAAAACCCGCTGGTAGGAAGGAGGGATCGCGACGGGCGGCGATTCGGGGGAGGCTGGAGCCCTTGATGCCAAGGCAGGGGGGGGCGAAGTCGCGCTAACCCCTTCGACCTCGGTTTTCACCTCGTTTGCGCTTTGTTGCCGGAGTTCCCTTTCTTTCTCGAGGGCGCGGAGCACGATCTGGTCGACCCGCTCATCCAAGGGAGTCTTGCGCGAGGGGGGGGCAAAGCGTCCGATGGGCAATTCCCCAGTCAGCATTTCGTAGAATACAACTCCGAGGGAGTAGATATCGGCGCGGTGATCGACCTGGGCCGGTTTTTCGAGCTGCTCCGGCGCCATGTAATGCGGTGTGCCGAGTGCGGATCCCGTGCCGGTCAGGGTGACCGAGGCGGGATCTTCGCCGACCAGTTTGGCGATGCCGAAGTCGGCGATTTTTACGCGGCCTTTGGAGTCGAGGAGGATATTTTCGGGTTTGATGTCGCGGTGGAGCACGCCTTGATCGTGGGCGTATTGCAGGGCTTCACAGATTTTTGGGACGATGGACAGGGCCTCCGAGGGCGAAAAACGCCCTGCCTGCATCGCTTGTCGCATATTGACGCCGTCCACGTATTCCATCACCAGAAAGTAGAAATCCTCGGCTTTTCCGAAGTCGAATATGCTGACAATGTTTTGGTGATTCAGTTTGGCGAGGACTCGGCCCTCACGGTTGAACCGTTCCGTGAAGTGCGGGTCGCGCGCGCGTGCCTCGGGGAGCAGTTTGAGGGCGACCAGCCGGTCGAGGCGCGTCTGGCGGGCTTTGTAGACGAATCCCATGCTGCCGCGCCCAATCAGTTCCAGGATTTCCAATTGTGGAAAGGCGGCGGCGACACGCGATAGGGATGGCGGATCGTCGGCGGGGCAGGGGAGCGAACCGGATTGATGGGTGAGAGTGGCGCCAGCTAGGACACACCGTGGACACAATCCCCGGGGCGCGTCAACCGGAACAGACGCTCCGCACTTGGGGCAGGTTTTGACTGAATGATTTGTATTCATCGCGTCTCATTCCTGAGACAAACGATGGCCGAGGTTACAGCGAAATCCGCCAGGAATCCATCCTTGATTCTTGGTGATCAAACCGGCGGAGTTCTGATTTCCTGCAAGATCATCTCTGGATGCGCCAAGCCCGGACTCTCCGCCATGCGCTGGGCAGCGGTCTGCCGGCCGGATCTCACCCGTCAGGGGCCGATTGAAGCTGTCCTCGAGACCAGGATCAGCGTTTGACCGTGGTCCGGCTCTTTAACCAGACGAGGTCATTCCGTCCTGAAGCGGGAACGGTATTGCCGGTGTGATTGTGCCACGAGCCTGCGGCAATCTTTGGATTCACAAACGCGAGATCACCCCAGCGATGCGCTTCGGCATGGCCATCGAGGAAGGAGAAATTGGAAACCTGCCCATGATAATTGCCGGGAACATGATAAATGGCGAGCGAATCCATGTTCATCCCGAACATGGGACGGCAGATGCTCTCGGGGTGAATTTCGCCGAAGATGAACATTTGGGCTGCCGGGACGGGGTCCGAGCTTTTCTTGGCCACCAAATATTTTTTTTCATCGGGCATGCCGCTATACGCCGCTTTATTCCATGCCACATAGGCGTTCATGCCGTAACTGCGGGGCCATCGGATCATCTGGGTGCCAATTTTCCGCCGTTTGGTATCGCCGGGGCATCGGAAGGTGTCCTTTTGTTTCACATACGGTGCGAGCAGGGAGACCTTCTCTGAAATCATGCCCAAGGCATCCTGATCATCGATCAGGTTGGATCCTTCTCGGCCTTCCACCCAGACTTTGGGCGAGTAGCTGGCCGGGGGGCGGGCCAGGTCGACATTGGGATCCCCCTCGTTGTTCAACGGCCAGGAATCGTTAAAATCCGAGCTGTAGACCACGGATGCCAGGACCAGTTGCTTGGTATTGTTGACGCAGCTGATGCCGGTGGCTTTCTGTTTGGCCTTGGCGAGCGCCGGCAAGAGCATGCCAGCCAGAATGGCGATGATGGCAATAACTACCAGGAGTTCGATCAATGTGAAACCACCGCCAGGACGGTGGCCCAGGTTCGGGCGATGCATGGTCATAATTCTTGAAGCTAGCATCAGACAATCGGATGGTCTTGGCAAGTGGGTATTTGGACGCACAGGCTTACGAGGTTTCACGATGGCCTGTTCCCCCGGCGGGAGACTTGAGTCGCGCCAGATCTTCCCTCAAGAAAGCGACCACATCCTTGAACCTGGGAATGTTGGCCGGATCGACCGCCATCAGGGTTTGATGGGCTTCCAGGCTGGTTTGAGACAGGATTTCGCGCGAAACGGGCCCGGTTGGGGCCGCCTGAAAATCAATGCCGATCCGCTCCGGTGCGCAGATGCGAAAGAGATGCTTGACCCCGAGATCATCCAGCAGGGACGTGATGCGCTCGTTGGGATTCCAGAGCTCGATCGGGAGAACGCCTTCCCGCCCGCTCTCGGATTCGAGCTGGATGGCCCATGCCGATAATGTGCCCAGGAAAGTGCTGTCCATCGATTCGCATTCCGAAAGATCGAGTACAAACCGGCGATGTCCACGACTTTGCAGCTCGGCGATGGCCGATTTGAAATGGGCGCTCAGATTGAAGTTCGCCCGGCCAAGGATTTTGAAGAACACCGCTGTTTCGGTGACAGCGATCAGGATTTGTGCTGAACTCATGGGGCGCTATTTTGTTAGCTGTGATGGTTCATCTCCCGGGACCATCGGACACACACCATCGTGAGGTTGTCGGCCAAATGCAGGCCGCCGGTGTATTCCAGGAGTCGTCTTTTAAGAGGCATCAGCATGGATGATCGGTCAGGGCGTTTTCAGAGATTGAAGGCATTCTTTCAAATCTTGCACAAAATCGTTGACGTCACTTTCCTGGGTATCCCAGGAGCACATGAGGCGGCAGCCGCCCTGTCCAATGAAGGTGTAGAAGGCCCAGCCGCGATCGTGGAGCCGGTGGGCCAGGGTGTCAGGCATTTGGACGAAGACGGCATTGGCCTGGCGGGGGAACATGAGATGGATTTCGGGGATCTGGCGCAGGGCGGTTTCGAGCATGTCCGCCATGGCATTGGCATGGCGGGCATGGCGGAGCCATGCGTTTTGGCGGAGCAATCCGACCCAGGGGGCGGCCAGAAAGCGCATTTTGGAGGCGAGTTGGCCGGCCTGTTTGCAGCGGTAATCGAATTCATTGGCCAATTCGGGATTGAAAAAGACTACCGCATCCCCGACGGCCATGCCATTCTTGGTGCCGCCGAGGCAAAGGACATCGACGCCGGACTGCCAGGTGATTTCCGCCGGGGAGACATTCAAGGAAGCGACCGCATTACCGAACCGGGCGCCATCCATATGTACCTGAAGCCCGAGGTGTTTCGAAATGGCGCCGATGCTTTTCAATTCGCCGGCCGAATAGACAGTGCCCAGTTCGGTGGCCTGGGTGATGCTGAGAACCCGAGGTTTGGGATAATGGATGTCGGTGCGGCGTTTGACCATCGGTTCGATGGTGTCAGGATTGATTTTGCCCTGGGGTCCGGTTAGGAGCAACACCTTGGTGCCGTTAGAGAAAAACTCGGGAGCGCCGCACTCGTCCGTCTCGATATGGGCGGTTTCATGGCACAGGATGCTGTGGTAAGACTGGCAAAGGGATGAGAGGGCGAGGGAGTTGGCGGCGGTGCCATTGAAGACGAAAAAGACCTCGCAGGCGGTTTGAAAGGTTTCGCGGAGGAGATCAGCGGCCTGCTGGGTCCAGGAATCGTCGCCATAGCTGCGGGCATGGTCCTGGTTGGCTTCCGCCATGGCCGTCCAGGCCTCGGGACAGATCCCGGCATAGTTATCACTGGCAAATTGGCGTGGTCGTTTCATGGGAACCTGGAGGGGAATTCTGCCGGTTCCGTCCGGGGAGCGCAATCGTTATTCTGCAAGCTTTAGCTTGCCAAATGCGGTTCAATCCTTAGATTAGCCCCTCTTGTTTGTTATGATGATTGGATTGGTAAACATTTTGGCGTTGGCTCCGCCTCCGAGCCAGCCTGGGCAGCCCAGCATGCCGTTGTGGGCGAACTTGGTGCCTTTGCTGCTGATCATAGTGGTGTTTTATTTTGTCCTGATTCGGCCGCAGCAGAAGAAGCAGAAAGAGCATGGAGAGATGCTCAAGACGCTGCGTCCGGGCGACAAGGTGGTGACCAGTGGCGGCATCATGGGTGTGGTGGTCGCCGTCAAGGAGAAGAGTATCTCGCTCCGGTCTTCCGACGCCAAAATCGAAGTGTTAAAAAGCGCCGTTTCTGAAGTGGTGGAACGCGCCTCAGCGCCTCCAGAATCCTGAACCGACTCAACGTTTTTTCCAATCATGAATCCGAAACTTCTTTGGAAATTCCTGCTCACAGTCTTCATTGTATTATGGTCCCTGTGGGAGATGTATCCCCCGACCAGCCGGAATCTAATGGATGAATTCGCTCGGCGGGCGAGCAACAAGGACGCGACTTTTACCGCGATCATGGAGCGCGCGCAGGCGCTGCAGAAGACCAATCCCAGCCGGACCTTTGGTAATTTGCTCGAGGCGATTGGCACGAACCAGATTGCCCAGTATTTCCCGGGCGTGACGGTGCCGCAGGGGGAGGAGCCGACCCGCGCGATTCTCCACAAGGTGCAGGCGGATGCCTCGGGAAAGATCAAGCTGGGTTTGGATTTGCAGGGCGGCACCTCGTTTCTGGTGGCGATGGACACCAACAAGATCAGCGCCGATATGGATCACGAGCGGGTTCTGGCCCAGGCGGTCGAGGTTTTGCGCAAACGCGTGGATAAACTCGGGGTGGCCGAACCTTTGATTCAGCCCCAGGGCACGGACAGGATCCTGATTCAGCTGCCCGGGCTATCGGAGGCCGACAACGAGAGCGCCCGGCGCCAGATCCAAAAGGCGGCGTTTCTGGAATTCCGGATGGTCCATCCCGAGAGCGACGAACTGATCAGCAAAGGCATTCCCGCTCCGGGTTACGAAAGACTGATCGAGCGTCCGCGCAAGGACAGCCCTCATGCTCCCGCCACCCTTCTCGTCAAGAAAAAGCCCGAACGCGGTCTGACCGGCAACAACATCAGTCGGGCCATGATGATCCGCAATTACATCACGGGCGAGCCGGAGATTCACTTTGAACTCGATTCGAAAGGCGGCGACTTGTTTGCCCAGATCACCCGCGAGAATCTGGGCCAACGAATGGCCATCATTCTTGACGGCGAGCTTTACTCGGCACCGGTCATCCAGAGCGAAATTCCGGGGGGCCGCGGGCAGATCACCGGCACGTTTACCGACCAGGAGGCGGTCGAATTGGCCAATGTGCTGGAGAACCCGTTGGAAGCGCCGGTGAAGATCATCATGGAAGACCGGGTCGATCCTTCCCTCGGTGTGGACTCGATTCGGAGCGGTGTGACCGCTTCGATCATTGGCGCGCTAGCGACGGTCTGTTTCATGCTGGTCTTTTATTTCTTTGTCGGTTTCATTGCGAACTTCGCCCTGTTTCTGAACGTGGTGATTTTGATGGGGGTGATGTGCCAGCTTCAGAGCACCCTGACCCTGCCTGGGATTGCGGGTATTGCCCTGACGATAGGCATGGCGGTCGACGCCAACGTGCTGATCTACGAGCGTCTGCGTGAAGAGCTGGCGCTGGGGAAATCGATTCGGGGCGCCATCGTGTCGGGTTATTCCAAGGCCTTTGGGACGATCTTCGATTCCAACCTGACCACCTTGATCTCGGCGGTCATCCTGATCTACATGGGGACTGGTCCCGTAAAAGGATTCGGAGTGACGCTGACCATTGGTATCTGTGCCAGCATGTTCACCGCCGTGTTGGTTACGCGGTTGATCTTCGATTTTCTCCATATGAAAGGCTGGATCAAGCGCGTCCGGATGCTGCCGATCATCAAGTTCCAGAACATTGATTTTCTGAGATGGAGCAAGCAGGCATTCGTCCTGTCAGGCGTCTTGATTGTGGTGGGAGTTGCCTATGGGCTTTACCAGGGCAAACGGACATTGGGCGTCGATTTTGCCGGGGGTGATGCCTTGACCCTGTCCTTTACTCAACGCGTCGAGGTGGATCGTTTGCGGGATGCCATCAACAAGTTGAACGTAGGCGATCCGCTCATTCAATACCAGCGGGGCCTGTCGGAAGCGGGCTCACGGCTGCGGATCCTAACCCGGTTTGACACCGGAACAACAGTCAAGGAGGCATTGATCAAGGAATTTCCGCAGGCCGGATTCAAGGAACTGGGGATTCAGAAGGTGGGCGGCGCGGTGGGCGTGGCCATCCAGAAATCGGCGGTCCTGGCCACTGTGCTGGCAATGTTCGGCATTCTGCTGTATGTGGCCATGCGATATGAGTTTTCGTTTGCCGTGGCTGCGGTTTTGGCGGTTCTCCATGACGTGTTGATCACCATGGGACTCTTCTTCATCTTCGGTTTCCAGATGAGTTCGACCATGATTGCCGGTGTGCTGACGATCATTGGGTATTCGATCAACGACAAGATCGTTATCCTGGACCGTATCCGTGAGGATTTGAATCTAGGCTCAAGAGGTTCATTCAAGGATCTGATCAATCTCGCCTTGAACCAGACCCTGAGTCGAACCATGATTACGGGCGGATCGGTGATGATGGCGACGATGGCCTTGCTGATTTTTGGCGGCGGCATCATTCGGGATTTCGCCTTTACTTTCCTGGTGGGAACGATTGCCGGGACTTATTCGTCGATCTTCATTGCGAGTCCGGTGGTTCTGTGGTGGCACAAGGGGCAGCGTCCCACGTTGGGCACCAGCCAGATTGCCGTGGAGGAAAGCGCGGCAACCGCCAAGGTTTAAGGCCGGGCCATGCCGCCAACGGCTGACATCCAGTGGTGGCACTGGGCTGTTTTCATCCTGGTCATCCTGTTTTTTCTCGCCTTGGACCTGGGGGTGTTTCACCGTCGGGCCCACGTGGTGAAGTTTGGCGAGGCCCTGATGTGGACAGGGGTCTGGTTTAGCTTCGCGATGTTATTTGCCTGGGGATTACGTCCCTGGCTTGGATCGGAGCAGGCCCTTCAATTCTTGACGGGCTACATCATCGAGTTGTCCTTGTCCATGGACAACGTCTTTGTCATCGCGATGATTTTCGCCTATTTCCGGGTGCCGGCGGCCTATCAGCATCGGGTATTATTCTGGGGGATCATGGGGGCGCTGATCATGCGCGGGGTTATGATTGGGGTGGGATCAGCCCTGATTGCGCGGTTTCACTGGATGTTGTACATCTTTGGCGCATTCCTGGTGGTGACGGGGGCGAAAATGTTGTTTGCCAAGGAGGAAGGAGTGCATCCCGAGAAGAACCCGATCTTGAAACTGACCCGGAGGCTGTTTTCGTTGTCACAAGATTTCGATGAAACCCGGTTCATTACACGCCAGGAGGGGCGGCGGACCTTAACACCGCTGGCGTTGGTGTTGGTCATGGTGGAGACCACGGATCTGATTTTTGCCCTGGATTCGATCCCGGCCATTTTTGCCGTGACGACCGATCCATTTATTGTGTTCACCTCGAACGTATGTGCCATCCTGGGGTTGCGTTCGCTTTATTTCGTGCTGGCAGGAGCCCTGGCGTATTTCCGTTTCCTGAAGTACGGGCTATCGATCGTGCTGGTGTTTGTTGGATTGAAGATGCTGTTGCCCGAACATTGGCGGATGTCGACATCCCACGCCTTGATCGTCGTGGTTGGGATTTTATTTGTAGCCATCGCGGTTTCACTGGCAGTTGCGTGGCGCGAAAAATACCTGGAGAAACGGAAAGGGAACGCAGCAAAACTGGATTGAGATCGAACGAGAGGCTTGATCTCTGACTGATGAAACCTCCGCCCCGGAACCCGTCGCATCCTCCTTTATCATCGAGCCTGGAGACACTTCTGGGCGCTTCCACCGGCGAGGCAGGCATCAGTCCGAACGCCATTCTTCTGCGGACCGAGGGCCGGGGATTGTATCTTCTGATGATTTTGGTTTGTCTGCCATTTCTTACGCCGGTCAGCATTCCCGGGGTGAGCAGTTTTTCGGGGGGGATTGTATTGCTGCTTGCTTGCAGGATGGCGTTGGGACTCCCGCCGAAACTGCCGCGATGGATGGGGGAGAGGCAGTTGTCGGCGGCTCAGCAGAAGCGGTTTCTCGGGGCGAGCATCAAAGTGTTGCATTGGCTGGAAAAGGGTGTCAAACCCTGTGCCGGCTCATGGCTTGAATGGCGTGTGGTGCGCCGAATCAACATGGTCTTGCTCGGCAGCATGGGATTTCTGTTGGCCTTACCGGTCCCCATGCCATTCACGAATACCATTCCGGCGTATGCGATTGTTTTGCTGGCCGTAAGCCTGATGGAGGAAGATGGCCGGGTGGTCTGGGTGGGATACGGTCTTGCGTTGGGGACCTATCTCTACTTTGGATTGATGGCGGGCACCCTGGCGGCTTTGATCCACAAGTATTTCAATGCCTGGTTGCCCTGACCGCGCTCATTTCTCATGCGATATCGGTGGCATCTTACAACGTCAGAGCCCCATCTGATCCGGCAGTTGGCCGGAGCCTTGAACATTACCGAACGCCTCGCCCAGTGCCTGGCGAACCGGGGAATAAAAGATCCGGAGGCGGCCCGGTGTTTTCTGAAGCCGCAATTGCGCCAATTAAGCGATCCCTTTCTGCTGCCTCAAATGGATCGTGCGGTGGAACGGCTGATGATGGCGCGGACGCGGGGTGAATCGGTGGTAATCTTTGGGGATTTTGATGTGGACGGCATCAGCTCGACGGCCCTGCTGGTGGATGTTCTGACGGCGTTGGGATGGCAGGTGAAGACTTATCTGCCGCACCGATTAGAGGAAGGATACGGTCTGAGCCGGGAAGCGGCGGAGAACTGTCTTCAACGTTATCCGGCCCGGCTGGTGCTGGCGGTGGATTGCGGTTCCACCGCGGTGGAAACCATACGATGGCTGGCGAGTTGCGGAGTAGACGTCATCGTCCTGGATCACCATCAGGTGTCTGATCCGGTTCCCGGAGCCTGGGCTTTAGTGAACCCGAAGTTGATCCCGGCCCTCGATGGATTCGAAGGAACTGAACCGCCCTACTCCGATTTGTGTTCGGTCGGTTTGGCTTTCAAGCTGGCGCATGCCCTGGTCAAACAGGGGCGTGTCACAGGAGTACAGGAGGCGGAAGGCTATGATTTGCGTCCTCTACTGGACCTGGTGGCTTTGGGAACAGTGGCCGACCTTGTTTCACTGACGGGGGAAAACCGCATTCTGGTTTCGGCGGGTCTCGATCGTCTGTCCAGGACGCGGAGACCGGGGTTGCAGGCGTTGAAGCAGGTCGCGCAGTGTGTGGCCGAGGTGGGGGTGAGGGAAGTGGGATTTCAGCTTGGACCGCGTTTGAATGCGGCCGGCCGTTTGGAGGCGGCCGAGGCGGCCTTGAATCTCTTGTTGACTGACGCGCCGGAGCAAGCCTTGGCCCTGGCGCAGTCGTTGGACGATCGGAACCGCGAACGCCAACAAATCGAGCGGTCGATCGCGGATGAAATTATTGGAGAACTCCGGCAACGGTTTGATCCCGCGCGCGACTATGTGATCGTCGAGGGCCGGCCATCCTGGCATTTGGGTGTGGTGGGGATTGTGGCCTCGCGTGTTCTGAGGACGTTTCACCGGCCGACCATTATTCTGGGAGGAGACGGCGAGGAATGGCGCGGGTCGGGTCGCAGCGTGGAGGGATTCAATCTGGCCGCGGCCTTGCGCGGCTGTCACGATTTGTTGGTCCGGCATGGGGGGCATGCCATGGCCGCAGGCCTGACCTTGCGCCCCGAGAAAATAGACTCCTTTCGAGAGCGATTGAACGAGCTGGCCCGTGCGAGCTTGCGGCCTGATCAGCTCCACCCAAGCCTTCGTTTGGACGGTGAGCTCCTGTTGCCGGAACTGACGGTGGAGGCTGTGGAACTTTTCGCGCGGTTAGGACCCTCGGGAATGGGCAACCCGCCCGTGCAATGGATGGCGCTTGGTTTGAAAAACCACTCCCCGCCGCAACGCATAGGCCGCGATCAACAGCATGCACGACTCAAGGTGACCGATGGCCGATCCGTCCTGGATGCGATCATCTGGAATGTGGAAGCGGATTCCCTGCCCGGCGGAAGTTTTGACCTGGCCTTCACTCCTCAGGTCAATGAATATAACGGCCGACGGTCGGTTCAGCTGAAGGTCCTGGACTGGCGCCCCACGACGGCATCCAAAGGCTCCTCGTGATTCAATTCATCCCGGAATCGAGCAACTGAACACTCGTCGAGGGCTGAATCAATCTCCGTAACGGGCCAGCAAATAGGCCTTGAAGAGAGGATACTCGGCTGACATGGAATCGTTATCCTCCGGCAAACGGTCCAAGGCCGCCAAAGAGGGAGGCGCGGACGGACTGATTCCAATAATACGTTCGATTTCGTCAGGGAACTTGGCCGGATGCGCGGTTTCCAGCACGGCAATTGGCACGTCTGACAGAGGATCGGTTTCCAGGTAATCGAGGAATCCACGCCAGCCGACCGCCCCATGGGGTTCCAGCATCAGCCGATGGCTCTGCCAGGCATCGCGGATGGTGTCCCGAGTGCGCTCGTCGGAAACCGAGGTGGAAAAGATCTTCTGGCGCATTTCGTCCAGTCTCGGAGGATGGTGGATGCGTCCCGTTTCATCCATTTGACCGCCATAAAGGGCAACCAGCCGAGCGAGGTTGCTGGGATGTCCGACGTTCATGGCGTTGGACAGGCAGTTGCGGGACGGCTCGATTTTCTGATAATGACCCGTTTTGAGAAACTGGGGAAACTCGTCGTTGCCGTTGACGGGCACCACCAGCCGGCGGACGGGCAGCCCCATGGCATTGGCAATCACGGCGCCCATCATGTTCCCGAAATTACCCGAAGGAACGGTAAGGACGATCGGTTCACCCGGTTCAGCCAGGCGGGAGGCGGCATAAATGTAATAAACACTCTGAGGCAACAGACGGCCGATATTGATGGAATTGGCGGAGGACAAAGGAATGCCCGCCAGATCCGGATCCGCAAAGGCCTGCTTCACCAGGGCCTGGCAATCATCAAATTTACCGTCCACGGCAATGGTCCGGATGTTATCCCGCAGGGTGGTCATCTGCTTGCGTTGCTGATGGCTGACTTCACCCCGGGGAAAGAGAACCAGAACCCGGATTCCAGCGACGCCGTGGAAGGCGCTTGCGACGGCCGAACCCGTATCGCCACTCGTGGCGGTCAGGATATTGAGAGACCGGCCGGATTCACGCACAAACCGGCCAATCCAGCGGGCCATCATCCGGGCCGCAAAGTCCTTAAACGAGGCCGTTGGACCTTGGTCCAGACGCATCACATGAACCCGGTCAAAGACCTTCTCAAGGGGAACCTCGAAATTATAGGCATCTCGGCACAGGCTTCGCAGATCCTCAGGGGCCAGAATCCCTTGGCAAAATCCGCTCAGCACACGAAATGCAATTTCGCAGTAAGGCAGTTGGCCGAACTCCGCCAGATCATGGCGAGTCAGAGAGGGGAAAGATCGGGGAATATACAGGCCGCGATCCGGCGCCTGCCCTTGGAGAAGGGCTTGACGCAAATCGACCGCGGGCGATCGGCGGTTTGTGCTTTCGAACAATACTCGGTCCATGTGATGCCTTCCCATATATTGTTCACAGGCTAAGTGCAAGCCAATCATCGGCGTCCCTCAGATTTTTTTGTTCGCCGCAGGCAAGAAAATCCTTAGGGTTGAGACGTGTGCGGTTCACCACTGAAAATGAACATACCCCAGGAGCCGAGTGAAGACTTTGGATGACAGTCAAACGACTCCTCCCAGGCGCATCGGCCTCTTTGGCGGATCCTTCGATCCTGTCCATCTCGGGCATCTCCTCGTGGCGCGGGCGGCGCTGGAAGAAATGCGGCTGGATCAGGTCAGCTTTATCCTGGCCGCGCAGTCGCCGTTCAAGCCGTTGCAGGCCCCCTTGCCGGCGGAAGAACGGATGCGTTTGTTGAGGCTGGCTCTGGCAGGCCAGTCCACTTTCGTGGTGGACGACCAGGAAATCCTGCGGGGCGGTGTCTCTTACACGATTGAGACCGTCAGGACCTATGCGGATCGGTTTCCCGGTGCTCAATTGTTCTATCTTATTGGGGCCGACCATCTTCGCTTCCTCCCTCAGTGGCGCGAAGCCGAGGAATTGAGTCGACGGATCGAGTTTATCGTGATTCCACGGCCGGGGGAGGCCTTGATTCCGCTGCCCGCTCCGTTTCAAGGACGTCATTTGCGGGGATTTCCGCTGAGCGTTTCCTCGTCGGAAATCCGTGCGCGCATTCGAGCGGGCCGGGAATTGGACTGGTTGATGCCGGCGGCTGTTGCGGAGGCGATTCGAAATAATCGGCTTTATCTTTAGAAAAAAGCGACTAAACTATTGAGTAATGGATTCAAGAAAACTGGCCCGGCTATGCCGGGATTTGGCGGATGATAAAAAGGCGGAGAACCTCACGATTCTCGATGTCCGCAAGCTCACTTCAGTGACGGATTACTTCGTGATGGCCACCGCAACGAGCGAACCCCACCTGCGGGCGATTATGGACGAGATCACCGGTCGACTCCGTGAGGAACACCAATTGCGTCCGCGTGCGATTGATGGAGTCATGCCCACGCAGTGGATTGTCCTGGATTATACCGATGTGATCGTTCACCTGATGCGATCCGAGATCCGGGAACACTACGCGCTGGAAGATTTTTGGGGGGACGCTCCAAGGTTGCGAGGGCGCCGCAGGAGCGCTGCTTTGCCGGGCCGCAACTGAAGGTTTAGCCCTGGTTATTTGGCCCATCGGACCTGAATCCTGGCGGTTGCATGGGTATGGGGGATGGCCAGGAATGTCCACTGGCGTTGGGGGTTGTAATGCCAGCCGATGGCGGTTTTCAGGGGATCCGAGGAACGATTCAGGAGTTGTTCGTTGCAGAGCACCGCGGCCGGGTTCAAGCCGCTGATCAACGTATGGCTGGTTTCTCCCTCGTGGCCGATGAGTTCCACGATTAATTCGGCATCACGGATCTCGGCGTGCGCGATTCCGGCGCCTGAACTGATCACGAGGGGGCGTTCATTGCCCCGTGTCAGACGGACGGTCTTCACATCGGGATCATATCCCTGGAGGAGCAGGACGTTGACCAGGATATTCTCGGGATTCAGGAACGGCGGATTTCGCTTTTCAAAGCCGCTGATGCTGTTGGGATAGGTGCCGGCGAGGTCTCCCTGGTCTATTTGTTGGTGCATCGCGCTCACGGTGATGGTTTCCGCGACACGCCTCCAGTCCTCGGGCGCGAGATTGAGAAGAACAGGATGGGAGGCCGCCTGATCGGTTAGAGGGGATTTTTTGAGGAAAAATGCCAGGTCCTGGAGGTAGCGAGCGTATACCAAACCAGACCCTTGCATAGGGGTGGCCAACCAGGATTGAGTATAAAAGGAGCTGCCAAAGGCTGGCAAAGTGGCGCCGAGCATCATCGGATGATTGTCCAGCGACCATTGATACACGAAAGGAAGACCGTTTTCAGCCCAGTACGTGGCCAGTTGAAGCCATCGGGGATTGGACGAAACCCGGTACCCCTCCAGATAGGCGGCAATCGCCCATGCCGCAGCCAAAAGATCCGGTTGGTAAATCGGGCATTCCCAAGCCCTGCCCCCTCGAGGCACATGGAATTTTTCCATGAACGCCAACGCCTTTTCCCCTGATTGCCGGGCGGATTCGTCGCCTGTGATGCGAGCATAACGCAACAAATCGGCGGAATGCCGGGCCGATGTGCCCAGGACGGAATCGCCGACTTTGCCCAAGGTCTTCTCTGGCTCGTTGCCCGGTTCGAAAATCCAGCCTCCCTCCGGATGCTGAGCGTTGGCCGAGGTCCGAATTCGGGACTCCAGAGCCAGCAATGATTCCTCCAGAAACCCATAATAGAAAGGGAATTCCCATCTCATGATGTGGCAGTTGGTTTCGGAGATAAAGAGGGCGGGGCCTGTGTCTTCGAGCATTTTTTGGGCGGCAGACTCAACCCGCGCGCGAGACTCTCGCTTGGCCACCGCATCAGCGGCGATGTGGGCGTCCAGCCAAAGCAATGTCGCAAAGCCGGGGGCATGATGAGATGCCCCATCGGTGTGATGTCGCCATTTTGTCGCACCACTGTCCCAAACCGTTTTCATGAATGCCTCCCGACACAAGGCCAGTTCCTGCTCAAACGATCGTGGCCAAGAGTTGGCCGCCGGGAATCCGCCCATCGCCTCATAATACTCCCTCAAGACCATCATCGCAGGTCCCGAAGCCGCGACGAGGCTCGCATCCAGCTTGATGATCTGACCTGAATTGATTCCCCAGGAATTCCGGGCGCGATCGGCGTTTTCCGACACATACTTCGGCACGCTCGGGAGAAAAAGGCCGAGACGATGGTTCTCCATGCCTTCATCTAGGTTGGGCGAAGAGAAACGAACCGAAGGAATGCAATCCTGGGCATCGCCGGACTGAATGGGACTCCAGAACAGACCCAGGGTGACCTCGTCATCAAACGCGTAGGGTTCAGAGGGTGCATCCTTGAGGGAATCGGGACAGAAGAAAGGTCCGGGACGAACAAGAAAAGTCGATTGCCCCGGCGACATACTCACGGCCATCACAGGCACCGTTATTTTCCAGGGATGCGGAGTGCGTCGATCGTGAAGGGGAGGGGATAGATCACGAGGATTCGAGGATGGTTCGGGTCCGAAGAGATATTCCAGGCCAGGCAACAGCCCCCACGACTTCGCGCTGCCGGAGCTTCCATCGCCTGCATAAAAATTTGGGCCCCAAAGTGATTTGACTTTAACGGGGGCGGATGGCTGCCACAGGTAGTGAATTCGGGCGATGGGTCGATCGGGATCGAGCTCGATCCTCAAGGCAACCGCCCAATCCGCCTGTTCCGGATCGGTGACCACTCCCTGATAATGCAGCGAACTGGTGGGTTGTGATCCGTCCTCGGTTCGTCCCCGATCAAATGAGCGAGGGCGGATCTCCCACGTTTGTTCGCCTGTGGGAGTGTCCAGGAGCACTTGCATTAGAGGACGCCACACCCCGATCTGGACCCACTGATCTTTATGCCAGGCCCATAGGGTTGCCATGGAGTAGCCGTTGTTCGAGCGAATCAACTCCATTTTCATGTGCCGGTTGGTCAAAACCAGGTTTCTGTTGTAGGCAGAGGGTTGTGGATAAGGTGCGCGCAGCAACTCGATTGTTGTCGTCATTTGCTGTGGAGGCGCGCCGTTGGTGGTGATAAGCTGCGCCTCAAGGTTATGGACTCCGGATTCTGAGGGCGCTTGCCATGTCCATTCGACCGTGGTTTGTTCGGCGGGACGAAGAGGGGGGACGGGCTGCGCCGGAAAGACGGCTCCGTCCTGAGCCATTAAGCTGACGAAAGCAGCTCCTTGAGACAAGTAACCTTGACCCTGGTTACGCACCAAAGCACGAACCTGAATCTGGGAATCCGGCGTGATGATGGATTGCGCCGGTGACAGCCGGAGTAGAATTGGTTCGGCTGGAAGGGAATTCACCCACACGGTGTCTGCCGCCTCGACGGGGGTCCAGTTGAGCTTGACCCGGGTTGCGTCGACAAAACCGTATTCAAACAGATGCCATGAGGAGACGGGCCCATCAGTGACCGGATGGGTGAGAGTCCAAACGATCTCGTTGGTGGAATCAAGGGATTGGAGTTGCAGCGTCAGATTGGCATTCGTTTTGGGATGGACCGCCACGATCCCATAAGGCAAGGATGGTTGTTCGGGACCGTTTTGGGGAGCACCATGAAAGTGAAGGATCCTGGGGGCGCCCCAGACCGATCCGTCGTGGTTTGTATTGCGCCGGGCATCGGTAAGAAAAGCCAATTGGATGTTACGGCCGGCATAATCCGTGAGATCGACGGCCTGATCCAGCCAGCGGCACTCCTGCCACACAGCCGAAAAAATCGTCTGCCGATTTGCCTCGATGGCAAACAGAACTCCGTCTTCGCCCTGATCGAAACGGGCTCCATCCGCAAGGCCGATCGCAAAATGGAGCAACAGCAGTTCACCGCGCGAAACTCTGGGAAGGCTCAGGTCATATTCAATACGGGCGTTCTGGTTGGTGCTCTGGGGAAGCTGGGACAGCGCGTCGCGCGCGACGCCCCCGCACCGGGCTGGTCTTTCAATCTGACAGATCATCTCACCATGGGTCGTCGCGCCTGGAAACAAGGTCAGAAGATCAGCCGCAAGGGTCACATCGGCCGCATTCACTTGGGCCGTAATCAGGACGGGTAAGACCAAGATTAGGCGCCAGACCACGGCAAGATCAGGACAGATTTGAACTGAAAAATGCATGATGATTGGACGTCTGCGTTTTTTGTGGAATCTTAAATTGCGAAGCATCGAGACTCAAGCATGCACACCATAACCGAGCCTTGCCGAAGGCGGCCCACATCCAATCGAAATTCAGTCGGCGCCATCGTGAATCCGCTGTTGCGATGGTATCACCGGCATGCTCGCGACCTTCCTTGGAGGACCACCCACGATCCGTATGCCATTTGGATCTCTGAAGTGATGTTGCAGCAGACGCAAGTCAAGACCGTTGTCCCCTACTGGCGGAGATGGATGACCGCGCTACCCACGGTAAACGACCTCGCGGACGCTTCCGATCAGCAGTTGCTTAAGCATTGGGAGGGATTGGGTTATTACTCGCGCGTCAGGAATCTAAAGAAGGCAGCCCTGATGATTCGGGACGAGTTTAAAGGCATCTTTCCGCAAAACATATCCGACTGGCGCCAGTTGCCCGGCGTGGGACAATACACGGCCGCCGCCATATGCAGCATTGCTTTTAATCACCCCGAACCGGTCGTCGACGGCAATGTGCGACGCGTCTTATCGCGGCTCCATGCCATCCGGGGATTCCGATCGACCTCCGACCTCGATAAAAAGCTGTGTCGAATCGCCGGTTCCCTGATCCGTCATGTTCCGGCAACGGGTGATCGATGCGAACATCGCTTTGGCGATTGGAACCAGGCCCTCATGGAATTGGGGGCCACGGTGTGCATTCCTCGTAATCCAGGATGCACCGCCTGCCCAATTACCCAGCATTGTCGCGCCTTCGAAAAAGGCGATTTTAGCCGCTTTCCCTCCACAGCGCCCGCCAAACCGCCCGTTCTCCGGCATTGTCTCGTCCTGGCCGTTGAACATCGAGGCCAATGGCTCGTGCGTCAGAGGCCCGCTCACGGAATCAACGCGGGTTATTGGGAATTTCCCAATATCGAAACCCATTCGCGATGCCCGATTCAAGATGGTCAGGTGCTTAATGCATTGGGTTTTATCCCGGCCTGGTTGGAACCGTTCTTGTCCCTGTCTCACGCCATCACCCGCTATCGGTTTCAAGTGAGTGTGTTCCGAGGCGCCTTGTTGAACGAGCCGCCCGTGCAGGGGCTCGACGATCGCTGGGTCTCTCTCTCCGAGGCCGAACAACTCCCACTCACAGGAGCCCATCGGAAGATCCTCCGCCGTCTCCTGGCTTGCTCTTGATCTCCAAAACTGCAACAAACCCCATGAGTCTCGGGTATTGTCATCACAGTCCCTGAATGATCATTTGAATGTGAACAGACAAGTTTGGTAATGAAAATCCTGATCGCCTTTCTCTGCTGGTGTTTGCTGTTGGTGTTATGTTGGCCGGTGGCCTTGCTGGCCCTAGTGGCGTTTCCCGTTGTCTGGTTGCTGCTTCTGCCGGTTCGATTGGTTTTCATTCTGATCGGCGCCCTTTTGGCATGGTTTAAGGCGCTCCTCTATCTGCCTGCTAGAATTATTGGTCGTTAATAATTGATCTAGAGTGATTTAAATCAAAAAAATGCCTCTGGAACCGGAAAGGGCCAAGAAAAGGTTTGCCTTTTTTCGGAAAATATGGATGTTGGTGGCGTTTAGAATGTTTGTGAATTTCGAAGCGCGGAGAATCCTCAGTTGAGCTTGGTGTTCAGTGATGATTTGGCCCGGTGGTCGGGAACAGCCTGCGAAATTGCATTCAGTCTAAGTTAAATAATCATCATGAGCACAAAGTTATTCGTGGGGAATCTCTCGTATTCGGTGACGGAAAACGAGCTTCAAGATCTGTTTGCTCAGCATGGTCCGGTAGCGGACGTGAACCTCATGCTGGATAAATTTACGGGGCGTCCCCGTGGATTTGCCTTCGTCACGATGGCGACAGAAGAAGGGGCGACGGCGGCGATTCAAGCCTTGAACGGCAAGGAATTTGGGGGTCGGAGCCTGACCGTGAACGAGGCGCGTCCTCGCGAGGAACGCCCCCCCCGGGGTGACCGTTTCGGCGGCGGCGGCGGCGGCGGCGGGCAGGGACGTGGAGATGGCGGTGGACGTCGTCAGCGTCGTTACTAATATATAGTGATTAAAAGACAACACGGGGTCCTTGTGAGGGCCCCGTTTCTTTTTTCCGGGTTATATCCGGCGAGTGACGAACGCTACGCAAAAGCAATCCTCTGCCGATTGCAGTTCCGATTTCTATGAAGATCATTGGGATTATCCCGGCGCGTTATGGCTCAACCCGTTTTCCGGGCAAGCCTTTGACGCCCATTTTGGGCAAACCCCTGATCGGGCATGTGGTCAATCGTTGCCGGCAGGCCGCGCTGCTTTCGGATGTGGTCGTGGCGACAGACGACGACCGAATTGGATGCGTTGCGAGGGAGTTTTGCCGGGTTGAGATGACTTCGCCCGATCATCCGAGCGGCACAGACCGCGTGGCGGAAGTTGCTCGCCGGTTGGACTGCGACGCGGTCGTGAACATCCAGGGCGACGAACCGCTCATGGATCCAAAAGTCGTCGATGCCGTGGCCCGGCTGCTGGATCATGCGGAAGTGTCAACCGCCGCCACTCCATTGAGGGATGCCGAGGATTATGAGAATCCTAACGTGGTGAAAGTCGTGGTGAACGCGGCGGGGAAAGCCCTCTATTTTTCGCGCCGCACCATTCCCTTTTTACGGGATCGCGATACGATTCCGGTGCGCGAGCAATTGGCGCTTTTTCCGTTTTTGAAGCATCTCGGCCTGTATGGTTATCGTCGGGAGAGCCTGTTGCGGTTGGTGAGCCTGCCGGTATCGCCCCTGGAACAGGCGGAGAAATTGGAGCAATTGCGGGCCTTGGAGAACGGCATTGACATTGCGGTACTAACGGTCGGCTATACAGGCCAGGGAGTGGATGTGCCGGCGGACGTGGAACGGGTCGAGCATTTGTTGAGGATCACGGAAAGAATATGAAGTATGTATTTGTTACTGGCGGCGTTGTCAGTTCTCTGGGAAAGGGATTGACGGCTGCTTCCTTGGGAGCGCTTCTGGAAAACCGCGGCCTGAAGGTCGCCTTGCAGAAATTTGATCCGTATCTCAATGTGGATCCCGGCACCATGAATCCTTATCAGCATGGTGAGGTTTACGTGTTGGAGGACGGAGCGGAGACCGACTTGGATCTGGGTCATTACGAACGGTTTACACACACTCAATTGACCCGGTTCAACAACTTGACCAGCGGCCAGGTCTATCAGACCGTGTTGGAGAAAGAACGGCGCGGGGCATATCTTGGCAAGACGGTGCAAGTGATTCCCCATGTGACGGATGAGATCCAAAACCGAATTTACCAGGTGGCCGAGAAGTCCAAGGCTGACGTCTTGATCACCGAGATTGGCGGAACCACAGGCGACATCGAGGGGCTGCCGTTCCTGGAAGCGATTCGGGAATTCGCATTGGATGTTGGATACAACAACGCGCTTTTCCTGCATGTGACCCTTGTGCCGTTCATAAAAGCGGCTGGGGAACTTAAGACCAAGCCCACGCAGCAATCGGTGGCCAAGCTGCGGGAGATTGGAATTGCTCCGCATATCCTGGTTTGTCGCTGCGAGCAGCCGCTCGGCAAGGAATTGCGTCAGAAGATCTCCATGTTCTGCAATGTCCCTTACGAGGGGGTGATCGAGGAGCGGGATGTGGAACATTCCATCTACGAGGTGCCCCTGATGTTGCAGCGGGAGCGGCTGGACGACCTCGTCTGTCGTTTGCTGCGATTGGATGCTCCCCCGGCCAACATGAGCATATGGCAGGACATCCTCCGCAAGTTGATTGCGCCGCAACACCGGGTGCGGATTGGGGTGGTGGGCAAATACATCGGATTGAACGATGCCTACAAATCGGTTTATGAAGCCATCATCCATGGGGGGATTGCCAATGACAGCGGTGTGGACATTGAAAAGATCGACGCCGAAGAGATCGAGCGCGGCGGCGCCGCCAAGCGGCTCAAGGGATTGAATGGGATTCTCGTGCCGGGCGGCTTTGGCGAACGGGGAATTCAAGGCAAGGTTTTGGCGGCCCAGTATGCCCGGGAGAACAATGTCCCCTATCTGGGCTTGTGTTTGGGAATGCAAATTGCCGTGATCGAATTCGCGCGCAACGTCTTGAAACTTCCCCATGCCCACTCGACCGAGTTCGATCCGGATACGCAGGACCCAGTGATTGCGCTGTTGGACGAACAGAAGAACGTCACTCGAATGGGGGGCACGATGCGGCTGGGGGCGCAAGCCTGCCAACTGGCGTTGGGTTCCCGTGCCGCGCAGTTATATGGAGCTTTTGTCGTCCATGAACGGCATCGGCATCGATACGAGTTTAATAACTTTTACCGCGACAGATTCATGAAAAGCGGTTTCACGGTCTCCGGCAGCTCGCCGGATGGCACCCTGGTGGAATTGATCGAGTTGCCTGAACATCCCTTTTTCCTGGCATGCCAATTCCATCCCGAATTTCAGAGCAAACCCACCGCTCCCCATCCCTTATTCAAGGGATTCATCACCGCCTGCATTGCCCAATCGGGCAAACCCTAGTGTGGTGTTTGCGAAATACAATGCATTCTGTTGCGCCCAAAATGGCCCGATGACGAGGCACGCGGAGGGCGCATCCCCTTCGTGGGGCTGTAACCGACGCGTAACGAAGTCAGCGGGCCATTTTCGGCGCAACCCTCTGGGCGGCCGTTCTTTTGGCCAGGCACTTCGTTGCGCCTCCCTTGCAGATCCATTCCGGATATGCGCGGTCGGCGCGCCTCGCTCCTGACCAAAACTCCTGGCCGCAGAATGCATCGTATTTCGCAAACACCACACTAGCCTACAGGAGGTTGGCGATACGGCGGAAATGATAACCGAGAATCGCCAATTCGATGGCGTGTCGGAACTGACGTGGATGCCGGAGTAATGTTCCCCAGAACAGGCGCCAATACGCGCGACGCCCCCGATGCCTCAAGCCCAGCAACCAGAAGGATTTTAGAAAAGCCTCTAAATCGGCTCGTGAGAGTGGCAACGATGGCCCCCGGGAACGATGGTGCTTCAGGAAGGTGCGCACCCGCTGATAGTAGACCTTCGGTTCATAGAGCTTTCGCATCAGTTCGCGATAGCCGGCTTGCAGGAATTCCCGGTTCATCCGGGGCTGGAAGTTCAGGACCGCCTGGGTGTTGTTCCCTGTGGTTTCCATTTCAAGCCGGCCCTCCTGCCGCAATCGCTGGAACAACCGGGTTTGGGGAAGGGCTGTGAGGAGACCTACCATGGCGGTGGCGACCCCGGAACGCTGAATAAACTCAAATTGACGGCGGAAAATGTCATGGGTATCGCTGTCAAATCCCACAATGAATCCCCCCATGACCTCGAGACCGGCCCGTTGGAGAGTGCGGACCGCCGCAATGAGATCCCGAGTTTGATTTTGAAGCTTACGGCATTCCACCAACGCCTCCAGAGAAGGCGTCTCCAGGCCGATAAAGACCTTCTTGAAACCCGCTTTGACCATCAAATCGCAAAGCTCCGAATCGTCCGCCAGGTTGACCGACGCCTCGGTCAGAAATCCCATGGTATGGCCGGTTTGTTCCCGCCATCGGATCATTTCCAGCAGGAGATCACGCGTGTTCTTTCGATTGCCGATGAAGTTGTCGTCAACCAGGAAGACCATGTCCTTCCAACCCTGTTGGCGCAGGGTTTCCAGTTCGGCCACCAGCTGAGAGGCCATTTTAGTGCGGGGGACGCGCCCGTTCAT
This sequence comes from Verrucomicrobiota bacterium, assembly GCA_022709905.1. Lineage (GTDB taxonomy): Bacteria > Verrucomicrobiota > Verrucomicrobiia > Limisphaerales > UBA1319 > JAKLHY01. The sequence continues at coordinate 66,531 of JAKLHY010000014.1, read as the reverse complement.
GACCGTGATATCACAGAATTCGCAATCGTAGGGGCATCCGCGGGAGAATTGGACGGCCATAGTCACGTATTGCTCCGGCTGGATCAGATCCCAGCGAGGCACCGGGCTCAACGTCAGATCAGGCCAGCGTTCAGACCGATAGTAGCTCTGGGGGCGGCCCGCCTGCAGATCCGCCACCAGGCCGGGCATAATCTCCTCGGCTTCGCCCAGCACAAAGTGTTGGATTTGCGGAAAGGCCTCGTGTCCAGTCGTAAAAAGAGGACCGCCGGCAATCAAAGGCTTGGAAAGCGCCTGACACCGATGCATGACTTCCATGACCGACTCCCGATGGACAATCATGGCGCTGATCATGACGTAATCGGCCCAAAGCAGATCCTCATCCCGCAGACGGCTCACGTTCAGATCGGACAACCGGACCTCCCAGTCGCAGGGGAGCATCGCCGCAACGGTGAGCAGGCCCAGCGGCGGAAAGGCCGCTTTCTTCGATACAAATTTCAGGACGTGACGGAAGCTCCAAAAGGTGTCCGGCGTCTGCGGATAAATCATTAAAATTTTCATGGCACTCATGTTGGCATGTTTTCAGGGAACGCCTTCTTGAGGATCCACACGCCAACCCCCACTATCCTAAACCCGATGACGCCATTTTTCGAGGGTCATTCGTTCACGAAATTCCGGTCCGCTGTTCAAGAGAATCACGCTGAACATGTCATGCCCCACCGTCGAATATCGGGATCGAGATTGCGCCCATAGCCGCACCCCCGGCCTCCAGTCCGAGGCGGCACTGATCCCTCGATGATCCAGGCGGGCACTGCCCAAAACCGCACATAAGAGGCTCCGAAAAAACAGAACCGCGAATAAACGCCAATAGACGCGAATTAAACCGGAGCTTTCCTGCTGGCAGAAACGCTCTGCGGAATGAATTCCGCGCTCCGGCTGGAATGGAGCGCGGGATTTATCCCGCCGTGCCGGTTGTCGCAGGATCTCAGACATTCCATCGATGTTCGCAACACTTCAAATCCTTCGTATTTGACCTGCCACTATTCGCGTTGATTGGCTTCTATTCGCGGTTAAGTCGTTTGATTTGCGGTTCAAGGCGCTGTGGAAGTGATTGAAAAGTCCAGACGCTGACACTACTCTCGGGGTGATGGGCCGATGACGATCGACAACCTCATATTTGGCTACTTAGTTTCTTTGCTTGCGGGGCTTTCAGCCGTTGCCCTATATTCCGAATGGTTGCGGCGGCGATTTGAGCCCACGCCCAGTGAAGATCGCATTTTTCGCTGTGAGCGGTGCTCGTTTGTCTATACCGATGATGCCGATGTTGACCGGTCGCGCTGTCCCCAATGCGGCACAGTCAACGATAGTATTCAGTTTTAACCTGCTGGGTCGGAGGGAGATCATTGGATCCTTTTCCACCCGGCATTTGTGTAATTAGAAAGAGTAAATTTATGGGCATGTGGATTGGCCGAAATCGAAAAGCCCGGGTCACCTATGGTTTTGATGAGATTGCCTTGGTCCCCGGTGAAGTGACCATCAATCCGAACGAGGTGGACATTTCTTTTACCATTCCTCGCAAAGACGGCAGTGGGATCAAATTGAAGATCCCGATCATTGCCAGCGCCATGGATGGAGTGACGGATGTTCGGTTTTGCACCGAGATGGGCAAGCTGGGGGGATTGGGGGTGATCAACCTGGAGGGAGTTCAGACGCGATATGCGAATCCCGCGGAAGTTCTCGATCAGGTGGTGAAGGCCGACAAAGATGAGGTGACCGCCTTGCTCCAGAAGATCTACACGGAACCGATCAAGGAAGAGCTGATTGCCAAACGCGTGCAGGAACTGAAGAAGGCCAATGTCCTGGCCGCAGTCAGCTCGATCCCGCAGAGGGCCGAGCGCTTTGGCGCTATCGCCCAGGAGGCCGGAGCCGATGTCTACGTGGTCCAATCCACTGTGTCCACCGTGCGGCACATTTCCTCGGAATACAAATCGCTCGACCTGGCCGCGTTCTGCAAAGCCATGAGCATCCCGGTGATCGTCGGAAACGCGGTGACCTACGATGTCACGATCGCGTTGATGGGCTGCGGAGTGGCCGGGGTATTGATCGGAGTGGGGCCGGGTGCGGCCTGCACCAGTCGGGGAGTTCTGGGTTTGGGGGTGCCACAAGTCACGGCGACGGTGGATTGCGCCGCCGCCCGGGATGCCTATTATAAACGATCGGGCCGGTTTGTTCCCATCATCACCGACGGGGGCATGAGCAAAGGCGGCGATGTCTGCAAAGCTTTTGCCTGCGGCTCGGATGCCGTCATGATCGGCAGCGCGTTTGCCCGCGCCAAAGAAGCGCCGGGCAAGGGCAATCACTGGGGGATGGCCACGCCGCATGCCAATCTGCCTCGGGGCACCCGGATCAAGGTGGGCGTGACCGGTTCCCTGAAGCAAATCCTGTTTGGACCGGCGGCGGTGGATGACGGATCTCAGAATCTTGTCGGGGCCATCACGACCTGCATGGGGAACGTGGGAGCCGCCAATATTCGCGAGTTCCAGGAAACGGAAATCATCATCGCTCCCAGCATCAAGACCGAAGGCAAACTCTTCCAAACCATTCAGAACGTCGGGATGGGAACGAAGTAAACGCCGTCACTCCGGCGACGATGACATCATTTTTTGGAGCAAGGCGGTCGTAGATCTGCCCGCAACCATCGGGAGAATCACGATCCGGCCGCCAGCCGATTCCACGATCCTGCGCTCGTCCGGATTCAGTGTCTCGAGCGTGTAATCGCCCCCCTTCACATAGACATCCGGCTGGGCGAGTTCCAGGAAATGGACAGCCCGCGTTTCGTTGAAGATGCAGACCGCATCCACACAAGCCAGGGCGGCGATCACTCGGGCCCGATCCTCCTCGGGATTCAGCGGCCGGGCCGGTCCTTTCAAGGATCGGACTGAGGCGTCGCTGTTCAGACCGATCAGCAGGAGATCGCCCTGGGACCGCGCGGCCTCCAGGTAAGAGACATGGCCGGCATGCAATAAATCGAAACACCCGTTGGTGGCGACTACCTGCATCCCGTTGGATCGCCATGCTTGGCGCCGCGCGGGCAGTTCGGACAGATCAATGATCTTCGTTCGGGTATTCACGGATGCGTGTGATCCTGTGCCAGGGCCCCGCGCCATGGCAAGCCTCAAAGAGACACTCCTTCCTCCTGTTCGCCTGTTTGCTGGCACCTGCCCTGATGAAGCTCCGGAGGCCCAATATCCTGACCGGAATCCCGATGGACTTGGACGGGACAAGGCGGGTAAACTCAAATCCGATATCCATTCGTTTTGGCCCAGAGAGGTTTGATGATTGAAATCGGAACCTGACGCATGAAAACCCAATTTCTGCTGAATATCTTGATCGTGATACTGATGGCGGGGCTCGGTCCGACCGCATCCGTTCGCGCGGTGACCTTGGAGACTCCCTCTTTTCGCTACGTGATTTCAGAAAAGGCGAAAAACCTCGAGTTCATTGATCGCGCGACCGGCCGCAATCTCTTGCGGACCAACGAGCCGTCTTCTTGTGCCAGCCTTTATCGGGACGGCAAAGAGTACGTTGCGACAGAAGCCGAACTGGCGGGCGATATCCTGCGGCTGGTTTTCGGCGGGGCAGGGGTCGAGGCGCGAATCAAGGTGGAGTTTCACGCCAAGTTTATAGTCTTGAAGGTCGAGTCGGTGCAGGGCGACGTGGAATCGATCCGTTTCCTGGATGTGCCGTTGGTTCTTGCGGCCAAACCCCAGGAATCTTTTGGCGCCTGCGCGCTGTCGCTCAATTTGATCACGCGCGTGGACGCCCTTCCCGCGTTGCAGCGCGACCTGCGGGCCTCCGCCGAGAGGAAGTTCGGCTTGGCAGGCGCGAAAGCGGCCCTTGTCGCAGTTCCCATGGATCAGATGCTCCCGGCCCTGCAAGAGACGCTGACGGCTTCGAGCGAACTGCCCATCTGCCGTGTCGCCGGCCCGTGGGCGCACGAGATTCCGTTCAATCATGGTTCTTATCTGTTCAATTTCGGATCGTTGACCGAGTCCAACATGGCCGAGTGGATTGAGACAACCCGGCGTGTCGGATTCACACAGATCGACAACCACGGCGGCGGCGCCTTTTTCCGGTTTGGAGACTTTGAATTGAACCGGCAAAAATGGCCTGACGGCTGGGATGCCTTCAAACGGATCGTTGCTCGGCTGCACGACGCGGGGATTGGATCGATTTTCCACACTTACGCGTTCTTCATCGACAAAGGATCGAAGTATGTGACGCCCGTGCCCGATCCACGGTTGGATGCCTTTCGAGTGTTCACGGTCGCTGAACCGATCAGCGCCGAGGCGACCGAGATTTTTGTCAACGAGTCCACCGCCAACATGAGTACCGTGACCGGTTTTTTCGAGCACAACAGCGTCGTGCTGCATCTTGACGACGAGTTGGTGACCTTTGGCGGATTTACCCAACAGCCGCCGTGGAAGTTCACCGGGGTGAAACGGGGTGTTCATGGCACGAAGTCCGCCGCCCACGACCAGGGGACAACGGCCCGCCATCTGAAAGAGTGCTTCGGCTTGTTTGTGCCCAATCCCGAGTCGTCCCTCTTCGAGGAGATCGCCGCCAACCATGCTGATGTGGTCAATCGTTGCGGCTTCGACGGGATCTATCTGGATGCGATTGACGGCAGCTCGATTCTCCGTGGCGGGGAGGAGGTCTGGTATTGGGGCAACCGGTTCGCCGTGGAAATCCAGAAGCGGCTCACGAAACCGGTGGGCATGGAGATGAGCGCCATGTGGCATCACTTCTGGCAATACCGCACCCGTTGGCAGGCATGGGATTACCCGCAACGCGGCCACAAGCGTTTCATTGACTTGCACGCCGCTGGGGTGAACGGAGGACTGATGTTGCCGTTGCATCTCGGCTGGTGGGGATTCCAATCATTCAATCCGCCCCAGGTCGAACCGTCCTACCCGGATGTCATCGAGCATCTCGGCGCCAGGCTCATCGGCTGGGATGCGGGCATTTCCTTGACGGCTGGCGTGGACCAGCAAGCCCTCCGAAAAACACCGTTATACGGCCGGGCGGCGGAGATTTTGCGGACTTGCGAGGAACTCCGGCATGCCAAGGTCTTTGACGAAACCACGAAAGCCAGATTGCGGGATCCGCAACTCGAGTTCTGTCTCCGAAAAGATGCCGATGGCAAACCCCGCTTTTCTCCCGTGAGAACTCATTCTCAAACCGTCGCAATGGACGAATCCTGGTCGCAGGCGTGGATCCTGACCAACGGTTTCCGGGAGCAACCTTTGAGATTTCGATTGGAGGCATTGATCTCCACTGTTGCCCATCATGAAAGCAATACCGTGGCGCTTGCGGACCTCGCCCGGGACCCGGAACCACTCTGGAAACGGAGCAGTGCGAACGGTGTCAGCTTCCGCTCGGAGTCCCTTGCCCATGCAGACGAATCATTGGGGATCATATGTGCGACGAACACTGGCCAGGTGCCGCGCCATGCGGCCTGGGCCAGACTTCAGAAACGCTTCGAGCCAACGCTGGACACCCAGGAGGGCAAAGCGCTCGGATTGGATATCGAGGGCGATGGCTCGGGCGCGGTGCTGGCCATTCGACTCGAGAGCCCGCACCATGTGAGCTATGGCGCAATCGCCGATCGTTACGTTCCTCTCAATTTTACCGGGCGCCGGAGATACACCCTCGTGGAAACAGAATCATCGCGCTGGAGCGATTACGTCTGGAACGATGGGAAGCACCCCTATCACGTCTATCGGGAGACGGTCAACTTTGGCGCAATCGAATCGGTTGGCATCTGGCTCCAGAACCTGCCCGCGCATCGGGAAACCCGGGTCCGGCTGGGACCGGTTGTCGCGGTTCCTCTTCGATCAACCCCTGTGAAGAATCCTCGCCTCGTTCTCAACGGTCAGCCCCTGGAATTCCAAATCGAGCTCCCACCGGGAAGCTGGATTGAGGGCAACGGCCCCGAGGATTGTCTGGCCTACAACGCCCGGGGAGAATCTTTAGGGAAAGTGACGTTGCAAGGGGATTGGCCCAAATTACGGAGAGGCGCCAATTCAGCCGAATTTGCGTGTGAGAAGAGCGGCGACCCCAACCCGCGGGCCCGGATCACGACCTTTGTTCTGGAGGATCCTTTCTGAGTAAGGGTCACATCTCATAATTATACAAATACAATTGTCACGGGCTTATCAAGGTTTGAATCCGGGAGTTCCACCGCGGAGAACACCGAGAGTGATAGCGTTGTCTGCTGTCGCCAAGATATCCGTTGAATTCGGTGTTGGAGGTGGAATACTTCATCACGATTTGCGTCAGGCTCGCTCGTCGTCATGAAAAAGCTCGTGATAGTAACAGTTGTGTTGACATTGCTCGTGGTAGTGTCTTACGGATTTTCGCGTTTTATCGGCCGAGGTGGCCATCGGGCGAGATTCATCATAGCCATGAATGAGCTCCGAGAGGCCAATGCGGAGCTTCAGAATCATGGCGTGTTCACCCATCAGTTTCAGGGTGACACAGTGTATCCCTACACAAATCGGTTCATTATTGATGGCATCGTTTATCAGTGTGAGTTCGGCGTTGAGAGCGTGGATCTCTATCTCAGGAAACGAGGCATCCTTGCGATTACCACCAATGATATTTTTGTGTGGGTTGACAAGGAGCGTGGCATGATGCCTTTGGGCAGAGGACCGGCATTTGAATTTCCGCCGGGATTATGATGGGGGCCGCGGGGCCGCTCAAGACGTCGGCTGAGCTGATCCATGCCGCGAAGATTTCCAGGGGCATCGAAAGGGGAAGGATGAGGGGCCACTTGACCAAGGTCTGGCTATGCTGAACAGACCGGAACAGCGGGGGCTCGCGATTCATGAAGGACCGGATGGATATCGAGCCGGCTGAAACAATGCCGATACCGACCCCGACTCCGATGGAGACATGCAGCCGGAAAATCGATGGCCAATAGCTGCGCCCGATCCCACCCAAGGGCTGGCTCGGTGAGTTGGTTGTTATCCGATGCCGGCGGGATCGGGTATGCGGCACAAGTTATGCTTTTTATCCATGCTGTGTTTACTGCCATCGACCACATGATGGGCTTTGAAGTCGGGCTATGGCGGAAAGGGCGGAATATGCAAGGCGCCACGAGGATGCTATTGACGTTGCGCCTTGCTCGTTACACCAGAGTGGTTTAACAGAGAGCTTCTTGATCAAGAGATGGAGGATGAAGTTATGAATACACGTCAAAAGGGACTGGATCACTGCTGGTCGGCGATCCGGGGACCGGCCATGGGTTTCACCCGCGCTGAGCTCCTGGTTATCGTGATGACAATAGGCTTGCTCGTCGGGATCTTCCTTCCCGCGGTGGCCAAAACAGACGTGGTCGGTCCAGGAATTCAGTGTCTTGAGAATACTCGGCAACTGGCCAGGGCATTGTTGCTTTATAGTGCGGACTACCAGGAGTATCTGCCGCCGAACCCTGATGACGGAAATATGACTCCATACCGGAATTGGGCAGGCGGCCAAGGGGGTTCCGGGGGAGCCCAGGAGTTTAATCCCGATGTTCTCGCCGATCCCACACGTTCCCTCCTGGCGCCTTATCTGGGAACGATTGGCAGCGTCTTTCGTTGTCCGTCCGATCCCCGGACAGGTCGTTACAGTGGCACCAACGAGGCCTTGATGGGCCAAATCGTTCCGGCCGCGCGTACATATTCCATGAACCACGCTGCGGGCACCGACCCTTACCGGGAGGGAGGCAAGCAACCGGTCAATGGTCCTTGGCTCAGCGGCTTCCACACGCACTTGGCGAATACGACCTGGTATACCTTTGCCAAGCTGACCGATATGAAAAACCCCGGACCAGCCAAGACTTATTTATTCCTGGATGAGGATCATCGCAGCCTTAACGACGCCACTCTCTCCTTTGTTGGGCCGTATCCAGGCAATCAACATTATCGGATGATCGATTGGCCGGGAACGTATCATGATTACGGGGCGGATTTTTCCTTTGCCGACGGCCACGCGGAACTCCATCGCTGGTCGGATCCCCGGACCGAAGTCAAAGACTCGGTCGCGACCGTGGTCCAGCCCGGCAACATCGACATCGAGTGGATCGCCCAGCATTCTACGGCTCTGGTTCGCCAAGCCCAGTTGTCTGTCGTGGGTCTGACGTCGAATCAGTTGCGGATCACGACTCCGGCCGTCAAGGGAACGGCTTACGTCCTGGAATACTCGGATTCGGTGCCTTCAAGCAACTGGACCGCTCTGCCCGAGATGCTTGCCACCAACTCGGGTCCTCTTGAGTTCAGGGATCCAACCGCGCCGGCCACGGGACGTTTCTATCGGATTCGAACCCCTTAGGGCAGAAATAAATTCCAGTTTTACTGGAGGTTCTTGGCCTGGCGGGCTCAGTGCGAGTGGCGAGCAGGTCCCCAGCGTTCTGATCAAGGGTCACATCTCACAATTATACAATTGTCACGGGCCTATCAAGCCATCGCGTTGCACAACGCGGGTATGCTGCTGGCGAGGAACCGAGGAGGAATCGAGCCGGCTGAAACGATACCGATTCCGATACCGACCCCGACGCCGATGGAAATATTTCACTCATTTATGCACGGAGAGAAGATGACAGCGTTTGGGGAAACGGCTATGGTCCTTCGCTTCAGCGTGTGGTTTCGATCAGGGTGAAATGCGAATGTCCTCGCTGATGGCATCACGCAAGGGCTCGCGGCCATGACAGCCGTTTTTGATCAAGCACACACGATCCGGCCGGTCATTTGAAGAACGGCTTCCTTGGATTGCATTTTGAATCCCGGGTGGTTTGAATGGCCGGAAAGGAACCTTATGAACATGTCGAATGCCCAGAATTCGGATGAATCCCTGGCCCCGTTATTTCCACTCGCTGATGCGATACCGGCGGCCTATCGCCTGGACCCCCGGTATTACGAGCGTTGGTATTTAATCAATGGCGAAGTTCGCGAATGGAACGGACCGCTGGCGGAGATCCATTCGCCGATCTGTCTGCGCGATGGCGGCGCGCTTCGGAGGCCGATGATCGGTCACGTTCCAGCGATGGATGAACCGACTGCGATGGCAGCCCTGGACGCGGCCGTTCAGGCGTGGGACGAAGGACGCGGCCGGTGGCCGACGCTGACGGTTTCGGCTCGGATTGAGGCTGTCGAGGCTTTTGTGTCGGGTATGCTGGCGGTGCGCGATGAGGTCGTGAAATTATTGATGTGGGAGATTGGGAAGAGTCTGGATGACAGCCGGAAGGAATTCGATCGGACTGTGGAGTATATTCGCAAAACGATCGAGGCGTTAAAGGACATTGACCGCGCCGGTTCGCGCTTCAGCCTGGATGGGGGGGTGATTGCCCAGGTGCGGCGCGCGCCGCTGGGGGTGGTGCTTTCGATGGGGCCGTTTAATTATCCCCTCAACGAGATCTACACGACGCTCATTCCGGCCTTGATTATGGGAAACACCCTGGTCGTGAAAACTCCCAAGTTCGGCCGGCTTCTCCATCAGCCCTTGCTGCGGGCCTTTGCCGAGTGCTTTCCTCCGGGCGTGGTCAATTTTCTATCGGGCGCGGGATCGGAGATTATTGGCCCGATTATGAAGAGCGGCCGGGTCAACGCGCTGGCCTTCATCGGATCGAGCCGCGTAGCGGATATCCTCAAGCACCAGCATCCGCAGCCGCATCGGATGCGTTGCATTTTGGGTTTGGACGCCAAAAATCCGGCGCTGATTTTGCCGGACGCCGACCTGGAGGTGACGGTGAAAGAATGCGTGACCGGGAGCCTGAGTTTCAACGGCCAGCGTTGCACGGCGCTGAAGATACTGTTTGTGCACGAATCCATTGCGTCGGAATTCCTGGAAAAATTTTGTGCCGCGGTGAATGCCTTGCCTCTCGGGATGCCTTGGGACAAAGATGTGAAACTGACGCCGATGCCCGAGTTCGATAAGGCCAAGTCAATGAACGGGTATGTCGAAAATGCCACGGCGTGCGGGGCGAAGGTTGTCAATGCGGGCGGCGGCGTTTATCTCGAGACACTTTATCGGCCGGCGGTGGTTTATCCGGTGGCGCCGCAAGCTGATTTGTATTTCAAGGAGCAGTTTGGTCCTGTGGTGCCCGTGTGTGTTTATCGTGATGAACGGGAGTTTTTAAATTATGTGGCGCAATCGAATTTTGGGCAGCAGGTGAGTCTTTTTGGGCGTGATCACGAGCGTGTGGCCCGGCTGATTGCCCCACTGGCGAACCAGGTCTGCCGCATCAATCTTAATTGCCAGTGCCAACGGGGTCCGGACACGCTGCCATTTACGGGCCGAAAGGATTCCGCCGAGGCGACGTTGTCCATCAGTGATGCCTTGCGTTGCTTTTCGATTCGTTCCCTGGTGGCGGCGCAGGCCAATCCCGACAGCCGGCAACTCATCCAGGACATTGTGAGCGGCCGGCACTCCAGTTTTCTGCACACCGATTTTCTGCTTTAAGGGTCCGTGCAAAAATAACTTCCGATTTTGGCGGGAGCGCCGCTGGGTCAGATGCTAGGCGCGTGGGCGGGAGTGTATCCTCGGCGATACTCGACCGTCCATGCAACAACGCAGAGGACCCGGCGACGCCCCGCCCCGGAGGGCTGCGAGGCTTTGGCTGGCTGGCTTCATTACTCCTCGGTCAGAGACCGCTGCGGGTATCTTCCCTCGTCGAGCCTCGCCAGCGAGCTAAAGCCTCAGCAGCAAAATCGGAATTTATTTTTGCACGGACCCTAAGTGGCGGCGCCAAAACAGAGTTCGAGATCGCGTCTGCCGCTATTTCTTTGCGATGCAGAAGAGGTGATTCTTGGTTCGGATGAAGGCGCGTCCCTCGGCGAAGGCCGGTGAGGCCAGGACTTCTTCGCCCATGGCAAAGCGTCCGAGTTCCTTGAACTCATTGGCGGCGGCGACCTGGATGACTTGGCCTTCAACGCTGAAGAGCCAAAGGCGATCTCCCACGAGGCTGGGCGAGGCGTTCAGGGTCAAGTCAAGTTCGTGTTCCCACAGTTTCTTGCCCGAGGTCAGTTCGTAACAGGTGAGGGTTCCGTGGCTGGTCAGGAGGTAGATACGTTGACCGTCGGCCAGAGGGCTGCAAATGTCGGGCAGACCGTCCTCGGCCTTCCAGGCGATATGGGTTTTGGTGACATCGCCGCTGCCGTCGGGACGGATGGCGCAGAGGGCTTCGCCTTCCATCACGGTAAAAATCATGCCCCCCGAGTAGATCGGGGAAGGCGTGACTTCGCCATAGAGGGCCTGGGCGCGCCAGATTTCCGTGCCATCAGTTGGATTATAGGAGATCACCCAGGGATTCGCGCAGGTGATGACCTGAGGTTTTTGGGCGGCCTCGATGAACAAGGGGCTGGACCAGGAGTTGGCGACAGGGCGGGGTTGGGACTCCCAGGCCGTTTGGCCTGTGGCGGTGTCCAATGCCAGCAGTTTTGATTTATTATCCTTGCCGGATCCCTGGTCGAATTGGATTAACAAACGGTTCTGATATAGTTCGAGGGAAGTGGCATGACCGTAACTGTTGTCGGGCTTGCCCAGGCTGCGGGCCCATACACGGGTGCCCTGGTAATCGAAAGCCGCAACATCGCCATTGGCGAAGATGGCGTAGACGCGACGGCCGTCCGTGGCGGCGGTCGATGCCGAGTAGCCGCCGCTATCCTCCATGACCGTCGGGGGCTCGGCGGGGGATTGCTGAGTTTCAACAGGTCCGCGCCATAGGAGCTTGCCATTGGTGGCGTCGAAGCAGAATACCTCGCGGTTTTTGGCGGAGGAACCGGTGAGAAACACGCGGTTTTCCCAAACAACCGGTGAATTTGGTCCAAAGAGAGGAATGGCCGTTTTCCAGGCGATCCCTTCACCCGTCTGGGTGTTCCAGGTGGTGAGGATATTAGTGAATCGGGAGACGCCGGAGCCATAAGGCCCCCGAAAACGGGGCCAATTCCGTTCGATTTCATCGAGGGTGGGAAACGGCGTGGAAGGCATGGCCACGGCCGTAGGGGCGTCTTCCTCCTGGACGGGTGGTTTGGCAGATTCAGCCGAGAGGAGGGTGGTGGAACTGCGGATGGTTGACAGAATCCAACCCGAGATCAGAAGGGCGAGGACGACGGTTGCCCATTGGGTGTGTCGCGCGCGGAAGTTGGCTTGCTCGACGGTCGGAGGGCCTTGTTCGGGCCGGTTAAGTTTTTTGCGATACATGGCGGTTTTTAACGAGGCCAGAAATATGATTCCACCCGCCAAGAGCATCCAGCCGCCCAGACTTGCCCGGGCCTGATAGGTCGCATGATGCTGTCGCAACGTTAAGTCCAGGTCTCGGATCTTCTGTTTTAGGGCACTATCCATGGGTTTTGCCACAAGGTCGGCCTTGAGGGCGGCGAGTTCCTTGGATTCGAGGGGATCGTATTGAAGTCCCTCGAGATAACTAAACGTTAGCAGCACGATCAGGAGTCCACAGAACAGGCCGGCAATCCAGGCGCTCCGGCGAGCCAGCAACATGCGGGCGGTTTCGGGTGTGACGGGACTGGCGGAAGTGTTTGTGGATTGTGGCGAGACCATGGGGCTGGGTGCTGGGGTGAAGAATGAATTGTGGTTCAGGCGGGTTGCTGGCCGGGAGGATTTGACTTGGGCATTTCGACAACGGACAGTGGAATGACTTTTTTGTTCTGCAGTCGTTTCTTGCGTCCGATTTCTTTCGGACAATATGTGTAGCATCGCCCACAGGAAAGGCAGTGAGCGTGGTCGGGTTCATAAGTGTCCGGCAAACGCACAAAGACCAACGCGACCAGCTTGATTCCGAAAACCAAGCCAATGAACGCCCCGAGGAGGGTCGTTCCGAACACGAACCGCTCCCGGATTCGCCAGGCTTCGGCGAAGAGTTCCTGCGACGGCCGGCCGGTCTGCCGAAAGGCGGTGCTGGCGTCGGTCGGTTCGGCAATCTGCCCGGCATCCTCGGCGGCGATTCGTTCGGCCAGGGCAACTGTTGGGTGGAGTTTGGAGAACGGCACAGCCAGATGCCTCGCTCCGAATGCGCCCGCGCCCACCAAGAGAAGGGCAACCAGAAACCATGCCGCCGCCCGCGTCCAGGAAGGCTGCAAAACCGGGGTGGAGTTTTTTTGGGGGGGCTCACGGATCGCGCTGAATGGGCAGGCGACGTCGCACAATTGGCATCGAATGCAATCGGACGGCGACAGGACGACGTTCCATTTTGAGAATCGGGAAAACACGCTCAGCAAGGCGCCATAAGGGCATAGAAACCGACAGTAGGGCCTGCCAATCACTGTCGCCAAGGCCAGAAAACCGGCGCCCAAGGCCAGCATGTTAAATGAACCGCTTCTTCGAAAGAACGAAACAAAGGGATCGTATTGGCAAATGATAAAGGCGGTGCCGGTGGCGGCAAAAAGCACGGCGGATCCCAGGTAGATCCAAGGTAGCAATCCCAGTGTCTGTTCGAGCCAGGATGGCGTTTTGACAGGACGCACCAACATGACGTCCTGGATGGCGCCCAACGGACAGACTGCGGCGCAAAAGGTGCGCCCGAAAAAAAGGGTGAAGAGCAGGGGAGCCAGAAAAAACAGCAGGACCGTCAGAGGCACCAGGTAGTTGTTGTTGAACACGGCCAGAGTGACATCCTGGATTGAACCCACCGCGCAGATGCATCCCTTGCGATAGAATCCAAAATAGAACAGAGAAAAAAGCATCAGGCCGAAGATGGGCCGCCGGGAACGTTTTTTCAGGACGAAGTAGGAGGCGAGACTGAGGGTGCCCAGCAAAACAGCCGCATCCACGTATTCCATGGCGCCGGCCCTTGGGGCCGGTGTGGTCGTGGGAGGCATCACATAGCCCTCTTCGAATTCCGGCGGAGGGAAACGTTCCACGCCGAAGGCCGAGAGGGGCATCAGAAGGAGCCCTGTGAATCCGCATTGCAGGCAAAAACGAAGGATCAGGGAGAGGCGAGTCATCGTTGGTGCTCCCGGTCTTTGAGCAGATAGGGCTGGCGGGCGGGCACACGGACAAAGGCCTGGCCGGGGCAAACGACGGCAATCGAACATTCGTTGCAGTTCACGCAGCGATCATGCCGCACCTGGAGAAAGAAGGAACCATTGCCGAACAGGACGCAGCCTTTGACGCATTTCGCGCACCCGATGCAGAGGGGTTCGTCGATGGTGTATTCGTAGTATGGATCTTCCAGGGCGGTGCGTTTAATGGCGCCAGTGGGACAGATCTGGTTTTCAGCCGCCGTATCAAGCCGGTTCGGCTGGGGTTCGAAATACCCCGTGCAGAGCTTGCAATAGCCGCACATCGGATAGGCCTGGACACATTTGACGGCCGAGGGTTCGAGGACGCAACGGGTGGCGCAGTTGGTGCAGAAAACGCACTTGTTGGGATCGATTTGCCAGACGAGTTTTTCCGGGCGTGTAAACCTCGCAAACATGCTGGTCGCCGCCCCGGAAAGGAACAGCAAAGCCCCTCGGAACCAGTTGAGCACAAACTGGCGCCGGGAAGGAGAGGGTATGATCTCAGCCATGACAAGAGTCGGTCAGGAGGTTTGTTTAAAAAGCTTTGCCAACGGCAATTCGCACGAGCGCAGCAAGGCGCAACGCTGACAGGACGCACGGGGCGGACAGGTTGAGGCGGTCGAATTCGTGTATCGCCGACCGACCAGCCAGGAAGCCGCGATGATCAGGGTCCCCGCCAAGCCGCTCCGTGCTGCGCGTCGCAGAAAATCTCTCCGGCTGCCCAAGCATTTTTCTGGAATGAGGTTGTTCACGTCGCGGATTTCTTCGGTTGATAGACACACACGTTGCCGCTGACCGGATCGGCGACAAAGATCGAGTTGTCCTTGTCGACGGCGAGATCCAGACCTCCAGGGTTGGCGCGGGTTCTTTCCATGTGCGCCGCAAAATCCTCGGGACCGGCGACCACACACTCGAATTCGCCCCGGTCCGAATACACCTTGATGCGGGGCAAACCCTTTTCGCTAGTCACAAATCGGCCATCTGACAACCGGGCGAAATGCACGGGATTGCAGCAGCCGCAGAATCCCTTGATCTCATTTGAAAACTCACCCCAGGCGAATTCGATGTCGCCATCGAACGTGTAGGCCTCGATGCGATGTTGGCCGGGATTGGTTGTCCAAAGAAGACCCTCAGTTCCCACCGCAATGTCCAGATAGGCGCTGGGCACCACCAATCCCGGTATGTTTCGGGAGGCGTCTTTCTTGCCCAGGCGTTTGATGACCTTGCCATTCAAATCCAGACGATGAATGACCCGCTGGCCAGCGTCGGCCACAAAGACATCCGCTTGGGCAACCGCGACGGCGGTGACCACCGACTTGGATCCCAAAGAAGGCCAGGCGGCCAGTGGCATTCCCTCGCGGCTGAATACCGCCACCCGATCCATCAGACCGACGTAGATCTTGCCATCAGGGCCGAATGCAAAACCTTGCACCGTCCCCGCCGCTGTGATCGTTTTTAGCATTTGTCCGTCCGAACTCAGATTGGCCAACGTTCGATCGCCGCCCACCCAAAGCTGGCCGTCCGGCGAAAAGGCAAGACACCGGAGCGTTTTCAGGCTGGCGCTAAATCGACGCACTTGCTGATAGCCGAGCAATTGGGGATCGGTCTTTCCCAGGGGGCCCAGATCGTAGGTGTATTCCTTGCCCAGGGATCGTTTAGGATCCTTGGTGATATGAAACGGTTTTTCGGCTTGCGTCCGCGGAACCATCCAGCCGAGGATTGCGCCCAAACCCAGCCATGAAGCCCCTTGGGCGGCCGTCCCCAGGAACTGACGCCGGTTTGCCGAGGGCAGATCTTTGTTCTGATCCTTCATGATATCAACTCGCCGCCAAAACGGTTATCGACCCATAAGCCATGTGTCAAACTAGCACTGCTTATGGGACTTCACTTCACCGGGTTTGTCAATACCTTGCCCTTTTTTGATCCGGACCTCACAAGGTTAAACCTCGAAGTCGGTTCGGGCAAGGATTGGGGAAGAAACTGCTCTTCGCCGCCTCGAATCCGGCGGTTGGCTTCAGAAGATTTCAGGCCGTCTCTTGTTCTCTCACTCAGGGAACCGTGTAAACATTACTTTTCTTACACCATTCGGAAACGAAATCCACGCAGTCTTGATCGGCTCCACATCGCTAAAAATTATCGCAGGGGATCGTAGTGTTCCCGGGTATCGGCATAACGTTGATCCACGGACTCGACATGGCTGTCGGGGAAGACCACGGTTCCCTTCTTGTTATGGCGATCGGACATTTTGTTGTCCAATGGGACCCAACGGCCGTCGTCGGGATTTGCGCTCGAACCGGACGAGCTCTTTTCTTCAAGGAGCATGATCTTTTGGGAGGGATTGCGGATGGAGGTGGCCTTGAAATGAAGTGGAGGAACGCCTTTTCCGTAGAGCGAAGACATGCCGTGGTTGATGTTATCCACATAGCTTAGCAGGACATAGCTATAGAGGTAGCGGTTCTGGCTGGTTGGGCTTTTGGCTTGTTCCTGGTCGCGTTTCTTCACATCCATGTCGGCGGGACAGCGAAAGAGATTGGTGTTAAAGTTCCCGATATATCGGGCGATCGGGCTGTTCTTGGGATCGCGCATCCGGCCTGGGATCCGAGTATCGTGGGTGTTCCAGTAGATCCAATCCTCCTCCATGGGTTCGTAGGAACCTTTAGAGGCGGCGCCGGGGAAGGTGTCGTTGTTATCTCCCAGGTACATCTGGAAGGCGATCCCAATCTGGCGCAAATTGTTGCGGCATGCGATTTCTGAGGCTTTGCCTTTGGCCTTGGAAAGGGCGGGCAGCAACATGCCGGCCAGGATCGCGATGATGGCGATCACCACCAGGAGTTCGATCAGAGTAAAACCCTGGTCTCGAGGGGAGTGCCGGATGCCGGACTGACTGCGGCAGGATGATGACAATACAACTCCTTCGTCACACATAGCATTCATGGCGCGCCTTTGATGGAATCTGCGTGAGATAATACTTCCTCGAGTTCTTTTCTGTCAATGATCTGATACTCACGGCAAGCTTCTGTTTTGAGCGGGTGATTGTTTCCGGGGCGGACTTGACTTATCTTGAAGCCGAGTTTGAAAATCCGATCCACCATTTATGAAAACGAATCCATTCCACACACTCGTTCTGGCTTTGTTCATCCAAACGCCTTTCGTTGCCGCGGCTGATTTTGATGTAAAGAACGAAACGGAGGTCAGAAAGATACTGCCGGCCGCGAGCCGGGTGGAGAAGCTGGCGGGAAATCTTCAATTCACCGAAGGCCCCGTTTGGACGCCCATGGATGGCGGTTGCCTGATCTTCAGCGACATCCCGGCCAATGAACTTAAAAAATGGAGCCCCGCTGGGGGATTGACGACGTTCCGAAACCCGTGCGGCAATGCGAACGGCAACACGCTGGATCTCCAGGATCGGCTGGTTACCGCCGAGCACAGCGGACGACGCGTGTCGGTCATCGACAAAACCGGCGCGGTGCATCCCCTCTGCGAGACCTTCAACGGCAGGAAATTCAACTCGCCGAATGACGTCGTGGTTAAATCCGACGGGACGGTGTGGTTTACCGATCCGCCCTATGGCTTGCCTCAGGGCGAGGCGAAGGAACAGGAGGGCAATTATGTCTATCGATTCGAGCCTGGAACTCAACGAGTGACCGCGGTAGTCAAAGACTTCGACATGCCCAATGGCCTCTGCTTTTCGCCGGACGAAAAGCGGCTTTACATTGCGGATTCCGGCAAACCCCGTCATATCCGAGTCTTTGAAGTCAACCGGGATGGCACCCTCGCCGGCGGCCGGGTGTTTTGCCAGATTGACCAGGGGGGTCCGGACGGGATCCGCTGTGATGCCGACGGCCGAGTCTGGTCTAGTTCGGGCAATGGCGTCCAAGTGTTTGCTCCTGACGGCTCCCTGATCCTGAAGATCAACCTACCTGAGTCCGGCGCCAACCTTTGTTTCGGGGGCAAGGACGGCAAAACCCTCTTCATCACCGCTCGAAAATCGCTTTACGCATTGCCAACCCTGGTGGGGGGCGCCCTGCGTCCTTGATTATTTCGCGGGCCTCCACCACCCAGGTTGCATTGAGTTGGGAATCCACCGGGGCTTTCCAACTTGAATCGCGTGAATCCCTGTCGGCAGGTGACTGGAATACTCTCCAGACCGTTCCCACTGTGGACAGCAATCGTTCCACTGTGGTTCTGCCTGTCACTGGCAGCCTCCAGTTTTATCGTCTCCGCAGCAAGTGATCGCACGGGGAAGTCGAAACCTCAGAGGTTATTAGGCATTGGCCGGGCGTGACGCGGCCTTTGCACGGGTTCAGGAGCCGCGTGGCTCCTGATTCCGAGCGGAAGGCGGAGCATGAGGGGGAAGAAAGAGGGAGACGACGACACTGAACAGGGCGGCTGCGACGCCGGTCAGAAAGGCCCAGCGATATCCGGCGTATTTCCAGAGCAGCCCGCCGGCCAGGGGCATGGAGACGGAGGCAATGTGGTTCATCGCCACGCCCATGCTCAGGGTGGCGGTATGTTCGTTCGGTGGCGCGATCCGGTTGATGTAAGTGGTCTGGGCCATGGTGAACGAGAACAGGACGGTATCCAGGACAAAAATGGCGCACAGGAGCAGCTGGTTTTCAATGAACCCATAGCCGCTGAACAACACCGCCATGCCGGTGTAGTAAGAAACAAGGGCGCGTCGCTCCCCGACATGATCAATCCATCGCCCGATTTTTGGCGCCACAAACCAGCCCAGAATCTGGGTCGACAGCCACAGGCCGAGCATCACCGTAAGCGGGGTGTGATACTGTTTGACTAGAAGATAGCCGGCGAATGCGATGCAGATTTGCTTGCGCCAGCCCTCCAGAAACGTCAGCAGATAGTAAAGGCCGTATCGTTTGCGAAAGATCAGTCGTGGACGGCTGGCTTTCGAGTCGCTTGGTATTCCCAGGCAAGCCGCGCCGCCCAGGCAAGCCGCGCCGCCCGCCAGGAGATAAAGGGGCCGGATGGCGCCAACACCAAGCCCCACCAAGCCCAGGGCTATCGCCAGGCCGGCGGCCGATCCGATGGCGCTGGCGGACTGGATCTGGCCCAGCCGGTATCCGGCTCGTCCCGGTTCGGCCAGGGCCAGCGTCATGGATCCGGGCAGCGGAGCCCAGACATGGAAACCCTGGCTCCAGATCAGGCTGGCGATGATTAGCCAGGTGAAGTCAGGGACGAAACAGTAGGCCCCCAGACCGATGCCCAGCAGGGCCAGCATCCCGGCTCCGATGAGGGGTTCGGAGTAGGTCGCCATCAGGGCCAATAATCCCAGGGCAAAAACGCCGCAGCTTTCGCGAAATGTTTCCAGGATGCCTTGCTGCAGACCGGAGAGGCTCATCTCGTCCGCGACAAAGTTGGAGTTGAGACCCAGCTGAAGGCTCATGGCCATGCCGACGCCGGCCGAGGCGCAGCCGATGAAAAAGAAGCCTCGCCGACGCTGGGCCGCGGGTTCTTCCGTATGAGTTTGAGTTGTCAATTGTTTTTCTTGATCAGGACCAGTTGAAGGAATCCCTGGGACGGGCTGTGGAGGGGGACGGCAATTCGACAGGTGACTTCGAGGTGATCTCCCGCCGGAATGGGCGGATCCATCTGAAGGCCCGACGCATCACCAGTCCATGGCAGAACAGCGGGAGAGAAGGTCAGATCGTAGATCAGGTCGGATGGAGTAATTAAAGGGCGCCTGAAAGTGAAGGCCAGGTAGGATTGGCCTTCCTGGGAGACGATTTGATGCTTGGGCAGGATGCGGGAATCGGGTTGGCGGGGATGCGAGGCAAAGGCGTATTCCAGGACATTGATCAGTCCGTCGTGATCGGGATCGGCATGCTCGAGCTTGTCATGGGAGGGATCCAGCGCCGTGAAATACATGTCAACCCAGTGGGGATAGGTGGAATCCTGGTCTTGGGGGACGCTGTGGGCAACAAGTCGACCGATGCCGGGCATTTTCGTTCCTTGATAACTGCTGAACTCGCCTCCGAAGTAGGCGCGGTCGTCTCCCCAGGCCAGCGCATAGACGGTGGAATCGGCGGCGTTGGTCGTGATGAAGGTGAGATCCTGGAGGCCATTGGTCAACACACGGGCCAGGCGCAGCGCGTTGTGGGGATCCTGGATGTTGGGCTGATTGTATCGCCGGAAGGAACCGCCAATCAGGATTTTGCCATCGGGTTGAATGTCGAAGCATTCCACGCCACTGTTTTCGGCGCCCATTTCAGGATCAAAGGCTGAGTCCAGGCCGCCATTCGGATCGAAACGAGCCAGACCGACCCGGCGTGGCCGGCTCCAGAACGAGCCATCAATGATTTCACCAAAGCCGCCTCCCACCAGAATTTTTCCATCGGCCAGTATGTGGACCTTCTTTACGGTCCCATTGAGGATCAACACGTTCGTCGCCAGCGTCGTGGGTTGAAAGGAAGGATCCATCAGACCATTTGGATCCAATCGGAGGAGGAATCCCCGACTGAGGTTATCGTAAACCACGGAACCGCCGATGAGAAGTTTTCCATCGGGCTGTCGGGCGCAGGTGTATGGAATAGGAGAACTGACGGGTATGGGGCCGTAAGGAGGCAGGTTGTTGGTGGCTTTAATGGACAGTTCGGCCAGATACTCGGTGTCCAATGTTCCGTCGGTGTGCAATCGGGCCACATAATCCCGACTCACCCCGTTGATTCGGCGCAAGTGTCCCAGCACTATTATCTTGCGATCAGGCAGAATCAGAGTTTGTTTCAACTCGGCCAGGGATCCATCGAATTTTTGGATCACGGGCCTGAAGGTGGCATCATAGGCGCCGGCGGGATTCAACCGGGCCAGGCTTGTGGCCCGACAACCCTGAACGACCCCAAAATTACCAGAGGCCATAATGAATCGATCCTGATCGATGGACAGGTGTCTGACCTCCGAACCGTCGAAACCCGAGCCGATTTCAAACGAGGGATCAGGCGTGCCGTCGGGATTGAGGCGCGCGAGGTTTGGACAGTAAACGCCACGATAACCGGTGAAACTTCCCCCAACGAGGATCTTGTCATCGTGCTTCTGCAAGGCCAGGGCCAAGACTTTGGCCTTGGTGGTGTGTGCCAACGAGATTGCGGGATAAGCGGCGACGGTTTTACCCTGCGAATCCAGAACCGCCAAACCAGGACATGGCATGTTATTGATTGCGCCAAAAACTCCTGCGATCCGCACACTGCCGTTGGCCAGGGCCTGGACCTCAAACACACGGTCGCTCACCCCGGGATCAGGATGAAACTCGTCATCCCGGGTTCCATCGGTTTTCAACCGGAGCACCCGGCCGCACGGTTGTCCGTCATAAGCTGTGAAGCTGCCGCCGATGTAAATCCGATCCTGTGCGTCCAAAGCCAATGTGGCTAGCTCCTGGTTGGGGCCGGCGCCGGGAGTAAAAGTCGGATCCAAACTGCCATCCGACCGGTAGCACAGCAGGCCCTGTTGTCGACCCCCCTCCATCGAAATGTAGGTGGCGGCCAGCAGCAATCGGCCTTGACTATCGATGGCGGAATCCAGACCCGTCCCTGCTCTTAAGTCGCGGTGATGGGTGATTCGGCCGGTATCGTCGAGCCAAATGACCACCTGATTGGTTTCGGGATTGGATGGGAGCGGAACGGATCCCGTGACCCGGGCATGGAACCGGTTGGTTGCGACTGAATAAACCTGGATCTGATTGACAAGCCCGAGGGAGTTGGAGATTCCCTCATAGGTAGAATCCTTCTGACCGCTACTCTCCAATCGGAGCAGGCAGTAGGTGGCATCGGTTTGTCCCACCACGCCGAGGTGGTAACCGCCCACCAGGATTTTTCCGTCGGGTTGAACAGCCACCGCTGTGACGGTTCCGAAAATTTGGGGTCGGAAGAATGTGTCGATTGTTCCATTCGAATTCAGCATCGCCAGGCTTGAAAATCCGTGTGAATACTGATCCAGAACGACATAGGTGTTCCCTGCCACCAGGACTTGATCGTTAAGGTAAGAGGCGACCGCCCGAATGTCGCCGGTCAGATAGGGATACTCAAACCGGCCTGGCGTGGCCGAGGGCCGATTCACAGAGAAACTGGGATCGATCGTATCGCCAGCCAGGCGAAGGATGGGGGCGGAAGGCATTCCGTTGGCCTGTGTGAAATCCCCATAGAGTAGGAGGCTGTTTCCTGTCTGCACAGAGCACCCCCGCACAATGGGAAGCCTGCTAATCCCCGTCTCGGGATCGAACGTGGTGTCCCGGGAGGCATCCTGCGCCGGGTGGGCAGACGTCAGGGAAAACGACAAGGCGAGGATCCAGGCGATGGAGCGCCCCCCCCGGCATATCACGTTGGGCATACGGTTCTGGGTATCGGCGGACATTGTTTTTGGGAACAATCCGTTCAAAGAAACCTTGATACGGGCAACGGCAGTCGATGTAAAGGTCGTTCAGCGCAATAACATGCCGCTTGTCAAGCGGATGCCAGCGCGTATCATGGCGTTGTGAGTCGAAAGCTTGGATTGCCCATCGTATTGATGTTGGTATTGGCCATGACGCGATGTCCGGGTTTGATGGATCCGAATTTCAGCGCTGTCTACGGCTTGGTCTTCTGTGCCGGTGTCTACTTTCCTGGACGGATGGCTTGGTGGTTGCCTCTGACCACCTTGTTTCTGACCGATCTTCTATTGAACTGGCATTACGGCGTGGATTTGATCAACGGCTACATGCTGGCGAACTATGTGGCGTATGTGGGCATCTTGTGGCTGGGACGGCGATTCACTGCCCGGGCCTCCTGGCTGTCGCTTTTAGGAGGGGGAATCCTGGGGGCCATCCTGTTTTATCTGGTGACGAATACTTTCGCGTGGATGCAGAATGCGGAATATCTCAAGACCTTTGGCGATTGGATTCGGGCTTTGACGGTGGGGACCTCGGGGTGGCCGCAGACCTGGGAGTTCTTCCGCAATACCATCATCAGTGGGGGCTTGTTTACCGGTCTTTTCGCCGGGGCCATGAAGCTCGCCGCGAAGATGGAGGCTGAAGAGGAACCGGAAGAGGAAGGACAATCCGAGCCGGAACCCGTGGAGGCGGAACCCGAGGAGGCTCAGCCCTGATATCGTGAAAAAGTCATGATCAGCGATGCACGTCAAGAGATGACTGGATTTCGCGTCGGTTTAATCTCTGACACACACGATTTTCTGGATCCTCGGGTTCGTGATCTTTTTCGGGGAGTGGATCACATTTTGCATGCGGGTGACATTGGCATGCCGTGGTTGATTCTGCAGCTGGAGGAAATCGCGCCGGTGACGGTTGTCGCGGGCAATTGTGATGCCGATTCGCACTACAAGGAATGTGAAGTGCTGACTTTGGCCGGGACCCGAATTCTGCTTCAGCACCAGGTTGATCCAGGGCATCCTTCGGAAAGCTTGAGAAAGCGCCTGGCCCGGGAGAAACCCGACTGGGTGGTGTTCGGCCACACGCATCGGCAGTTCTGCAAGCAAATAACGGATGTGTGGTACCTCAATCCGGGCTATGCGGGGAAACCGCGGTTCAACCAACCGCGGAGCGTGGCGGTCGTCATGATGGAAAACGGCGGATGCCATCCCCGTTTTTTTCCGTTGCCGGATTGATTAGGGTCCGTCAAAAAATAAGCTATACATTCGCGGCGAGGGATTGTTCGCTCCGACGAGGCGCGAGCGACGCGCATACCCCCAGTGGGTCTGAAAGGAGCGACCAACGACGTCGGAGTGAAGAAGCACCGCCGCCCGGAGGGTTGCACTGAAATTGGCCCGGGGCTTCGTTACTCGGTCGGTCGAGTATCGCTGCGGATACACTCCTTCCCTCGTGCCTTGCCCCAGGCCAATTTGAGTGCAACGAATGTATAGCTTATTTCTTGACGGACTCTTATGGCGGGGGAACACAAGACTAACTAAGGCGGGACAGGAGCCGCTGATGGATTCCCCCGAAACCGCCGTTACTGAAGATGGCGATGACATCGCCTGGCGCGACGTTGCGGGCGAGGTGATCCAGGATAACCTCCACATCGGGCAGATAGACGCCGGTTTTACCCGCAGTGTTCAGGTCGGCCATCAACCGCCCAGGATCCAGCCGCTGGTCGGCGGGCAGTTGGTCGGCGCGGGCGACAGCGGAGACCACGATGGCATCGGCTGCGGCAAGGGCTGAGGCGAGCTCGCATTGGAACACATTGCGGCGGGTGGTGTTGGATCGAGGTTCAAACACGGCCCAGAGTCGGCGGCCGGGATACTTCAGACGGAGAGCGCGCAGAGTCTCCCGCATCGCGGTGGGATGATGCCCGAAATCATCAATTACGGTCACACCGTGAACCGTGCCGCGGACTTCCATGCGACGTTTGATGCCGCGGAAGGTGTCGAAGCCCGACTGAATTTGAGCCGGACTCAAGCCGCAGTGCCGGGCACAGCCGACGACGGCCAGGGCATTTCGGACATTGAACTCACCGACAAGACCAATCCGATAGCGAAATTGATCCACTGAGAACTCCGAATGATCCGGCCCGAGGAAAAGCGAGGAAGCGAGCACGGTATTGGCGGGTCCCAGGCCGAACCGGGCCAGAGGGCAGGGGAGGCTGGGCAGAAAAGCAGACAGGTTTGCGTCGTCGCCGTTGGCCAATACCAAGCCATTGCGCGGCACCAGCAGGGTGAGCCTCCGGAATGAAGTCTGGATGGCCGCCAGGTTCTCGAAGATGTCGGCGTGATCAAACTCGAGGTTGTTCAGGATGGCCACCTCGGGCAGATAATGCAGGAACTTGCTGCGTTTATCGAAAAACGCGGTATCATATTCGTCGCCTTCCAGGATAAACCATTCGCTCTCGGTGAATCGGGCGCCCTGTCCCAGGTTCTCGCTGATCCCGCCGATCAGGAAACCGGGATTCAGTCCCGCGTTTTCGAAGACCCAGGTGAGCAAGGAGGTCGTGGTGGTTTTGCCGTGGGTGCCCGCCACCACCAGACAGCGCTTGCCGCGCAGAAAAAACTCGCGGAGGACCTCGGGCAGGGAGCTGTAACGAAGTTTACGCTCCAGAACGGCTTCGACCTCGGGATTGCCGCGGGACATCGCATTGCCGATGATCACCAGATCGGGAGAGTGGGCCAGATGGGTTTCGGAGAATCCCTGGAAAGTATCGATCTGGCGTTGTTCCAGAAACGTCGACATCGGCGGATACATGTTCTGGTCGGAGCCGGTCACGACGAAACCGCGGTCCTTCAGGGCAGCCGCCAGAGAAGCCATGGCGGTTCCGCAAATCCCTATCAAATGGATTTTCCGAACATTGCGGTTCATAAAAATGATGAAAACCGCTCAGGAGTTCAGCTTGCGCTCCAGGAGTTCGCCCACCAGAGCCGGATTGGCTTTGCCCTTGCTCATTTTCATGACTTGGCCTTTGAGGAAGTTCAAGGCGTTGGTCTTGCCCGCCCGGAAATCGGCGACGCTGCGGGGATGGGCGGCGATGGCCTCCTCGCAAAGTTTCTCAATGGCTCCGGTGTCGCTAACCTGTGTCAGGCCTTTCTTCTCGACGATCGCTGATGGATTGTCGCCCGTAACAAACATTTCAGCGAATACCTCCTGGGCGATTTTGCTGCTGATCCTGCCGTTTTCGACCAGGGCAATCAAGTCAGGGATCGCATCCGGCCCGAACTTGAGACTATCAAGGCCGGCTCCGGTGGCCGCCAGTTGCGCCCGCAGGTTGTTGATAATCCAATTGGCCGCCGCCTTGGGATTCGCGGTTCGGGGAGCCACGGACTCAAAATAATCTCCAAGCCGAATGTCATTGACAAACGTTTCCGCGTCGGACGCCGGGAGTTGGTATTGCCGGATGAACCGTTGTTTGCGCGCCAATGGCAGTTCAACCACGCGGTCTCGGATCGCCGCCAGCCAGTTTTCAGACGGGGCGAACGGCAGGAGATCGGGATCCGGAAAATATCGGTAATCGTGCGCCTGTTCCTTGGTTCTCATGGTGTCGGTAATCTCCGCCACGTCGTCCCATCGGCGCGTTTCTTGAACGAGTGTTCCGCCTTCGCGCAAGACCTCGATCTGGCGGGGAATCTCATATTGCAGGGCTCGTCGAACTCCGCTGAAGCTGTTCATGTTCTTGATCTCAATCTTGCAGCCGAGTTCCTTCTGCCCTTTGGGGCGCACACTCACGTTGACGTCACACCGAACCATGCCTTTTTCCATGTCGCAATCACTCACCCCTCCGTATGTCAGGATATCCTTCAGGGCATTCAGATAAGCATAGGCCATTTCAGCCGATGTCAGATCGGGTTCGGTCACGATTTCGAGCAAGGGCACTCCCGCACGGTTGAAATCCAGACCGCTCATCCGATCAAAATGAAAACTCTTGCCGACATCTTCTTCGAGGTGCGCCCGCGTAATCCGAACCGTGACCACGCGGCCATCGAACTCGAAATCCACATGTCCGCCCACCGTCGAAGGACAGTCGTACTGGCTGATCTGATAGTTTTTGGGCATGTCGGGATAGAAATAGTTTTTCCGGTCGAATTTGGCATGCCGCGCCACCTCGCAATTAAGAAGGAGGCCTGAAAGCGCAGTCAGACGCAAGGCCTCCTCATTGGCCACAGGCAAAACCCCCGGCAGCCCCAGACAAACGGGACAAACCTGGGTGTTGGGTGGAGCCCCAAATTCATGGGCGCAGCCACACCACATTTTCGAACGCGTCTTCAGTTGAACATGCGTCTCCAGGCCGATTACCGCTTCGTATTCCATAAAACGCCTTCTTTTTGCCACAGAACTGTCCAGGTGAACACTCAAATCCAGTCTTCGAATCTCAGAGGATCAGGAGCTTTCGAACCGACCCAAGTCAGAACTCGGAACCGACTTAGGCTTGCCCATGGGTTGGGTGACCAACTTTTAGAACGCCTGGAGCCATCAGCGCGAGGGCTGTGTGTCGATGTGTGCCAGACCATTTCTCCGCGCCACTTTGACTTGACGCGAAGCCCTGTCTGTTCCCAAATGGCCGTATGATGAAATCGTTTTTCACCGGGATCGGATTCGGCCTGCTTTTCATGTTTTTGTCGTGCGGACAGAGCACCTGTGCCGCGGAACCCACCCCCGAAAAGGGGGATTCCCTTTTCAATGGCAAAGACCTCACAGGATGGACGGGGGTTCACGATGTGAGTTTTGAAGTTCAGGAAGGCAATCTCCGCTTGATCAAAGGCATGGGATGGCTCAGGAGCGATAAACAGTACCAGGATTTTATCCTCGAACTCGAATGTCGCGCCTTGGAGCCTAAATATGATAGTGGCATCTTTTTACGCGCAGGCCTCGATGGCCAACCCTGGCCTAAGGATGGATGGCAGGTGAACCTTCGCTACGATGCCTTGGGCGGGTTGGTTAAGGGCTATAAGCCGGTCGTTCCGGCTGAATCCGATGAAGTTCCTGTCAACCAATGGTTTAAACTTAAAATCGAGGTCAAAAGCAAGACGGTTGTTCTGCATGTCGATGGTGTAAAGGCCTGGGAATACAAGAATATCGATGCCGAGCGGGGGTACATTGGCATTCAGGCTGAAAACAAGTCTTTTGACTTTCGAAACATTCGCCTCCAGGAACTCAAGGCTGCGGCGCCCTGAAGTCTGGTTTCATCCTCGGCAGTTGGTTTCTGAAAAAGAAACGTCCCTTCCTCAGGGTTGAGGGAGGGACGTTGGATTTCGTGAAGACGGTTGGGAATGACCGGATTACATTTTCCAGGTTTTGTGAATGATCGTTGTCTCGGGGCTCTTGATCTCGGGTTCCACTTTAATGCGCCGGAGTGAGATAACCGTTTCCCACAGTTGATCGGCCAGCTTGCCTTTGGCGGGAATCTTCAACATTTGGCAGAGCTTGCCGAAGTTCAA
Organism: Verrucomicrobiota bacterium; assembly: GCA_022709905.1. Taxonomy (GTDB): domain Bacteria; phylum Verrucomicrobiota; class Verrucomicrobiia; order Limisphaerales; family UBA1319; genus JAKLHY01. The sequence goes on along the minus strand of JAKLHY010000014.1, from coordinate 38,614 downwards.
AGGAGGAGCGGCTTCGAGAATGATCCGACGGACCAGCAAAGGCTGGGAGACGTAGAATTCCTTTTTGATGTCACCCCAAGACCTCAGACCGTAGTAACCGTATCCATAGTGCTTGACGCCGTCGTGGTGGCGGATAACCGCCGAAATGGTGGCGCGGCCGACAGACCTTTTTTGACGCAGCAACTTGAGGATTTCCGTAGCGGTCATGGGATGACCAGCTTGTTTCAATGCTTTCGGTATCAGGTCTTTAATGTGCTCTCGTTCCTTGACTCCCCAGCCCTTCAAGGCGAAAAGGAAACGACCCAAGTCCACAAAGCGTTCGTCTTCACGCAGGATGTGAGCGACTTCGTGCACGTTCGTTTGTGGCGCCCAGTTGAAGCGATTCCGTTTTAGCATTTCACGGGTGGACACTGGGCGTCCGGTGTCTTCCAAAAGCTTGTGAACATCGCTTCGGACTTTAGTCCAGAGTCTCTCAGGCAGGTGGATATGGTGCCGCAGACCAAAAGCTCGGCGGTCCAGCAGGTAAATACCTTGTTCGGGCCTGAGGGAGTTTCTCAGTCCACCAATCGAGATGGGAGGAACTTCATCGCCGAACATCTTCTTGGCTCGGGTGATAATCTCCTCGGGCTTCAGGGGTTCGTCCGCTTGAGACAACACACGATGGACCCAATCATAAATCCGCAAGCTCGAGAGGCGGACCAACGGCTTGTCCGGGGTGGGGAACTCGACCGTCAACGAACAGCATTGTTTCAACGCGTGCAGAAACTCCCCGGCACTCAAATTGGGCGGCTGATCTTTCTGTTTCAACCGACTGTAGACATCGGCCAGCGGAATGGGGGCGATGTTGGCCCTGAGAATTTCCACCGTGGGCCGAATGATCTCTTTGGCGCGCAGATCCAGGTTGGGGTAGGGCTTCTGGCCATCCGGCCAGGCTGGGATCTCGGCATTGAGTTCGCCGAAAAGCCGGACATAGAATGCAGCGGGATACTTGCAGGTAACTTTGTTTCCCAGCCACATTTCGAACAGCTTGGGATTCAAGGGACATGTAATGCTCAAGCATCTTTCTGCCAATCGCTTAAGCATGCTGTCCACCGCCGGCCCCCCATGCTTGTAGATCCGGCCGTACAGCAAATCCACCACCTGCCGCACCCGTTCTCGCGTCAAATTATATTTAACACCTATCTCTTCCAGGGTCAGCGGGCGCTGGCCGTTTCCTCCAAGGCGAAGCAGCAGCATGCTGCGCTCGCGCGGCGAGATCTGGGCCACCGATTCCTCGACTTGCTTGACCAGAAAATCCAGACCCATTCCCTTGACCTTCGAGTAGTCGAACTCTCCCGCCTGAACCCGTTGGACCAGCGATTTCAATTCCTTAATACTGCGCTGGCCACAGTTCCGCATGCTCAAAACCTGTTCGTAGAGCACGCCGTTCAAATCACCCAGTCGGCGGAAACCCATCTTCTGCAACACCCCTGCCAAACGCACTGAGAGAGGCATTTGTTCAAGCGCCCATTCTCGATAGGCTGGGGGAATCACAATCGGGGTTGGCCGGGGGACCTCTTCCGTAGTTTTATCTAGGTTTTTCACAGGATTCTTTATATTTGGTTCGCCAAGATATTTATCAATGGCAATAGAATTATTGTACGCGTCTTTGACATGACTCGACCGTTCGTTATCCTCCTGAAGGATCTCACCGGGGAGACATGGGCCGAACCAAAAGCCCTGACTTCCCGGGAAAACCGATCCTTGGAACGAGACTAAAATCCTGGGGCCACACAGCCAGTTATTATGTTATGTTATATCCAGGCTCGTCTCATTCCAGACAACCTAACTATAAAGAAGTTTTAGCAATCTGGCAACTGGAAAATCCACATTGACCCGGTGCGGGCTCAATTAGATCTCAACTTACTAACTCCATAAAAAAGAAGGAAGCAAGGGCATTAACCTCTGAATCCTCACCCGGAGGAGGCCTTAGGGCCATATGGATCTAATACCGGAATAATCTGGCCCCTCCTCCGTTCGACTTATGGAGGTGTAACAGGTTCGCTTCAGGCGGGATAGCTCCCTGAGATATAGTTTTCCAGGTGGTGGATTGTGGCTTTTTGAGCCGAGATAATCCAGTTGACTAGGTCTCCGATGGATACCATTCCGACGACTTTGTTGTTTTCGACGACGGGAAGGTGGCGCACGCGTTTGTCGGTCATGATGCGCATGCATTCATCGACAGAACAGGAGGGGGCAATGCAAAGGGCCGGGCTGAGCATGATTTCGCGCACGGCGGTGTCCTTGGAAGTTTTTCCTTTGAGAAACACCTTGCGGGTATAGTCTCGTTCGGAAATGACGCCGATGATTTGGTCGCCTTCCATGACCACCAAAGCGCCGATATTTTTATCGGCCATGAGTTGAATGGCGTCCGAGACATGGGCGTCGGGCGTGATGCTCCAGAGGTCGTGTCCTTTGCGATCCAGAAGAGGGGCAATAATACCGAAGGCGCTCATAGGGTTAAAATCACAGGATGTCTAATATGCTCTAGTATAGCGCAGTTCTTTCGGGAAGCCAACCGGATTAAGGCTTTGATTTTTAAATTGGAGCTCCCATTGTTTTTCAACTATTCTACATCCGATTGGCGATGTCCGTAATTGCATTTGTTCTCATTTTGGTTTTTGCCGCTGCCAGCTTCTTTTTTGCCCTGGCGGAGGCTTCGTTGTTTTCTTTGAGTCCATGGCAGACACGGGCTTTGGCGGAGGAGAACAGCGTTCGCGGGCGCAGGGTGGCCAGGTTGCTGGCATCGCCGGAGGACCTGCTGGCGACGATTGTCCTGGGCAACACGACTGCCAATGCCATGATTGTGGGGCTGGGGGTCTGGCTCAGCTTGCGAGGACATTTGCCGGCCTGGGGCGCGATTCCGGGGCTGCTTTTTGTGTTGCTCGTGGTGTGCGAGGTGATGCCGAAGACGCTTGCCGTGCGGCTTCCCGAACCTTGGGCCTTGCGGGTGGCCCGGCCGATGTGGGGTTTGGTGCGTTTGAGCCGGCCTGTGAGACGGATTGCCCAGAAGGCGAATGCCGCCATTCTGGGTTGGACGGTGCTGAAAAAGGTCCAGCCCTTGAAGGATCTCACCGAAGAGGAGTATCAGGAGTTGATTGAGTTGGCTTGCCAACAGGGGACGCTGGCCCCCTCCGAGAAAGAGATCATCCTGCAAATCATCCAGTTGGATCGCAGGACAGCCAAGGAGGTGATGCGTTCCCGTTCTCAAATGGCCTGCATATCCGACGACTTGACCCAGGAGGAAATGGTGGCCGCATCCCGGAAGTATCGGCATCGTCGCCTTCCCATTTATGATGAAACGCCGGATACCATCGTGGGCATCTTGAACACGCGGGTGTTGTTGTTGAATCCGGATGTCGATCTGGCTGAGGCGATTGAGTTTCCTTCGTTTGTGCCCGACAGCATGAATCTTTTGCAGCTTTTGGTCAGCCTGCAGAAGCAGCAACGCGGATTGGCCATTGTGCTGGATGAATTTGGAGGCACGGCGGGTCTGGTGACGATCGAGGACATTCTTGAGGAGGTCATCGGCGAGATCCGCAGCGAGACCGAGGAGTCGGGTTTTGTCATGGAACGTTTGGAGGAAGGCCGATGGCGGGTCAACGGCACGATGCGCCTGGAGGATTTTCGGCGTGAATATCCCGAGTTGGGGGAATATCCCGAAGTCGACACCCTGGGGGGCCTGTTCGTGGCGCTGATGGAAATCGTGCCTAAACCGGGCGAATCGACCGTTTTTCGGGGATTGCGTTTGACGGCGCTGGCGGGGGACGATCGGCGGGTGCGGGAGTTGAGAGTGGAAAGGATCAAGAAGCGGGGAGGAAACTGATGGAATCCGATCTGACTCAGGTGGTGGTGATTTTGATTTGTTTGTCCCTCTCGTTTTTGTTTTCGGGGATGGAAGCCGGAGTATTGGCGTTGAACCGGCTTCGGATCCGGCAGAGGCTTCGGGCTGGAGATCGGCGCGCGGGATTGCTTCTGGGATTTCTGGAGGACCGGGAGAGTTTTCTTTGGACCATCTTTATTGGCAATTCGTTAACCAACTTCCTCGCCGTAGGGCTGGTGGCAATGTCCCTGGATGAGTGGGTGGGGGGCAATGCGATGGTTTTTTGGCTGGTATTTGTTGGATTTATCCTTGTGCTTTATGCCTTGGGGGATTTGTTGCCGAAGATGTTGTTTCAAGCGCTGCCTAACCGGCTTTGCCTGGCTTTGGCCAGGCCATATCGTTTCGTTCACTCGGCGCTGTCGCCTGTCGTGAGTTTCTTGAACTGGCTGACGCGGGGGCTGTTGCGTTGGACGGGCAACCAGCAGTATGTGGACCGGCTTTTTGCCACGCGAGAGGAACTCCGGCTGGTGATGCAGGAAACCGCCCAGGGCCTGAGCACCGAGGAACGTTCGATGATCAACCGTGTTCTGGATTTCCAGAACCTGGTTGTGCGGCACGTGACGATCCCTCTGGACAAAGTGGTGCGAGTGGATGCCGGTGTGCCGATGGCGGAGGTTCTCCGTTTGTGCCGGAAACACGGATTCACCCGTGTGCCCGTTCAGCAGATGGATCGGGGACGCCAGCGGATTCTGGGAGTGGTCAGTTTGAAAACCGCTTTGTATCAACAGGGCCTGGACTCGGACAAAAAGGCGGCGGATTATGTCAAACCGGCGCTTTTTGTTCCTGAGAACCTCCGCTTGGAGGACGCCTTGCGCCGGATGCAACGCGGCGGTCAACGATTGGCGATTGTGCTGGGGCGCGATCAACGCGAGGTGGGCATTGTGAGCCTTCAGGATATCCTGAAGGCCCTGTTTGGCGAGGTCAGCCTGTGATGGAAGGTCAAGAATTCATCTGGACGATGGCCAAGCTGCTGCTGGTCTCTGTCCTTGTCATGGTCAACGCCTTTTTTGTCGCCGCCGAGTTTGCCCTGGTCAAAGTGCGTGAGACTCAACTCGATCCGTTGGTCATCAAGGGGAATCGCCAGGCGCGGTTGGCGCGCCGGATCCTGGGCAACCTCGATGCCTTCATCGGAGCGACCCAGTTGGGGATCACCCTGATGGGGTTGGCCCTGGGAGCCCTGGTGGCGCCGGTATTTGCGGCCATCCTGAATCCGCTCTATGGGTTGGTGGGCCTGGAATCGGTCCAGGTGCGACACGCGATCACCCTTATGGTCGGATTTGTCGTCAACACGTTCCTGCTCATTGTGGTGGGAGAGCTGGCCCCCAAGTCGCTGGCGATCCGCAAGACCCTGCCGACCACCCTATGGGTGGCCGAGCCGATGATCTGGTTCTACTACATTTCATTCCCTTTCATCTGGCTGCTCAATTTCAGCTCGCAATGGATCCTTCGACGACTCGGCATCGAAGCCGATCCCAAAGGGGAGATCTCCCACTCGGAAGAGGAGGTCCGATTGCTGGTGACCTCTTCGTTCCGGCCGAAGAGCGGGGGATTACCGGGACGCAACATTGTGCTTAACGCGCTGGACTTGCACAGGCGCGTGGCGCGGGATGTCATGAAACCCCGGCAGGAAATGGTGTGTTTGGACACACAAGCATCTTTGACCGAATGCCTGGATGTGGCCGAGAAGACACGGTATTCCCGTTTTCCTTTGTGCGAACAAGGGGACCTGGATCAGATGCTGGGGGTGGTTCACATCAAGGATCTCTATGCCTTTCGGTTAAAGGCCCGACAAGGCGCCGATCTGCTTCCGGTCACTCGGAGCGTCATCTATATCCCGCCCACAGCCCGGCTGGAGCGCCTCCTGGGCCGATTGCTGGAACGTAAACTCCACTTGGCGGTCGTGGTCGACGAATATGGCGGCACCATTGGCTTAGTCACGCTCGAGAACATCCTGGAAGAGTTGGTCGGACAGATCCAGGATGAGTTTGACCAGGAACTCCCGGCCATGCGCCAATTGAATCCGGACGCGTGGGAAATCACCGGCGCCTTGCCGTTGCATCAATTGGCGGAGCTCGTGGGAACCCCGATCGAAGAGGAGGGCATTACGACCACCAGCGGTTTCATTACCCATCGGCTCGGCGGTTTTCCGAAGGAAGGCGATACGCTCCCACTGGGGAATTGGCAGTTGCATGTTCGGGAAATGGACGGCAGACGAGTGGCGACCTTGCTCTTGAGCCGCTCAAAGGAAGCCGAAAAGAACGAATCCTAGAGATTTGTGTGTGAACATTTTTCGTCTTGTTTGTCCAAAGAAATGGCGGCGAAACAGATGAAACAAATCGAGGCACTCAAACCCGACGGGGACGGCGTCCAGGAAGAAGCGATCCGACGACTCAGAGGGCGGATTGGCTGGGTATTGGGAATGCGGACCGTCGTGCGCTGGACTCTGTTGGCTTTTCTGACCTATGGGACCTTGTTGCTGGTTCTGCGGTTGGTCTTCCAGGTTTCCGCCTCTTCCATGATGTGGGGGGTTCTATTGCTGTTGCCATTGGGGGCGGCGGCTTTTGTGCGGGGATGGCTGGAGAGACCCCCGATGGCTGAATTGAGCGCCCTGATGGATTCTCACAATCATTATGGAGGTTTGCTCATGGCTGGCAGGGAGGTCTCGATCCAGGATTGGCGTTCTGGCCTTTCGCCCGTGAAGCGGTTGCCGGTCGAGTGGAAAAACCGGCAGATCCTGACGCAGTATCCACTGGCAGTCCTTTACCTGGTCATGACCTTGTGGCTGCCAGACCAACTCATCGCCCCAGGCAAGTCCCAGCCTTTGGAAATCGGACAGCTTGTGAAAGAAATCAGTTCCCAAATCGAGGCTCTGGAACAGGAAAAAATCGTGGAACAATCCAAAGCCACCGAAATCCAGGAGAAACTGAATCGACTGAAGGAAGAAGCCCAAGGTGGCGATCCGGCCAAAACATGGGAGGCATTGGATCACTTGCGCCAGTCCGCGTCCGAATCGGCTCAGAAAGCGGCAGAGGAGTCCCTCGCCAAACTCGAGTCCCTGGCGCAAGCCGAAACTTTGGCGGCTGCTCTCGCGCTGACCTCGCCCTCGAACCTGAACAACCAGGTGTCGATCCAGGCCATGCAGGAAATGGGGCAATTACTCCAAAACGCGTCCTTGGAAGAGCAGGCTATGGATGGTGGCATTCCCCCCGAACTCCTGGCCGCACTCAAGACAAACGGATTGAGTGCGGATCAACTCGGCCAGTTGATGCAATCGATCCAGAGTCTTAAAGGTCAGTTGGGGCAGGTCTTGACCAATCTTGCGGATCTTAAAATGATCGATGGCAAGATGTTAGGCAAGTGCGCCGGCGCCGGCCGGATTGGAGACACGAATGCCCTGGCGGCTTTTCTATCCAGTTGTGATTCCACTAATGGATTGAATAACCTCCTCATCAGTTATGGCCGAGGAGGCCGGGATCGTGGCCGAGGGGACGCACCCATGACTTGGTCTGAGGGCACAGACGAAGAGGATGCCCAATTCAAGGAACAGGTCCTGCCGCGTTCGGGGGGCTCTGGCCAGGATGCCCAATTGGTCGGGATCAGCCGGGCGACCCCTCAGCTCACGGATGCCCGCGAGGCGATCGAGTCCGGGGCCTTGAGCCAGGCGGTTCGGGGAGGGGGAGCAGCACACGCCCAGAGGATCCTTCCCCGGCATCGCGAGAGTGTCAGAACATTTTTTGAGCGGCAGGAATAAATGATTTATGAGTGAAAAACCCACATTACTGTCCCCCAACGAGCTGGCGCCGGCTTCGGAACTGACGGCAAGAATCCTTGAACAAATGGATCGCATCCTGCTGGGACGCGCCGAGTTGCACCGGTTGGTTCTGGCGGGCATCCTGAGCCAGGGACATATTCTCCTGGAAGGCTTGCCGGGTTTGGGTAAGACAGCGTTGGTCCGGACCATCGGCCAGATCATGAAGCTGGATTTCAAGCGGATCCAGTTCACGCCGGATCTCATGCCCAGCGATGTCCTGGGCGCTCACATCCTCCAGGAGAACCCCTCGGGGGTCCGCGAAATGACCTTTCATCCCGGCCCGGTGTTTACTCATATCTTGTTGGCTGACGAAATCAACCGGGCATCGCCCAAGACACAATCGGCCCTTCTGGAGACCATGCAGGAGCGGACGGTGACGTTGCTGGGAACCACGCGTCGACTGCCGCATCCGTTTTTTGTGCTGGCCAGCCAGAATCCCATCGAACTGGAGGGCACCTATCCATTGCCGGAGGCGCAACTCGATCGATTCCTTTTCCGGCTGATTTTTAACTCGGTGGATCAGGAGGTGTTGGACGCGATCATCTCGGGACGTCGGCGAGGAGAGCTGCCCGCGCCGACGTGGCAGATGGAAACCCGGGATCTAGAAACGCTGTTCGGAGCCATGGAACGTATTTTTCTTCCCCGGCCGGTATCGAAGTATATCGCCCGGCTGGTTGCGGCTTCGCATTCAGAGGGGGCGGAGGCCCCCGAGTTGGTCAAACGCTATGTGACCTACGGCGCGTCGCCGCGCGCCGCCATCGCGATCGCCGAAGCCGCCCGCGCCCGCGCGCTGATCCAAGGCCGCCCGACGGTGGGGTTCGAGGACGTCAAGGATGTGGTGCATCCGGTGCTTAACCATCGGTTGATCCTGAATTTTCAGGCCCGCTTCGATCATGTGGACACGACTCAGGTCATCCAGAGCCTGGTCTCGACCCTGAGTGAAACGGGGATCCGGCTTCCGGACGATGTCAAGCTGGGCAATTAGTGCGTTTTCACTGAGGCAATCCCGGTGAACTCGAGGAACTCCATGGGGCATCAATGCAGACAGGCTTTTACTCTGTTGCTGTTCATCCAGGTTTTGGGAGGATGGCCGGCGAACAGCGCGGCAGCGGATCGATTTGGCGATATTGCCGTGGTCCCACAGACCGTCGTGTCCGGCGAAACCCATCATGGCTACGCCGAACACCGTGTGTTCTTGTCCAATGAATCCGATACCAAGTCGCATACCGTGGCCCTGGCGTATCCGGAGTCGAGTGGTTTTTTTGGCGAACGCCTGGATCGACTGTCGAGGACGGTGAAGTTGGGCCCGGGTTCCTCCGCGGTCGTTGTCCTATGGCAACCTCCCTTACCGGTATATGGATCCGGCTTTGCGGTCTTCGTCGATAATCGGTTCCAGGGCTCGGTGGCGCCTCTGGGCTACAACAAACACGCCCGCCCGGAGAGTCTTCGTCATTCGAGCGAGGTGGTTCAGACGATTTTCTCCAGCCGTGGAATCAGTGCCGACGACTTTAACAAACTGATGGATGAAACCTTTGGCGTGCCGTTTTCCCCCATGAAAGCAACCGGGCCGCCGGATAATCCCGGCAATCGCGGTTCCAACGGCTGGGCGCCTGTGGCCACAACGCCGGCGACTCCCCAGTGGCTGGTGCTGGAATACGACCCGCCTGTTGTGGCCAAACAGGTGAATATCCATGAATCCGGATTTCCTACCAAAGTCGTCGATGTAACCCTGTATGACGCCGAAGGAAAAGTGCTCGTTTCCATGCCGGGCAACGCTGGCACGCACCGCTCGGATGTGACCTCGATCCCTTTCTCCACAACCGAACGGCCTGTGGCCAAGGTGCGGCTCAATGTCACCCCAGGTGTTCCGGGCCGGATGCCGCAGGTGATCGACGCTGTGGGCTTGGTAGGGACTAATCAGACCGTTTGGGCGGTCGGAGCCCAGTCCAGTCAGCCCACCTCGGGTGGACCCGGCCTGGATCCCGCCCTGGCAAGAAGATTCGGCATCGGGGGCGGCGCCACACGCCAGTGTGTCCGCTCGGAATTGGAATTGGCGCAATGGAGCGATTCCTGGCTTGCCTATTCTGCGTTTGATGCCGTGCTTCTCACGGCAAAGGAATATGAGCTGCTTCCGAAATCGGTTCAGGTGGCGCTCTGGCGATATGCGGAATGCGGGGGGTGCCTGGTGACTCTGGGCCCGGTCGAGGTTCCGGAGCCCTGGCGTTCGGGTCTCGAACTCAGTTCCGAGGGGGGCGAGATTGTGCCGGTGGGATTTGGTCGATGCCTGCGCTTTAAGGAGGGCGAATTCAGGCAGTTGACTTCGTCGCAGGGACGATTGCTGAGCGAATCCAGCAAGCTTTCCGCGTCGCCCTGGACCTTGTCCGCCCTGTCGGACCCCGGCCAGGCGAATGCGCAGTTTTCCGTGGTCGCCAACATCAAGGTCCCATTTCGCAGCATGGTGCTCATTCTTCTGGTGTTTGTCATTCTGATTGGCCCTCTGAACCTGATTGTCCTGGCGCGGTTGAAACGCCGGATCTGGTCTTTATGGACGATTCCACTCATATCGTTTGCCGCCAGCGGTCTGGTGTTTGCGTATTCGTTTTTCAGCGAGGGCGTGACGCCTCACGCGCGTCGCGAAGGATTCACCCTGCTGGATCAGGTCAACCATCGTGCGACCACCTTGGGGCTGGCGGCGTTCTATTGTCCTTTGACGCCCAGGCAGGGACTGCAGTTCGGGTATGAGACGGAGTTAACACCGATTCTCCAATTGAACTACGACGGCCGTCGAGGAGGCAGGGGACGCGAACTGGACTGGAGTTTAAGCCAACATCTTACAAGGGGATGGCTGACCTCGCGAGTTCCAGCATTTTTCAGGGTCCGCAAGTCGGAGTCGCGCCGGGAACGGATCCGGCTTGAGAAATCCGGGGATGGCCGGCTGATGGCGGTCAACGGTTTGGGAGCGGCTATTCGGAATCTCCAGTTGACCGATTTCAGCGGACGATTCTATACCGCTGCCAACCTGCCCGCGGGACAGCGGGGCGAGCTCAAACCCGATCCTCTCCGGCGTTCGTCCAAGGAGATGCCGCAATTGATTTCGGATTTTTATCGCCAAGCCAACTGGGGACCGGTCGACAGCCATCGTGAGAAGTTCATGGGAGTTGTGCCCCCTCCGGGAAGCTATCTGGCCTGGCTGGATGACTCGCCGTTTATTGAGCCGGGTCTTGCGGGCGCGGCGCACGAGCAAAAAAGCGCTGTTATCCATGGATTTCTGAATCCTCAGGAGGATGCCCCATGAAAGTTCGCATCAAAAACCTCAGACGCCAATTTGGCAAAACTCTGGCGCTGGACAACATCTCGTTCTCGTTCGACTCGGGGCATGTGTTTGGATTCGTCGGGCCGAATGGAGCGGGAAAAACCACGACGATGCGAATCCTGGCAACCCTGGACGAACCCACCGATGGCGACGTGTGGATCAACGGATGTTCGGTGCGGGAAGAACCCGAGATGGCGCGGCGGATGGTTGGATATGTTCCGGATTCCTTGCCCACACACGGCGATATCACCGTGCATGAATACCTCGATTTCTTCGGCCGCGCGTATGGCCTGCGGGGCCAACGGCTCCGGGATGCCCTCGATGCAGTCGAAGAATTTACCAACCTCGGCGGCATCCGGGACAAGTTGATCAAGGCGCTGTCGAAGGGCATGAAACAACGGGTCAGCCTCGGTCGTGCGCTGGTGTTCGATCCCGAGGTGCTCGTGTTGGACGAGCCGGCCGCCGGCCTGGATCCTCGCGCCCGGGTCGAGTTGCGCGAACTGCTTGGGCTCCTGGCCCAGCGCAATAAGGCCATCCTCATCAGCTCCCATATTCTCACGGAACTGACCGAGATCTGCAACGGGGTGGTCATCATCGAGAAAGGCAAGATTCTGGAGACGGGGACGATTGAGGAAGTTCTCAGCAAACGATCGCCCAAGCGAACACTGGCCATTCGGACCTTGGATCCCATCGACGCTGTCATCAAGGAACTCCTTCAATTGGCGCCCGTGGAGAACGCGCGCGAGGTGGCCGCCGAAATCCATGTCGATGTGAACGGTTCCGAGGCCGAAGCTTGCGGGATTCTGGCCCAGTTGGTCGGGAAGGGGATCCGGGTTTTGGAGTTCCGGCAGACCCGGGAAGACCTGGAGGACATTTTTATGAAAGTCACCAAAGGAGGGGTCCAATGAGTGGGCGGTGGCGGCGATGGTCCGGCGCTGTCCGGTCCCATCTTGATTTGAATCCGGTCGTGGTCAAAGAATTGCGGCAAGCGGTTCGCAGCTGGTTTGTGACGGGTGTGCTGCTCTTGTTTCTGGCGGTCTTATTGCTTTCGATGTTCGGGATTTTGGCGGCTCGATCCACCAATTATACTCCCGATCAGGGGGTGGGCCTGGATGTGTTTGTGGTTTTGGTCTCCATCCTGACCGCGGCCAGCCTCATTTTCATTCCCCTCTACACCGGCGCGCGCCTGGCTCTGGAACGTCAGGAGGTCAACCTGGATCTGCTCTATATCACGACACTCAGCCCGGGCCGGATTATCCGGGGCAAACTGTTTTGCGGGATTTACCTGGTCCTCCTTTTCTTCAGCGCCTGCCTGCCATTCATTGTGCTGAGCAACATGCTGCGCGGCGTGGATTTGCCCGCGATCAGCCTGGTGTTGTTTCTGGTGTTTGTGGTGGTTTGCGGCGCGGTGCAGATCGCCATTTTCCTGGCCTGCCTGCCGGTGTCGATGCCCTTCAAGTGCGTTTTGGGCATCGCCTCGACCGGGGGATTAGTGTCGCTGACGGTCGGCTTGTCGGCCATGGCCCAGCAGGTGGCCCGATACTTCATTCTTCCTCCTGTCGAATTTTGGTACTACGGGACGCCTTTCTACCTTTTGGCTTTTGGATGGTTTTATGTTTGTTCCGTCGCCCTGATCTCTCCCAAATCGATGAATCGCGCCATGCCCTTGCGGATCTACCTGACCAGTGTTTGGCTCGTTTGCGGCGCAATGGCGGTTTACGCCACAGTCAAGTATACCCAACTTGAACCGATGATCGCCTGGCTTGTGGGCTCGCTGATCCTGATCATCTCAGCGCTGATTGTGGTTGTGGGCAACTCGGATCAATTGAGTGTGCGGGTGCGGCGGCAAATCCCCGGCCCGCTCTGGAAGAGGATTCCGGCCCTATTCTTTTTCAACGGCGCGGCGCAGGGGCTTGCCTGGACTCTGGCCATTACCGTTTTGACGGGGTTATCCGGATGGGGCGTCTGGATGGCGAACGAGGCCTGGAGTCTCTCGACGCCGGCGGGATCGTCCTATCGCCGGAGCGTTTCGAGTGAGTTCTTTCAGGTCATGGGGGTGTGGTGCTGCTATGCGTACGCGTATGTCCTGACCGGGTTGTTCGTGCAGCGCAGTTTTTTTCCGCGGCACAATCCCGCGGTGGCCAGTGTGCTGGCATTTGTGATCCCGGCAGCCTGGGCGATCCTGCCCAATTTTGCTTTGTTTCTGCTGGATCGCCTGACCTGGAACGTCATGGAGACCCGCCAGCTTGGCAACGTTTTTAATGTCATGCTGACGCGTGATGCCGATACCAGAGTGGCGCATCTCTGGTTTTCGGCAAGCTGGACGCTGCTGGCTTTGGCCGTCAATGTTCCGTGGTTCGTTCGGCAGGTTAAGGAGTTTCGGCCCTGGGCAAAATCGTTGAAGGAGGTTCCCTCGTGAAAACCGAATACCGCTCACAACTTCGGGCGGGCGAACGGATCGGACATCGTTATGCCCTGGCGATTCCGACCGCGGCCCTTTCGGGCGCAACCGGGACGCTGCTGGGGCGACAGGCGGGAACATCGATCGATTTCCAGGAGCATCGCGATTATCAGCCCGGGGACGATTTGCGGCGCATGGACTGGAACATATACGCCCGCAGCGATCGGCTAGCGGTCAAGCTTTACCGAGAGGAGGTCATTCCCCATCTCGACCTGATCCTGGACGGCTCCAAGTCCATGGCCCTGGAAGGGACAGGGAAAGCCGAGGCCCTCTGCCGCTTGGCGGCCGCGCTTGCGGTGGCCGCGGAAAAAAGCGCCTGCACGCATGCGGTCTGGTTTGGACGCAAGGGTTTTCATCGGTTGAACAACGACCGTAATCTGCCATCGACCTGGGATGGGATGGTTTTTGATGGCGATCGATCCCTTGAAACGGATCTGCATCTCATGCCTCCCACCCTCCGGCGAATGGGATTGCGGGTGTTGATCAGCGACCTGTTGTGGCTGGGAGATCCGTTCCCCGTGGTGCGAAGACTGGCGCATCAGGCGGCCGAATTGCTGGTGGTACAATTGCTGGCCCAGGCGGATGTCGATCCACCCGGCCGCGGGAGCTACCGGCTCGCGGACAGCGAGACCGGCGAGGAATTGGATCTGTTCATCGACGCCCACGCCGAACAACGCTATCGAACGGCCCTGGCCGAACATCAGCGGCTATGGCAACAGGCCTGCCGTCAAACCCGCGCCCGATTCCTTCCCATCATAGCCGAACCGCTGCTGAAACAGGAATCGCTGCGGCCGCTCGAGGAGTTGGGATTTCTGATGGCTGCATGATGCCCTTGTTGACCTATCCTTTGGCCTTGATTGCCCTGGCGGCGGTGCCCGCGCTGGCGGCCATTTATTTTTTGCGCAACCGGTATCGGCGCCACACTGTATCCAGCCTGATTTTTTGGCGGGCACAAGCCCGTGTCAAAGAAGGCGGGATGAAAAGAGACCGGTTACAGCTTCCGTGGGTGTTCTTTCTTGAATTACTGACCTTGCTCTTGTTGGTCTGTGCGGCCACTGGCCCGCGCTGGCAAACCCCAAGAACCGTGCGTCCATTGATTGTTGTGCTGGACAACTCCCTGTCGATGCGCGCGGGACTGCCCGCCGAGCAGCCGCGTCGCCTGGCGGAAGCAGCCCTGAAGAACCTGCTCCATGAACGCCGGTTTCGATCGGTTCGCGCGATTTTGGCCGGCCCCGCGCCGCGTATGGCTCCCGGCTCCGGTGAAATCCCAGGGGCCGTGAACGATTTGACGGCCGCCTGGACGTGCCAGGAACCCAACGCGGCTCTGGACCAAGCCATCGTTCTGGCGACCGAAATAGGGCGTCGCGAGGCGGACATTCTCGTGCTTACGGATCATGATCCCGCGAATCCGCTCACCCAGAACTCGCGCGTCCGATGGCTGGCCTTTGGCCGAAAACGCCCCAACCATGCCTTCGTCAACGCCCGCCGCTCCCCCTACCTCCAGGAAGACCGATGCCTGTTTGAGGTGGCCAATTTTTCACCGGATTCCCGCCAAGTGGTCCTCAGTGTCCGACACGGCTCCAACGAAGTGCGACAAACAGACCTGAATCTCATGCCCGGTCAGATCGAGAAAGTCATTATGAATGTTCCGGCTCAGGGATGGCCGATGGAAGCGACCCTTTCCGACGATGCCTTGGCCGAAGACAACCGTGTGATCCTGGCGCCGCCAGTCCGGAAAAAGGTTCGCGTGAAGACCTCGCTCAGCGATCCGGTTGCCGCACGACTGGTCGATCGCGCGCTGACGGCTTCCGGTCTGAGGGCCCCCGTCAACGAACCGCCTGAGATGATCATTCATCAATCCTCGCAAAAGGTCATGGAACCGGAAGCATGGGATTTGCGGCTCATTCAGGAAACACCCGCCGCCACGTACACCGGTCCTTTTGTGTTGGATTCCAGCCATCCCCTGGGGGCCGGTCTAAATCTGGATGGGGTGATCTGGTCCGGGCCGGCGACCCATCGGGCCGGGGGAGTTCCGATCATTTCCGCCGGCAACATCCCTCTGCTGACGTCGGACGAGGATGCCCTGGGCCGCCATCACCTCTCGCTGGCCATTGACCTCGATCGCTCCACATTGGCGACCTCGCCCAATTGGCCGGTCCTGTTTTGGAATCTGTTAAGCTGGCGCATTGCCGAAAGCCCCGGCCTCAAAGAGGTCAATCATCGCCTGGGAACAGATGTGGAAGTCACCGTCGCATCGGCGACAGCGAGTGTCATCGAACCCAATCGCGTTGTTCGGCAAATTCAGGTGCGATCCAATCCCGTCCTTTTCAGGCCTGAACAGACCGGTTTGCACGCCCTCATCACCGATCGATCGACGAACGTATTCGCGGTCAACTTCCTGGCGCCTGAAGAATCAAATCTTTCCGGTTGCGCCACCGGCGAATGGGGGGGGGGGGGCCAGGAAGAGGACATCCGCTACGAATACGAGTCTGTGTTGTGGCTTTTCCTGTTGTTGGCGCTCATCATGATGGCCTGGCACCTGTATGTCTTGGCTCGAAGTCCAGTGGCAACCTGAGATGATCACTCTCTCACAACCGGTCTGGTTAATCCTGCTGTTGCCCCTTGGAATGGCGCTGTCTCTGTGGCGATTGCCCACCCGCGGACTTCGTATCTGCCGGGCCATCGTGCTGATTTTGGTGGTTTTGGCCATGTGCCATCCCGACATCCGATTGCCTGATCGTGCGGGCACGGTGGTTGTGGTGGCGGACCGTAGCGATTCCATGCCTTCGGACAGCGCCATACGGCAGAAGGAAATTATCAACATGCTCCACCGTTCGATGGGCCCTCGAGATCAGCTGGCAGTCGTGTCGTTCGGATATCAGTCGGCCATAGAACGTCCCCCCCAACGGGCTGAGTTCGGCGGATTTTCGGCCATTGTCGGTTCCGACCTCTCCAACTTGAGTGAAGGATTGGATACCGCCTTAGGTCTGTTATCCATCGATACTCCCGGCCGGCTTCTGGTGCTTTCGGATGGGAGATGGACGGGGCGCGATCCCGCGGCGGCGGCGGCACGGGCCGCTGAACGCAGCATTGCGGTGGATTACCGGCTGCTGTCGCGTCCCCAAGTCCGGGAAATTGCGATCCGGCAATTCCAGGTTCCTCAAACAGTCGCTCCCCAGGAGGCCTTTTACCTCAATGCCTGGGTGCAATCTCCCATCGAGCAGAAGGCGCGCTATGAGTTGCGCCGCGGCTCTGAGATCATTGCCTCCGGCGAAAAACAGCTGGGCTCGGGTTTGACACGCCTGATGTTTCGAGATCGCGCCGGTCATCCGGGCACGCTGCAATACCAGTTGCGGGTAATGGGCCCGGAAGATGATCCCTGTCCCGAAAACAACCGGGCGCGCGCGCTGGTTGGGGTCCAGGGGGTTCGATCCATCCTGGCTGTTGCCGAATCAGGTTCCGAGTCGGGCCTCGCGCGACTTCTGCGGGACGGCGGACTGCAAGTCATTGCCCATTCGCCCGATCAATGTCGCTGGACGTTAGAGGATGTCTCGCAGTATTCGGCCGTTCTCCTGGAAAATGTGATGGCCAATAACCTGGGCAACGCGGGCATGGAAACCTTGGCCTCCTGGATCGAGCAAACTGGCGCCGGTCTCTTCATGACAGGCGGAAAGAAATCCTTCGGTCCCGGAGGTTACTTTCGATCTCCCCTGGAACGGATCATGCCGGTCTCGATGGAAATGCGCCAGGAACACCGCAAACACCGCATCGCGATCGTGGTGGCGCTGGATCGTTCGGGCAGCATGGCCATGGCCGCGGGAGGGGGGCGGACCAAGATGGATCTCGCCAATCTGGGCACCGTGCAAGTCTTGGATCTGCTGTCGCCCAACGATGAGATCGGGGTGATCGCGGTCGATAGCTCCGCGCACACGATCGTCGAACTGGATAGCGTGGCCAACAACCAGGGGCGCCGCTCCAAAATCCTTGCCATCGATTCGATGGGGGGCGGCATTTTCATTTTTGAGGCCTTGAGCAACGCTGCCCGGATGCTGCTCTCCGCTCAAGCAGAGACCAAACACATCATTCTCTTCGCCGATGCCGCCGATTCGGAGGAACCGGGACAGTATCAAGACCTGCTCGACAACTGCCAGAAGGCCAATATCACGGTCAGCGTGGTCGGTTTGGGCACCGAGGCTGACATGGATGCCGAACTCTTGAAGGACATTGCCCGGTTGGGGCAGGGCAACTGTTTCTTTTCGGACAGTCCTTATGAGATCCCCCGTCTGTTTGCGCAGGATACTTTTACCATCGCCCGCAGCAGTTTTGTCGAGGAAACCACCCCGCTCAAGGCTACACCGGGACTCAATACCCTGGGGGGAATGCCGGACTGGCAGCCGCCCGAAGTCGGCGGATACAACCTTTGTTATGCCAGACCGGAAGCCAACCTTGCGGTGCTGACGACCGATGATTACACCGCGCCCATCGTGGCGGCCTGGCAGGCTGGCAACGGTCGGGTCCTCTGCTTCACCGGCGAGGCCGACGGGCAGTTCAGCGGCCCCCTCGCTCAATGGCCTCAGGCCGGCGATTTCTACTCGACTCTCGCCCGATGGACGGCGGGAGAACAGAACGATTTGCCCGATCACTTCGCCCTGACCCAGGAAATCCGCGAGGGCTCATGCCACGTCGAACTGCATCTGGATCCCCGGCGCGCCGCCGATCCCTTTTCGGGAACTCCGCAAGTCCAGGTTCTCCATGGCATTCCAGGTCAAACCCCGGCCCGCACAAGCGTCGATCTGAAATGGAGCTCGGCGGATACCCTTGAAGCCTGGATTCCTATTCGCGGGAACGAAACCGTCCTGGCCACCGCGGCCGTTCCCGGAATGAAGCCCATCACGCTCAGCCCGGTCTGCCTGCCGTATTCTCCCGAGTTTGAGGCTGAGGCGGGCGATCGCGGGATGGACGCCCTCAAACAATTGGCGGCGGCGACAGGCGGCGAGGACCGGCTTGACCTGGCCAAAATCTGGAACGTGTTGCCCACTCGTCTTCGCCGGGTGCCCCTGGCTCCTTGGCTGTTGATCGCGGCGATGGTGCTGTTTCTTGTGGAGATCTTGCAGCGTCGCACGAGTATCCTCACCCTGGCCTGGCGCCGTTTGCGGCCGTCTCTCGTCGATCCGATAGCCCGGAGCGCGCCGTCGTGGACCCTTCGTCGTTTCTTCAAACGGAAATCCCCCCCCCGACCTATCGTATCCACGGAAACTCCCTCCGTGCTCCCGCAGCCCAGTCCGCCTCCTTCTCCAATCACCGCTTCGGTTCCATCGGAAGTCACAAATCCCGCCCCAGCAGGCACGATCGAGGCCATGCGAAAAGCCCGGGCCCGGGCCAAAAGCCGGCGTCAATCCGAGTAATCCACCGCCAATTGACATGCGTTGTGATTCATTAGATAACTTGAGCGTTTTCGCCGCCGTTGTTTCCAGAAGATCCTCCCCGGCGAGATGGCTGTTGGTTTGTGGCGGACTGTTGTTCGCCGGGATTCAAACATGGGCCGGCGGCTTGAGCTTCGACTGCGTCGAGTTGCCTCCCCTTCGGATCAAGGGTCAAATCGCAAGCGCCCACACTCAAGGACTGGAAGTGTTGAACGACCGCTTTTACGTGACGGCACGCCGGGAAGATGTGCTTCCCAAGCAAGCGTTGTTGCTGCGTGTCGCCGCGGGCGGTGGGGATTGGGATGTTTGGGATATTACACCCAAGGATGCCGGCAATCAGTTGTCCGCGCTCGATCATCCGGGAGGATTCCAGTCCGATGGCCGGTGCCTCTGGATTCCATTGGCTGAGAGCAAGCCAAAGGGGCGCAGCATCATTCGGGCGTTTGCCCTTTCGGGCCTGGTTCGCGGTCGACCGCTCCAAGCGGAGCGCGAGATTCCGGTAAAAGACCACATTGGCGCTGTCGCGGTCTCCCAAAACAAAGGGCTGCTGTTTGGAGCCAGTTGGGACACGGAAAGAGTCTATGTTTGGAATCTGGCCGGGCAATTGCAGCAAACCCTCGAGACGTCCGATTTGGCGAAACGGGGCCTCGGGCTGACACGCGATCCAACTAGCCGCAAAGGCTTGGCGGTTCAGGATTGGAAATTAGTTGAGGATCAGCTTTTCGCCTCGGGCCTTCGTCCAACGGCTGGGAATGCGGCTCCTTCCCGGAGCCAACTGCTGATTTTTGATCAATTCCTCGATCCTGGATTCCGGCAGCGGTCGATAATCCTGCCGAAACCGAGGGGAATCGAGCTTGCGCGAGAGGGCATGGCAGTTTCCGGTGGCTTGGTTTATTTCCTCCCGGATGACCTGGGAAAGTCCAACCGGATTTTTTGCGGAGCAGGGATCAGTGCTTCCAAGTGACCCTACAACACCGCCCGATTATCCAGCGAGTGTCGATGGTTAGAACTGCTCCCCTTTCCAATCTCACAGCGGCCGCAGGCGTGGCCATTCCAGTTCGACACCCTGAGCCCTGAGCGCCTGTTGGAACGTCGCCAGGTGCTGGGTGTTGTGTCGAACATGGCGAGGGGATTCTTTCTGCCGCAGACAATAGGCAACAAGCAAGCCGGCCGATTCGCCGATGTTCCATTCCACCGGATGCAGGCGATACGCCCCATTGGTGATATGAGTGGTCCCGATGTTTTTGGCCGCTGGCAGCAGGTTCTCGACGCGTTTGGGCAACAAGGCTCCGAGGGGGATTTGAAAGGGAAGACAGCTCAGATCCACATAGTTGCGGCCGGAAGCGCTCGGGTGCAGATCAATCCGATAATGGCCTACGCCTATCGAGTCAGGGAAAACTTCGGCTGTGGCTTCTTCGCGTGGTTTGCCTGTGGCTTCGATCCTCGATTCAGTGCTGATATGTTGCTCGCGGACGATGAATTCAGCCTGAATGCGGCGCGACTCGCGAATGTAGGGAGCTTTGGCCAGACCATCGGGGGAGCCCACGATATCTTCACGCAGCCGCAGTCCTTTCCATCCGGTTCCTCCATCCGGACGGGGCGCCTCGGTTTGCAGCCAGTAGAGCAGGGAGAGGCTGAGCTGTTTGGCGCGCTGCAGATGGCGGGAGGCTTCGGCCTCGGACACGCCGATCAACGGACCCAGAAAATAATCATTCTGCGGCCAGTTGACCAGGGAGATATCACTGCGATAGGAACCGGGAAGGAACTGGCCCATCTCAATCAATCGACGGTAGGTCCATAGGTTGGTTCCTGGCGATTTGAGGGTGGGATCGAACACAAAATGCCGTGCGACCAGCGAGATCGGATCGGTCATGGTCCAGCTGAAAAGCGGCCCTTGCCAGGGGGGCTGCATCTGGGGTTGATAAGCGCGCCAGAAGTCATATTCGGAGGGTTTCTCGATCGTATGATCTTCACCCTCGATATGGTCCACGGCAAAGCAATAAGTGAACGCCTGTTGATCCTGGGAATTGGCCGTTTCCGGCGCATGCGGCTCATCGGTCGCCTGGCGGGATTCGGCCCCTGTGACATGCTCAATTTTCGCCAAAGCCAACACATCGCCCAGTTCTGTGGCGTCGATGATATAAGGCGCGCTAAGAGTCACCAATCGGTTTTCCCGCAGGTCCTGAACCGTTAGGGCACGGACAGCATCCCCGCTGGTTTCCGCGCTCACCGGCCGGTGTTCCAGAAGCACTCGCAACTGTCGGTTGCTCAGATACGGCGCCAGCATTTGTTGAAGCACTGACAGACTCACCCGAGGTTCATGACAGAGGCGCGATACCCATCCGCCCCCCGGATTTAGCCGCTCATTCAAGCGCGCTTGAGCCGTGAGCGGATAGTGATCCCGATAGAGAGCTCGGATGGATTCCCGGTATTGCCGGTAAGAACGCGTGCCTCCAAAAGTCTCGATCCATGGATGCTCATCCGGGGGGACCGCTTGGGAGGTCGCTTGGCCGCCGATCCAATCCGTGTTCTCGGTGAGGATGACCCTTAGGCCTGCCCGTAGCGCCGCCAGCGCCGCCGCACACCCGCCTAATCCCCCGCCTGCGACCACCAGGTCCGCCTGCCATTCCCGACTGCGCTCGTTGATCTGGGATGCCAGGAGCCAATCCCACGAAAACAAAGGAACCGCAGTCGCCAAGGTCTTGATAAAGCCACGTCGCTTCATGACTCACCGTTATTCCCCACCTCATTGCCGAATGCAATACTAACTGGCTATCGAACCTTTCGCGAAGCCGAGATGCCAGTGAAGAATGGGGCGAGGACAACCGGATCTCACCGGCTCCTCCCGCGTTCCACGTTCGACTGCATGGCGGACAGTAACTCCTTGATTTTATCCGGGTGTTTAGAAGCAAGGTTCGTTGTCTCGGCTGGATCGGTGCGGAGGTTGTAAAGCTGCATCTCCGGTTCGCCAGGCTTGGGCTTGATTGAGCTGGGTTTGGTGAAGCCGCCAGAGCCGAGTCCATTGATCAGTTTCCAATCGCCGGATCGAATCGTCATCATCGACGCAACACTTCCGGCCTGCATCACAATGGGCGCGCGAATGGGTTTGTCGGCGGGCTGTGCGCCCTCCAGCACCGGCAGGAAACTGAAGCTGTCCGGGCCCGCATCATTTGGCAGTGTCGCGCCACAGATCTCAGCGAAAGTCGCGAGGAGGTCGGTGAAACATATCGTCTGATCGCTCACAGTGCCGGCCTTGACCCGACCTGGCCAACGCACGATGAACGGCATGCGATGCCCGCCTTCCCAGGCATCCGACTTCATGCCGCGCCATCCACCCGTAGAGGCGTGCCCGAGCCTTTCTACATCGGATTCATACCAGGCGGGACCGTTGTCCGAAGTGAAAATGACAAGCGTGTCCTCGGTCAGTCCGTTTTTGTCCAACACGGCGAGAATGCGCCCGATTTCCGCATCCACCATCATTGTAAAGTCACCATACATGCCTGCGCCGCTTTTGCCCACGAATTCCGCCGAGGGCAGCCACGGGGTGTGCGGGGCGGTGGGGGCGAAGTAAAGCAGGAACGGCTTTCGGCCATCCTGATTGGCCCTGACCTGCGTCTCGATAACCTGAAGGGCTTCCTCGGTCAGTCGGGGCAGCACCTCCTTGAGCGTCATGCCGGGCGCGATGCCGCCTTCCCGCCAAAATTCTCCTTGGATCGGCGACCATCCCTGCGAGTGATGCGCCCCGATGTGGTCCGTCGGCGGCGCTACAGCGCGGTCTCCCCGGATGAAGAAATACGGCGGGATATCCGTGGAGGCGCGCAGGCCGAAATACGTTTCAAATCCGCACGCCACCGGTCCGCCGGGCAGCGGTTTGTCGTAGCCATTCTCCTGAAAACCCAAATGCCATTTTCCCACCATCGCGGTGCGATAACCTTGCGACCTGAGCAGCGAAGCGATGGTCATCTGCCCTTCGTCGATTAACGGTTGCTTCGGCCACCGCGAGATGTTGATGCGGAACGGATACTGACCGGTCATCAGCCCGAAACGTGAAGGGTGGCAGAGCGGCCCCGGCGCGTGTGCATCGGTGAACCGCATGCCTTCCCGCGCCAGCCTGTCGATATGGGGCGTCGGGATTTTCGATTGCGGATTGTAGCAACCGGGATCGCCATAGCCCATGTCATCCGCGAGCAGAATAAGGATGTTCGGTTTGACGGCCGCCTTTGGCCCGGCAGAGGCGTGCAGGGCAGCCAGTGTTGCGAGGAGCAGGACGGTGAGGAGGGGAAGTGTGGATTTCATGGCTTGAGGGTTGTTTCTCGAAGTCGGAAGGGTTGACCCCGCCGACGCTGACTTTATCGCCGCGACTGGGTGTGTAATTGTCGAACACATGGCCGCGGCCCTCCATGCGCGAATCGCCCTGCGCCTTGAGCATTGTTTCCATGTGATCTGGAGTCTTATTTGCGGAAGCCTTTCTCGGAGCCGAAGCGTCGGCCGTCGTCTTTGAGGCTGCCCGGTTTCCAGGTGCGGGCGAGTTCAAGGTCGGCAGCCACCTTTTCGGTCAAAGCGGTGACATCCACAAAACCCACGCGGTTGTAGAGGGCCGGAACATAGTGGGCATCGCGAATTGCGGCATATTGCTTCCAGTAGGTCAAGGCATCTCCGAGGTGGCGGATCGCCGCGTCCTGCTCGAACGTGTCGCCGTTCACGTCAAACAGGGCCAGCGCGCACCCTCCGCGAATCTTTGAAGCATAGTAGCGCCCCAGCCAGGCCAGGGCCTCGCAGTCGTTCACGGTTTTCCGGAGTTCAGAGTCTTCCCTGGTGGCTTCCCGGAGCGCGTCGAGTGAGGCCATGGTTTCCGAGGCTGCACCGTCCAGGGCCACGGCAATTTCGAGCGGTGTGGTCTCCGTCATGGGCTGGCGGGTGGTGAGGCGGTTGCGCCAGTCGCGGATGCAAAGCACCTCCGCGCCCGGCATGGTGATGCCTTCCATGAAATGGCGCACGGTGTAGAAGCCCTTGCTCTTCCGATGGCTCAGGCAAGCCTCGGGATACCACTTGAGATCAATGTCCCCCCAGAAGAAGCGTGTCGTCAGCGGCATGACCTGTGAAGCACTTTGAAGAGCCCGGAAGAGATGATGTGACGAAACCTTGGGATGGCGGGCCGCCAGCATCCTCTCAAACCGGGAGTCCGGCATCGAGGGATCGTAGGCCAGCCGCCCCCAGAGCATGAACGAATACCATTGCTTTTCCATCACCAAGGGGCGCGGGCCGGGGTCGGGATGGCGCTCGAGGAAATCGCGCCCCCAGACATAGCCATCCGGTCCCATGTAAAAGCCGGCGATCTTGTCTGCCGGGGGGATGTTTAGGATGTATTCGCGGGTGTAAACGGGGTCGCCGAAGCGGAAGGTGTAGATGTCGTCATTGCGCACGGTAAGCCAGGTCTTCCTGCCGGGCGCGAGGTTCTCCAGCAGGGGCTGGATGAAGGGCGGATTCGGAATCGAATACATATGGGCCACCGAGTATTTGAAGCTGAAATCGAATGGTCCCGGGTAGTCCTTGAAGGCGTCCAGGATGTCGCTTTGCGCCGTCCAGTGGAAGCGGTGGATCACGCCGAACTCGCGTTTTGGCTGGTCCTTCAAGGCGTCGCGAATGCCTTCGCCGTAGGTGTCCCACAGCCAGGCTTCCTTGGCTTTGGAATCCATATGCTCCGGCATGCCTTCGCCCGCGGTGATGCCCAAGCCGGCGAGCAGCGGGTAGGTCATCACCATCTCCCGCACACTGGCGCGGAAGTATCCTTTCGTGATCTCGTTGCTCAGATCGTTCGTGACGCCGTGCTTGCCCTCCGCGCCGAAGGTAAAGACGTTCCAGGTGAAGAAATAGACCCGGATACCCCGATCGGCGGCATGTTGCATGACCCACCGCCAGAACTCGATTTTCTCGTGGATCGTCATGCGCTTGACCACCTCGTGGTCGGCGAGCATGGCGGGGCGAACCATGTCGCTGCCGGCAAAGCTGAAGGTGTCATCGAGCTTCGCGCGCGTGCGCCAGACATCGTTTAGCGCGACCTCGGGAAACTCCGGCACCTTGACCAGCGAAGGAAAGGGGTGGAGGCTCCAAAGCGAAAGCACGTTGTAGCGGTGGCGGGCCATCGAGTTGAGGAATTCGGTCCAGAACTCGCGCTCCCACATCACGGGGATGTTCGCCTGCGCGGCGTCGGAGCAGTCTGTGTAGCTTGGTGTGCGCAGATCGAGCGGGATGTTGAATTTGATGCCGCGCCGCGCGATATGCGGCGTGTGGTCGGAGTCCTTCAGGGAATCGAGCGTGCCTGTGCAAATCGCCTCGGCAATATCGAGCCCGCCATACATCGCGCCCGTGGCGTCGGCCCCGCGCACCGTGATGATGCGACCGCCGTCCGCGTTCTGCACGCGAATGTGATAGCTCTGCGCGACGGCTTTGCCGTCATTCGTGACGGTGAGCGTGATACGGGTCGCGTCTGCGGGTGCCTTGGCGGTGGCCTCCAAGACCCTCCTACCATGTGCCGCGGCCGCCCGGCGAATTTCCTCGCCGGCGAAGTTCCCGGGCCCGGCAGAGGCCGGGTCGATGGAAAGTGACAGGGTTGGGGAGGCAAAGGCTGGCGCGGACAGCGCGCAAAGCAGCGCGCAAACCCAGGTGGTGGTCTCTTTCATGGTGAGAAATGGTGGTCTGGTTTTGGCTTCAATCCGCAGAGCGGATGTGTTTATCGGGTTGAATTGATGAAAGCGAGCGGCGCTTTGGCAAGCTCAATGTCCCTCTCCACCGCCGGGGTGAGCCCCGCCCAGGAGAATGGTTGTCTCGAGTTCGATAGGACGGGCAGTTCGTTGAACTTCGCCCCGAGTACGGCCAGGCGATTCCAGTGAACCAGAGCCTTCTCCAGCGAAGCCACGGCGACGCGTTGTTGCTTGAGGTCGCCTTTCGCCCGCGCCGTGGCCAGCGCCACGCCGCCGCGCAATTTCTCGGCAAAGTAATTTCCATAGGCGCACCAGGCTTCAAGGTCCGTGAGCTCGCAATCGAACGTGGGAGACACGCCGCCACGCGCCCGCAGTTCCGCAACCAGTTTCATCGCTGTGGCGCAGTCCCGGTCCAGTTTCGCGGCCAGCTCGATGGGCGACATCACTCCTTCCGAAACGCGGTTCGTCTTCACGTAATCGGCGATGTTGACGTAGCGCTTGGCGTCGAGCACCGGATGCTTGATGAACGCGTCAATCCCGAAGAAGGTACGCCCTCCATCATCCCGATCTATCCAGGAAGAGAAACCCTCCGTGTAAAGCGACCCATCCCAAGTGCCCCGATGAAACGAGGCGAAATGCAGCGGGACGCGACTGGCCAGTTTCCACGCAACGAGCAGGTCCTTGCCCGCGCCTTTGCCGAACCGTTCCTCGAGCATCGCCTCGAACCGCGCGTCCGGTATGGCGGGATCGTAGAGCAACTGTCCCCACACCGCATAGAAAAACCATTGACGCTCGAAAGCCCAGCGCCAGGTCTTGTGCGGACCTTCCTTGGTGATGTAATCCAGCGCCGGGATGTAACACTCCGAGCCAATGATCGCGCCTCCGACGTAATCCTTGCCGCTCTGCCGGTGGACGAATTCACGCACAAAGTCCGGCTGCCCCCAGCGCAGGATGAAAATGTCCTCATTGCGCATCGTCCAGACGACCTTGTGTCGCGTGGGCGGCGGATCCCAGTAGGCATCGGAGAGCGTGCCGCCGTGAACCAGGAACAGGTCGGGCGAGGAATGCGCGTGCGACCAGTTGTGTTTGAACTCGACATAGACCGGCCCGGTGATGTTGTTGGCGAGCGACTCGATCTGGGCGCGGGATCGGCGGTCGTTCTCCTCGCTGGTCGTTCCACCGGATCGAGTGTCGGCCGAAAGAGGGGCGCGGTAGATGAACTTCGCTGGCCGTTTGGCCTTGGCGATGCCTGAGAAAAACGTCTGGTCCAGCCAGTCGCGCCGCTGGTCCGGCGTCATGCCGCCCATGCGTTCGCCCAAAGTGATGCCCAGTCCCGTCAGGTCGGGATACTCCTCGAGCAATTGGGTCACCACCTCCCGGGTGTATCGAACCACCAGTTCGCCCGCGTCATCGGCCTCCTTGCCGATGTGGCTCAAATTCACGCTCCAGGGGGCGACGTTGTGCGCGCGGGAGAATTCCGGCGAGACGAAGATGTTCCAGTTGAGCAGATAGGTTTCGATGCCGCGCTCCTTCGCCATCGCGAAGATGCCGGTCCAAAGTTTCTTCCATTCGGCCAGTTCAGCGTCGTTGAAAGGGCATGCCTCAGGGAAGTTTTTGGGTCGGATCATGTAGGTATAGGGATGCAGACTCCAGAGCGAGAGCACATTGAACCGGTTTTCAACCATCATATCGAGGAACGCCTCCCAATACCGGAGGTCCTTGCAGGTGTCCTGGTGTTGTTCGAGGGCCGGACTCGTCCGATAGGCCGACCAAGGTAAGTTGAACTTGATCGCGCGAAACTCAAACTGCGCCCGCGCCGTGCGGCTTTGGATTTTGTTCCAGGGCACACCCATGCGAATCTGCTCCGCCACATCCAGCAAGCCATACATTGCCCCGCGTTCACTGCCTCCGGCGATCTTCAGGCCCTGACGCGAATTAACCCGCCGGAATCCATCCGCGCCAACGCCGGCCATCAGGGGCGGATCAACGGTGACCACGATCTCTGCCCCTTGATCAGGCGCTGGATTCAAAGTCCGCTTCATAGTGACAGATTGTCGCTGGAGTGCCGATTCCAGTTTGCCCAGTGCGAAGCGAAGCGTCGGCGAATCGGGCGCAATGACGGTGAGTTCGACGGCTTGGAGCACTGAAGCGCAGGCAAACAGCGCGGCGAGTGGCGCCAGAATCTTAATAGTGTGAGCGGTGAACATATGTTTCATGCTGCTGTATAAAACCTGATTTATGGCCATCAACCCTTTCTCGAAGCCGGGACACCAGTCAAGTATGGGCCCAGGGGAAGAGAATTTCAACGGTTCCTCTCGCGTGTATTGCTCAACTCCTAGGCAGACAGCAACTCCTTGAACCTGTCAGAATGTTTGGCAGCGAGATTTGCTGTCTCGGCTGGATCGGTCCAGAGGTTGCATGGCTGAGCCACGGACTCGCTGTAGCCGATGTCACCGGCCATTCAGCACCACAAGCCCCGGTTGCACCTGTTTCTGTGGGGGTATATTGGCCGGCACATAGACCGCCTCGCTCCCGATGGGCATGTTCCAGATTGAGCTCTGCACCAAGGGCCATGCAAGCGGATCGCGCGATGCCGGGAAGGCATCCACCGAGACGACCTGCAACATCACAGACAAAGCGAGGGAGAGGACCAAAATTATCTTCATAGGCTGGGCAGGCATTGCCGGCGCACAATTGCCAGCCAGTCCTCGCCGGCATCGGCGGGCGGGGTGCCGAGGGCAACCTTGCCGCCACCGCTCACGGACTTGACGGAGCCGTCATGCAATGCACCACCCCGACGCGGATTGAACCACTCCACCGTGAACCCGCCAGACACACCGCTCAGATCGAGATCGGTCGTCCCGCCGTTGGGCAAATACACGAGGTAAAGCTCACCCGCCTGGGCAAAGCAATACTTCGAGTTGTCATTCTTCTCGTTGCCGATCAGTGCGTTGGCGTTCTTCATCTCCCAGAACGGAATTCGGCTCTCGCGGAAGAACTCGAGCGCGATACGGCAGTAATCCCAACTCTTGTCTCGGCTTCGAAAGTCCTCGCAGACAAGGTCGTTCTGCGGGAGTTGGTAGCCGAAGTAGTATTCCACTCCCGCGCCCCCGGCCATGAGGTTGCCCCAGAGCGTGGCCTGGCGGATGTCGTCGGTTGTTTGCACAGTCTTGCCATCATTCTTCTTACCGTTGTAACCCGAGTAGCCAATGTCGGGTGGCACGCCTGTGTCAGCGCCCCCCTGTTCGTCGTTGGCCACGACCCACGGTTTGCCAACCTTGGCCGATTCCATGATCCATTTGAGCGTGCGTTGGTGAGTCTGGTTCCAACCGTTCTGCAACGAAGCTCCGGTGAGCAGCGACTGGTCGCCAAGTAGCGGTGTGTAAACCTTATCCTGCTGGTTTGGAAAGGTGTGGATGACGATATGATGCCGATATGGATCGGTGTCATGAAGGAACTTCACCATGTCGCGAATCTCCTCCGTGCTCTGCGTGTTCTCCTCGCCAATATTCCAGTTCAGCGCAAGGTTGTGGGCATAACGCGCGATGAGCTCACGGCAGTAGAGCCGGCGCTCCGGTCCGAGCTTGCCGCTATCGAGCGACTCGGGCACGCGGCCCGGTTCGGACTTATCGCCTCGACGGTCATCATCGATTTCGTTCTCCTGGAGTTTGAAGTGGAGGTAAAGGCCCATGGCGGTGGCGTGGTCGAACACGAGGCCCCATTGGTCGAGCTTGGAGCAGTCCCAGTGGAACTTGTCATCTCGTGCGACGAATGGCCAGACGTTGTCGCCATCGCCGCCCGCGTTGTAAGGCAGGAAGGAGAAGGCGTTCAGGCCTTTGTCTGCCAGGTAATTCAAAGCCCCTATCAGACCCTTGCCCTTGTTACCTTTCCAAACCGGATCGCCCGATTTCCAATCCGCCACATGCGGCGCGTAATGATGGAGCGTTTGCGTCGGCGACGCTTCCCCCGTCCGGGCCTCACGCATGCGACCAGGTTGTGTGCCATCGAAATCCGCGTAGGCGAGCAGGGTTTCGGGCGCGTCCGCGCCCGCCTTGAGGAAATACTCCGTGGATCCGGCGTGCTGAAGGTGATGCTTGGCCACGTATCGCAGCCGGCCCTTGCTCCGGAAGTCTCGCCCAGTCTTGTCGGTAGGCGCAATCGTGAAGGCGCCGGTCTTTCCGTCGAAGGGTCTCATGGCTTCGCTTTTCGCGTCGCCGACAGCGACGTGCTTGCCCTTCAAGAACGATACGGCGTAAGTCCATCGACCGGGCTTGTCGGGCGAAAGATGCGCGCGCCATTTCGCGCCGGACTCGGCGGAGGTGTTGGCGGCATTGCCGTCGGCGGCGAAGTAACCGGGCACCGTGTATTGTGGCGCACCGGATTCGTGGGTGAAGGTGACGGTCATCACGTAATCGGTGAAGGGATTCGGCTCGTTGTCCAGTTCGTGCGCATACGGGCCGTCGAGCGTCAGCGTAACCTTGTGCCACTGCTTGAGTTCGCCGGAGATGACGGCCGCACCGTTTCCGTCGGGTTGGCGCGGTTGCATGAGAGGCATGAGCGGTTTCGCCCGCGCCGGCTTTGCCTGTGCAGCAACCTGGGCCACCGCCGCCTTCGTAGATTCGTCCGCCGGTTCAAAGGTCAGACGCGCGATGCGGGCCCGGCTGTGTTCCTTGCCGTCCTCGGAGGCAATTTTGGAACTGACCGTTACCACGTCCCCCTGATTGAGGGCGATGTTCTTCCAGGTCGAATGGAACTTTGAGCCCTCCTCAAAGGTCTCGGTGCTCAGCGGGCAGGTGAAATTGCCGACTGTTGTGTCATTGAGCATCACCTGGTAGGTGGATTTGCCGTCACTTTCACCCACAGCCTGCAAAGTGACATGGTAATGGCCGCTGGCATAGGGAAAGGGAGCGGCGGTTTTCGCCGTCTGATTCTTCGCCGGATTGATGGCGAGCCATTTGCCTTTGTCCAAATAATAACCCGAGTTTTCCAGCGGGAAATTTGCCGCTTCCATCTTCAGTCTCTGAGCCTCGGACGTGGCGTCCTTGTCCAGATTGTCTTGAATCCACTTCGCCAGCGTGCCGTTGCCCATGCCATAGCCACCGGGCAACTCACGCAGATCACGCGTCTGGATGGCGGGCGGTTCGCCCCAGTGCGCGGGAAACGCCTTGGAGGCCGGCGCGGCCTCAGCTACTTCAGGAAATGCGGGGGGTAGCACACCCGTTTTGACCTTGACCTCCGGGCCCTTGCCTTCAGGCTTGAACTCCTTGTTGCTGGCCAGAACAAACTTGTCCATTTCAAAGCCATCCTCACGCAGCGCGAACAGGATCTCGTGTTCGCCGGCCTTCTCGATGTCGAGGAATAACTGCATCGGAACCCCGGTGTGGACGTTAGCCGTGCGTTGTTTACAGTCCCACGCCCACATATTCTTTTGAACCGTCTGCCAGCGGCAGCCTGATTCCGGCCACTGGCCATTCAGCCCGGCATGCACGCCGTTGTCCTCGCTGCCGGTCGAAAACGAGCGCACCCAGACATAATAACGCCCCGGCGTCCTGATGTTCACCCTGTAATGCAGGACTGCCATGACGCCGGGCTGGTCCGTGAAATTCTCGCCCTCGACCAGCTTGTCTCCATGCGTGGCGCGCGTGTCGGGCAATATCTCCACATAAGCCCCGCCGCTCGCTCCTGCCACGTGCGCCGGGTCGGCGTCGGGCTTGAGATCCGGCACCTTCTTAGACGACGTGATATGCCACGCACGCTTGTCTGTGAGCCTCTGCTTGTAGAAATGCTCCGCCTCGACCGCGACAAGGCCGTCCATCTCCTCGAAGACGAGGTCAGGCGCGGCAATGGGGGCAGTGGAATCGGCGGCAGGCGTGGAACATGCCGCTGCCAACAACGCAGCGGCCATCAAGGCATGGATTCTATTCTGTCTCATAATTGGTTCTTCTGTCGCAGTTATGGTTCACTTGATTGCGGTTTCGCAGTGAATGGTGGTGCCTCAAGGAAATCACCGCATGATGGCCAACGAATCGTGCAACACATTGTAGCCTTTGGTTGCATCCCAGATGCCCTGATTTGCCAGACGAATTGAGTATTCAGGGCGTGACTGCAAGTCTGTGTGGTAGTCGGGCAGCCAGAGGGCCAGCTTGTACGTCCCGGGCGGCATGTGTGCCGGCAGTGCCACCGTCTGCTTGGGGAGCGTGACAGCGCCGCTCACCCACTTGCGCACATCCACATCATGGAGCGGGAAATTGCATCGATCGGTGCCGTTGTCAAAGACCAGGTAGATGGGGCGCGGCTTGATCACGCTGGCGTAACCGTCATTGCAGAGATTCGCCGCAATGACAAAACTGCTGCCCGCTTTAGCCGACGCTGGGAAGGTGGCGTCAATCAGGCGCAGGTAGCTGTGAACGAGCCTGTGGCCGGCCGCCTTCACGTCCGAGAAGTTGCGAACATCGTTCCCCCCACGACCGTCCACGTCACAGCGATTGTGCCATCCGCGTTCCGGGTTCGGGAACACGCTCGCGAAGTCTGCGGTGTAGAGAAAGGTGATTGCGCCTTCGGGCGCATTCGTTCCTGCGATGGAAAAACCAGCCTTTGCTTCGCAGGCCTGTTCAGGATGGTCTGTTGCCAGCACCAGCGCGGCCCACGATGAATCGGCATCGCTGGGCGGATTCCCCAACGAACGGATATCACCGCCGATTATTTTTGTGATCGAACCGTCTTGCAGTCCGCCACCGTCGCTTTTTCGGGGATCCCACCATTGGATCACTTCCGTATGGTGCTCCGTGTGCAACTGATAACAGGCGCCATGAAATTCTTTGAAGCCAAGCAGCGGTTTAAACTGCTGGTGCTGTTTTTCCAGTTGATGGAAGCTATGACTGACAACGGGATGGCCGTAGACATCGAGTGTGCTGATATGAGCGGCGATGGCTTTGATCTGAGCGGTATTCAGCCCGTGTTCCTCACCGACATTGTAGCGAAGCCCTAAATGATGGCCAAACCGGGCCACGATTTCGCGGCAGAATATGCTTCTTTCCGTCCCCATCATGCCGACGTTCAAGTGCCGGGAATTGTCCGCCTCGCACAAATACAGATCCGCATGGATTCCTTTGCGGTCCATATGAGTGTAAACGATGTCCCACTGGTCCAGTTTGGAAACATCGTAAACCAGCTGGGTTTCCCGATCCGTCCAGGGCCATGTATTGTCCGCGTCATCGTCACGGGTAAGGATGATGTGATAAAGGGTATTGGCGCCGATCTCGCTCAGATAGTTGATGGCTCCAGTAATACCTTTGCCTTTGCCGCCCTGCCAGGTGGGATCGCCTTCCTTCCAATGCTTTAAATGGAAAAGGTATCGATGCAGCCCCACACCTTTGCCTGCCCCAAATCCGTGATCTTCATACAAATAGGTGTCTTTTTTCTCGGTGTCGCCCTTTTCATTCGGATCGTCAGTCGTGCCATCAAAATCCTGACAGCCGAAAAAATCTTCCGGGCTTCCAGGTCCGGCCTTCACGAGCCACTTCTTGCTGCCCTGAAACTGCAGGTAGTGCTCGCCCACATAGGCAAGCATGCCCTGGCCGTAAAAGCCCGCTGCACCAGGGTCTGCAGGCCGCACAGTAAATGAGCCGGCCTCTCCGTCAGGAACGCCAGCCGATTTACCTTCCTTCGGACTGCTGACAGCCGGAACCGCGATCTCCGGCCCCTCCCGAAAGGCGACGGAATAGGTCCATGCGCCAGGCTCATTCGGGGTAAGTTTCACCCGCCATTTGTTTCCGCTGGTGGCCGACGACTCCGCCGCGTTGCCTTCGGCGGCAAAATAGCCAGGCACCCGGAAAGACTTATCGCCCTTGCTGAATGTGACATCCAGTCGATGGTCTCGGAAGGTGGCCTCCGTTTCACTCGCCTGTTTGCCGGTGAATGTAAGGGTGACCAGATACCATACCCTCAATGCTCCTTCAACCGAAGCCGCTGGCAAGTCGCGCTGCCCGCCGACTAAAGCAAATAACAGGGCCAAAACAGAAAATTGCATTTGTGGTGTTCCCATTGTTTTGGCGAAGTTACATTTATTGGCCGCCATCAGACAGCATCACCTGCTGCTCGCACAGGGCAGGCAGGAGCTTCACGTTTCAGAGCGGGCCTTCTTGATCGAGTCGATGGCGCTTTCCCAGGCCTGGATGAACATGTGCCGGAAGTATTCCACCGGGCCGTATGCGCCAAACTCCTCGACCGGGAGACCGTTTGTTTTGTATGCTCGCGCAAATTCAGGGACTTTTTCGAGCAATTCATCGATGATCATTTCCTGAACTGGATTGAAGAAGCGCGAAACCACAGGCGGGTTCAGCTTGAGCAACTCTTCGGCTTGTCCCTGCCAGTTCATGGTGATGCAAACATCGGCTCCGACCATTTCCGTAAAGTGGTGCAGACCGCGAACTCCGCCGCCGATGAAGCCGATTTCAGGCCAATGCGCCTTGGTGATCGCGTAGGTTTTTTTGGCAATGGCAAGGCCGGCGACATAAATCATGTCACTGGAAATCGCGATGCCCTGCTCCTTCACCCACTTCTGCAGATATTCATCATAAATGCCAGTAATCAGGGAATAGTAAACCTTGGGATGCCTGCCTGTTTGGCGGGAAATCCGCTCATACATCCGGCAAATCTCCAGCGCCTGGCTGATGCCCATGACTTCTGTGGCGTTGATCGGGGTGTTTTCGGCCATCAAGACGTTCATGGCCTCCAGGCCGGCCTTCGTCGCGGGTATCTTAATCATCACGTTCGGCCCCATACCGCGGTTTAACCGGCCTTCCTGAATGATGACCTCCGGATCCTCCTCGTGAATGGGATCTCCCTGGATGCTGACATAACCATGCTCACCGTGCGTGGACCGGTAAAGCGGTAGAAAAACGTCGGCGATCTCCTTGACAAGTTTGCGCTGCAGAATGCATTCGACCTCGTTGTCGCATGCTGATTCCTTCAAAGCCTGTTTCAACAGCGCTTTGGCATGCCCCGCTTCCAGCGGATGGGTCAGCATCTTCCATGTGTAGGAAGGATTCTGCGTGCAGCCCACGGCTCCGGCCTCTATGGCCAGCTGTGCCTCTTCGCGGGTCACGTTGTTGATCCAGAATTTAGTGGGTGTCAGCTGGCTGACCCGTTTGAAGTAATCGCTCATCATAGGGTAGTGAAGTTGGTGTTTATCATTTCCCGGTCAACTCGACCTGCACGCCCTGCGTCGCCGTCTTGTCCAGGAAAACCGCGCGCTTGCCTTCCGTGCCTTGGTGCGGTTTTGGCGCAGCAGGCACAGGCGAATTCTTCATTGCCTCGCCCACATCCTCCACCTTGAGGCAGAAGTGATGCAGCCCCGGCCCGTTTTTCGCGAGCCACGACTGCAGCGGATGATCCGGCGTGAGCGGTTGCGCGAGCTGCAGCTGCGTGTTGCCCAGATCGAGATGCGTGAGGCGCACCGTGCCGCCGTTCACGTCCTCGCTGTGAAGCACCTTGAAGCCGAGCGTGTCGCGCCAAAGTTTCAGCGCCGCCTCCGTGTCCGGAACGGCGATGGCGAGATGGTCGAGTCCTTGGTAAGGAAAATCTTGAAAACGGGCATCGGGCATCTTGAATCGGTCATTTTCCGTAGGCAGCCCGGCATGTCCTTTGGCGGCAAGCACTGATTTGCCGAGAATCTCACAAAGCTGCTCGGCTTCATCCACCAGACCGGCCATTTGCTTCTCGGGCAGCAATCCCGCCTTCACTACGAAACATAACCAGCCACGGGTTTCGCGAAGTTCCTTCAAGGCCACGCTAAACTTGTGAACGAAGTCCGCCCGGCTTTCGGCCGAGCCGCTCTCGTCGTAATTCGGCGGCGCGGATGTGCCGCTCCGCACCAACTGATCGCTCACATGTCGCCCCAGCCGCGAAGACGGCAAGGCATCAACCACTTTGCCCACTCGAGCCGCGAAATCCCACAAGCGTTCTGAAAGTTCCACCTGTTTCATAAATGCCAGATTTCCGATGACCGATTTTCAGTTTCCAAGATTCTCACTCCCCTTGACCGGCTCAAGGTCGTATCCCCGCATTTCCAGCCGATCAATCGTGGCGCGCGAGTTGCTCGCTGGCTGGGCAAAGCAGCATGTATTCGCCGTCATAACCGCAGTGAACGCCAGCCTAACAGCAATGGCGCCGCGCTTCGGCGCCCCGCTTTGCGGGCCCGCGTGCGCGGAAAAATGGCGGCTTGGGGCTGACGCCGTCCAGGCCCTCGCGGAGCTCTGCAAGGCTCGCCAGGCTGAAAATGCATCCTGATTCCGAGTGGCGTTGTTTGGCTTCATAAATGAATCTCTGCCGGCGCGCTTTTCGCGGCGGATTCATAGACCGCTTCCTGCACCGCGAACGATTTCAAGTATTCCTCCCCGCTCGTTTCGAATGGCTGGCCATCCAGCATCCGGTCCACGAAATGGCGCTGGGTGACATAGCAGCAGTCGCCGGCGAAATTCCGGTCGGCGCGTTCGTAGGACAGTTCAACCTCCGGCTCGCCCAACCGCTGGAGTGTCAGACGTGAATCCCCAGCCAGCCGGATGCTTCCGGCGGAGCCTTCGACCAGGAATTCGCCGAAGGTGTAGCGCGGATTGCGCGCAGTAGTTTCATTATAACGGTTGGCGTCCCATTCGCCGATGGCGCCACTGCAAAATTCAAACACCACCAGCGCGCAGTCCTCGCCCTTGATGACCGGGTTCAATCGACGCAGCCACGCGGCGACGCGGCGGATTTCGCCTGCGAGAAAACGGTAGGTGTCAATGAAGTGGATGCCGTTCTCGAAGACAAGCAGGCGGGGATACTCGCGGAAGTAAGGCTGGCGCGGAATGTAGGCGTTCCCGCCCCAGCCATCGCCCATGCGCGAGCGGAAGGCTAGTGAGTGCAGTTCGCCAATCGCCCTTGCGCCGAGCTGGCGCTTGATTTCGCGGTGCCAGGGTTGGAAACGGAAATTCTCGTGGACCATGAAGCGCACCTTCGCTGCCGCCGCATTGGCAACGATGGCTTTTGCCTCCTCAAATGTCGGTGCGAGTGCCTTCTGGCAAATGATGTGGATGCCGCGTTGCGCGGCCTCGGCGCAGATCGCCTGATGGGACGGTGGCGGCGTGATGATGTCCACGAAGTCAGGTTTCTCCACGTCGAACATCTCGCGGTAGTCGGCATAGAGCTTGGTGTGGCCGAACTTCTTCGTAATCTCGGCTGCCTTGATCGCATCGCGATTGCTGAACGCGACGATCTCCACTTCGGGAATCCGCGTCCATGCCTCGTATTGAAAATGGCTGAAGTAGCCGGCTCCGATGCAGACGCCCTTGAGTTGCTTAAGGCGGGAATTGCTGTTTTCTGATGGTTGATTGCTCATGGAAGATTCCATCTACCCTTCTTCAAGTTTGCGGTCGGGACGAGCCAGGAACCACAACACGACGGCAAATAGATTGAGTGTTGCGCCGACGTAAAAGAATGCGCCTGGTCCTCCGGTCCATTGGATCAGGTAGGGGAATGCGAGCGTCGTGAGGAAGCTCCCGAGGTTGCCAGCCATGTTCATGGTCCCTGAAACCGCGCCCGAGTGTTTCTGCCCAATGTCGACGCAGAGCGACCACGATGGCGGGAGGGTCATGTCGGCTCCGAAAATGGCAAGCGCCAGACAACCCACCTCGATTCCCGGGGTTTCCATCTGACGGCTGAGGACCAAGCCAAAGGCTGCCAGCAAAAATCCGCTCACGGCGGGCAGACGGCGCGACGCCGTCCATCTGCCGGCCCTGTAAATACGGTCAACGAGCCAGCCGGCGGCGATGTTGCCGATCCCGCCGCCGATGAGCGGCAGGCTCGCATAGAGTCCCGCCTGCAAAGGATCCAGAGCATACTTCTCTTTGATATAGGGTGGCAGCCAGGTGAGGCAGAAGAAGAAGGTGAAATTGCTGCAAAAATACTGACCCATCGCCAGCCAGAGGTTGCGCGAATGGAAAAGGCGCGGCGCGGAAGGGCGGCTTTCCTGCCGCGCAGCTTCTGCCCCGGTTCTATGAGTGTCTTGAGCAGGCGCCGTTACGAGTGGGCGGCTGGAAACTCGCCCCTCCTGGCGATGGTCCAAAATGAATTCGAGCTCCTGCCTGGAGATGCCCTGCTTCTGTGTCGGGTCGTCCCGAAACCAGAGAAACCACACTGCGGACCACACCAGCCCGGTTACCATGAGGATCAGAAACGAAGGACGCCAGCCAAGGGTGCCAATCATCCATCCGAGCAAGGGCATCGTTGCCGCCGCACCGAAACGCATGCCGGAGAAGCTCACGCCCTGCACCAGACCACGTTCCCGGAGCGGAATCCAGGAATAGACGGCGCGAGCCACTCCGGGGAGAGCGCCGGCTTCACCGCAGCCAAACAGAAATCTCGTGGCCAGCATCGAACTGAAACTCCACGCCAGTGCCGTCAGCCCGGTGAACGCCGACCAAAAAGCCACGATGACGGCCAACACACGGCGTGGCCCCAGGCGGTCGGCAAGCATGCCTGCGGGTGTCTGGCACAAGGCATAACCGAGAGAGAATGCGCCAAAGACCCAGCCCATCTGTGTGTTCGACAATCCCAAGTCGCGGGCTACGTCTCCTTTGGCCACGGAAATGCAGGCGCGGTCCACGTAGAGCAGCACCATCAGGGCAAAGGCGGCGAGCACCAGAAGATAGCGGAGGGGCATCATGGCTCAGGAGGGGCGGCAACCCTGCCACCCTTAATCGTGTCGACGTCATGGCCTCGAGCGGCAGAGATGCGGCCGGTACCGTATTCCATCGCAAACGCCCGTACAGGGGACCCATCGCCCCCCAGTGGTTTTAGAGGCAGCGCAGCAAAAAAGACTTGCTCCTGCGTGATGGCTTTAAGGTTTGTCAGCCCCTCGACAATTAACTGACATTTTGGCGATAAATTTGGGATGGATCTAGCGCCCAGACAGGGTTTTATCCGCATGATTGCGTGATATGGGC
>JAKLHY010000139.1 GCA_022709905.1 Verrucomicrobiota bacterium | reverse complement strand
GCGACATAAATCACGGAAATCCCCGTTTTTGAGGTGCGGAATGTAGGCGCTGAGGCCAAAAAAGAACCGATTTTTTTGCGCATCCACCAGCCCTTAAATCAGTTGGCTTGGCGACAGTCGGCTCCTCTATCGTGACTTGATCCCTTTGCCTTTCCCACATTTGCCTTTTCCACAGAGACTGACATTCGTCCTGATGTTTACGTTTCCGGAGATTTTGATGCCTTGACGAAGAGTAACCCATCGCAGATCGGTCGGTTGCCGGGATAGTATTGGCTATACTTCAAGGCACGGCGGACGGCGCCATTCAGCTGAGGCAGCGCAAGATAACAGTAATGCCCCGGTTTCATGAGCGCTTTGACAGCAGCGACCAAGTCAATTCCTTCGGCGCTTTCCTTCCCGCCCTCGTCGTGCACCGGAAGCAATTGGACAGCCATGACCTTGCCTTTGGTGGCGGGATTGTCGATGGCGAAGTGCTTTGCTTCACACCGCCAAGTGAGGTTTACATGCCAGCCGCCAAGGCGCGTGACGAGAATCGCGTTCCGTTGCTGAGCCTTGAGGTAGGCTCGGTCGATCGTTTTGATGAAGAACTCATAGCGGACTTGCTGGGGGTTTTCGGGCGTTTTGATCAAGCCTTGGCTGGCGTGCTGATAACGGTTGGACGCCTCGAACAGGTCCAGGGCGAAGCGGATTTCCTCCTGGTCGGCGGCGGAAAACGTCGCGACATGTTGCTGGAACAGACGCGCGGCTTCCCTTAGGTATTCTTGGACCTCCTCATACGTCTTGGTGGCGGTCAGTCGGGGAATATGCGCCTCCAATGCCTGACACGCAGCGGGTGAAGTGGAGCGATGCGCCATTTCTGTCAAGTAGCGCACCGGATGCTCTTTGCTGTGGTAGATCGTGTGTACCACATCAACCGCTGTCAGCATGATCTGACGCGCGGGAATGTTCGTGGAATTGAAGACCATGATCTGCGGCGGAATTGGCTGTTGCGGGCTGAGCGGATTCGGTTTTCCAAGACTCGCTGCCTCGTAGAATGGACTCACGCTGTAGCAGCCTTCCCAGGCGTAAACGACCGGACGGGTGGACGCTAAGCCAAGGACCAAGTCGTCCGCAGCGCGATGAAGGGCAGGGACATTATGGACCTCGCCGAGAAAGACGATTTCCTTGCTTTTCATTTCGCCGATCAACGAGTCCAAGTGATCATCCGGCAGGTAACGCACGTGTTTCTTTAACATGGCTGTCAGGCCCTCTCGAGACGGAGGCGCGGTAGTGCATCCCGCCAACAGAACTGCTGTCACGACCACCAAGAGGAACTTTCCGAACCGGCTACTGTAACTGGAGATACTGGCTGGCATAAGGTTGAATTGAGTCAACGTGCAGGATCAACTTGACGCTTCTCGACGGCAGATGACGCCTCGTATCCAAGATCGACAGGCAGCAGTAACCTGTGTATTGCCATCGTCCCAGATCAGCAACCCGGAGCCACTGATGCTCGATTGCTGTCGGCGGGTGCGCTGCATCGGATTTGTTGGCTATTCTCAACTCCATAGCCATTTCAGAATTGCCACACAGGACATGACCATCACTATACCGATCAATGCGGCAATCAGTGGAGGCCACCCCGCTTGCTGGGTGAACGTCTGGACATCAGACCCCGGCAATCTCATGCCAAACACCAGGGCTAAAGACGCGCATAACCATCCGAGGGCTTGCGCCATCATTGGCACGAAGAGCCAAATGGCGTACCTGATGCCTGGCCATTTCCTTCCGAGGAGAACGACGGCGAGTCCGCCCGCCAATCCAACCAACACAGCAAATAGGATTCCTGAAATGCTGATTGCAGCATTCCAGGAATCGGCGGCTTCTCCCGAAAGACGCACGCGGGGTGGAAAGAGCTGGATGTAGAGGACATTGAGTCCAGCCATCTTCCCGACAATCGCATGTCCGAGCTCATGGACGATCCCAGACAGGATCCACCCAAGCAGCACCAGAATAAGGATAGTCAGTCCGAGTTTCACAAGGCGTGAGTTCTTGCCAGCCAACATGTCATCAAGGACTTCGCGGTCAGCGGCTACGCCAAGCGCCAAGCGCGGGCAAGTAGCCTGGGTCACGACGTCTCCATTTAGTACTGAAGAATTGGCAGGAAGAGGTTACATGGGTTGGAGTGGGCTCACCGCCTGGAGCCTGTGCGAATATCAATCGATGCTCATTTCTTGAAGGAAGGCCCAGTTTGCCGCAAACTCGACTTTAGCGCGTGGAGCGCAGTGCCTTGCCCTGGGGCAGGCAGGCGAGGCAATCGCGGATTGTGTGCGTGTGAGAAGCGGCACAGCAGAAACAGTGGTGAGCGAAACGAAACACAATGAAGCGGCAGGGGAGAGTTCGACCGCCTCGAAAGGCGGGTCGAGCGATTTTTTTGCCACGACGCATTGGTCGGTGGTGCTGGCGGCAGCACAAAGGGACCCAGGAGACGCCCGGGAGGCGCTAGGCCGGCTCTACCAGATTTACACCTACCCCCTTTATGTGTATGTGCGACGCCGAGGGTACAATCCAGAAGATGTCCAGGACCTGATCCAAGAGTTTTTTGCCCGGCTGCTCGAGCGCAATTGGGTGGACCGGGCCGATCAGGAAAAGGGGAGGTTTCGCTCTTTTCTGCTGGGGGCGTTAAACCATTTCTTGGCAAATGAATGGGACAAGCGAAAGGCCTGGAAGCGAGGGGGCCGTGTGGAGATTGTGCCTCTTGAGTTTGACACGGTGGAAAGCCGTTATCGGGACGAGCCGGTCGATCCCACAACACCAGAAAATTGCTACGAGCGGCGCTGGGCAGTGGCGTTGCTGGACACCGTGATGACCCGGCTCCAAAAGGAGAATGAGAACCGAGGGGAAGCGGCCGCCTTCGAGGTGCTGAAACCGTGCTTATTGGGAGATGCCGAAGCACAGCCGTATGCCGCGCTGGCCAGCGAAACAGGCCGGAGCGAGGGAGCGATCAAGGTGGCGATCCACCGGATGCGTCAACGTTATCGTCAACTATTGCGTGAGGAAATCGGACGAACGGTGGCATCTCCGGCGGAGATGGAGGCGGAAATGAGATATCTCTTTACCATACTGGCAGGGCGGTAGCTGCGGAAAACGGAGCAAAGGGTTTTCGCAGCGGGCTGTAACCTTTGTCCGGCGATGCCTCAAGAATCAGTGAAAGTCGTGTGACAGAAACAAACAAACAATGCCCGAACTGCGGAAAGCCGCTGCCGGCTGATCCGGTTCATGGTCTCTGCCCGGAGTGCCTCATGGAGGCGGGATTCGATACGGAAATGGTCCCGGAAGCGGGCCGCCCGCAGTTCGAGCCGCCTTCGGTTGAGGAGGTCGGGAAGTTGTTCCCGCAACTGGAGATCGCGGGGATGATCGGAAAGGGGGGCATGGGGGCGGTCTATAAGGCTCGGCAGCCGGCGCTTGACCGCTGGGTGGCACTGAAGATCCTGCCGCCGCAGGCTTCAGATAGCCCGAACACCACGAATCCGACGGCACGGTTCAACCGTGAGGCGCGAGCTCTAGCCCGCCTGAGCCATCCGAACATCGTGGGGATTTACGACTTCGGGGAAGCCGGGAACCTGCGCTATTTCGTAATGGAATATGTTGATGGAGTGAGTCTGCGGCAGTGGCTGCGTGCAGGCCGATTGTCGTCAAGGGAAGCGCTCCAGATCGTTCCACAAATCTGCGATGCCCTCCAATACGCCCACGACGCGGGAGTTGTCCATCGGGACATCAAACCGGAGAACGTGCTGGTAGACCGCAAGGGCCGAGTGAAGATCGCCGACTTCGGGCTGGCCAAAATCCTGGGCTGCGTGTCACAACTATTGCATCTGACCGCAGAAGGTCAACGCCTTGGCACCCCGCACTACATGGCCCCAGAACAGTTGGAACATCCTCAGACGGTGGATCACCGCGCAGATATTTACTCCCTCGGGGTCGTGTTTTACGAATTGTTGACCGGAGAACTGCCACTCGGAAGGTTCCAACCTCCGTCCAAGAAGACTCAGGGGGATGCCCGGCTAGACGAGGTGGTGTTGCACGCGCTGGAGAAGGAACCGGACCGCCGGTATCAGCACGCGAGCGACGTGAGGTTTGCTATTGATACGATTGCGGGCAGTGCCCCCGAAACGGAGGGGGCACCGCTGAAGGCAGGCGGCGGTGCGAAGTGGATCATCACTGCGCGCTGGACGGCGCGGATTCTGGGAACTCTGATGCTTGCAGCGTTCGTGGCGATGGCGTTGCTGGAGGGAATGCAGCCCATCCCCACTCTGAGAGGGCGCGAACTGCTGGCCTCTGCCGCCTGGGGTCTGGCCTTGTTGGGCTTTTTGCTCGGCTGGAATTTTGAGGGCACGGCCGCACTTCTGATTGCCCTGGGCTGGGCTTTTTTTCCATTGTGCTCCGGCCTGCAGCCGCGGCCCTATCTGTCCCCATTGCCCTTCTACGGGGTCGTGGCGGCACTTTATGCGTATTGCTGGTGGACAACCCATGGCCGAAAGACACGGACTGTCGGCGCAGCGGCCGGGGTAGTCTTGCTCGTTCTGGCAACATCCTTCGCCTTGAAACAACGCGCACACACGGAGCAAATCTACCATGAGGGCTCCAGGAGTTACTCACTCCGAAGTGCTCCACGCCGCGTTCGAAA
The DNA here is from genome assembly GCA_022709905.1 of Verrucomicrobiota bacterium. Classification (GTDB taxonomy): domain Bacteria; phylum Verrucomicrobiota; class Verrucomicrobiia; order Limisphaerales; family UBA1319; genus JAKLHY01. Next base: position 2,000 of record JAKLHY010000139.1, on the reverse strand, counting down.
AAAATCAGTTCAGCCAGGAAACGTGCGTTTTGTTTGATCGGCAGTCAGAAAGCGGATCTACCGAGAATTGCAGGGCCTCACGTTAAGTGTTGCACATCATCGAGGTCCTTTAATCTGCCGCTCTTGATTTTGTTTCGGATCAGGTCGGGCAAACTGATGAGGTATACTGGAATATCATCAATGGTGGCCTCGGTACGACGTGCGTAGCATTCGGAAAACTCACAGGCGGAGATTTCTGTCAGGATTTCGATCCGGGTGGGTTCCACGCCCATGCGAATGACTCGTCCTTTTTCCAAGAACAATTCCTCCGACAATTCCGGCACGTCGAAACCGAACTCCTTGATCACAGTGGCCATCTTTTTGGCGTTCTCGGAATGAACGGCAATCCAGAAGTCAATGTCGTTGGTGTTCCGGTAGTACCCGTGGTAGCAAACTGCATAACCCCCGATCAAAAGGTACTCAACGCGGTGTGAATGCAGCAACTTCAAAAAATCTTGAAAGTCGGCGGGCAGTCGGGTCGTAACCATAAGCAATCTGTCGGCTCAGTTCCAAAGCAGCCAAACGTTCGTCGGGCGTTCGAGACCGCCAATAAGCCCGATCTGCCTGGTCCGCCTCGGCTAACGTGGTCACAGAAAACGCGGTCCGATCCACCCGAGCCTGATCCAGTAACGTGTCAGCCATGAAACGAGAATAACAAGAAGGAGCGGCACGACGCAAGAATCACCGTGAAAGGGGGGTGGGATTGCATTACCGTATTGCAGTATTACGTGAATACAATTATGGTGTATGTGTGAATATGCTGGTTGAAGTGAACAAACGGGGAGCGCTAACGCTGCCCAAGGAAATCCGTCGCCGGTTCGGACTTGATGAAGGCGGCCAAGTGATCGTTCGAGCCACTGACGAGGGGATTTTGCTGACGCCGGGAGCAGCCTTTCCCATTGAGATTTACACCCCGGAACGGTTGAAGGAATTTGCCGAGGAAGAGCAAAAGCTCGCGGCCTTTAAGCTCAAGTGAAGGTCTTCCTGGACGCCACCATTCTGTATTCGGCCAGCCGGCCAGAACGTCTCATGGCCCGGTTTGTAGACCTGCTTTTGCAGCGGACCGAATGCGTATCCAACAATTATGCTCTCTGTGAGGCCGAACGAAATCTGGCCCGAAACGAGCCCGCCTGCTTAATCCACCTGGAAGCGATACGACAACGGCTTCAAATCGTAACTGCCTTACAGAACATTTCCGGTGTTGACTTGCGCGAAAAAGACCGCCCCATTTTGGCCGGCGCGGTGGCGGGCGCCTGTTCCCATTTGCTGACCAGTGACCGCCGGGACTTTGGCTGTTTCTTCGGCAAGAAAATCCAAGGAGTGAAAGTGGTTTCCCCACAGATGATGGCCGAGGAAATGGGCCTCAAAAGGAAATAGGATTGAAATTGTTTCCGGCATTTCGTCATCGGACCGGCAAAGAGGGCATGGCCGATAATCCTGTGCACTCTGACGGGCTTTATGATCGTCGAGCACCCGAGTAGAAGTCCTCGAACCGGCCAGTCCCCCAAGATTGCACCAAGTTGGATTGATTAGCAGGCCAGGAATGGTGTTCGACGACCCGCATAGCTTGCGCGGCGGCAAACGGTCTATTGAAAATGGTGTCAAATCTCAAGCTACGCCCATGGTTGGCCGATACGAGGAAGCCTTGCCAATCCTGGAGCAAGCCGCCGCCTTGGCTCCACCTGACTACGAACTTGCCAGAAATAACCTGGCTAAATTGCGTGGCTTTCTGGCACGCGCTGGAAGGCCTTCTCCTCGCAAGACAAAATCTGCAGAGGTTTGATCTATGGATCGCGAATTCAATTAAGCAAAGAAGGAAATCCTGATCGGCAGAAGCCGCAAATCAATCGACGGAGAAGATCGATTGACCGCCGAGAACATCGAGACAGCGGCTATGCATGAAAGTGCCCTGAAGCAGGAACAACAGGGCTAACGCAGATTTGTCGGGACATTTGCCGGTG
>JAKLHY010000138.1 GCA_022709905.1 Verrucomicrobiota bacterium | reverse complement strand
AGCCTGAGATACGCCACGGTCGCGGTGTGCGCACTAGCTGACAGTCCGGCTAACGTATCCTTTAGACGGCTTGCACTGGCGGCTAAGAAACCAGCATTCCCGGCTGCAGCCTTCATTGACATTGAAGTAAGGGCTATGCGTGCGCTGGCGATAGTCAACACGGCAAGAAGACCGGTGAACACGTTTGAGCCAATATCTGTATTCAGAAGATGGAGCAAATTCCGGAAAGCCTGCGTGACTTGGCCCAAAGCCTGTGCCGGACCTTTTGCGCCTTGTAATGCAACAAACCTTTCCCACTCGCTGACGATGCCTTGAAGCTGGGCTTGAAGCGATTGAAGGATGATTGCGTTTTCGCGCTCTGCGGAGTTCAAATTCAACTGCGCGGAAATTGCCAAAACCTGCGATTTCACGTAGTTATCGAGCATGCTGGCCATGCGGCTACTCTGGGTTTTGCCAGCAACGCGAAACAGCAACCATGAACGCTCTGCACTGGTCATTTGCTGATACCTCACATAGAGCTCAGACATAATCTGGCTCATGCTTTTGAGGTCATCGCCGCCATTCGTTCGGACCTCAACTTTCATGCTGCGCAATAGCTCCTGAATCGCGGGATTACCGACAGCCGTGATGATAGACTTCAACGCATTACCGATGTTCGCGCCGGACTGTTTGGTTGCGCCAACTGTTGCACCCAAAAGGCCCATGAGTTCGGACAATGGCAGACCGGCCTGTTTGGCAACGCTAGACACGCGGGATATACCCTGCAACATATCTTTATTCGTCACGGAATACGTGTTGGAAATGCTGTTTAGCTGTCCCAACACGCTTCCTAGCTCGCCCACCCTTAACTGGTATGTGAGCATGATGGCTGATAGGTGTTCGGTTGCTTCGGCTGCACTCATTTCGGCCACGTTTGCGGCCTGCAATGACACTCGAACAGCCTCGCTGACTTGCTGTCTGGTCAAGCCCATTCGGCTCCAACTGATGCTGGCCTCCAAGGCTTCGGATGTTGACCGGCTGTATGCGGCTGCTAATGAAAGAATGTCGTCACGCAACTGGCTTGCCGTACCGCCGACTCCGTTGAACACTACGCTGAGGCGAGCCGTCTGTTGGCCTGTTTTAACGAGGGATTCCAGCGATTTCCGCGCAAGGCCCAATGAGCCATACAAAACCGCAGCGCCCGCTGCCCATTGCGTAATGTGACGTGTATTCGAGAGGATATCCCGTGGGGAGTCCTTGAGCCAATCTGGATGGGGGTTCAACGCTTGCGATGCGCTAAGACCGCCCCCTTGGGTACGGGAGATAGTTACAGCCCTTTTGCCCCGTGTTTCGTTGCGCGTGAAAGTGTTTGAAGTAACATCCTCGTTCCCTTGCTTTGACTTGACGGTGGAGCCTAACGCCCAACCATTACGGACCATCGCCTTCTCAATCGAAGGCTGTGCCCCACGAAGGCCCGCAGCAACGCCTTCCTGCACGCCGCGCGACATGGCACCACGAACTTGATTTTCGAGATTCGCCAGCGTTGGGGCCTCAATCTTGGGGGTCCATGTGATGTTGCCCCTCGTTCTGCCGAAATCGTTCATTGCCCGTCCAACCGCTCGGGTCTGCCGAAGTAGCGCCTCAAGTTCTGTTCGAGCCTGTGCCAGCCCTGGCATCGCCCGCTGTGGGCTGTCAACTGTGAGAATAACCGACTCGCGTAATCCTGTTCCTGTCCCTGTGCTTGTGCTTTCCATAATTCCTTTCCTGTGCTTTTGGTGCCTTACTTTTGTTCCTGTAAAATCCTGCCACCCTCGCCTTCTGTTTCCGTGGCCCAAGCATTCCGGCTCCACCGGAGAACGCCTGGAAGACGTTCATGTCCTCTCGAAGTATAAACCCTAGCGATTACGAAATCCACTTGCGAATGACGATTGCGCTCAAATAGTGCCCATGAGCCATTCCTGGCCATGACGCGATAGGTTTTTCCGCCCGCTCTGAATTGATTGGGCAACGTCTTCATGCCGTCGCCTCCGTTCCCGGACTCCAATCTTGGGTTGAATCCGAGCTTTCCTTTTTTGTTAGACCAAGCTCGGCCAGGGTGGGTATTTCTACCGGTTCCTCTGAGTTACCGGTATAATTCCGTTTTTGCATCGGCTGTCCGCCAGCATTCTTCTCTGCGCTAGCCAGGAATTCGCCGGGCATCCATTCGGATTCTTCGCTGTTGGGCATGCAAAACGGCTTCGCTTTGATTCCGTTGACACGCCTGTCCATCCTCCTGAATTTTGCCATCGCCTCCGGCTCCGCATGAAAGATCCAGACCGATTTGAACCAAACTTTTCGGCATGGCAACGTTTCGAAACCCCGCCTTATAAACAGCACCGTCACGAAGTGCGAGACCCCGAGCCCGCCTTTGTGTGTTCGCCTGTAGCAAACGACACGTCCCGAACGGGCGATTTCGGTGTATGCCGTCTTTCCTAATCTGAATTCCTTCGGTAGTTGAACTACGCTCATTGTTCCTCCGTTTCCGCTGTCTCCACCTTGTCCGCCCTGTTTGGCCTGAAGGTTGATAGATTGTGAGCGATTGACGGGCATTCCTCGAATACTGGCTCCGCCAAGCGTTCGGAAGTAGGTTCCGCTATCCTCATACTCCCGGATGCTTCCGACGCGTCCACGGCGAAAGGGGTAGGCTTCTCTGGGCATCCCAGTGCGAGTTCATCAAAGAGTTGCCATGCTTCGTCCTCGGTTGTCGCCGTCCATCCCCATCGGCCCCACGCCTCGGCTGGCGGCATTGCCTCGCGTTCGGGATACGTGCGCCCCAGGATTGTCTTCGCCGGATGAACCTGGATTATCACAACCTCATAGATACTCCGCTTCATGGTTCGCTTCGTCTTGGCAAGTAGCGCCACCCTGCCCCGGCGGGCTAGGACTTTGAAATCCCACCCGCCCGAACGAAATTTAGACGGTAACGGTTTCATTGCTCTGGCTCGTCGCGGTAAATATCGCTGCCCGTGCTTCTTACGCAAAATGCAACCGGTGTTTTGCCCGCGCTTATCGTGCAATCAAGCAAGCCATCGGTCCGTTGGCGGAATTTGACTGTGCAATCGCTCCAGCCAGAATTAGACACGAGTGCAATCCTGTGAACTTTGCACCACTCGGCAGCGGCTTTGATTTCCTTCGCGTCCAGACCGCAGAGGATGACAACATCAAGCACCCGAGGCCCACCCGCGGCTGTGATTGCCGCCTCGACTGCGCCCCAGGTATCACCGGTTCCGAGAAACAGCCAGCCCGGTTTGGGCGTTAGGGATACCGACTCGTAAGTTCGAGCCGCGCCGGGGTATTCCCGCGTTTCCGCAATATGGCGCACGGCCTCATTGACACGCTCACGCAACCCCCGGCCATCGGCTGACACGAACAGCACTTTTGATTTAACAGCCTGCAATCCAAGCCATGGGCATCCAACCGACAGACATACGCCCAGATGCTCAAGGCCCAGCTTGACCGCCTCAGCATCACCGCTGAACCTTGTGGCCCGCCCGCGCCTGACCGTCGAATGGTCAACTAAATCTCCCAACCCACGCGGGTTTTCTAAAGCCGTAAAGTCTTGATAATTAGACATATATTCTTTTTTTACTTGGTTTTTCATTTGTTCCTTTTGATTGATTGTTCGTTGTGTCAACTGATATCTTAGCCCATGACGGCACGGTCAACCCAGGTTTGGGCGTGATTGGTTTGGCTGGCGCCGGTTTTGTGACGGCGACTGCAGGCGGTGGTTTGCTGGCAGGTTTGGCGGCAGGTTTCGTGGCTTCTTTTGCTTTTAGCTTCCTCAACGTCTCATCCGCCCGATCCATCACACGCCTTGCCTCGGCTACGGACTCATCGGCCATGCGCTTATACAAGTCCCAAACCGAGCATGGTCGGGCAGTCGAACCACAGGTCATGCAAGAACCGGATTCCTCCTGTCGGCGGGCTTGTTCGGCCTGGAGTTTGGCAGCGCATTCAACGCACACAAACGCGGCGGCAACGCGTGCAACCTCGCCTTCTGGCATGCCGTCCGGCAGGCTGATCGTGCATTCTTTCCAACACCTGTGACATTTTGATATGAGGGTCATTAGAATTCCTTTCTAGTTGAACGTTTCCATAGCCTGCCCTTCGGTCTAGTTCCGGCAGTACCGGCAGTACCGGCGCTAATTCCGTTTAATTCCGCGAGAGGCATTTTCTCTTAGTGTTTAACCCGAAATGACCGCCGGTACCGCCGGTACCGCCGTAAACGCCAAGGGCTGAACGAAACATTACGCAACATTGTGCACCTCCGCGAAGTCGGGGGCGGCGACCAGTTCCAAACCAGCCCAGCCACGGCTCCCGTCGGACAGCTTTTTTGGGGCAAAACCGCGATCCCGGAGGCGATTTGTGATGGCTCTTTGACCTAATTCGTCCTCAGATTGTGATTGCGCCCAGGTGTTATACGCTCTGACAATGTCGGCGGTTGCGGCCCATGATTTGAGTGATTGAACGCACTTTTCGTCCACGAACCTTCCGAACGAGTCCATTTCACATCTGTAGTCAGCGACAGCGGCGATGACCTTTGCGGGGGGATTGAGTCCAAGTTTTTGCCATTGAAGACAACCCTCGACAGCCCAAGCCAGGATGCCGCTCGCTTCCGCAGCTAATTTTGACTCAAGGCTGGAATCGCGTTCTCCCGGCGGAATCTCGACCTCGAACGGGATCAGGTGAATACGCCGCCAGATTCCCGTATCAGTGCCAAGGACAACTGGCCTGTGATTGCCACTAATCCACATCTTATGAGTGGGCTGGAACCTGAAGAAGTCCTGTCGCATCCGGCGTGCTGTGATCGTGTCGCCTCCCGTGAGATCCTTCACATCAGATTCGGCCATGCGCCTGCCTTCCGCTACCTCGTTGCATAGAGCCATGCGCATTCCGAGCAGGTCAGCCTTATCGGTTGGCACACCGTCACCAGATTTGGCGATCTGGATCAAAGTATTTGGCGACTTGACCGCGTAATCTTGACCCAGAAGATGCTTGGATAGCACGTTTACCATAGTGCTTTTTCCGTTAGCCCCTGTTCCGTAATTGAAGAACAAAACCTGTTCCGAGACCTGACCAGTCAGCGTGTAGCCGATAGCACGTTGTAGGTACGTGATCATTGCCATATCACCATTCATCACGCGCATGAGAAACGCCTCCCACGTTGGACACTGCGCCAGATGGTTGTAGGTGACTGGCGAAATCTTCGTCAGCAAATCATCGCGATTGTGGGGGTGCAATTGCCCTGTTCGAAGGTCCAGCGTCCCGTTTTGCACATTCAAAAGCCAGGGGTTCGCGTCGAGAATGTTATGATCAATCGGAATCCCGCTTTCGCTCTGGGCCAGTGCGATCATCGCCGACAGCGCCGCCGCTGATTCGGAATGTTTGGCGTGCCGCGTGATGGCTTCTCGTTTGCGCACAGCAGCATCGCGATCGTCCTTGGAATCAAGCTCGGCGACGCGGATTGTGTCCCCATCATCATAGATTGCGCGGACGGTATCCTTTGCGAGTCGCGTGATGGCTTCATTTTTGTCAGGAGCCCATCGTGTTCCGTCCCAGATCAGCCACGTGCCTAGGGCGTGACAGAACCGCATGTCCTTCCCGTGTCTGAACACGAGACGCTCGGCGTTGCCAAGGTCCGTATGGTTGAAGGAAGGTTTTCCGGTGATCTCGGCAACGATTGACTGAAAAGATTTCGAAACTGATGCCTCCCTCGGTTCCCATGCTGGCGCTCCGGCAACCAGAGTTTCCAGTTCCTCCCTTGTGCCGCCTGCATGTATCCAGTCCGCCGCATCCTTCACCTTGTGCCCGTCCCTGTCCGGCAGTTCCACGATTTTGATGGATTTGGCCACACCACTAAGCGCCGTCGCCACCATCTGCCCGTGATCCCGGCCCGGTTTGTCCTTGTCTGGCAGGATGACTACGTCAGCACCGCGTAGCGCCTCACTATATGCCGGAAGCCATTTCCCAGCGCCGCCAGAATTACACGTTGCCACCAGACCGAGATCCGCAAGTGCATCGCAATCCTTTTCACCCTCCACCACAAAAACAGTTCTGCCTTCGGCTACGGCCTTCAACACCGCTGGCAAAAGATAGAGAATCCGTGTTGTGTCCATCAGATTCCAAACCCATTTCCCCTTGCCATCCGGACGCCGTTGCCTGAAGTCCTTGGGATCATAGCGACATACTTGATACACAAGCTCTCCATCGGAGTTGCGGTAGTCGTACGTCTTGACCAGCCTCGGTTTCGCTGCTTCACGTTGCTTAAAGAAGTCTCCGACGCAAAGACCCATTGCACGCGCAATCCCCGCTATGTCGCATCCGGCGTGACACTTCAGAAGCACTCTGCCACCCTCGCCCTCAGCGATTGAGAGAGAGGCGTTTCGGTCATCATGGCCGGGGCATTTAGCCGTCCAACCTGCCGTTGTTTTGGTGACGCCCTCAAGCCGTTGAACAATTTCGTTGACAGTCATCGAAGACCCCCTCGAATGAGCAATCGCTCACGCCAACTGATAAGTTGAAAAACCTGCGTTCGCTTCGCTTCGGCGTCATCGGCTTGCCACTCGGCCAAGAAGTCACACGCGCCCGCTAGGGTCCGATAAAAGATTTGACGAATCCGATTATTCCGCTTGCCGGTCGCCGAAGATTGGGATATGTTCTCCTCAGGTTTGTGGTTGCGCTCATGCGCACCGTGCGTTGTGCCGGGGTGAGGATCCCCGGCCTTTTTCTTTTGTCTTTTCATTTTTTAGTCCTGTCCCAGAAACCGGCGAATCGAATCCAAATCCCATACTCTGACTCCGCCGTTCAGGCGTTTCGCCCTGATTTCTCCGCGCTTTTCCATGCGGATCAACGTCTGCGGACACAAGCCGGATAATTGAGTGGCCTTGCCTGTTTTGCCCCACCTGGGGGTTGAAGCTGTCGCTTCCTTCATACTGCAGTCCTTTCTCCTCCTTGTGACGAC
>JAKLHY010000137.1 GCA_022709905.1 Verrucomicrobiota bacterium | reverse complement strand
ACATATATATTAACAAATGAGGTCCGCGCATTCGTTAAGGACGGCTACTGGCCGCGGCTGTGGTTTGAGCTGGAGGAGTATGATCTGCCTCGAGGGGTGGACCTGCGCAATTCGGTGGTGGTCAATCTCCGGAATATCAATCGATGCAGCCCGAAGAATGTCTCAGACACTGAGGCTGACACCCTATACAAGATCCTGGTACACCTAAAGGCCCGTGGAGAGATCGACCGGATCATCCTTGTGGGAAATGACGCTCCCCTGACCATGAGCTGGCTTCCGGAGTTTGCCATTGACCTCAGAAACCAGCTCACCCTCCCGGAAATCGCCTGGCTCTGCAGGGGCGCGATGTTCACCGTCGGCAAGGACTCCGGGATCCTGCATATCGCAGCGGCGGCCGGCGGCTATGTGATCGGCTGGGGATACCGCGACAGCCACTGGCGGCCGCTAGCTCCGGAAGGGCGGGTAACAGCGATAATGGAGCAACCGAGCTACAAGTACAAGCTGGCTGAGGCCGTGGACATAACCGTAAACCATAGAATGATTTGCACGGCACAGTATTTGCCCGAGAACCTACCAAAGTGGTGCAGGGGATAAATTGAGGGCTTGTGATATGCCTTTTGCGGTCTGCGATAAATGCGGAAAACAATTCTGTTATCCAGTGGGTGACAAATCCGTTCACAATTGCGTCAGAACTGGCTCTGTGCCTGAATGGAACCAAACCATCGCCCAGCAGCCGAAATATTTTCAGGATGACGCCGTGGAGGTGAAAAAGGATGCCGGAGCCGAAGAGGGAGCAGGTGTACACCGGAGACGAAATCGCCGTGATCCTGAAGCAGATCGCGCTCAAACAGATCAGGGCGACGATTGAGCTGCGGCACGATGGCAGCGGGAAAGACATTTTCACTTTTTATTTTACCAAGATCAACGCTGCCGATATCGCCCTGAAGTAATTTGACATATTTTTAGCGCGGTAACCAAACAAACGGGCCGCTGCAACCATGGGCATTCTCCTGCCTCCTGGTTGTGGCGGCCCTTTCTATTTTAGGGACAAACGATGCCTGATATGCTGAAACGAGTGATCGAGTACGCTATCCCGCAGATCAAGGCGGTAAAGGCCACCGATGAGGAATGGGAGCTGATCAAGAGTTTCATGGTCGATCCTGAAGGGTTTAGTCCGGAAGATGTAAAGACATTCAAGTTTCATCTGGCTCACAACTTTGTCGACCGGGACGGCGAGCGCTTCACCATCGGCACCCTCAATCAGTTTGCCAAGACCATTGTGGGCAAGGAGTTCCTGATCGCCCATGAGTGGGGGCCTCCCGGTGAGGGCAAGTTCTATGGCGCAGAGCTCTCCAGAGTCTCCATCGACGAGGCCGCGGCCATCGCTTCTGACCACCCGGACCAGGAAGGCCTCAGAAAGCAGCTCGAGAAAATCGCCGGCATCGATGGCGGTATTGCCTTCCTTGATGTCAAGATGTACATGCTGGCTGACAGCCCTTGGGCGCGCAAGATCGGCGCCGGCATCAACACACATGTGTCAATTGGATTTTCCGCTGGACGCGCCGTCGAGGTCATGGACGGAGAGACGGTCCTGTGGCGGGAATACAAGTACCAAGGCGGAGCCAAGCGGACCGAGGCCCTGGAAGGATCGCTGGTGTTTCTGGGCAGTCAGTACGGCGCTGGCTCCAAAAAGCAACCCGATGAAGGAGATTCGGAAATGATCGAAATCAAAGTGTTTGGCAAGGAGTTCAAGCTCGACAGCGAAAAGCCGGAAAGCCTGAAGGCTCTGACTGACGCCGCAGAAGGTATGCAGGCCAAGGTCACCGAGGTGGAAGGCAAGATCGCCGAAAGCGAGAAAAACCTTAAAGCCGCAACCGATGAGCTCGAGGCCCTCAAAACCGCCGTTGGCGATGTCGAGAAGGCCAAAGCCGCCGTTGCGCTGGCCGGCGAGTATGTCGATAGCCTGGTCGAGGAAACCCTCAAGATGGGCGGCCTGGCCGGCCTGATCGAACAGGACAAGGTTGAGGAGCGCCGGGCGGCGCTGAAGGCCTCCCCTGTCGCCCAGATCAAGGAACGTCTGGAGGAGTACCAGAAAGTTTTCAAAGCCAAACATCCCCAGGCCGGCGAGCTTCCGGAGAATACCGGCGAGCCCGAGAAAAAGGAAGCCAAGATCGTCTTTGGTGGCCAGGGCTGGTAATCAATAAACAACCATTTTTCAAGGAGTTTTCATCATGGCAAATACTGCTCGTCTTATGGGCAATGGCGACGTTGGCGAACCCATTCAGCTGACGGTCACGCCTGACGCCACCCTGAAAGCCGCCATCGCAGCGCTGATCGCCGCTGGCACTGAAGTCACCGGCAAGCTGCTTAAGTGGAGCGGCGCCGGCAACTATGAGGTCAGCCTGTGCGCAGACCAGGACGCTCCGGCGATGATCATCACCTCGTTCCGCGAGAACAAGGCCGATTCGACCTATGACCTCGGCGTTGAGCTGCTGCAGAACGTGGTCAAGAACCTGCCTTACCGCACCGGCGCCACCTGCGCCCTGGCTGGCAAAGTCCGCGTCGAGGGTTCCGACTACATGTACATCGAAACCGACGCCGGCGCCACCGTGGGCTATGTGCTTGCGGTCAACACCACCGCCGAAACCGCGGACGTTCTTTTCAGCTAACCCTCACACACATCATGAATCAAAGGAGTTTATCGTGAGCAACAAAATCAAACTCGAAAGCGGGATGTACGAGGAAGCAAAGCTGAAAGGCATCCCGTTCGGCGTGTGGCTGGAAGGTCACAGGGCGGAGAAGGGCCTGGAACCTACCCCGTACCACGGTCTTTCCAATTACGAGCGCCTGGCCCTCAAGGCCTCCATGGCCGCACAGGGCAAGCAGGTTCCCATGGATGCCTACGAGCTGACCCTGGCCGAGTACGGCATCAAGGCCTTTGGCCAGTTCACTGATCGCGTCGAGAAGTTCTTCCAGCTCTCCGACACCGCGGTCCTTTTCCCGGAGTTCGTCGATCGCACCATCCATGCCGCTGCGATCCGCACCAGCCTGGTTTCCCAGCTGGTCCGCAACATCGTGGTTGTGCAGGGCTTCGAATACCGCAAGCTGTATCTCAATGACACCGAAGGCGAACGCCAGCTTTCCAAGGCTGGCATCGGCGGAGCAGCCCCCCGCACCAAGATCAGCATCAGTGGCGTGACCACCACGATCAACAAGTTCTGGAGGGAATTTCGGTTCAAGTACGAAGAGGTCTACATGACCCCCCTGAACGCCTATGCCTTCGTCCTGAAGCGTGTCGGCGATCAGATCGGCGTCGATCAGACCGATGACCTGATCCTGACCCTCCTGAATGGGGACGGCAACTCCAATGGCCTGCAGGCCGGCCTCTCCATCGACGTGACCACCTCCGGCACCATCACCAAGCTGGACTTCATCAAGTTCTGTTCGGTCCTCGAGCAGCCCTACCGGATCGACCGCTATGTTGGCCTGAAAGCCGACATGCAGAAGGTCTGGGACATGCTCTCCGACATGAACAACCCGCCCAGCCAGTGGGCCGCCACCTCCATTCCGATGCCCGCCGGGTACGAATGGAACCGCTCCTCGGTTCTCTCGGGCAACATCCTTCTGGGTGTGGACTCGGAGCGCGCCGGGCAGTATGTCACCTCCGACACCGCGCAGATGACCGAGACCGAGAAGCTGATCCGCACTCAGGAGGTTTCCACTGTGGTCACCGAGTGGGGCAGTTTCAACGTCGTCGACAATAACGGCATCGGCGCCATCGACATCGTCCCGTAACCAAGCAAAGGCCCCTTGTGGGAGGGGCCTAACCTTTTAAGGAGATCACCGTGAAAAGATTTGTTGTGTTCGCACTGATCGCCCTGTTTGCGGTTACGTCCTTCGCCCAGACCGCCAACCCGCGCCCGCCGCGCACGACCTGGAACAAGGAACTGGACTACATCAAAAACGGGACGATGACCCTCACCTACAAGACCTTGACCGCGCCAACGATCACCTCCCCGGTCATTTCCGGGACGGCGACCGACGCAGCAACGCACAATAACACCGGTCTATGGAATTGGGCCAGTGATGGTGACACGATCAAGATCAATCTCTATAAAGGGCAGTACGTCTTTGACCTTGAGATCGGCAACACCCGTAAGGCATCGATCGATTCCGCTGGGGCAGCCTATTTCGCATCGACCTTGAATTCGGCTGGGCTGGCAACTTTCGATGTAGGGGCAAAAATTGGGTCGAGTTCTTCGCATTACATTGTGCGATGGGATAGCGTCAAGTTTCAAACGCAGAACAAAGCCAGGTGGTACAAACTCACCCTGAACACCGGTCTGGCCCTTTTCGTCCAGGCCTATCAGGCGGCTGATACCACCGGCAAATACTGAGGTGACGACCATGGATAACAAAATGAAAGTCACCCTCACCGGCCCGATCATCCGCAACTCTGACGGCGTCATCCTGAAGGTCAGTCACAAGGCCTTCGCCAAGGAACCTGGAAAGGTCTACGTGGTGCCACGGAACGCCTTCTGGCTTGCCCTGGTCAAGGCTGGGCGGATGGTTGAAGTGGTCGAAAAGAAACAGGCTCCTCAGAAAGACGCGGTCAAGGCATAACCATGGCTGATTTCATCTCGGCATCTGATGTGCGCAACCGGCTGGCGGTCTCCTCTGTCGAAGTCTCCGACACGATTCTTGCCAGCCCGTCTTTCATTCCCTACGGAGAGGCGTGGATTACATCAAAGCTTGGGGCTGCTCCATCGACCCTGGACAGCTCCAAGCAGGCTTTCGCTAAAGCAGCTGAGATCGCGTTTGTAGCCATGCGGGTTGTGACCTCTGCGCCCCTGCCTGGGGTGGTATCTGGCCCCCTGGAGGTGACGCCGGTCTCGAGTAAGGACAAGATCGAGATCATAGCCGCATTGAAAGCCGAGTGCAAAGAAGCTCTTGAAATGCTCGGCGTTACATCAAATGATTATGGTTCTGTGAGAACCGTCAACTATGCGGAGTATTGATGCCCAGCTTCTGGACACAGGCGGCGTCTGTGTTTGCCCGCTACGGAACGACAGCCTCCATGGAGGTAGTTACCGGAACCGCCTGCCCCTGCATCGCTGGGCGCGGTGCCTATAGCCCGGAATGGCATCGCCTGAATCCGGCGGCAGCCAGTTGCGCCGGAACCGGGCTTATCAGCCGGACCACCACAACCACCAGCATCAAGGCGATGTTTTATGAGTCCGGGATTGCAGGAGATGAGATCCGCCGAAACTTCAGCCAGGAGATCATCGGCCAGGTCAAAGATACCGATGTATTCATGATCGGAACGGCCAACGCCTCAACGGGAGCGCAGGTGACCTTGAGCGCAGATGCTAACATTACTATTGGCAGCAACAAGTATAAGGTTTGGCATATCTCCAATCTAATGACCGGGGATGTGTCCGCGCAGTGGGCGATCCTGCGGAGGCTGACATAATGGCGATCAGCTCAGAATGCAGGATTGACTTTACAGGCTGGGAAGCGAAGAGCACCCGCATAAAGTACGCCATTTCTGAGGCCGTCAAGGAGGCCATAGATTATGGCATGGATGAACTCAGCCGCAAGGTCACGCAGAACCTGGGCGGCATGCGCCATAAGGCCGGAACCAAGTCCCCGTCTCCAGGGAAACTGCCTGTCACCATGATCTCTGGAAATCTTCATCAGGCTGTGCGACACAAACGCATTGACCTGACCCGTGGTGCTGTGTTTATCGACAAAAACAAAGCCCCCTATGCGGTCCACGTCCACTATGGCACAAAAAAAATGAGGCCGCGGCGCTTCATGTCTGATGCGGTAGCTGAGCGCAGAGAGGCCATTATCAACAGGCAGCGGTATCTGGTCAAACTTAAAATAAGGCGCGCCGGTGGCAATCCGTCGGAAATACTCGGTCTCTGATGTTCAGAAGGTCATCCATGCGCTGATTTCCAAGCTGATCTCGGCGACCTCCCCATGGACTTCATGGCAGGCGGTCTATGGCTATCCAGAGGGCGAGGTCTTTAACTTTTCCAAGCTCCTGGTCTATGTGGATACCCCGATCAAGACCGGGACACTGACCCACCAGGGCGGCCGGCCGGCGGTGACCATGGAGATTGTCCTGGGATGCTGGAACTCCGGCGGCGATGAGGGTACGGGTGGGGTTGAGGAGTGTGACATCGCCGCCGGGCATCTTTTGGACCTGTTTGGGGATGTGGACGTCTACAGCACCCAATTCACCGTCACATTAGGCGCAACGACCTATACCAACAAAACGCTCTACGACCATGGCATCATTGTAACCGGATCAACCGGCCCGCGCAATATCCCGGTGGAGGACCCGCTGGAGTATCGCCGGGAAGTAACTGTTTCACTTATTGTCACATTTTAAGCGAGGTGTAACATGAGTCTCACTGACAACCTGGGCGCTCCGGTAAAGGAAGTCTTTATCGACAATGAAAATGCGCTCCACCGCTACACGCTGGTTAATCCGGCGGCTGCGGCTGCTCCGGTTACCCCGGTGGACATCTATGGCGTTCAGGATGTCACCCCAGGGGCCGTGAGTTGCAAGAAAACGTTCGAGGGCTTCCAGCAGGGCGGGCGCGGTGAGCGCCGCAAGATCATGCTGCAGCCTGAGTACAACGTCGATGTCAAAATCTTCCTCAAAGACGCCCTGGCCCTGGTCCCGGCGCTGTTGAAGCAGACCTGGGGCGCTGGCGGTCACTACGGCATCCCCTTGGCCTTCGAGGATAAGCCTTTGATCAACCTGGAATCGATCTACCGGCTGCCATCCGGCACCCATGCCGGATCCATGGTTTGCCCGGATCTGATCCTGAAGGATTTCGCGCCCAACTTCGGCAATGACGGGCACATCGTGACCCTGCCGTTTTACAGCCGGTTCCTCCCCTTCGAGATGAAGGCGGGCGCAGAGATGGTCTACGATGTGTTTGCCGCAGACGGATCCAGCCTCAACTACACCCTGAGCGCAACACCCCTGAACATCGTTGATGTTTCGGAAAGGGCGAACATGGCTGACCTCGGTTGGGTCGTGGACAACGCCGTCT
>JAKLHY010000136.1 GCA_022709905.1 Verrucomicrobiota bacterium | reverse complement strand
GCTCGAATACCTTCGCCGTGCCCTCGATGGCCGCCCATTCCTGCCTCAGCCAGTGAAAAGCACCTGAGCAGTTACGATCCCGCGGAACGCACCGCATGGAGCGATCTACCGGCTTCCTATCATAATGGCGCCGCCGGATTCTCCTTTGCGGACGGTCACTCCGAGATCAAGCGCTGGGTGAATGGGAGCACTCTGCGGGCCATCAAGAAGAGCACCAGTGATTTTCCGGTGAGAGTTCCCGCCGCCGAAAAGAGCGACATCACCTGGGTGGCGGAGCGCACCACGACCCGGAAATGACAGATCCTAAGGAGTCATGACCCCCAAGGATTCCTTTGGGTCACTACGCTATTTCGTGAGCCGATAAAAACGACGGTCGTTCCCCAGGGTGTTGGAGACCACATTTTGCGCCTCAAAAAACGCCGGGGGATCGGCGACGGCCTGCCAGTTCGATTGCGGTTCAAGCTGGTCCGTGCTCTGCAACTGGTATCCCGCGTGCGAGGCGGGCCAGGAGACGAGAATATGGTTGTCCTGGCGGCGAACGGCCAGGTGCGGGGGCTGGCGGTCGACGTGGATCGCAACCAATTCGATGCCCTGGTTGAGGCCGAGGTTGCGGCTGTAGCGCCTATCCTGCGGGTTATTCCAGTGTTCATGCGTCCCGAGGCTCGCCAGACGGACGCCGTCTTTTTCCGGATCATAGAAAGTGCCCGATGGCGGCGCGTCGGCGAGGGCCGCCTCATGCAGATAATCCTCCGCTCCCCCTTGCAGGCTGCCTGCCGCCCCGACGCCTCCTGAGACGATATCCGGCCATTCGGTGGCCAGGAAATCGTGGGCGACCGAGTCGATGGCCACCGGATCGAGGGAGGCAAACAGGCTTGAGGGCCAATCCCCATTCGTGCCATCGCCGAACGGTGGCATTTTCCACAAGTAAGGATGAGAATCCCAGTAATACCCGCCAAAGAGTCCGTCGATCAGACAAAGCAGCGTCTTGCCGCCCAATTCCCGATGTCCCATCAGGTCCACGAGGGCGCGATAATGCCCCATCCCGGGTGACCATTCGGCATTGGGCAGGCTGAGGTGCATGTTGTAGTAATCGGCATGGGAAACGCCGCGCAGGGACCCGACCGGGGTTCGCAACAACGAGCCGTAGTGGTTTTTGCCGCAGACCGTGATGCCCGATGAGTGCCCCTTCAAAATCGCGAAGTTAATCACATAATTCGCCTCGGCAAAAGGGGCCGGAACGTAGTCCGGACGCTTGCCGTCCGCACCCGTCGTGCTCCAGTGGAACGGGACCGAGGAAAACTCGGTGCGAACCCGTCCCAGGTTACCCACCGTGTCAAAATACCGCACCTCGGGAAATTCCGGATGCAGGAGGTTCCAGAGGTAGTTCGGAAAGAGCCCCGTCGGATCGCCCATGCTGAGATTGCCGGGCGGGATTTTGGCGACATAAACCAGCTGCCGCAGCAGGGCCAGGAGCATCTGAGGCGAATTATCAATCGCGTTTTTCAGCGACGCCGGTTTCTCGTATTTTTTGGGATCTGCTCCGTTGCAGGTGGTGAGATTAATTTTGATCGCGATCTTTTCACCGGCCTGGTAGCCGCGGGGACCGTTGCCTCGGACTTCGTTGAAGTGCTGGAACATTTTCTCCCAAGCCGACGCATCGCTGGTTGTTCCCACCACGCCGCGAATGGCCTGCGAAACCATCTCTTCCACGACGGCAAGGTCCGTGTGGTTCGCTTGCCACGACGGCTCGCTCGAATTGAAGCCTGCCCAATCGGTGGCGTCCGGGGCATGCACCCAGACAACGCGCCCCGGGTAAATGCCCTTCGCAATTCCCATCGGGCCGTGAAGCTCGGTCGTTTTGCCCAGAAGCGCCGAGTGGGGCAGATGGACGACCGACACCAGTGCGGCAACAGCCGCCGCCCCCGCGCAGAGCCACGCCCGCACAAACCGGGGGCCCCGTGAGTGCAATCTGGCCCGTCGCCAGAGCCAGGTCGAGCTTGCCAGACTGAGAATCCAAAGCACACAGGCACTGGCTAAAGGCGCGGCGGCGCGTTGGCAGGGATAAGCGGCGCGACTGGGCTTGGGGATCACCCGCACCAGGAACCAAATCAGCGAAATCAATCCGGCTCCCAGAAAAAGGAACCGTCCCCAACATGAACATCGCTTGGATGAGAAACCGTGGCCAGTCTTGTGAGATGGAGAATCAGGTTTTTGACAGTGGCCACCCGCCGATAAATCTTCCCTGTCCATAAACCGAGGGTGGCATAACCGGGCGACAGTTCAAGGACCAAGTTGTCCCATCACATGTGGGCTGTTAGGCGTGCCGAGCTCCGTTGCACAATGCCTGGCCGGCCCGACGATTCGACTCTATTCTTTGGTTCCTGGAGTCCGGGCCTGGCGATTCCACTTGTCGGCCCCTCGGGTTCCCGCTGTAGAATCTGGGTTATGAGCCTGGGCACCTTGGACGGAAAAACGCCCGCGATCGCCGCGGCCTTTCTCCTCGGGATCACCAGCACCATGGTTCAGTTGGTGTTGCTGAGAGAAATGCTATGCGTCTACCACGGCAACGAACTCGTCCTGGGCATTCTCCTGGGCCATTGGTTTCTGCTGGCAGGCGTGGGCGCCTGGGGCGGACGACGGCGATTGCGCGATCGATCGGATTTTCCGCGATGCAGCCTCGGGGTTTTTCTCGCGGGCCTGCTGGTGCTGGCATGGGTGCCTGTGCTGGTGCTTCTCGCGTTGCGGATGGGGCTCCATCTTTTTTTTGTTCGTGGCGCGATGATCGGGCCGGTGGGGACCCTCTGGAGCAGCTTGGTCTTGCTGTTGCCCTGCGGTCTGCTGGTAGGCTGGCTGCTGGTGTGGGCCAGCTTGCTGGCTGAATACCAGACCGGTTCGACGACCGCCATCAGCCGCATTTACGCCGCCGATGGCCTCGGCAGTCTCATCGGCGGGGTGGTTTTCACGTTTGTGCTCGTCGTTTGGCTGGATCATCTGGCCATTCTGATTGTGGCTGGGCTCATGCTTTCCTTGTTCGTGGTGGTTGTTGCGCGGGCGATTCGATTGCGGGGTTTATGGTGCTGGGGGCTGAGTGTGACTGCGCTGCTGCTGGTGATCAATTGGAATGGACTCTTGGATGAGCAATCGATTGGGGCCCAATATCCGGGGCAACGCCTCGTTCTTGTGGCAAACTCGCCCTACGGCCGGACATTGGTTACCGAGTATGGAGGCCAGTATCAGATGGTCGAGAACGGTATGGTGGTCGCCTCTACCGATCAGGTCGAACCAGCGGAGGAGGCGGCCCATTACGCGATGAGCCAGCATCCCCAGGCCCGATGGGTTCTCGTGGTGGGGGGCGCCTTATCGGGCATTGTGCCCGAGGTGCTCAAGTATCATCCGGAGCACGTGGTCTGTGTCGATCATGATGCGCGTCTGAACGAGATGGCTCGGCGATACCTGCCCGGTGTTTGGCAGGATTCCCGTGTCCAATGGATCGCGACCGACGCGCGCCGGCATATTCGGCAGACGACCCATCGGTACGACGTCGTGATCCTGAACCTGCCCGATCCATCCACCTCGATGATCAACCGCTATTTTACCCGGGAATTTTACCGGGAGACGCGTCAAATACTGGCTCGGGACGGTGTCCTGAGTTTCGCCCTGGGACGGTACGAAAATTATATTAGCCCTGTGCAAGCCCGGTTGTTGTCGACCGCTTACACTACTGTCCGCGAGGTTTTCCCCGAGGTCATTCTGTTGCCAGGGCTGCGGACTTTTTTTCTGGCCTCGGAAAGAACTCTGAACTCCGATGTTGCATCGCGGTTGAAGGAGAGGAACATCGCCACCCGTTTCGTTTCCGAAGCGTATTTGCGAGGGATGTTCACTGCCGATCGATTGGCGGATCTCAAAAGGGCGGTGGAGGACAAGGGCGAGATCAACCGCGATTTCCAGCCGGTTCTCTATTTGTCTCATGTTCGTTCCTGGATCGATCAATTTGCCGACACACGGACTGCCGCATGGGCGAGCGCGGTTTTCCTGTTTATTGTGGCGGTGCTTGGGTTGCGGTGGCATCCGGAATCGCTGGCGATCCTTGTGTCGGGTTTTTCCGCGTCCGCCATGGAGGTCGTGTTGATTGTGGTTTTTCAGATTGCCTGCGGAGCGCTTTATCAGGGGCTTGGCGGGCTTGTGGCCTTGTTCATGGGCGGCCTGGTTGTGGGCTCGATGGTGAGCCGTCGGATTCCCCCGGGACGACGGTCCCTGGGTTGGACCGCGTTGGCGTTGGGTTTATATGCTGCCCTGGTGCCGACGGCTTTTTCTGCCGGATGGGGAGGCGGACGGAGTTCGGTTGGACCCTGGCAGAGCGGTTGGACGATCGCCCTCATCCTCGCTGGACTGGCGGTCCTGGTGGGCATGGAATTTGTGGTGGCGAGCCGGCAAACCGAGACACAACGATTCAGCCTCGCCTCGCGTCTTTACCAGGCTGATTTTCTCGGAGCGTTTTTGGGCGCTGTATTGACCGGCGCCTGCCTGGTGCCGGCGGTTGGACTGCACTGGACCTGCTGGTTGACGGCGGCGTTGAACGGAATCATCGGATGGTTCATGATTGTCCGGACAAAATCGCCATGAAACCTTGGGACACTTACTGCCTGAAGACCGTCCGGTGGAGCGGTTGGCTGTTGTTGTTGATCGTTCTGTTTTTTTTCCTGACGGGCTACATCATGAGCGGGAGATTTGAATTGGATCGTTTACTGGACGAAAAGACCGCGCTGGCCCTCCATAAACTGCTCCACATGCCTTTGATGCTTCTGATGGTAGTGCACACCGTTCCCGCGGTGTATCTTGCCATGCAGCGTTGGGGTTGGCTGAAACGATCATGAACAATCCTGAACACAATCCGGGATCGACTCCGGATCCAATCCGAGACGAAGGCTCCCGCTTGAGCCGGCGCCAGGCTATAACCGGAGGATTTGCCGCGCTGACCGCTGTCGGCGGCGGATCATCCCTGTGGCAATGGATCCGCAACCTCGCCCGCGATGAATCCCCCGCGGATGTGTTTAAGGGAGACGCCCCCTCCGATGCGGTTTGGAAACTTTGGTGCGAACGGGGCTGGACCCTCGAGGCCCGCCATTACCTCAAGCTCGGCCGAAATGTGCAATGCAAGGTCTGCCCCAACAACTGTATTCTCGAACCCGGCGACCGCAGTCATTGCCGCAACAGGATCAATCGGGATGGCATCCTCTATACCATGGCCTATGGGAATCCCTGCACCTTTCACGTGGATCCCATCGAGAAGAAACCGTTGTTTCATTTCCTGCCGGGAAGTCAGTCTTTCTCCCTGGCCACCTCCGGATGCGTGTTCCGCTGCCTGAACTGCCAAAACTGGGAGATCTCCCAGAAAAAACCCGAGGAAACCAAAGATCCAACCGGTCCGGCATTTTATCTGAAACCGCCGTTGCCGGAATCCATTCGCCTGCAGGATCTTTATCGGCTCACCCTCCTGCCGGATCAGTTGCCTCCCGTTGTCAAAGTCCTGAATTGTCCCTCTGTTTCCTATACGTATTCCGAACCCACCGCCTATTTCGAGTATGCCCTGGATTGCTGCAAAATGGCCAGAGAACACCGTCTCAAGAACGTCCTGGTCACTTGCGGTTCAATCGAGGAACGGCCTTTGCGGGAGATTCTCCAATACGTCGATGCGGCGCATGTTGATCTCAAGGGGTTCTCCGACGAAACCTATCGTCAGCTCAACTCCGGCAAGCTCGAGCCCATCCTGAACACCTTGCGTGTGTATCGGAGCCTTGGGGTTTGGTTCGAAGTCATCAACCTTGTCGTGCCGACCTATACCGATCATCTTGATGAGATCCGGCGCATGTCCGATTGGCTCGTGAAAAACCTTGGGCCGGACCAACCCCTCCATTTTTCGCGGTTCCATCCCCAACACAAGCTCACCCATCTCCCTCCCACGCCTGTCGCCTTCCTGGTCAAGGCGCGGGAAATCGCCCGTTCGGCCGGCCTCCGCTACGTTTATGTCGGCAATGCCCCCGAAGTCACTGATGGCGAGACAACCTTTTGTCCGGGATGCCGCCGCCCTGTCGTTGAACGCCAGATCTTTGCCGTCACCCGCCTCGATATCGTCGATGGACGATGCCGTCATTGCCAGACGCCGATTGCGGGACGATGGGAAGACCGGCGGGGCTAATCTGGTGACTCGCTCATAGAACCATTCGCGGCGAGGGGGGGGGGAATTCTTGGCGCTAATAAGGCGCAAGCGACACGCAACGAAAGTCGAGTAATTGCGAGTCACTCCACCCAAAAAGCGCGAGCCCGTAAAAACGGGCTCGGAGTGAGCGCTCTTGCGCCTCTGAAACCGAAAGGGAAACTCACCGGCGCTGATACTGCAGGAATTCTAAAATCATGACAAGCCAAAACAGGATACTGACGCAGTAAAAAATATTATATTCAATTGTTAGCGCGGTAAAATTCGTTTCTTTGTAATCCTCCCGCAAAGGACTTTGGTGTCAGAAAGCAAGTCCGTGATTAAAGAGGCGACTTGGATCCATTGGGATGGGCTTGAGGGATGGTACGCTCGGCGCGACTCGAACGCGCGACCCGCGGATTAGAAATCCGCTGCTCTATCCAACTGAGCTACGAGCGCACTCTCTGACTATCAATGGCTTGGAGCCACTTTTGGGATAACATGCCGACCGGCTCACACTGCTATTATATCCTCGAGCATCCAATCTGCGCCGGTGAGATCAGAACCATCGCCAGCCTTGGAAGCGCTCCGAATCAAAACGCCTTGTGCCAAGCTAATCCGCTGCATCCCATCTGAGGATTATTTTGCCCGAATCCGAGTCAAAGGCAAGCGGGTTCATGAGCTGATAGGATTCATGTCACGACACTCTTGACGGTTTTGCGCTGGTCGCCACGATTCATCACGTGATAAACCGCCCCGAGATACTGCACTCGCAGCTTGCGGGGCATGCCTCGCAGGCGACCCTAGAGCCGTCTGTCAATAGTTTTGACTGGCCCCTTTTCTTTTCGCTGCGGTTGATGGTCGAGATTTAACCTCTAACCTCTGATCACGCTGCTG
>JAKLHY010000135.1 GCA_022709905.1 Verrucomicrobiota bacterium | reverse complement strand
AGTCCCGTACAAAATGAAAATATTTTCCGGCCCCTCATCCGCTCATACGGCCGCCGTTTTGACCTGAGTAGTTACACCTGATGTCTTTAACAGAAGACAACCATGGAAACCAAGAGATGATATGAACTTACTTGAACTTCGCAATTTGCGGATAGATTTTGGCCGGGATGGTCACTCGCTCCGCGCGGTGGATGATGTATCACTCACGATTGAGGCAGGGGAAACCCTGGGCCTGGTGGGCGAGAGTGGCTCGGGCAAAAGTGTTACGGCCCTGTCCATTGCTCGGTTGGTACCCAGCCCTCCGGCTACCTATGCCGGTGGTGAGATTCTCCTGGAAGGCCATGATGTCCTGAAGATGTCCACCCGCGACTTGCGCGACATCCGAGGCAAGGTGGTTAGTTATGTGTTTCAGGAACCGGGGGCAGCACTGAATCCGGTCTTCCGGATTGGTCACCAAATCCGCGAGACACTCCAACAGCACCGGCCTAAAGAGGCGACCGAGGCTGAAGTGATCCGGCTGCTTGGTCTGGTGGGCATACCGGCGCCGGAATCGCGCACCAAGAATTATCCGCATGAACTGTCCGGTGGCATGCAGCAACGGGTGATGATTGCCCTGGCACTGGCGGCCCAACCCAAGCTTCTTATCGCCGACGAACCCACAACCGCACTGGATGTCACGATCCAGGCCCAGATCATTGAATTGCTGGCATCCATTAAGAAGCAATTGGGCATGGCCATCCTGCTCATCACTCATAATCTGGGTTTGGTGGGTGATTTGGCCGATCGCGTCGCGGTGATGTATGCCGGTCAACTCGTGGAGGTGGCCGCCACCGGCGCGCTGCTGCGGCGCCCTCTGCATCCCTATACCCAAGCCTTGATGAAATCCGTGCCACGCCTGGATGTCCAAGTGGAGCGTTTGCCCGCCATTACGGGACAAGTGCCCCAATTGGGAGCTTTCCCGAGCGGTTGCCGGTTTCATCCCCGGTGTGCGCTATCCAAACCAGAATGCGCGCAAGAAATTCCCGCCCTGCAGGAAGTCGAACCCACCCGGTGGGTGCGATGTCCGTTTTACATCTGAAATTTCATAGTTGAGATTCTTATTATGAACCTCTTGGATGTCCGAAAGCTCCAGGTCCACTTCCCGGTAACACGCGGGTGGCGGCGCCATCGCGATTTCGTCCGTGCCGTCAATGACGTCAGTTTTAGCCTGAATCCTGGCGAAACAGTCGGCTTGGTGGGGGAAAGCGGCTGCGGCAAAACCACGCTGGGTCGGGCGGTGATCCGCCTCGTCGACCCCACTTCCGGCCAGGTGTTATTCCGAGGACAGGACATTACGGCGCTGAAGAGCTCGGCATTACGTGCGCATCGGCGCAAGTTCCAGATAATCTTCCAGGATCCTTTCAGTTCGCTGGATCCGCGAATGACGGTGGAAAATAGCGTCGGTAAAGCGATGGATATCCATCGGCTGGTCCCGACATCAGCCGCGCGAAGGCAGCGAGTTGCGGACCTGCTCCAACAGGTGGGCCTGGACCCAGACCATGCCCGGCGCTATCCGCACGAGTTCAGCGGGGGGCAGCGCCAGCGCATTGGGATTGCCCGGGCGCTGGCCGTCGAGCCCGAGTTGATTGTTTGTGATGAACCTGTCAGCGCCCTGGATGTTTCCGTGCAAGCCCAGATAATCAACCTGTTGCGGGATTTACAGCGGGACCGTGCCATTGCCTATCTGTTCGTGGCCCATGACCTGGCGGTGGTGCGCCACATCAGCCGACGGGTGTTGGTGATGTATTTGGGCCAGATCGTGGAGTCGGGCAGCGCCCAGGAAATCTGTGGATCGCCCCAGCATCCTTATACCCAGGCGTTGATATCGGCCGTGCCGGTGGTAGATCCGGCCTCCAAGCGCAAGCGAATCATCCTGCCCGGGGATCCGCCTTCCCCAATTCATCCACCGACCGGTTGTCACTTCCATACCCGCTGCCCCATGGCCGTGGCCGATTGCCGTGATAAAGCGCCGTCGTTACGCGAGATCAATCCGGGTCACTGGGTTTCGTGTCATTTGGCGAAATCAGCCTCGGAATCCGGAAACGGCAGACTAAAAGCAGCTCTCGGAAAATCAAATCTAGAACACCCATCAAAATGAACTCCTCCTCCAGTCAAATGACAAGCCGGGTAGGAGCCCGGGGCCAAGAACCCGCTGGTTTTAGTTCAGGTAGGCAATACGTGAGTGTCCTTTACGCACTCGTCGCCATCGTTCGTGCGACAGCAACAGGCTCACTACCCGCGGAATACCTTTCCACCGGTTTCCCGCAGGTTGTGGTTGTTTCCGGATCTGACCGTGAGATGGGCCTGCAATACGGGGAACAGGCGGCGGCGGCGATTGCCCACAATGTCGCCCTCTTCAAGAGCCGTCTCTACGACAAGTACGGGGCTGCCGTTGTGGCGAAGGACATGCAGGCATGGAACTACTACCTGATCCGGTATGACAGAGCCTACCAGGACTGGTTGGAAGGAATCAGAGCCGGGTGCAAGCGCAAGGGCTTTTCGGTGAGTTACGACGATCTCCTGATGCTGGTTGTCTACCCCGCGGAACTATGGAGCCGACCCACGGGTCCGTACCCGAAGGAGACAGGAGTCGCACGACTTGAACCCGCTCTGGTCCTGCCTCCGTCCCGGACCTTCCATTCCTGCAACACCTTTGCGGCCACCGGAACGATGACATCAGACGGCAAGCCGGTTCACGGGATTACCTCCATGGTCGCCACCGAATGCATGGACAGCGTCATCCTTCTGGCCTTCCCCAAGCGGGGGTTCTCCTTTGTTTCTCAGGCCTATGCGGGAAAAGTGAATTCGAATTTCGCCATGAATAATCGTGGCTTGGCTTGGACTATGACAGCCATTCAGTCCGACACGCCCGCCTGGGGTGTCGCGCCGGAAGTCCTATTCCACTATCTGGCGCAGTTTCCTGGGTCTCTAGCGGAGGCGCTTGACTACTTGAAATCGACGCCGAAAGGCGGCTGCACCGGTGGATTCATTCTGACCGACGGCTCTGGCAGTATCGCAGTCTACGAAGGCACGGGCAGTCACTTCGATTTAAGAAAACCCGGTGACAGCCGCGAGCCTGGGCAATTCGTTGTGCAAGCCAATCACCTCGTAAATCCTTCATTAGCCAGCCTCAATGCACCCTGGCTGAACGAATCTCGAACGACCAACCGGTATGAGACAGTATGGCAGTTTCTCAAGGAAGCCCCGCCGCGCGGTGTCGATTTCACATTCGCCAAGCGACTCTTTGCTTCGGACGATTGGAACGACGCGGCCATTGCTATCTGGCACCGCAATGAGCCCGGCAAGCTGGAGGTCTCCAACAGCCACGAGTCGGTTGGTCAGGCCATCTTCTTTCCCGCCGACCTGACCGCCTACCTCCAGACCGGAGTTCCGAGCGGCGCGGGCCTGCCAGCCTATGCCACCGGCGAGTACGTGAAGATCAAGTTGGCGCCAAGAGATTTATTAGCGTTGACAACAAGATCTGTCACATGCGATTTCAATGCAACCGGTTTCGGGATTCCCGCAGCCAGTCCTCGATGGGCCATCCCAGTCATGATCCTGGACCGCGAAGTCCACCTCCTGTTATGGACGAAATCACACGCCTCCTGGACGATGTTGACCAGGCGACGGCGAGTTCCGATGCGCTGATCGTGGCGGTTTACCACGAGCTCAAGGCATCGGAAACGGAAGGCCGCCTGGGAGAACGAAGAAACTTGAAGGATTTCGGATTGAATTGTTCGGGCAGGCGATGCAGAAGAAGGCTGGGCCTGAGCGCGCCCGGTTCCTGTCCGAGGCTTGCCAGGGCCATCCGGAATTTTTTGAGCAGCTTAAAACGCTCATCCAGGCCCACGACGAGGCGGGTGATTTCCTTCAGCCAACCCGAGTAGTAACGCAGCTTGGTCCGGTCGAAATCCCGGATCAGGTGATCGGCCGCTATAAACTGCTGGAAAGAGTGGGTGAAGGTGGCTGGGGCACGGTTTACGTGGCCGAGCAACAGGCCTTGGCGCTGATGGACCATCCCAACATTGCCATTGGACGCGTCGCGGAGCATAGAAAAAGTGCACCAGGATTCCCCACAGCGGCACGAAGAGCCATCGGCAGCGTCCGGCGCTCTTCCAGTCGATCATAGCCTGGAGCCGGTTGCATACAGCTCGCGCCGCTCTGCGGCCGAATTCGAACAGTCTCTTTTCCCTCTTTTTACCCACAGATTTTCCTACAGAGCCGTATTTACAATTGAACATCCTAAATGGGAGATTTTGCGGGCCTCTTTGTATACGCCATACCGCTTTGCTAGATGCTCGCTACCACGCGTGACAAATGCGTTCCCGACGCCCTTCGCGGCGAGAAGGAAGATGGCCGAAGGGGGGAGAAAGGCGACACCGGTTCTTTCCCGAAAGCCGTTATGGCAGCAGGGGCTGCAGCCATTTAGGCAGCGGTTGCTTCAGACTCACATTCTGACCGTTCTGAAAGATCGCGACCTGCCGAAAGGGCGTTCGCAAGTCATCGTTGTCAAAGATGAACACGTGGGGGAGTTCGCGGAGCGCGGCCCGGAGATTGGCGAGGACACGAGGGAAACGGGCGATGAGCTTCTCCGTCGGGACGTCATGGCCGCCTTGGGTAACACGCATGGCCACGCGCGCCTCGGAAACGTCCGGCCCGGAAATCCCGATGAAGCAGAGCACCACCGTGTAGCCCGATTTCGCCACTTCTTTGAGGAAACCCAGTTTATCGCCGACGGGATCGGAGAAGACGGTTTCGAAGACGAAACTCTCGCGCTGTTTCACTAATACACCACGGAGCACGCTAGCGGCTTTCGCGGCGTCGTAAGGCTCAAGTAGGAGTTCCCGGGAAAGCACATCGGCGTTGACAAACCGCAATCCGACAGGTTGAAGATGGGCATGGTAGAACGTGGTCTTGCCTGCGCCATTCGGTCCGGCCAATGCCACAATAACAGGACGCTGGTCCAGTGGCAGGCTCATCGCTTGGCCGGCTTGGTTCTTACCGTCTTGAACTGCCGGTTGACGAAGCGTCCCAGTGTGCGTTTACCGCCGGCCTCGATTCGAACCAGCAATCCAGGTGAGTCCGCAACCGCTTCGTAGTGCGGATAGGGCTGGGTTTGCAGGAACTCGCTTACCCGGCGGAGGCCCTCAGGCGAATCAACTGAATCAAGGCATGCAGAAAGCGGTCGGGCGGAAGCCTTGTGGCACAAAATCAACGCCCGGTCGCCTTGCAGCAAAGGTTCGATGGCCCGGCCGAGTTTGGCCCAGAATTCCACCTGGCCCGCAATAGATCTTTCGAGGGCTTCACCAGCCAGGCGGGCATCGAGCACCAAAGAGTCCGAGAGTTTCACTGGTTGACTCATCCCTCTACGGTAGCATTTCGCTACCCGATGTCAATTTCGAGGGCTATCAGATGTCGCAAGCGCCGGGGCACATTGCGGCACTTTGGCCTCCAGGAGGCCGCTTGATAACAACGACTTGAGTTCTTGCACGGAAAGCAATCAACCGGTCAGTTGGAAACGCGAGCAAGAGGAAGGACAACGCGCATTTGGACTTGCAGATAAAACCATAAGGTAATTTTCGTGCGTTATATCTCCTTACCCATGACGCTGCCCACCCATCACAGATCGCGCGAGACGCCCATTACTTCACGAGGGCGGTGGAAGGCACGCTGGTGGACATGAGCCGATCGGGCGTGATTCAGGTTCGACTAACCGGCCGGGAAAAGCACTACTGGCTTAAGCAGGATTCCTGGAAACAAGTGCTTAACCGGGGCGATTCGACAGCACTCAAGTGGATCAATTGGCCGCCCCTATTGAGCGCGCTGGAACAAATCTGGTTGCGGCTTCAGGACGAGAAACTGCTGAGTTTGGAACCTTTGCTTCAAGCACCCGAACTTTGTCAGTATATGACCAAAGTGCGCCCGTTCCTGGAACGTGCCGGTTTCGACCGCGAACTCTCTGACGACCGGCAGTATTTAGGGGAGTCTTATCTGCCAGTGTTTATTGACGATGTCAGAAAGCTCCTCGCATAATAAGAACAATGCGCAAAGATAAAGAAGATCCCCTGGTTGGTGAAATTCGTGACGAGCTGATGCCGGGACGTTTTGTCAAACGTCTTGCGGTTGCCGGCGATGTCGCTCAAGGAAATTCACGAATCCTTGGGCGATACAGGCGCTTACGCTGCTCTATGTGAGAGACTGGGATTCAGCCCGCGTGATTGCGAGCGCTTGCCTCAAATGGAGGTGGCCAGGAAACACTGGGCCAAAGCCCTTGCCTGGGTTGAAAAAGGGCTGATCCTCAAACCCACACGCAACTGGCATAACGAGGACAGTCATTCTTTGGAGCAGTTGAAGCCGAAAATTCTCCGGCACATGGGCCGGAAAGAGGACGCACTGGCGATGGTCTGGGGTGATTTCGAGAAGAATCCGAATGAATTCGACTACGAACAACTGATGCGTTACGTGCCCAAAAAGCAAAAGCCTGTGTGGCAGGCGCGGGCCATGGCCGCCGCTAACAAGGCTGACTTGGGGAATTTCATCCCTTTATGTGTAAAGGCCATGGAATGGGCAGCCATAGTGGAATTCGTGCGAACTGCCCATTCACGGAAGACCGGTTTCTTGACCTCCTTTGCATCGATCATTTTCGGCAAATCCGTTCGTTCTCCATCGTATGCTGAGGAAGCGCAAGCACGGTGGAAGAAGCTGACATCGTGAGCGTGGTGAAGACGTAAATCCTATTAAGTGAAAAGCATATGCATTTCTATCTATACGGCCCTGATCCGAGGCAGTGGAAGCGATGGCACTCTATCGCCAGCCAGTGCCAACAACTCCTGACCCAGAAACAGATCGCCGAAGGAAATCCTGGCACGATTCTCACGGATGTTAACACTCTGCTTGAATTCGTCGGTCCCGCAGGCATTGCGACCAAAAGCAGGAATGCCAGCATTCCGGCAGATCAACTGCCTGAATTGAATCAACGCGTCAGTCATCCCATTGAATTAAGCTTGAAACGCGCCCTGCTGCGGGATTACCCGAACCTGGCGGGAGTTTTTATTCTGCTTCGGGTGATGGAACTGCTCA
>JAKLHY010000134.1 GCA_022709905.1 Verrucomicrobiota bacterium | reverse complement strand
CGGCGCTACCCCTCGTCGCGGAGCACGCCCATCGGTGCGTTTTGGGATGCGGGTTGTTTGTGCGGCACAATCGACACCAGAGTCAAAGCGTCCTGAACCGGAGTAGACCGAGTTGAGCAGCCCAGGAATTCAACATGGCGCAGACGCCCTATTCTGACGCCGTGGGTGGAACTCTATGGCCCAATCCGACCAGTCGGAAGCGCTGAAACCGCCAAGGCTGCCGTGGGCGGTACTCATTCCCACCGTCGAAGGAGCGGCGAACTGCGGCAGCCTTTCGGCCGGTTCTCTGCCGAGAGGTCGGCGCAGAGTGACATGCTGCCATGAGCAGTGACCGCTACCGTATCTTAGCCCTCTGGCCAATTCGCCCCTGGGCACTTAAGTGTTCTCGGCCACGATGGAGCGTGCAATCTGCCCCCCGTCTGGCATGATGAGGCCATGCTCGGCCCAAGCGAAGAACGGGAGTCCGCGGCACCATCTCGGGACATCTTCGCCACCACGCACTGGAGTGTGGTGTTGGCCGCTGGGCATCCAGACTCGCCGCAGGCAAGTGTCGCCCTCGAAACCTTGTGCCGCACCTACTGGTACCCGCTTTACGCCTATATCCGGCGGCGCGGGTATGGCCCCGAGGATGCCCAGGACCTGACGCAGGACTTCTTTGCACGCTTGCTGAAGGAGAACTACCCGGGCCAGGCGAATCCAGCCAAGGGCAAGTTCCGCTCTTTTCTACTGCTGACCCTGAACCACTTCCTATCCGATGCGCATGCGCGGGCCGCGACTCGCAAGCGCGGCGGCGGCCGGACCGTCATTTCGCTCGATGCGCAGGTTTCCGAGGGCCGCTACCGGCTGGAACCGGTGGATGAGCTTGATCCGGAAAGACTCTTCGAACGCCGGTGGGCGCGCACGATCCTGGACAACGCCCTGGCTCGACTGCGGGCGGAGTTCGTGTCGGCCGGCCGGGCCGAAGAGTACGGAGTGTTGAGGGCGTTTGAACCCGGCGAACAGAAGACGATGTCGTACGCCGAGGCTGCGGGTCGCCTCGGCGTCAGCGAAAGCGCGGTCAAGTCGATGATCCACCGGTTGCGGCAGCGGCATCGTAAGTTGGTGCGGGAGGAGATCGGCCACACCGTTACCACAATCGCCGAAATCGACGAGGAACTGCGGCATTTGATCACAGTGATCAGCTGGTAAGGTGTGGCTGTGTTCGTCAGAACGCGGCTGAACAGGGCCAAGTTGAAATCCAGGACTTAGGATTTCGGATTTGGCGAAACTTTGCGCGGTGTTTCCCGCAGTAGAGAGTAAAGGCGCAGAAACCGATGAACTCGTCACCGCCATCCGGCGACCGCCGGTGCCAAACGTGCGGCGCCCCGTTGGAGAGCGGCATCGGCCGGGAGGTTTGTTTGCGCTGCGCCCTGGGCCACGCACTCGAGACCGGCCCAGCTCGAACGGCCCCTCCCTCGACAGCGCCGTCAACCTCCGTCCACTTTCCGCTTCCCTTCGGCGACTACGAACTGCTCGAAGAAATCGGCCGTGGTGGCATGGGTATCGTCTACAGAGCGCGGCAGGTGAGCCTGGACCGCATCGTTGCCGTCAAGATGCTGCGGTTCGGACCCGAGGCGAGCAAGGAGTTCGTGCAGCGGTTCCACACGGAAGCGACCGCTGCCGGCAGTCTGCAGCATCCGCACATCGTCAGCATCCACGAAGTTGGCATCCACCAGGGCCAGCAGTACTTGGTCATGGACTTCGTGAAGGGACCGCCGCTCTCCCGGCTCGTCAGTCACCACCAACCGCTGCCGGCCCGGCGGGCGGCAGGTTACCTCAAGACCCTCGCTGAAGCCGTCCATTACGCGCACGAGCACGGTATTCTCCATCGCGACCTCAAGCCGTCGAACGTGCTCATCGACGAAGGCGACCAGCCGCAGATCACCGATTTCGGCCTTGCCAAACGGTTGGTGGGCGACCCGGAACTGACGGTCACAGGGCAGGCGTTAGGCTCGCCGAACTACATGCCGCCGGAGCAGGCGACGGCCCAACGAGGCAAAGTCAGCCGGCGCAGCGACGTCTACGGGCTGGGGGCGATGCTCTATCACCTGCTCACGGGGCGCGCTCCATTCGTAGCCGAGACCGTGCCTGAGACGCTACGCCTGGTGTTGGAAACCGATCCGGTCTCGCCGCGTTTGCTGAACCCCGGTGTGCCCAGAGATCTGGAGACCATTTGCCTCAAGTGCCTCGAGAAGGACCCCGGCCAGCGCTACGCCACGGCCCAGGCGCTGGCCGAGGAGTTGAGGCGGTTTCTGGGCAATGAACCGATCCAGGCCCGACCGGTCACGCGGGCCGTGCGCGTCGGGCGTTGGTGCCGACGCAAGCCGGTGATTGCCGCGCTGGCGGTGGCGGTCCTGCTCGTCGTTCTGCTGGGCACCGGCGGGGTGCTGTGGCAGGCACACCGGGCCCGCATGGCCGCAGCCGAAGCGCAGCGGCAAAAGCAGGAGGCCCAGGCCCAGCGCGACATGGCCCAACGCCGCCTCTATGCCGCTCAGATGAACCAGGCCTATCGCGCCTGGGAGGTCGGCAACCTCGCCGTCGCGCGGAAGCTCATCGAGACCAACCGCCCCTTGCCGGGCGTCGGGGACCTGCGCGGTGTCGAATGGCGCTGGCTCTGGTCCCTCTGCCAGAGTGAGGCGCAGACCGCACTGCCCAAACCTCGCGCCTGGGCGACCCTTAACGCTGAACCGTCGCCGGACGGCCAGCGGGTGGCCCTCGCCGGTTCGGGATGGAGCATCACGATCCACGACCTGGCAGGCAGGAGCCCCCCGCAGACCTTGCGGGGACACCAGCGTGGACTCATGAATCCCGGCTTGCTGGCCTTTTCGCCCGATGGCCGAAACCTGCTCTCGGCTTCGGGCGGACTGCTCCAGCCGCGTGGGGCCTGCGAGTTTTTCCTCTGGGACCTGGCGACCGGGAACCAGACTCCGTTGGTAGGGCATTCTAACTGGCTGTGGGCCGTCGCCTACTCGCGCGATGGCCGGTGGCTCGGCTCCGCCTGCCAGGATGGGACGGTGGGACTCTGGGACGCTGCGGCGCGCACCAACCTCGCCTGGCTCCGCGGGCACCGGGGGCCGGCCTATGCGGCGGCGTTCGCGGCCGATAGCCAGTCGCTCTTCACGGGCGGTGAGGACGGGACCGTGCGTCGCTGGGATGTGGCGACGCGGCGGGAAGTCGGACCGCCCCTGGAACACGAAATGAACGTTTGGCAGCTCGCGGTTGCCCCCAACGGCAAGCTGTTGGCCACCGCCTGCACCGATCAGTATCTGCGCCTGTGGGATCTCGAGCGCGCTCCCTCGCGAGAAAGAAAGCTGCGTTACAGTCTGGTGGAATGTCCGCGGTCACCCGTCTTCTCCACGGATAGCCGACTCCTCGCGTTCAGCGCCGGCGGCAACATTCGGATTTGGGACGTGGCGGCCGAGCAAGAGCGAACGGTCCTCCGGGGATCGGCGGGGACGATCGTTAGCCTGCGATTCTTGCCGGACGGGAAACGGCTGGTCAGTGCCAGCGAGTCCGACGTCCCCATGCTTTGGAATCTCGAACGTCCCGAGAAGATCGTCACGCTGGGGGACTTCCGGGAAGGCGTGCTTTCCATGTCACTCTCCCCCGACCAACGCACGCTCGCGGTGGGCACGGGTGACCACCTCGAGCCTGAACGCGCAGGGGAGGTGCACCTCTTCGACCTGGCCTCGCAGCAGCGCCTGCTCCCGCCCCTGCCACACCCAGCCTCCGTGAATTCCGTCACCCTCAAGCCCCCGGATGGCCGCCTTCTGGCCACAGCATGCTCGGACGGCCAGGTGCGGCTGTTCTCGCTGCCGGGCGGTCAGTTGCTCCGGACGCTGACCAACGCCCTCAGCTCTAAGGCTAACGCGGTCTTTTCACCGGACGGTCGGACACTCCAGACCGCTTCCGGTTCCAGGGGGGAACTCACACTCTGGAACACCGAAACCTGGGAAGCCGTTCCCCGCCCGGGGCAGCCGCCCAACACGCCCTACCAGTTGGTCTTCTCGCCTGACGGCGCTTTCCTTGTGACACCGATGGCCGCGGACAACCGTGCGATCGTCTGGGACATGCCTGCCGGGACGACCAACACCGTATTGCCGATGGTCGATCATACCATGGGGGCCGCCTTTTCTCCGGACGGAAAGCTGCTGGCCGTCAGGGATTTCATGACCATCGCTCTGTTCGAGGTCGGCACCTGGAAGCGCCTCGACACCCTCAGCGGCCATGAAGGCGTCATCTGGGACATGGCCTTTGCTCCCGACGGGAAGACCCTGGCCAGCGTGGGCAACGATTACTCCGTCCGGCTGTGGAGCGTGCCGGCCCTCGCCGAAGTCGCCGTCTTGCGCGATCACAGGGACCTGACCACCACGGTCGCCTTCACCCCCGATGGCCAGTGGCTCATCACGGGCTCCCGCGACAAGACGGTGAAGCTCCGGCGCATCCCGAGCCTGGCGGAGATCGCGGCGAGGGAAAGCGGCGTGGCCGGCGGCCGGTAGCCCTCGGTGCCAGTACTCCTGTTCTGGGCAGTTCTCCGCCGCTTGCTGCAGTAAGCCCGAGAAACTTCGCAACTTTTCGCTGCTCTTCCCGCAGTAAGGAAAGGAAGACGTCCGTGTGGACGAGGCTTCGGCAAACACGATGAGAATCCGGGCGTTCAACGCCCGGCTGAACGAAAGGTCAAACCATGAAACGTCCGACCACAAATCATCCGTCCTGGCCCGTTTGGAAAACCAAGGTCGCCTGGCTGACGGCGATTCCTACCTTGATCATCTTCTGTCTGGCGGCCATGCCACGGCCGCAATCAAGCCCGGGGTCTGCCGACAGCAACGCTCCTCAACTGGAAGGCTCCTGGCTCGTGAAGGTCACGCTCGACCTCGAGAACGGGCCGCCTCCGTTCGAAACGCTCGTGTCTTGTACCGCCGGTGGCGTGGCCCTTAGCTCCGACCCCAGTGTGTATCCGTTGTATCCCATGCAGACGGCCTATCACGGAGCCTGGGCCCGGAAACATGGTCGGGAGTTCGCCTTCAGGATGATCGGGTACCAATGGGACGAAACGGTGGACCCGCCCGTGTTGTGGAAGGCCGTCATCACGGAAACCGTCACGGTCGAACCCGGGGGGGATGCCTATCATGGCGAGGGAACCGTGGCGTGGTACTATCCGAACGGTGAGTTTGCGGGGATTGTCGAAGACACCACTCAAGCCATCCGCATCAAGGCGGAGTAACACGAGTCATGAACTACCGAACACTCTCCTGCGTGGCCGCGGCGACCCTGTTGGCGGTGGCGCCGTCTGTCGGCCAAGTCACCTTCACCCTCATCACCACCGGGCCGATTCCCGAAGAAGGCGGCTATTCAAACCGCGGTTGTTGGGTGGACTACGACAATGACGGCGACCTCGACCTGTTCGTCAGCAGTTCGGGGGGTCAAGAAGATAGCTCCGGGTACCGGAATTCCCTCTACCGGAACCAGGGCGACGGCACGTTTACGAAAGTCACCGACGCGTGGCTGGACCAGGACGGCGGGTATCACGAGGCCGCGAGCTGGGCCGACTAAGAAAACGACGGGCATTTGGACCTGGTGGTCGTCAACTGGGGTAGTCCACGATGGCTTTACCACAACCAGAGTGACACCACCTTCACGCGCATCGCCACCGGCCCTCTGGTGAACGACGTAACGGAGGCCAGTGGCGCGGCGTGGGCAGACTACGACGGCGATGGCGACTTGGACCTGTTCGTGCCGAACTGCCTGATGGGCCCCAACGTCCCGAAGCGAAATTCGCTCTATCGCAACGAGGGCGGGGGAACCTTTACGGCCGTCACGACCGGTCACCCTGGCGAGGAGGCATCACTCAACTTCAGCGGTGCGTGGGGCGACTATGACAACGATGGCAACCTGGATTTATATGTGTGTTACGGCTATAACGACCGCGGGAATTTCCTGTTCCAAAACAACGGTGATGGAACCTTCACCAAGATCACAAGCGGTGTCGTGCTTTCTTCGAAGGGGGCCGCGTCCGCTGCGTGGGGGGATTACGACAACGACGGTTGCCTCGACCTGTTTCTGGCGGGCGGGATTCTGGGCAATCGCTACTATCACAACAGCGGTGACGGCACCTTCACCCAAGCCTTTGGCGAGCCCGGGACTGCTATCCCCTATGAGGCGGCTGCGGGGTGTGATTGGGGCGACTACGACGACGATGGTTTCCTCGACCTCTTTGTGGCCAACGGTGTCATTTGGCCGGGCCAGACAAAGCGGACGAGCAACTTTCTCTACCACAACGAGGGCAACGCCAACCGCTGGCTCAAGGTCAAACTCGAAGGCACGGTCTCCAACCGGGCGGCGATTGGCGCCAAGGTCCGCGTGCGAGCGGCGTTGGGCGGCACGACGATGTGGCAATTGCGCGAGGTCGGTGTCGGCCATAGCGGGTCCGGAGCCATTCTCCTCCCGCATTTCGGTTTGCGTGACGCCGACAAAGCCGACGTCGTCCGCATCGAGTGGCCTTCAGGCATCGTGCAGGAACTGCGCGATGTCTCCGTTGACCAGACGGTGACGATCACCGAACCACCGCGCCTCGAAGCGCTGGGCATTGGCCGGATCAGCATCCGCTGTCGGAAAGGGCAGAAGTTCGAGGTAGAGGTCTCGAATGACCTGCTGACCTGGACCTCCTTGGGGTTGGCGACCAATGAGGCCGGGACGCTCGAAGTCGCCGACCCGGACGCTGGGAATCACCCTTATCGTTTCTAGCGGGCGAAGGCTCAGTGACGAGGAGTATCCCTCCGGTTGCCAAGCTCAGCCTGCTTCTCGGACGACGCTCCTGTCGCCCCGGTCAAGTGGATTGATCATCGACATTTGCGGGCACCCATTTGAGCCGGGCCGCCGCCCTCGCCAGCGAGCCGGCACCCAGAGTCGCATGGCTGACAGTCTTGCCTACAACTGCCGACACCAAGGGCGGTGAAGTGCTATGGCGACGTATGACGGGTCGAGAATGGCCAACCTGAGTGTAACCCTTGTAAACATTGGGCATTCTGGAGTTTTGGTCGATCCACGAAATGGCTGAGGATTGTATGTGCGGAACAAATCTGCATTCCGCTCGTGCCTCGGATAGTCCACGAAACAACAGTCGCGGGAAGGGGCACTTTTGATCAACCCAGATGTCCATC
>JAKLHY010000133.1 GCA_022709905.1 Verrucomicrobiota bacterium | reverse complement strand
GCCCGATCATGCCGCCGCCTTGAAGGCGCTCGCCGACAAGCAGGCCACCGCCTATGCCGCCGATCGCACCATCCTGATCACCACCGCGCTGGCCAGCGGCCACGCAAACCTGTTCGAACTCTCCAGCGCCCAGTTCACCTACGAGCCCTATGGCCTGATGATGCGGCGCGACGCCGACTTCCGCCTGGCCGTCGACCGCTCGCTGGCCCGCCTGTACCGCACCGGAGAAATCGCGCCGGTCTTCCAGCGCTGGTTCCAGCCGCTCGGCAATCCGGGCGAACTGATCAAGGTCATGTTCGTGCTCAACGGACTGCCCGAATAAGCGGTTTCCTGCCTGTCTCGCCGTACAGGGTTTTGAAAGCGAAAAGCCACCGGAATCCGCAAGCCGTTAACAAAAAGTGTGTAAACACCGCCTGAAACCCTGAAAACAAGGGGCCGAGACAAACCAAAGCCGCCGAAGATTTTTTCGGCGGCTTTTTCTTTTCCTGGAACGGGAAACCACCCCGGCGCGACGCATGCGGCCAAATGGGCAACCCCTTAAAAGATTGTGTAAAAAGATGTTCAAGCTCAATAAGACACACGCATATCCATCTGCCAAAGGGATCCGAGGGATATATGTGTAGCAAGTCTGTTCCCTCTCGTTTAGCATATCCGAATAATCATAAACAATAGTCTTGCTTTCATCACAAGGCGTCAAATCCGCCTGTCCATTTCTCGTCTCCATCGTGTGTCTCCGTCATGTTTCGCAA
The DNA here is from genome assembly GCA_022709905.1 of Verrucomicrobiota bacterium. Lineage (GTDB taxonomy): Bacteria > Verrucomicrobiota > Verrucomicrobiia > Limisphaerales > UBA1319 > JAKLHY01. The sequence goes on along the minus strand of JAKLHY010000133.1, from coordinate 6,794 downwards.
CGGAAGGTTTCCGTCTGGGTGATCTATGCACACGATTCTGAGTCAGGCTGCTTGTCGCAGCTTCCCTCTTCAAATCACGTGGTCACGAGATATGTTTCTCTCTAGGAAGAGTGAAATGCAAGTCCGTTAGTCGGAAGTGATATCCCCCGGTTGTATTTGTCTCGCATGGCGAATGATTGCCCCGGAACCTGATTCCGGCTAGGATTGCCCGGATATCCACAATCCTCCCGTTGTCATAGCCAGCAGAAAGATTGAATCCGAAAATGCCGCCGGAAAACGAACCAACGGATCTCAGCCAAGGCTTCTCGCAGAAGGTTCTACGATACTTTCTGACGTTCCTGCAAACCGACTTCAAAAAGCAGCAGGCTCCAAGGCGTAGGATTCAGCTCAAGTCCAATGTCGGCTTTCGGATGGGGATGCCTCTGCGGAAGTATCAGACCCTATACAAGGCAATCTGGAAGTTCATAGGCGAGGCACCGGAGTCTGGCCTTCTGTTCAAGATTGGGCCGGGGAAATACACCTCACCCATCAACCCAACCCTGCGCGATCTCGTGCGTCAGCACGTGGAGGCCGTTGAGGACGACACCGTCTTCCATATCGTCAAGACAACCGTCGAATATGCCGCAGGCAGGCGTGGGAAGGCCGTCGAAAACCCGGAGAAGTTCGTCGACTCTGTTTTGGTGCATTTCGTCGAGGAAATCGGAACCAGAGTCGTCCAACCCCTGCTGTCCATTCTGGACGGGCCGTTCAGGGAGGCGGCGTATTCGGCCATCGAGTCCATATACGACGTCGAGGCGGATCTGACCGACGCCATCGCCGCCCGCGCCTTGGAAAACCTCCCCACGGCAATCAACACGATAGTCGTCTCGGGCAACACCGCGCCCATGAAGGCGGTGCTCGATGAGTTTCTCTCCCCCGAGGACATCCGATCCCGCATCCAATCCTTTTTCGACGACTTCGCGACTTCCGACGCCTTCCAGGAGCTGCGGGATTTGCAGCATTCCCTACGCTCGGCCGAGAACCAGTCGCTTTATCTCTACCTTTGCGAGCTCCGTTTCGGCCCCCACGCGTTCCCCCTGTTCTACGTCCCGATAAGCCTCGAGTACAAGGACGAGGAGCGGGAATACGTTTTGGAGTTCGACCCCCACCTCCTGATAAACAAGCAGGCCGTCGACTGGATTCTCCAGGAGCGCGAGGGCGAGGCCGCCAAGCTTCCGATATCGCCCGTGGCTGACCGCATCCTCTATCTGGACGGGAAGCTGTCGTTCCTAGACGAGATGGAGACGGTCATGGGCCGCCTCATCCCCTCCTTCGAACTGGCCGCCGACATTGATCTGCGGAAAGGCACCCTGCAGCAGGCGTCGTCGCCGACGCTGAAACTCTCGACCTCGGCGTACTTCTCCATATTCGACAAGACCGACGAGGCTCTGGTAAACGACTACGAGGAACTGCTGGCCGCGTTCAGTGAGGAACAGAGGGGCGCGAGCCGTCTGTTCGACAACATCATCAAGGGCTTTCTGTTCGAGAACCCCGTCTCCGTGACGTCATCCGTCGATGCCGCATGGGACTCGATGGACATCCCGGATCGGCTGGTCGCCAACTCCCCCATCCCGGTTAACGAGGAGCAGAGGAAAATCCTCTCCGCACTCAAAGACCCGAAATGCAACTACGTCTCCGTGCAGGGACCGCCCGGCACCGGTAAGTCTCACACGATAACCGCCATCGCCTTCGAGGGCATTCTCAACGGCCAGAGCATCCTTATCCTGTCCGACAAGACCGAGGCCCTGGACGTGGTGCAGGACAAGCTAGAATCCGTTCTATCGAAGGTGCGCCACGGGGACGAGGACTTCCCCAACCCCATCCTGCGCCTAGGCAGGACAGGGAACACCTTCAACCGGCTGGTTTCGCCGTCGGCACGGGAGAAGATAAAGACCCACTTCCACGCGGCCAGGCAACACGCCTCCCGCCTGGAGCAGGAGGCCTCGGAGACCATGGCGCGTCTACGGACGGACATCGGCCTGACCGTCGGGACGCTGTCGGAAATTAGCCTGGGCGCCCTGAACGAGCTTCACCGACTTGAGGCCGAAATCGAGAGAATCCGCCCGGGTTTCGCCGCGAGGCTGCAAAACCCGCGTGAGTCGCGACGCCTTGCGGAACTCGGGGCTTTGGCCGGCAGGATCGATCCCTTGTCGTCAGGCGGGGTTCTCGGGAGGATTGCGAGAGAGACCGGCGGGACTTCCCTTGCCACGGCGCTGCCGAGACTCCTGGCGTGGAAGGAGGCCGGGGCGTTGGCCGACAGGATAGGCCCGCGCGAGCCGCTCGGGATGTTCTCCGCGCTGGAGTCTTCCCATCATTCCGTCCTTCTCGGTCACATCGCGGAATACGAGGCGCTGCGCCTGCCCGTCATCGGCTGGCTGTTCAGGGGCCGCAGGCTGCAGGAGATAAACCTGAGGCTGGGATCCGGGTTGCCCTGCCCGGATCCTGTTGACGCGCACAGGCGGCTCGACAACATCAAGTCTGCCGCGCGGGCCCTGGGTCTGATTCGGGATCAGTTGCGAGGCAAGGGGCTTGAGGAGCATTGCGGTCTTGCCTACCGGCTCATCCGAAACGGGGAGACGGACGCCGCGGGCGTTGGAGATCTCGTCGCCCTCGTGGGCATGTTCATTGAGGCCGTGGCCGGCGACGCCACGGAGGCCGATACGCTTGTTTCGGCCGACAAGTTCCCCTCCATGGACGCCCTGTTCGGATTCGTATCCATGGCCGGCAGATACGCCGCGCTTTGGCGCGAGGTCTCCGGCCGCATGGATTCCCTACCGAAAACCGACTATGTCGGCACCAAAACAAGACTGGAGCAGCTGAACACCGCGCGGATGACCGGCGAGATTGACCGCCGCTTCATTGATTTTGTGGACAACAAGAAGGCCACGGTCAAGGAAATCGGCGGAGTGATAAAGGGCAAGCAGAAGTTCCCCGACGAGGAGTTCCATCACCTGTCCGACGCCTTCCCGGTCATTATCGCGGGCATTCGCGAGTATGCCGAATATGTTCCCCTCAAGGAAAAGCTGTTTGATCTCGTGGTAATCGACGAGGCCAGCCAAGTGTCCGTGGCCCAAGCCCTGCCTGCGGTGCTTCGGGCCAAGAAAGTCGTCGTGTTCGGCGACGCCAAGCAGTTCTCAAACGTCAAGTCGTCGCAGGCTAGCAACGTTATAAACGCCGGATGGCTCACAGACATTGAGGCATATTTCAGGGCCAACGTCTCGGACGCCACGACAAAGCTGCAACGGCTGAAGCATTTCGATGTCAAGAAATCCATATTGGAGTTCTTCGACCTAATAGCCAACTACCAAACGATGCTGCGCAAGCATTTTCGCGGCTACCAGGAGCTCATCAGCTTCTCGTCGAGGCATTTCTACGAGGGACAGCTGCAGGCCATCAAGATTCGCAGCAAGCCTGTCGGCGAGGTAATACGCTTCGAGGTGCTGGAGAATGTTCCCGAATCTGCCGTCAAGAACACGAACAGGGCGGAGGCCGAGTTCATTCTGGCCGAGCTGAGGCGGATGGTCGATGAGGGTTCCGACATGGCCGTCGGAATCATCACCCCCTTCCGCGAGCAGGTGAAGCTCCTCAACGAGTTGCTGTATCGCGACGCATACGGCGAGAGGTTCGAGAGCGAGATGCGGCTCAAGATAATGACCTTCGACAGTTGCCAGGGCGAGGAACGGGATCTTGTCATCTTCAGCATGGTGGCGACGGCCGGCAGGGATGCCCTGAACTACGTCTTCCCCGTCGACCTGGAGGGGCTCGCTGACAAGGCTGAGGAAGCCTTGAAGGTGCAACGCCTGAACGTGGGTTTTAGCCGCGGCAAGGAGGCGTTCCTCTTCGTCCTCTCGAAACCCGTCGACCAATACAAGGGGTCGATAGGCAGGGTTCTCATGCACTACAAGTCGATACTTGAGGATCGCTCAAGGCCCGATGGGTCGGAAACGGATCCCTCGTCCCCGATGGAGAGTAAGGTTCTCGATTGGATATTCAAGACCGCGTTCTTCCAGCTCAACGAGGAGAGTGTCGAGGTTGTGCCGCAGTTCCCCATCGGCGAGTATCTTAGACAGCTCGACCCGTTCTACACCCACCCCGCCTACCGTTGTGACTTCCTCGTCCGCTATCACAACGGGCTGGGATCGGTGAACGTCATCATCGAATACGACGGATTCGCCGAGCATTTCGTGGAGAGGCAGAAGATCCACAACGGCAACTGGGATCGCTACTACCGGCCTGAGGACATCGAGAGGCAGATGGTCATCGAGTCATACGGCTACAAGTTCCTGCGCCTGAACCGCTTTAACCTCGGCGACGATCCGGTCGAGGCCCTGTCCAAACGGCTTTACGAGCTTGTCGACGCGGCATGCAAAGAGGACAAGGATGCGCCCTTGGTCTCCAAAATCAAGGACGATGCCGAGTCCTTGGAGGGTGGTAGCAAGAAGCGCTGCCCCAAGTGCGGCGAGATACGCGATCTGAAGGACTTCTGGGATACAAAACTCAAAAGTGGCAACGGCGGCTACGGCCGCAATTGCATGACATGCAAGCATCTGGTTCCGAAGGTTTCCTCGGGACGCAAATGGATCCGGGGCTGGCACTCAAGGTGCTATTGAGAGAATGGGGCACAACGGATGAGCCAATACCCCCGCGGCCTGTTGCAGGGATTGATGATTTCGGTGCGAAGGAAGGTGTTCGTTAGTTATCACCATGCCGGCGACCAGTGGTTTCCGAAGTTCAACGAGATGCTCTCTCGGTGGAGCGACGTCAGGGCGATCATGCGGGCGATACAGAACGCGCTCGTCGCGCAATACAAGCTGATCGGCGTCACGAAACTGTCCTGACGGTGTAATCCCGCACTAAAAAGGAAGAGGGGCCTCCGTTATTGGAGGCACTTCCTGTTTACACACTTTTTGTTAACGGCTTGCGAAATCCGGTGGCTTTTTGTTGTCGACCGCAACCGGCCTGTGAGCGCTCGCGGCGTCAGTCCGGGCTGTTTTCCCGGTCGGCGAACCATGCCGTCAGCGGGCGGCTGACGCCGAGGCCGGCAAGCTGCCGGTCGATGGCGTCGTGGTTGCCCCACACCACATCCGCCAGCGCGCCCTCGGTGACGCGGGCTTCGATGTCGTGGCAATAAAGTCCCAGATCGCGTTGCGCATAGAAGCCGTAGGTGCGGCAGGCGACGGGGCGCTGGGCATAAACCGGGCAGGCGCCGCTGGTTTCGTCGAGCAGCGGGCAGACCACGGGGCGTGCGGATTGCCCGGCCAGGGCCGTCATTTTGCGGCTGATTTCCCGCAAATGATCCGGCGTCAGTCCGGCCAGTCCTTCCTCGAGTAATGCCCATTCGGCCGCCGTCAGTTGCGGAATCTCGGCCAGGCGCCGGCAGCAGTGGTCGCAGCCCTTGCCACACAGCCAGTCCGGGCGATTTTCACGGATGCTGGCGACGCGGGCGTCGATCTCGTCGTGGAGTCGGGTCAGCGGGGCGGTGTCCGGCATGCTTGGGTTATTGGCGGGCTTCGCGGGTATTGTCCGGCGCCGCGAACTCGCCGCTGCTGCGGAAGGGATTGATGTCCAGCCCGCCGCGCCGGGTGTAGCGGGCGTAAACGGCCAGTGCTTCCGGCGCGCAACGGCGCTGGATGTCGCAATAGATGCGCTCGACGCACTGCTCGTGGAATTCGTTGTGATTGCGGAAGGAGACGATGTAGCGCAGCAGGCCGGCGCGGTCGATCGGGCGGCCGCGATAGCGGATGACGACCATCGCCCAATCCGGCTGGCCGGTGACCAGGCAGTTGGATTTGAGCAGGTGCGAGATCAGCGTTTCTTCGGTTTTTGGGCCGTCGACCGCAACCAGCAGCTCCGGTGCCGGCTGGTAGGCTTCGCAGGCGATGTCGAGTTCGTCGAGCAGGATGCCTTGCGGGTAGCCGAGCACCGGTTGCGGTCGACCGCTCAAAACCTCGATTTTCGCGCTGACCGGGGCGCCGGCAGCGGCCGAGAGGTCGTTGATTAACGTCACCTCGACCGTGGCTACATCCGTAAAGGCGGTCTGGTTGAAGGAATTCAGGTAGAGCTTGAAGGACTTCGACTCGACCAGGTTCGGACTATCGGCCGGCACGCGGAAGCTGCCCAGCGCGACGACCGGCTTGCCTTTCGGGTTCACCCAGGAAAGCTCGTAGGCGTTCCACCAATCCTCGCCGACAAAGGGCAGGGCGCCGCTGTCGATGCCCAGTTCGTCGCGCTTCAACTGGCGCGGAATCGGGTAAAGCAACTCCGGCGCGTAGTCGGCGCGGTACTCGGTCGGCTTGCCGAGCGGGGAGAGGATGCCGGGGTCGGTGGGTGGGGTCATGGCTGGCGATTTTACCGGAAGCGTACCGGCATTCCGCCGCTGCCCTGCACTGCGTCAAGCGCCAGCAAGCCAGATCGGGCAGAATGAAGGCGGCTCGACTCCACGCCGGAAACCATCATGAGAACGGCAGTCATACCCAAATCGCGCAACCCGCCTTCGCCGCCGCTGGTCGATGCAGCTGCCTACTGGGCCGGCATCGCGCGCGAACTGGGGGTGGAGATCACAGTCAGCAGCGGCCCCGTGATGGAAAAACCGGGCGACCTGGCCGGGATCCTCACCAACCTGCAAAGCCACGAAGTGCTGTTCATAGATGAGATCCACCGCCTCAGCCACGTGATCGAGGAATACATCTATCCCGCCATGGAGGATTTCCAGATGGAGATCATTCTGGATAGCGGACCCAGCGCGCGCACTCTCA
>JAKLHY010000132.1 GCA_022709905.1 Verrucomicrobiota bacterium | reverse complement strand
GGCAGCGCAAGAGATAGCGGCTCTGATCTTGGCGTATGCGGTGCTGGTGGATTACCGGATCGGGGCGGCTCAGGCGGGGGAGGTGGGCGTGTTGCGGATCAGCTTTATGAAGACGCTGCAGGTGGTGCAAGGACTGTGGCAGTTTTTGGAGGTGTCGGCCGATTTGCTGGGGCCGCACAAGATTCGAATTTTGGTGCGTCGCGCCTTGCGCCGCATTGCCGATGCCGCCATTGCCCCCCGGCGTCGTCGATCCTGTCCGCGGGCGCTGCGGCAACCGGTGAGTAGCTGGCCGCGCCTGCGGAAGAACACCTACCGCCACGGCCCCATCGAATACTCCGTCGGCGAAATCTATGCCTGAATTCCTAAACGGCATTGAAATTAGGCCGGCCCCGAAGGCGGGAAGGATCTGAGCTTGTTCAGCACGGAACCGCAAACGGCACAGGATGGTCAAATCCCGATCATTGGCCGGGTACTCGTCGTCCATGAGTGGGCCTCGGATGCGTCGAATTCTCCACATTGTCGGGACAGCGGTTTTCTTGCGTAATATCGCTTAAACAAGAACTATTTTATGAAGGCGTCGCGCATAGTTGCGTTTCTTGCCATTCTTGTTTGCGCTGGCATCGGAGCCTGGTCTTTCTGGGAGCAAGGCGAACCTCGGCGTCATTCTCTGGAAGTCCTTAGCCAGTTGAACAACGCGTTGGCCAGCGGTAATTCGTCCCAGATCCTCGCCCTACTGCTCCGGAAACCGACGGATTCAGCAACTCCGGGGAAGACGCGGTGAGGATCAGCGGCAAAACAAAACGAGCTGGATGAAAGGATTGTGGTTTCATAGATGCAGGCGTTGCGGCTTCCAAATAACCTAACACGGATGGTGCTTACAATACAGTCTAATCTGGAGGTGCAGCCCACCTCATGGCACCGCCAGGTCTCCGCAGGCACGGCTCGCTCGGCCCCTGCCTGCGCATCCTCCCTTGGGGCCTTCGATTGGGTCCGGACCGCTTCGGTTCAAACGTCGAATCCTTTAGCCCGCAAGGCATTCAGGGCTTGCGTCCGGCGGTAGAGGATCACGCGCCGATTCAACCGGATCCGGGCTTTGTCCAGGCCCAGACGGCGCTCATTACGACTGATTTGCTTTGGCGTCATCCGCGGATCGATCAAGGCGGCAATGTCTTTCCGGCTCAGATGACGGTTCATGCGGTTTCCTCCTCCCTCTCAGGCGCAGCAATGGCCGCCCAGGGCAATCGGCGGTGAATCATCGCCATCGCCAATTGCTCGAGTTCGCAGTCCAGCAGATGGTCTGGCCAGTGGCCGCTGCGCAGTCGCCAGATGACATGGACCTTTCCTGAACGCCCGATGACTTGGGGTTTTCTGACCTTGGCGTTCAGGTGCCGGAAATACTCCTCATCGGCCTGGTCGGTCAACTCCCATTGGAATCCACCGGCACCCTCCGGGCCCTTTCGGAGCTTGGTCAGGATGTCCAGCATGAAGTCCCCGTTGAACTCGAGCAGTGGGAGCCGGAACTTTCGATGCGGAAGGGCCGCGCTGCCAAGCCAGTATGGCCGCGGTTGCTTGGTCTTGGGATCCTTCCAGGAAGCGTCCCGTTCCCGGCCTTTCATCGGTGTCCAGCCGACGTGGAGCGGCAGCAGACCCGGCTGGCGGGAAGGGACGATCCTGCCCCACCGCAGGCAGTGGGCATACACGTCGGCGGCTGCGTGACCGGAATCGATTCCGACGTGGTTGTCGGTCACCCCGTGGGTGAGCTGGGCCTCGCGGATCTCCTCCCAGGTGTCGCGGTGACCATAGGAGACCAGTCGCGAATGGCCCTCGGGCCCCCACGCCCGGACGACGAACCAGAAGTAAGGACTCACCGCCTGGCAATCGACCGTCAGGATCGGGACCGCCTCGGCCGGAGGCGGCGCATCCGGCGGGGCAATCAGTTCCAGCCGTTCCATCCGGCTGTCCTGGTTTTCCCAAGGCTCGGCCAGGTCGCCATTGATGAAGCCCTGGAGCCCCAGCAGCGATTCCCGGGCCTGGATGAAGGCGACAGCTAGGTTCCCCCAGGTGCATTTGCGGTCGGGCGAGTAGAGGCTGGAGAGGTGATAGCTCCGGACTCCTGGGATGGCGTTGGGATTCTCGGGGCGCCAGAGCCCCTTGCGCACCGCGACCACCTTTTGAGCATCCGAGATATGGCCGGCGCATTCCTGGCACTGGTAATGGGCGCTGGCGCGCACGCGGCCCAGGTGCCAGGCGCCACTCTCGTCCTTGGCCTGGGGATCCCATTTGACTTGGGGCCAGAGCAGTTTGATCGGGCGCTCGCAGTGCGGACACGGAATGAAGAATCGGCGCTGGTCGCCCTGCAGGAAATGCTGCCAGATCTCGCCCTCGAGGGTGGTCGGCGTCGAGGTCAGGAAGTGTTTGCTGCTTGAATAGCTCTTGGTGCGCTGCAGGGCCAGCTCGAGGGCGGCCGCCTCGCGGCTGGTGGCGGCGGCGAACTTGTCCACTTCGTCTGCGACCAGGATCCGGATGGGTCGGCTGGCGAGGTTGGCCGGCGAGTTGGAACCGACAAAGGTCAGTGTGCAACGGTCAAAGTGCTGTTCGAGCAAGGTGATCTTCTTGCGGTTATCGGGGAAATGGCGGCGCATCACGTCGCTCTCCTCCAGGAAGGGCATCCAGCGGGTGCGGCTGAAGGAGCGGGCCAGTAGTTCGGTGGGCATGAGCCAGAGAACCGGCGATGGCTCGTTGTCGATCAGCCAGCATAGGCCGGCCATGAGGGTGGTCGTCTTCGAGGTTTGGGATCCCCAGCAGAGAACAACATCGGTGACGCTGGGATCGCGCCAGCACTCGAGCGGTTCGCGGACATAGGGGCGGTTGGCGGTGGAATAGGGGCCGGGATGTTCGGTCTGGCGGCTGGTGAGGACTAGGTTCTGTTCGCTCCATTCGGTGACGCTCTGCCGAGGGGTCGGCTTCCAGATGGCCCGCAGGTCGGCAAGGATTTCCGTTTGGATGGGCGTCAGCATGGGCGGTTATTTCGAGACACGACGGGGCGTTTCCCCAGTGGCAAGGGCCCACCGTTCGATGGCCACGGCGACGTATTTGGGTTCTTTCTCGATAGCGCGACAGCGGCGGCCGGTCGCCTGAGCCCCCAGGAGCGTCGATCCCGATCCAGCGAAGGGTTCAAGGATGATGTCGCCCGGCTGGCTGCTGTTGGTGATGGCGATGATCGACAGTTCAGCCGGCTTCTGCGTCGGGTGGTAATAGGACGAGACCGAGTCCCGGGTGATTTGCCATGCGTCGGAGCGGTCGTCATGGTCGGTGATCGTGATCGATTGGCCTTTGAGAACGCGAATGTGGCGCGCCTTGGTCCCCTTCGGCTTTTGGCGGCGGATGTAGATGGTGGACCGATCCCCGTCGGAGATGTGCAATCCAGAAGCCAGGGCAATGGCGTTGGCAGGGTCCGGCACAATGGCCAATTTCCATGCGGTGCTCTGATCTCGCTCGCCAAACCATCGGGCTCGGTTACCGGCTTTCTCGGCGTAAAAGCAGGGCTCGGTCTGCCATTGGTAATCGGACCGCCCCAGGGCGAACGTCTCTTTGATCCAGGTGATGTATTGCCGTTCGGCAAGCCCGACTTGGTCGAGGGCGAACTCGAAGTCCCGGCGCGAGCTGGAGGCATGCCAGATGTAAAACGCGGCGTCGTCCCGGCTGTGGCGAACGCAATTGGCCAGAGACTCCCGGAGCAACCGGGCCAGCGCATCGCCCTTCAAATCGTCATTGGCGATGGTGGTGCCACGGTCGTCCTGGTAATCCACCCCATAGGGCGGATCCGTGAACGTGCATTGGGCTTGGTCGTTTCCGAGCAGCCTTTCCCACACTTCCGGTTTCTCCGAATCCCCGCAGGCGATCCGGTGATCCCCGAGGATCCACAAATCGCCATCCTTGACCTTCTACTTGGCCTGGCACTCGTCTGCCTTCGATGCATCCGGTTCGTCGCAACCTGCCGACATCGTTGACTCATCTTCGCCGAGGAGTTCCTTCATCTCGTCGTCGGAAAACCCGGTCAGGCTCAGGTCGAATCCGACGTCGGACAGGGCCTTCAATTCCGCGGCCAGCGTCTGGTCTTCCCAGTCGGCGTTCAGGGTCAGTTTGTTGTCGGCGATGATGTAGGCCCGGATCTGGGTTGGCGTCAAATGATCCAGCCGGATGATGGGCACCTCGGTCATCCCGATCTTGGCGGCGGCCAGCAGTCTTCCGTGGCCGGCGACAACCTGAAGGCTCTTCTTGGCTTTGCCGGCGACCAGGATCGGTGAGGTCCAACCGAATTCCTGGATCGAGGCGGCGATCTGGCCGATCTGTTCCGGAGAGTGAATCCGCGCGTTCCTGGCATAGGGCGCCAGCGAACCAATCGGGACGCATTCGATGTTCTTCGGCAATCGCGGGTGTTTCATGCGTTTGTGATCTGGTGGATCCATGAACGGTGGAAATCAAAAAGCTGTCGGTCGTTGGAGAGGGCGAACTGCTCCAGGTTATTGCAGGACCGGAGATTGGCGCTTCCTTCGACGACGTAGCGGTCCCTGCGCCCTGCCGGCGCCATCAGGATGACCTTCGCGTGGTTGCGGCTCGACACCAACCGCGCCCCGCGCGCCTCGAGGCTACCTTTGGCTTCCTGGTAAACGTGCGAATCGGTTTTGGCGAAGTAATCCGAGCAGAGAATCGTCGCGCGCTGGATCCGTCCTTGGTCGATCATCCTGCACAGATGGCCATTGTTGGCGATGTTGAATCCAAGGGTTGCAATCCAAATCTCCTCGAACGGACATGTGGCCAGCTCGATAATCGCCGGCACCAGGTCCCAGGCGTGGAAATCGCCCCCCATGATAGCGTGGACCGTTTCCCCAGGGACCGGCAGTGGGCGGACCAACCGGACCGCATTGGGAATCCCACGGAGGTCGTAGGCGCGTCGTCCGGCTGTCCGGGTGACCAGACGCTGGTCGTGGCCGATTCCCGTCTCCTGGCCGGCTGTTTTTTGGGGTTCCTTCTTCTGGTGATCCTCCATCTCTACCAGGGCGGTAGCCAGATCCTCGAGGTCCTCGAGATCGGCTGGCTGGTGCAGCAAATCGTCAAGCTCGTCCATGGCGTTCATGACTTGGGTGAACTGTGATATGATTTTTCATTCCATATACCTCCCGTGGTAATCGAGGTCGGAGCGGTATTCGGAAATGTGCGGCTCGGGCATGTTCGCCCAGTAGGCAATAACTGAGGCGTCGTCGCGGAGGCGCTGCATGTCGCTAGATATGCTGCGGTGGTAGTAGGTCATCGTTCAATCCTCTCTCCATGGATCGGTATTGCTCAGAGTTTTTAGAAACGTCTCCTGGACCCAGCGCTCCAGCTCCCCTTCGGCGTGCTCGGGATCGTGCGGAAGGATCCGGCCGGCGAGCTGCTTTGGCATGCTCCGCACCAGGCTGGCGGCGGCAGCGTCGTGCTCCTGCATGACCTTGCGGACCCACTCCCCGGAAACTAGGTTCTGCTCCCGCTCCTCGAGGTTTAGGATGTCCTGTTTGGCGGCGGTGAGGTTTTTGGACGCCTGAGCGTGCAAGGCAACTAGGCGTTGGACGTCGGCCCGGCCCTCCTTCAGCGACCGCGCTGCAAGCGCATAGGATGCGCGTTCAATTTGTCGGTGGCGCTCGTACGCTGCTTGTGGCCCGTCCTCGGATAGTTTATGCCGGTCGATCCTGCCTTCGGCCCCCTCCTCTGGGCGCCTCAGTTCAACCGGGGGCTCGGCCTTGGGCTTCGGTGGCCCCGACTTGATTGCTCGAACGTTCTTTCGATGCCAGGCGGTCGCGGCGTCCAGGCTCTCATTCGGCATCCCGGCATGGCGCCACCGGGTGATGAGGGGCGGCTTGACCCCGAGATAGTCGGCAATCTGACGGTTTGAGACCATTGAGGGGGCGCTTAACTGCGGTTAAGTAGGTTCATTCTCGAATGGAAAGGGCGCTGTCGCGGACCCTGCTGCATTTGGGCGCTTAAAAAGATTCCTTAGCCTTTTCCTCCTCTCTTTCAACGCGAAAGAAAACCCAAATGGTGCGTGGCCATGGTGCGCAACCCAGTATTCCCGGAATAGGAATTCTTCTGCTTCGATCTGGTTGCGCATTCATCCCGAGAAGGTGGCGGTCTGGGGTATTTCCTCGGGCCTGATGTCATCTGTTTCTGCTAGTTCCATTTTTTCATCCTTGGCGGCGAGGATGAGCAATCGTTTCCGTATGATTCTTGCATGTAGGAGTTTTACCAGAATCCGTGGATCGATTGAACCGTTGGGTGGCATTCTTCAAATCTCCGTAAAGCTCGGGCAGTCATCCGGGATGACGACAACGGTCGAATCCCGAAGCAATCGATCCGCGATCCGGTTGTCGAACTGTTCGCTCCACTGGTCCGGCTCGATGTTGGTCGTGACCATGGTCCATCGGTTAGAGCGCTGGGTGAGCAGCGTGCAGAGGCGGGCAGCAACGAGCTTCCATGGGTCATGCTCGGCGCCCAGGTCATCCAGGATGAGTAGATCGGCTGCGGTCATGTCATCGAGCTTGCCCGAGACTGCGGCAGCGGATTCCCTTGTCGAAAGATTGGCGGCGATCTCCGGCCAAAGGGCGTATTCAACCGTAGGGATCCTCGGCCAACGCATCACCGGGACTTGAAAGGCGATTCGTTCAGCCCAGCGATGGACGCCTTTTGCGGTCATGGTTTTCCCCGTTCCGGGTTTCCCGGCAAGAACGAGCAATCGGCGATGCGTTACGCTTCCGCGGAACCAGCCGGCGGCGAATCGTTCAGCTTCGTCAGCCATCTGCTGGATGATCGGATGGAAGCAGAGCAGCCCCAGGTTCTTTTGCTGCCAAGGGCTGCTGCACTTTGGCCCATCGCGCTTCGGAGTATTTGCGGGATTCTTCATTTTTGCGGTAGGCGACGGCAGCGATTCGCTGGGCAACGTCCGGCGGTCCCATGACTCCAGCGTTTCGAGGGTTCGGTCTACTGTGTGGGCGATTGGTGTGTTCATGGTTCCATGTGGTTCGGTCTTTGGTCCACCAGCGGATGATCTCGTTTCGCCAGAGAACCAATTTACCTTGAGGCGTGATCCAGCTCTGGCGCTCGGTCTTGACGTCGTGGTAATGGCGGCAGAAATCGGCGGGGATGCCCGGGGGACCGACGCCGAAGGCAATGACCTCCTCGATGGTTGGGATGACGGCGTCCTGGGCGGCGTCGGGCGGTGAGGGGGTTTTCGTCTCCGTCTCGATTTCGTTGGTGTTTTTTGCGCGCGCGATTTCTCGCTCTTTTCCCCCTTGCTTACCACTACAGTACGCTCTCTCTGTACTATCTGACATCTGACATCTGACATCTACGGCGTTACCTTGGCGTTTCGTCTGCGTTACAGCGCTGTTTGTCGCGATGCTTCATTACGTGTTGGCGGCGGCGTAAACATGGGGTGAAAATGGCGGTTTGAAAATGCAGGTAGTGGGGAGGGGGGTACAACAAACGGGCGGCAGGTTGCGAGTCTGCCGCCGAGCGGAGAGGTGAAGGAGATTTACGGGATCTCGATCTGGTCTTTCATGCGGTAGCTTTTGCCCTCGATGACGAGGGTGTCGGCGTGATGCAAGAGGCGGTCCAGCACCGCGCTGGTCAGGGTGCTGTCGTTGTTGAAGATTTTGGCCCAGTGTTTGTAGGGCTGGTTGGTGGTCAGCACGATCGAGCCCTTCTCATAGCGCTGGCTGATGACCTGGAAGAGCAGGTCGGCACCAACCTTGTCGATGGGAAGATATCCGACCTCGTCAATGATTAATATTCGAGCGGCCAGGAACCGTTTGAGCTCGGCTTTGAGCCGGCAAGCGGCCTGGGCGGCGCTGAGGGTGTTGATGATGTCCACGG
>JAKLHY010000131.1 GCA_022709905.1 Verrucomicrobiota bacterium | reverse complement strand
ACGCTGAATGACGGGGCTTTCAGACTGGCGCTTGATTCCGGCGGCACGCCTTATGTGGCCGGCTGGTTCCAATGGATTACCGCCTTCAGAACCAACCTGCTGCAAGCTCAAGGTTATCAGGACGTCTTTCTCGCCAAACTTGAGGAGCCCCCGCAATTCTGCTGTCTTTCGGCCTCCAACGGCCTTTTCCAATTCCAGCTGAAGTGCACGCCTGGAGAAAGGATAGCCATCGATTCATCGCAGGATTTGACCAATTGGTTCTTGTGGCAAACCCACACGCTGCCCACGGGCGGATTGCCTCTCTCAATCCCAATGGGAACAAATCAACATCTGTTCTTCAAAGCGCGGATTCCGTAGTACTGCTTTTGGATGGGATTCACAAATGTGGTTTGGTAGGTGGTGATTTCGTTTTCAGGAAAGAAGACGCTCCGTCGAAACCCGGGTGAACACCTTGTCTCACCATCCAGCTGGGTATCCGCGATTCGGATGATTGACGAAATTATCGGAAATTATTGTTCGTTCTTTGATCCAAAACGCGACCGTTTGGATGAAGAAGCCTCGGCACTGGTCATCAGGGATTACTCCCTTGCCTTGAAGGTTGGTGGAGCCGACAGGGATCGAACCTGCGACCCCCACAATGCCATTGTGGTGCTCTACCAACTGAGCTACGACCCCAACCAATTGGCGGAAATGTAGAAACCCTGGCGTGAATGTCAATCTCTTAAGCAAAGAGAAAAAAATAACCCCGCCGGATGCCGTGTATTAACAGTTCCTTTGAACTTCTTAGAAACGGGTGGAACGCACCGCCCTGGTGTTCGACTTCCAGTAAAGGCCTGTCGGTGATCAGGAAGGTTTTTGCTCCATGAATGTAAGACTACGGTTCAAGGACATAGTTTCTAAGCACGAACATGGCAGGGTTAAATCCATATTCACGCGAGTTTCCAAAGAACAACGCGCTTTCAAGCGCGGGAGCTTTCGCTCGTCATTTCCTAAGAAACTTATCGGCTTTATGGGGGGAAAACTCAAGTGTAAAACCGGTTTTTTTGCATTTTTTTCTCAGTCGCAACCGCGCGGCCTGGCATGTATAAAGCTACTGCATGGCAGACAAAATCCGAGTGGTGGTGATTGGCGCGGGAGCCTTGGGCAAGGAACACGCGCGGCTTTACGCGGCGATGGCGGCGGCGGGATCCGTTGATTTCCGAGGCGTTTATGACGTCAATCGCGAGACGGCGGAACGGGTGTCCGCCCAGGTGCGGGCGCCGCGGTTGGCGACACTGGAAGAGGCCCTGGCGGCCGGAGACGCCTTCAGCGTGGTCACGCCCACGGCCACCCACTACGATGTCGCCCGCCGTTTGCTCGATGAAGCCAAGCATGTATTGCTGGAAAAACCGATGACGCGCAACGCGCGTGAGGCGGCGGACTTGATCGATCTGGCGCGGCGGAACCGGTGCATTTTGCAGGTGGGCCATGTGGAGCGGTTCAATCCTGTTTTTCGATACCTGGCGGGTTCACTGGAATCACCTCGATTTATCGAGGCTCATCGGCTATCGCCGTTTCCGGCTCGGAGCACGGATATCGGAGTGGTGTTGGATCTGATGATCCACGACCTGGACGTGGTGCTTGCGCTGGTGAGATCGCCTGTGGTGCATGTGGATGCGGTGGGAATTCCGGTGCTGAGCTCATCGGAAGACATCGCCAATGCCCGCTTGCGGTTTGCGAATGGCTGCCTGGCTAATCTCACGGCGAGCCGGGTGAGCCCGGAGCGTCTGCGCAAGATCCGTGTGTTCAGCGGAGGGCAGCCGGCCTGCTACGTTTCCCTGGATTACCGCGCCCAGCAAGGGTTTATTTATCGCCTGGCCCGCGAGGGCGAGAAGGAATCCTCCTTTTTAAAAAAACTGCTCAGCGCCAAGTCGGCGGCCATTGTGAGCGAGTTTCATGGACGAAAGATTGTGAGGGAACCGGTCCCCTTGGAACACGATGAACCGCTGAAACTGGAACTGCAGAGCTTTATTGCATGCGTGGAATCGCACCAGGCGCCGCTGGTCAGCGGTGAATCGGCCAAGCGCGCGCTCGATTTGGCCCTGGACATTACGCGGATGATCCAGGAGCAGGCCGAGTTCGGCCGGCTGTCGGCCGGTGCGGATGCGGGCGGCCCTCCGACCTCAACCCAGCCCCTGTGAAGGCTTATCGGATCATGATGGTGGCGGGCGAGGCCAGCGGCGACACGCTGGCGGCGGAGCTGATCCAGGCGCTGAATGCCGAGGTGGTCCGCCGGCGTTTGCCCGTCATCCTGCAATTCGGCGGGGCCGGGGGGCCCCGCATGGCAGCCGTCGGCGCACGATTGAAACTGGACCTCACCGCGCATGCCGTCGTCGGGGTTTGGGAGGTGCTCAAGCACTATGGCAAGTTCCGGGATTTTTTTTATCTGCTGCTGCGGGAAGCACAACAATGGCAGCCAGATGTGATCGTGCTGGTGGATTACCCGGGATTCAACCTCCGGTTTGCGCGGGCCATCCAGGCGTGGAGCCGGTCATTCGGAGGACCTTTTCACAACTGGCGGCCCCGGCTGGTTTATTACGTCTCGCCTCAAGTTTGGGCCTGGCACGAATCGCGGGTGCGGCAGATTGCGCGGGATGTGGATTTGATGCTGGCCATTTTCCCGTTTGAGAAAGCCTGGTATGCGGAGCGTGTCCCCCAATTGCCAGTGGTTTACGTCGGGCATCCTTTGCTGGATCGCCATGCCGCCGCAAAGAAAACCGCGCAGCCATGTCAAGCCGCGCCGTCGGCACTTCCCCGGGTGCTATTGTTGCCGGGCAGCCGGGTGCGCGAATTGAAGAAGCACCTGCCGGTGATGCTGGAAGCCGCCCGTCTCATCCAGGATCAGGTTCCGTCGGAATTTCGCTTGATAGCGCCGAACGAAGACTTGGCAAAGCTGGCTCGGTCGTTGGTCCCGACAGGATTGACGTTGGACCTGCGGGTGGGCGGACTGGGAGATGCCCTGAGCAACGCGACAGTCGCCATCGCCTCCTCGGGAACCGTCACGATGGAGTGCGCCTTTTACCGGGTGCCCACGGTGGTGCTCTACAAGGTCGCGCGACCCACGTACTGGCTGGGACGCCGTTTTATCCGGGTCAAACACATTGCCATGCCGAATCTGCTGGCAGGCGAGGCCCTTTACCCGGAGTACATCCAGGACATGGCCGAACCCGGGAACCTTGCCCAGGCGGTGATCAAGCTTCTCCAAGATCCGGCGGGCCGAGAAGCGATCCAGCGGCGGTTGGACCAAGTGATTGAGTCCCTCGGCCAGCCGGGGGCCAGCACCAGGGCGGCCCGGGCGATTCTGGATCAGATGAATTGCGGGTGAGCCGAGAGCCGGTCCCAGGCATCCTGGGACAGAGGGGCCTGCCGGTAAACGGGTTCGTGCAGGGGTTCGCCGCTGGTGGAACGGCGGGCTCGGGTCAGCCACCGGCGCTGGAGCGGCTCGCGGATCCAGCGCAGATCATTGGCGGCAATCGTGGTTTCTTCCTTTTCTCCCGTCGCGTGTCCCACGCCCACAAAAAAACCCGCAAGTAAAAGGGTCACCCGTAAAAAGGTGCTCCTCGAGTAGGTTGCCAGCAGGCAGGGACGGGCGGGATCGAGTCGGCGATAGAGTTTCGTGAACAAGGGCAGCGTCCACATGGCCGGGTTTTTGGCGGGAGAAAAAGGATCGTAGAGAATCGCGTCCGGACAAGACCCCGCGTGCGGCTCGGAACTCGTCTGCATAGGGGGTGGCGCCTGGTCAAGCAGGCTGGGAAAATCGGCCAGGCGCAATTCCCAGCACGCCGAAGACGCGCCGTTCTTCCAGCGGGCGATCCGATGGTCCAGAAGCTGGCGGACCACAGGCTCGTAGTCATGGAAATAGCCGAGTTTTTCCTGGTTTTGGAGGGCAAACTGGAGCGGGGCCAGTGTATGATCGAAGCTGACCAATCGGAGGGGACGCGGGATGGAATGCATCGCCTTCAAGGCGGCCAGGGCATTGGCGGCGGCTCCCAGGCCGACATCCCAAATCACGAACTCGCCCTCGCCCGAAGCCGCTCTTTCGGACAACCGAAGCTGGGCCGCATAGAGGGTCTCGGCCTCAGCCACGGGTCCGATCACCGGATGAAAAGTCTCGTGGTGGGCGAGCGAGCGGATGCTGAATGCGCCGTTGGCCAGCCGCACCAGGTGATAGTCTGTTGCCTCGTGCATGCGAAGAGTCATAGCGCAACAAGTCACCGTTGCGAAGCCGGAATAGAGTCCTCAAGCTTCGACATCAGGGCCTCGTGAGACCCGGCCCTCCGAAAGCCACGGTTCATGGAGAGCCCGGACGCCAAATTTGGCGCGCATGAAGACCATGAACCAGTTTTCGGCTCCTAATCGTGATCGTGATCTTAATCCACTCGCTCCGAGCGGATTACGATTAGGATCTAGAGTGAGATTAAGAACAAGGTTCATGGGGAGAGAGTGTGTGTGAAGGGGACCAGGCTCCACCCCGCGGAATTGCCGCAAACGGCCAATGGATTGTCCTAGCGGGCTGCTAAAAGACTGCGAAGCGAGTTTTGGCCTTTGCGTGAGAAGTTGATCGACTCACCCAGGATGCGAACCGCCTCTTGGGGGGCGTGGAAGCCCATGGAATTTTCGGCCTCGATAAAGTCGAGGTAAAACGAGGCTTTGCGCTGGAAGTTCAGGGCCTCGGAGAGCTGGGCATCGGTCTGGCCGGCCTCGCGGGCGGCCTTGATGTCTTTGATGAGATCCATGAGGGCGTCCATGGCGATATTGCGCATTTGGTAGGTGCGTTCCTGGATGGTTTCGACCCGTTCTTTAAGTTCGGTTTCGGACCAGCGATGGCAGGTCTGGCAGGCGTGACTGATGTTCAGGAGGGGACTGCGGACGTGATGATCGCTGATCTTGAGGGCCCCGACGCGCGTGTAAGGCATGTGGCAATCGGCACAGGCGACGCCGGAGCGCGCGTGGATGCCCTGATTCCAGAGTTCGAACTCGGGATGCTGGGCTTTGAGGGCGGGTGCGCCGGTGTCCTTGTGGACCCAATCCTTGTGCTGGACTTCGTCATAGTAGGCAACGATCTGTTCAACCTTCAAACCTTTTGACCATGGATAGACCAGACGTTTTTGTTCGCCTTTGAAATAGTATTCGACGTGGCACTGGGCGCAGACAAACGAGCGCATCTCCTGGCGGGACGCCATCTTGTTGACATCATAATCCGGGATGCCTTGCGAGGCTTTCAAGGCGCGGATGCCTTCCAGGAAACCGGGCCGGGTGATTCGCAGCTGGAGGGTGACGGGATCATGGCAATCGATGCAGGCCACGGGATGGCTGACCAGTTTGCGCGCGTCGGCATACGGCATGGCATTCATCTTTTCGAAGCCCTTGATCAAATCGCCGTCTCCGAGTTTTTTGTAGGGCACATAGACGGAGGCATGGCAATGCATGCAGGCTCCCGGTTGTTTGACCACCTGCTGTCGCTCGGTGAAAGTCTGGTCTTCCAACATATAGGCATGCCCCCGTTCCTCGCGGAAATCCCGGGCAAAGGCATAGCCGGCCCACATGGTTTTGAGGCGCGGATCCTCTTCGAGGCGGGACTGGGCGACGACGCTGCGCGGATCGGCGTCGGTGGGCGTGCGCGGGACGGCTTCGCTGCCGCCAAACCGGGTGCGTTTCTGATCCACGGTGCGAGTGTAACCGTCATATTGCATCGGGAAATTCTGGCCCCAGACCACGGGATCTTCGGTTGTATCGGTGAGTTCAACCACGCGGAAGAAGGGATTCCGGGCCTCCTCCTTGCGCTGCTGAATATTCATCAGCAGGGCAAGGGCGGCCACAGCGGCCAGGGCCGCCACCAACGTGACAAGGATAAACCAGCCAGCGGCGCCGGAAGACCCGGCCGGACGCGAATGAAGATGGACGCTTGTATTCATAAATCGGATCAGGAACGGAGGATTGACAGATCTCTAAGAGCCTGTTTGAAAATTCCAAGGGGCGCTGTTTTCGCAGAAATGGCCGCATGGCGAGGCGCGACGAAGGAAAATATCCCTGGCCGATCTTTGACTGAGGAGCAACGAAGCCAGGGGGCCATTTCTGCGAAAACCCTTCGGGCGGCGGCTCTTTTGCCCGGGGCCAGCGTTGGCTTGGACCTTACAGCCCCCATCGGGGATGCTCGACCCAAGCCGCCTTGGCCCCAGCCAAAATCCCTCGCCGCAGCACCCCTTGTAATTTTCAAACAGGCTCTAAGTAACAACAAAGGGTGGCAGGATGGCATACGTCCCCCTAATGCATGTGGCCGACCGACCTATGGCATCGCAGGCAGGAGACGGTTGCCCCGGCTTCGTGGGGGCCGTCCATCGCCTGGACAATGTCGCGATGGCAAGTCCGGCAGGCCTGTTCGGTGATCGCATGGTTGCGCGGAGTGATCTGGATCGGATCGGGGAAACGGCCCGTGGTAAAGGCGTAGGAATGCCAGAAACCGTTCAAGGCTTTGGTGTAATACTTGGGCAGCAAGGCGTGCGGGGCGTGGCAATCATTGCAGACCGCCACCGCCCGATGGCTGGACTTCAACCAGCCGTCGTACTGTTCGCGCATGATATGGCAGTTCACGCAGGCCTCAGGATTATTGGTCAAATAGGAGGCCCCTTTGGCAAAAATGAAGGTATAGCCTCCCACGCCGAAGGCAACCCCCACCAAAATCCCCAATATTATTGCTCTTGCCTTGCTCGAACCCATGGCTTGCGTCTATTGAATTGAGAGGGATTAGACCAAAAACCGCGCCCATTGTCTAAGCCAATCCACACCCGAGTTTGACTTGGATCAAAATCCAGGAGGAGGCTCGAAACGCGTGGGGTCGGACCGCCGGGCCGACCAGGCATTCGGCCATCGGGCTTGGCGCGCCTGGCAGTCGCGCCCTACCTGAAGGCTGGACGCCCATCCGCCGAAGAGCCCCAAGCGGTAGGGTCGGACCGCCGGGCCGACCAGGCATTCGGTTGAGCTCGGCGCGCCTGGCAGTCGCGCCCTACCTGAAGGCTGGACGCCCATCCGCCGAAGTGCTCCCACCGGTTTGGTGTCCCGGCTTCAGCCCATCGGATCCCTTCGCTTCCATTCGCGTCTATTGGCGTTCATTGGCGGTTCGATTTTTTCGGAGCATCTGATGTGCGGTTTTGGGGGGCCGCTTCAATATCGACATCCAGGACGTTTTGCCTCAGGATTTCTTGAATTCGCGGCGGGCGTTGCTTTCGTTCTTCAACAGGCGTGGATCATCCGCCCGACCGACTCGAGTCATCATCATGGAATGGATGCTTAATCCGGAAATCTGGATCAGCCTGGTAACCCTGACCGTCCTTGAGATTGTCCTGGGCATCGACAACATCGTGTTCATCGCGATTCTCGCGGGCAAGCTGCCGAAGAGCCAACAGAACAAGGCCCGCCAGTTGGGACT
Organism: Verrucomicrobiota bacterium; assembly: GCA_022709905.1. Taxonomy (GTDB): domain Bacteria; phylum Verrucomicrobiota; class Verrucomicrobiia; order Limisphaerales; family UBA1319; genus JAKLHY01. The sequence goes on along the minus strand of JAKLHY010000131.1, from coordinate 729 downwards.
CAGCCTGGCCATGATCAGCCGGATTCTGCTCTTGTTGGGGTTGACGTGGATCATGGGCTTGAAGACCGAGTTGTTCGCCCTGTGGAACCATGGGTTTACCGGGCGGGACTTGATCCTTCTCGCCGGCGGATTGTTCCTCGTATTCAAGGCCACCCGCGAAATTCACGAGAAGCTGGAAGGCGTCGACGGAGAAATCACGGGGCGAATCGCTCCAACATTTGCCAGTGTGATTACGCAGATTCTCCTCCTGGACATCGTCTTTTCCCTGGACTCGGTAATCACGGCGGTGGGGATGGCCCAGAAAATCGGGGTGATGATCGCGGCCGTGGTGCTCGCGGTCGGTTTCATGCTGGTTTTTTCAGGTCAGATCAGCGGATTCATCGAGGACCACCCGACCTTGAAAATGCTGGCGCTGAGTTTCCTGTTGTTGATCGGCGTGGTCTTGATCGCCGACGGCCTCGGCCAGCATATCAACAAAGGTTATGTCTATTTCGCGATGGCCTTCTCGGTCTTCGTCGAAATGCTGAATCTCCGAATGCGCTCCGTCCGCGCACGAAGCGTTCAACTCCGACAACGTTATCGCTAGCGAGTCTGAACCTCAGACTGTCGGTTTGACGCAAGGCCGGAAAACGGTAAGCAGGTCTGAGGCTCGCTAGCGGCAGTTTACAAGTTAGAGCCAGGAAAATGCATGGGGAGGCCGCTAGAATGGGGCGAGGATGACTTTCAGGA
>JAKLHY010000130.1 GCA_022709905.1 Verrucomicrobiota bacterium | reverse complement strand
TGCGCGTCGCTCGCGCCTCGTCGGAGCGAACAATCCCTCGCCGCGAATGTATAGCTTATTTCTTGACGGACCCTTACGAGAACCGGCCCCTTTTCATCAAGCCAAGCAGGCCGAGGGATAGGAGGACAAGAGTGCAGGTGGATTCGGGAACGGGCAGGATGGCATCGAAGCTCCAATGAAAGTAACCCGTCATTTGGGTGTCAAATGAGTCGAAAGGTCCCTCAAAGCTCGCCTGGTTCTGAATGGTAACGGTGTAAGTTTCATGCGCGACCAGGTTGTGGTGAAAGTCGCCAAAGCCATCGAATTTGAAGAAATCATGCACGTTGCCTTCGGTGTTCTGCAAAGAGTAAGTAAACTCGTTGAGACCGTAAGCATTGTCTCCCTCCACTTTGAGAGCATAATCTAGATTGAAAATGCCATCCACCAGAGGCGTGAACACGAACTGCCAGTCGAGCCCGGCATAGAGATCAGCATAAAGATCAATCAGACTGGGATTTTGAGTCCGCCAGCCGATCTCAAACAGGTTCAAAATGCCATTGTCCTTGCCCCAACTGGCCTTGGCACTCCCGAAGACATCCGTCCCAGCCTGGATCCCTTTCTCACCGCCGGAATATTCTGAGACGGCTTTGGCTGAGGCCTGAAGCGGTGTCGTAATGGAGCCATGGCTCATTCCAGCGGTCTTGATGACGGGGACCAGGCTGTCATCAGCCTGCGACCTGAGTTGAAGGCGCAGCTCGGAACTCACGGGATTGATACTCTCCGCTGAGGCTGACAAGAAACCTGTGAGGATCAGCAGAACGGCGAAACCGTTTCGAAAGAGGCCATTCACGCGCGCGGCCTCCAAAGTGAGTGAATGGCCAAAGCGGCGTCCTTCGTCGAACGATCGGAAAACAACAATCTATGAGATTCCAGTTTCATGCGCGGACGCATAACGACTCCCGCCAGGAATTAGCATATCGGGTGCCAGATGATCACGGGAGAAGGCAATCGTGAATACTCCAATTACCCAATCCATAGATAAGGAACAGGATAGGATCGTGTTTTTATTCCCAGCGATCTCAGAGAGTCTTCTTTTGGCAAGCAAGCTACTGTAAAACTTCCCGACAATGGAGACGCTTGTAAGGCGATTTAGAATCCAGAAATTTCTTTGCAGATAAATTGGTTATGCAAAAAACTCCGTTTGACCTGGGTAACTGTAAAGACTTCCGACGCCCGACAAAACCTGCAGTCTATCGGCACTGAGGTTCTGGTTTTGTTCGAATTGCCTTAATCAGCGCCAAGACTCCTCAGCCGTTGTCCGATATTGTGACACAGAAAGAAGGGCGCTGTCTTCGGAGGATCCAGCAGTTAGAGCCTGTTTGAAAATTCCAAAAAGGCTCTTAGAGGGCGGATATATGCGACAGCGTCTACTTCTGTTTCTTGAATTTGAAGGTGCTCCGTGCGGGGGAGACGGTGTTGCCGGAACTATCGATGGCGTGGAGGCGGACTTGGAGCCCTTCAGTGGAGGAACCGCCGAACACGGCGGCCATTTTCCACTTACCGCGTTGCTCGTCGTAAGCTTCGACACGCAAAACGAGCTCGTCATTTTCCATGCCCCAGACGCCTCGGGTGATGGAGCCCCGATTGTCAAAGCTGATGTAGATCGCTTGTCGGGATTCTTTGTCAAACGCGGTATAACTCTTGAATTCCGTTTCAGGCATAGTGGCGTGAAACACGACGACCTGTTTATTAAGATCCCATGAAATTTGAAAGGCCACTGTCTGGCCATCGCCGGTCGTGGCTTCCCATTTGCCGAACATCCAATCGGCCTTGGCCTCGGTCACCTGGTCGAGAAGTGTCTCCTGAGCCTGGACGGCCCAAGCGATCAGAGTTGTCATCAGAATCGCAATCCAACGGTGGGTTTTCACGGATACCTCCTTTGTTATGTTTTATCGTCACTCGATCCGGCTTGCCTCGTCGGACGGATCGGAAACCGCAAACGAGGCCTTAAGGACTAGTGTGGTGTTTGCGAGATACGATGCATTCTGTTGCGCCCAAAATGGCCCGATGACGAGGCACGCGGAGGGCACATCCCCTTCGTGGGGCTGTAACCGACGCGTAACGAAGTCAGCGGGCCATTTTCGGCGCAACCCTCGGGGCGGCCGTTCTTTTGGCCAGGCACTTCGTTGCGCCTCCCTTACAGATCCATTCCGGATATGCGCGGTCGGCGCGCCTCGCTCCTGACCAAAACTCCTGGCCGCAGAATGCAGCGTATTTCGCAAACACCACACTAGGAGGAGATGACCAGACTTGAATCGGGATGGCAAGCCTGGAAATGGGGATCTGAGACATCAGATTCAGGGGGGCTTTAGGACCTGGACGAGACGGCGGCTTCAGGGCATATTCGGCTCAAGACCTCAAAACCTGTATGAACTCCAAAAAATCCATTTCACGGCGAGCAGCACTGAAGAATCTGGGAACTGCGGGCATCGCCGTGGCCGCATTCGCGCCTGGTGGGGACACTGCCGCGGCAACCGGCTCTCGTCGCCCGCCCTCGGTTTCCAGGTCGGCAGAGGTTCGCAAGACGATTTTTGATCGTGTCCATCAGACACCGCTGATCGACACGCATGAGCACCTGATCGAGGAAAAGCAACGTCTGCAAGGGCCGAAACCGTCGTTGGTGCCTTGTGATGACTGGGCCTTGCTGCTCAGCCATTATCTGGACTCCGATCTGCTGACGGCCGGAATGCCGGGAGCCAGTCTGGAGCGGTTCCTATCACCCAACGTTGATCCGGTGTCCAAATGGGATCTGATTGCGCCTTATTGGGCGGCGGTGAAGCACACGGGGTATGGCCAGGCGGTGCGCCTGTCCATCCAGGAGCTTTATGGGATCGAAGACCTGTCGGCCGGAGGCATTGAAAAAGTGCAAACCGGTTACGAGCGAATTCGGCGGGCCGGTTTTTATCGGCATTTGCTCAATGATATTGCCAAAATCGAATCGTGCCAGGTCAATTGTCTAACGGGAGAACCCTTCAAGGAATCGGAGATGCCTGAGTTGCTGATGCAGGACCTAAGTATTGTGGGCATGTTCGCGGGCCCCAATTTCAAGCAGCTCGCGCGGCCCACGGGAATCCAGGTCAGGACTTTGGAGGACTGGCATCGTGTGATCCGCTGGTGGTTTGACCGTTACTCCAAGTATGCGGTAGCGGTGAAATCGCAGCATGCCTACAGCCGCGACATTGACTATGCTCGTGTCCCCGCCGAACAGGCGGATCCGGTCTTCAAGAAGGTGCTGCAAAAAGATCCAATAACGGCCGAAGAACGGAAACGGCTTGAGGACCATCTATTTTGGCAGGCGGTGGGAGAGGCCACGTCGCGCAATTTGCCGGTCAAACTACACACCGGCTACTATGCGGGACAGAACTCCATGCCTCTATCGCGGCTGCAACTCAACGCCGGTTCGGCGGCTGAGCTTTGCCGGCTATCGCCCGAAACAAAATTCGTGTTCATGCACATTTGTTATCCGTTCTACGAGGAACTGCTGGCCGTTGCCAAGCAATGGACCAACGCCCATGTGGACATGTGCTGGTCGTGGATCATCAATCCTGTCGCCGCCAAAGATTACCTCAAGAAGCATATCGTCACAGCGCCCATAAACAAGTTGCTCCCCTTTGGGGGCGATTACATTCCGGTGGAACCGGTGATCGGTCACGCGGCCCTGGCGCGTCGTGGCATTGCCCTGGCGTTGTCGGAATTGGTGGAGGAAGGCTGGCTAAACCTCGAGGATGCCCTGAACCTGGCGGACCCGATCCTCCACGACAATGCTCGCCGGCTTTTCCAGTTGGCCAGCAAGACCGAAACGTTGAAACAAGCGCAGTGGGTTCGGTAAATTCACGCCCGTAATTGCCGAAGACGCCTGTTGAACAGCGGTTCATGACAGAAGGCGCGCGGAGAGTTACCTGTTCTTTTGAAGCCCGCCTCAAACCCTTGAACCGTTTTCACGCCAATCCGCAATCCCCAATCCGGAATCAAGTGAAGTGTCACCGTTCACAACGAGCCGGCCATCCCGAGCTGGGCGTCAATGGATAGCCTGGCTTCGGCCAGGCAGTCACGGCGATGCGTTCACCAGGCGCAAGGCGATCACTGGCCAACCGGCCCGGCCGAAATCCCCACGTAAAACAATCCAGCCGCCGGTAATTCCCCCATCCTTCGGACCCGTCGTCACAAATCGTGCCGACCGCACCTGGCGATCCATCGATGAAAGTTCGAAGTTCCAAGAAACGGGTTCAACAGTCCATCCCCCGGGCGCTTGTTCGATCCAGACCCGTCCTCGAGCGGGTTTCCCATCAAATTGATAGGCGCACAATTGGAAATCCAGAGGTTCACCTGGACGAAATCGGTAGGCATACCCTTCGGACCAAGGTTTGTCCTCAACCCGAACGCGGGCTGATGGCGGGAAGAGAGCCTGCAATACGACGGTCGGCCTTGTCGAACCAGTTCGATCAGGCTCGGCGACCGGCAAGTCTGGATGTTCCAGAGGCAAACAGGAACTGGCGCCGGATGGGGCCAGAACCCAGAGCGGCGACGACGTCAACTCACGGGGCGGCAGCCCACTCTGTTTGCGCCCCAAGTAATCGTAGATCTGGCGCACGGGATAATTCGCAGGCAACGGCCAGCTGACACGCGTCGCCCCGCGACCCTCCCAATCCACCTCTTTTTCCGCCCACATCACGAGAACATCCTGGCGACGGCCATCGGGATAGGCAGAGAAAGCAACGATGTTGACATCGGGCGCGGGCCGCCATCGACCAAGGCATCGGGCGCCCGCGAGGAATCGGCCAGCCGCAGCCAGAGCCACGTAGGCCGGCCGTGGCGTCAGGTCCAGACGGAGAAGCCCAAATTGCACGCCATTCGGCTCATGGTAGTGTCCAAGGATAAAGTGAAAATGCCGATCGGCGCCCGCGTATAAGCTGCTGGCGTATTCCTGGGCCAGGTATTCGGCCTTCAGGCGCTCGCCTCGGGGAGAAAGGTCAAACCAAGGCGCCCGCTTATCGTGGTGGAATCCCCGGTCCGCTTCGGTGATCCAAATGGAACGTCCACCGGAGGCCGTCCATGCGGGGGGCCAAAGCTGGAGATAACTGTGCGGCCAATCATAGGTATGAAAGTTGTAAGTATCGAAATAGGGATGAGTTTCGTTGGCCATGATCCCAGTGGCATGTTCCTCAGTGGGAACTGCCGCTGTGGCATTCCACCCGATAATCAATCGAGGATCGCCTGCCTTAAAACCCAACCAGGCGGCCTTTTGCCAGGAACACATCTCATCAACCGTATGCCCGCCAAAGGACGGCACATTGGCTTCGTTCCATGGTTCCCAAGCCTGGACACGTCCTCGAAACCTCGAGGCCATCGTTTGAGCCCAACGATGAACCCGGCGCAAATCCCGGGCGAAATGCCCACTTCCATCTCCCTCCTGCCGTGCCCAGACGGGCGTGTCATGAAACACCTGCAGCACCTTCAGACCGGCGGCGTGATGGATGGCCGCGGAAGAATCATAGGTCGTGTTGGTGGCGAACGTTCCATTTTGAGGCTCCATTTCACCCCAACGCATCCGATCCCGCACCCAGTTGACTCCAGCCAGCGCTGCCAAGTTGGCCAAGCGGCGTTGATGCAAGGGATCGTTTCGTGCGAACCAAGCCGCCGCCGAGTCCACGCAAACCGGTGAATCCTGAGGCACAGGGGCCGATAATCGGGCCAAAACCGCCGCAGGAGTCCAGCCAACTCGGGTGCCATCCAACTCCAGAAAATCCACACGATACCATCCAATCCCAAGGCATCCTAATCCCAGGGAGTTGCCTCGGTCTGAATCTCTCGGCAAGACGCCTTGCCGGAGAACCTGATCCGCATCATCGCAAACGCGCCATTTCAGTTCGCCTCCCGGCAACGACTCTGGCAAAGCAACTCGAACTAAGTCACCTTCGAGATAGATATTCCCGGGATGGTCCGGGAGAGGGCTCGGAATCGATCGCTTGATCTTCGGCTCCCGAGTTGCGCTGGGAAGTGCGCTGCCCGCCTTTATCGATACCGAAGTCATTAGCATGCCAAAGACTGCGGACAGGATCAGGCAGAAACCACCCAAATTTCGTGGAAGCTTAACCCACCTAAAACAACGATCTCTCCGTTGCCAGCGCGCTCGGAACCTTAACTTCAGGAGAATGATTCCCATATTATATGGTGACGGAGGAACGTTTGGCATCATCGGGCGCATGTCATGAAAGTCTCCAGCGTTGGTCGAGAATAAGCCATCGCATGCCGATGCTGACCAAGGACATCCTCACGCCCAGGGAACCCAAGGAGGAGGTTCCTATCGCAACAGCAGTTTTTCGAGATAACTCACGGACTGCCGGATGCTCGGATCGACCTCCATCCGGTCCCGCACCAGCCGGCACGCATGAAGCACCGTCCCATGATCGCGTCCGCCAAAGGCTTCTCCGATAGTCGTCAATGAATTATCCGTCAATTGCCGCGTTAAAAACATGGCAATCTGCCGGGGAAAGGCAATGCTTTCCGGACGGCGTTTACTCGACATGTCAGACAGGCGGATATCAAAGTGTTCCGCCACGCGTTTCTGAATAGACTCGATCGTTAACGTTGAACGGCCTTCCTCATGCAGTAATTCGCGCAAGAGGTCCTCCACGCTTTCCGGAGACGGCTTATTGCCGGTGAGCGAGGTATACGAGGCCACCCGGGTCAGAGCGCCTTCAAGGCGCCGGATGTTCGTTCGGATCCGATCCGCCAGGAAATGAATGACGTCATCGGGCAGCGCCACCCCCATGTCTTTCTCGCGCCGTCTCAGAATCGCCAGTCGGGTCTCGACATCAGGGGGCTGGAGGTCTGTCACCAAACCCCACTCGAACCGCGATACCAACCGCTGCTCGAGGTTTTTGATTTCGCTGGCCGGAGAATCGCTCGATAAGACGATCTGTTTATGGGCTTCATGCAAGGCGTTGAAGGTATGAAAAAACTCCTCCTGAATTCGCTCTTTGCCCGCCAAAAACTGGATGTCATCAATTAAAAGAACATCCGTCTGCCGGTATTTTCGACGAAACTTCGCCAACTGGTTGTTCTGAATGGCATCAATGTACTCGTTTGTGAATTTCTCGGACGACAAAAAGGCGACGCGCGCCCCCTTCTTGTGGGAAACCACATAATGGCCAATGGCATTCAGGAGATGGGTCTTGCCCAAACCCGTCCCGCCATACATGAACAGGGGATTATAGGATTTACCGGGCGATTGGGCAACCGCCAGCGCTGCCGCATGGGCAAAGTTGTTGTTGCTGCCCACCACGAAGGAGTCAAAGGTATACTTGGGATTCAGCCCTAACTCCCGTATGGCGACCTCGGCCGAAATCGGACCCCCCATAGGCCGGACCTTGGCCTTCCGACCGTTGATGGGAGAAACACCGTTCTCTCCCCCGCACCCCACCTTGAACTTCACCTCCAGCGGTTGTCCGGCAGCGTGCGATAATACTTCCTTGAGTAACCCAAGGTAGTTCTCCTTTAGCCATACTTCACAAAAGTCGTTCGCCACTTCTAATGTGACAGCGTGCTCGTCCTGATCTGCCGCCTTCAATGGGGCAAACCAAAGACGATAAATGTCGGGATTCAGCATGGACTGCAAATGGTCCTGTGCTTTGGCCCAAATTTGTTCTATTGTTGTCTGCATTTTAAGGTCCAAAACCTCATTCAATCGCGGTTTTGCCGCGATTTATTCACGACCTCTCGTTTCCTGCTCGTAACAAAGCCCTTGAACACAAAATAAAAACGATACCCATTTCATTTCCGCACCAAAAAAATCTCGAAAATCTCACGAAAAAACCAATCTTAATAATCGCAATTTATTGATAACCAAACCTTTGAAAACCTCGCTCCCGCACACCATCCCGGGTGTTTTATTGTTCTTTCCTGGATACAACGGCACAGATCGTGGGGGAGTATGTAAACGAAATTGCCCCCCCTGACTAGGACAACATATTAATATTTCTTCACAAGTTATTCACAACGTTCTTGAGGGCGCGAAATCCAGCTTTCAGGCGTTATCGATCATTATGCCCAAAACGGGGTTTTCAGGGGGGTAAAACTGCCTCACACGAGCCGTTTTTTAAACGTCGTAATATAGGAAGAATTCGTAGGGATGCGGACGCAGCCGCAGGGCATCGGATTCTTTGCGTTTGTTGCTGATCCACATCTCCAA
>JAKLHY010000013.1 GCA_022709905.1 Verrucomicrobiota bacterium | reverse complement strand
GTCAGATCACTGATCACGTCGTGGAACTTGATATTCATCCGCTCCAGGGCCTTCTGCATCCTCTGCACCTGACTAGCCGCTCCCATCACATGGTCGGCTCGCAATCGCATGTAGTCCTGCAAGCGCCGGATTTCAGCCGTCGGCACAAACCCGCTCCGCAGCAAACCATGGGCATGCAGCGTCGCGATCCACTGGCAATCGGCCATATCCGTCTTACGCCCAGGAAGATTTCGCACCGCTCGGCCGTTGACCATTACAACTTCAATTCCAGCCGTCTCCAGGACTTCAAAGACGTAGAGCCAGTAAACCCCAGTGGCTTCCAGGGCGACGGTTTTTACGCCTTCCTTCAGGAAGTGATCGCGCAACCGGTAAACCTCGTTGGTAAACGTTCCGAATACCACCGGTTCGTCTCCGGCAATCGACGTGTGGAGTTTTTCACTTCCCACGTCGATTCCGGCGGCATGGGGATTGATGACGGGCAGACTCTTCATAACTGGTCCTATGCTTCAAACCAGAGCGTCCGCCGCCCGCCCATCGTCATGGAGGACAAACCTGCCCAACGGGAAGCTAAGCTCACCAAACAGTGCAAATGTCGATGGAGCGGGACCAATCTAATCGACGAGCAGCCCTGCGGCGCGTCAAAGGAAAACCGGCCACGCTGCGGCAAGCGCTCACGGGCGGCGACCCTAGCTGGTTCATGGGCAGGATGATTAAGATTAAGATGAAGATTAGGAGGGAGACTTGTAGGGGGGGAGGATAGCGGGTTCATGGGGGACCTCGACCTGCTGTTACACGCGTATTGGGACCATGAACCTCGGAGGGACGAGCTCTGCGAGTCCCCATATCTTCGCCAGATGAAATCACAACGAACCAGCGTTTCCCAATCCATTCTGTCAGCCCCATTGACCAATTGCTCATCTTGTTTCATTTGCTTGTGGCATTTGGCGAGGGAGCCGTCGCGATACTTGGAGTATTTCTCGCGCGCCACCTCGCGCTGAACCAGTTCAATGCCGTGGCGCACGATCTCGCTTTCGCAATGTTCAAGGACAGAACCGATGAAAGTTTGACCCAAGTCAAGGATTCCCGGCTTTGCCTATTGACTTTCCCAGGATAGAGGCGCTTGGTTTCTACTTAGCAATTTTAATTTTCATTTTTATTTTATCTTATCCTGTATGACAACTCGCGCGCATGCCTCTCGATGGTTTTCCTTTTCTAAAAACCGCCGGCTTTTGTTGCGGTATCTCGCCCGACCGCTCCTGATGGGGATAGGGATCGCCTATTCCCACAGCTCGGCGGCTCAAGGAATATTGCCGGGCCTGACCTTGATCCCCAACACCGGAATCGCCGGCAGTGAGTTTTATATCCGGGGCCAAGTGGCGGTCGGCTCGACAGGGATCCGGGTTTTCTGGAACGATGGACGCACGGCTCGTGGACTGCTGGAGCAACCGGTGGATTCCCAGGGTTTCTACAGTATCAGGCTTGTGGTTCCTGGGGATGCGCAACCCGGTGTGGCAACGGTCCACGTGATTCCGTTGAAATCCATTGGATTGGACCTTGCCTCAGCGGCATTCACGGTTATACCGACCCCGCCGGGGGCGGTATCCGGTCAGATCCTCAGCGGGGGCCGTCTGAATCTGCCGGTTAGCGGGGCGGAGGTGCGTTTGCTCGATTCCCAGGGAGCGCCTTCGGGCAGCGCCATAACGGACAATCTGGGTCAATACTCCTTTCGGGACTTAAAACCGGGCGTGTATTCCTTGTTGGCGCGCACGGACGGGCATTACTTCGAAGAGACGGCGGTCTCCGTTGTCGCTGGAAGTTTAAGTTCGGGCGCGAAGGTGGTGGCGAAGCCGAGTCCAACTCCCGCGCCGGCCATCGTAAGTTTTGTGGGGGCGGTTGCCCTCCCCTTGGGCGTTGTGGAATCGTCTTATCCCGTTCTGGTCAGCGACCAACAGAACGCCAAGAGCAGCGGTCTGATTGCCTCGTTTCCCTGTTTGCCTCCGGACAGCGTGCCGGTTTATGTGCGGTTCTGGGCGGAGGTGCAGTTCCCCTCCAGCGCTCCGGAAGCCGATCGCCAAGTGGTGTTCGAGGTGATCGATGCGCAAGGCAAGACCGTTCACAAAACAACCAAGCCGCAAATGGATCCCGTGTATGGCGCCGAGCCCGCGTTGAATTTTCCGGCGTATACCAGCAATCCAGGATTCTTGGATTGGAACGTCAGCTCCTTTCCCCCAGGGGACTTGGTATTGCGTGTGACGCCCTACATCGCCGGTCAAGCCGGAACTGGTCGAGTCTACACGATTCGCATGATCGATCTGAACCACCGATGGTTCAACAACTGGGTGAAACGGATTTACAACCCCGCGACAGAGCGGCCGGTCAAGGTCATTTCCGGATCGGGCAAGCTCATTTACATTCTGAACGCGCAACTGCCTAATCCCGCAGCCACCCTGCCTTTGCCGGACATCGACCTGGAGATCATCAAGTTTGCCAATCAAGTGGGGGTCAGCGTGCCGCAATTCCAGGAGACATTCATGACCCCGGTGACCGGTTCGGGGGCCAAGCTCAGTCCTGGGGCAATGAAAGCCAATTTGAAAGCCGACGTGAAACTGCTTGGCCAGAAAGTCCTGAACCAGTCCCTGCCCTATAAACCCGTTTTGACCAAAGCCGGCTCGGTGGATTACTACCGGATCGATCCGACTGCGTTAGCTCAAAAGAATCTGGGCAAATACACGATTTGGCGTCACCCCCTGGCCACGGGCATCCTGGAAGTGGAAATTCCCATTCCACCTTGCTGCATTCCTGCTGTGCCGTGCGACTGCTGGCAGGAGATTGCCGCAGGCTGGGATTTGTATGTCGATTTGACCCTCGCGGTCGGGGCCGATGTCGCTTCGAAGATTCTGAAGGACCTGGCCCTGACCATGAACCTCACCCCCTACGTCAGCGCGACGGTCGGAGGGCATTTCATCGCCAAGGCGGGCGCGTTCGGAATCGGATGCTCGGCTGAGGCCAATGTCTCCGGCACGGCCAAGGTCCACCTGCCGGTAAAATACCAGAGCGCTCCGTCGGCCAAGGCCGGCTTTGACACCCCCTGCGTGTCCGTGTCAGCGCAGGTGAAGGGCAGCGTGAGCTGCGTGCCAGGACTAAACGGGAAAAAGAATTTCGGTCCCTGGTATTGGCCGGGGGAGTGCACGGCTCCAACCCAGCTGGCCGCCGCTGCAGAATGGGGGATGGCCGAGCCCGAGATTTATATCAACAACGCCCCTTCTCTGGCAGTCAACGGAATCGGACAAGCGATTTCAGTTTGGGCCGATGACGAGGCTGCAATCAGCGAACAATCGATTCCTTGGGTTTATTCGAGCTATTTTGATGGTCAAAGCTGGGGTCCCCCACAAAAGGTGACTCAAACTCCGGCGTTGGTCATTGAACCCAAGCTCGCCTTTTTGGGATACGACCGTGCCGTAGCGATATGGGCACAGAATAAGGTTCCCATCGACCGCATTCTGGCCGGGCAACCGACCTCACTGACCGATCAAGAGATTTGGTTTTCGGTTTGGGACGGCTCGGCGTGGTCGGAAGCCAGGGCGATAACCGAGGACGACATTGGCGACTGCAACCCGGTGATTGCCTCTCATCCCAACTCGGGCAAGATGATGGCGAGTTGGTTTCGGGCGGGAGACGACGTTTCGGTCTCCCAGGTTTACTCGTTGTTTGACGGGAGATCCTGGAGCGATCCGCTGCCAATCACTATCAGTTCAAGCTTCCTGGATTGTCAGTTGGATCTGCAATTTGACCCCACGGGCAAGGCCTGGGCGGTATGGATGCGCGACCAGGATGGAAACTTGACCACCCGGAACGATCGTCAATTGATGCTGGCCCAATGGGACGGGCGCTCGTGGTCCATTCCGGAGGTTATACCGGACCATCCCGAAGGCGCTTTTGCGCCCGCGATCGCCGTGGACCGCCAACAACAACCCCTGGTGGTGTTCACCGTTCCTCCCGTCGATCCGTCGGGCAACCTCAGCAGCGGTGTGGGCAATCGCAGCACCCTCTGGGCGGCTTACCAACGATTCGGAAGTTGGGCTGTGGCGCCTATTGGCCGCAATACCTACGCGGAAGCGCCGGTCGTTGCAATCAATCGGGAAAATCAAGCCCTGGTGATGTTCCGGCGATTCGGGGATGACACAGAAGAACACTCGGATGGGGATCTGGCCCTGGCCGTGGCGGACTTGAACAACCGCTCGCTGGAATGGAGTCAGGATTACCTGACGCACGACAATCAAACCAACTGGAAAATTGCCCTTGCGATCGATGAGCGTTCCGCGGAGAGTTTCGTGGTCAACGTCAAACTTCCCGCAGTCCAGAGGCCCCTGGAGGCCCGTTCATTAACGGCATCGCCGCTGGGGTCGGTGAGTCTTGTGCCGGTAACTGCGCAACCCGACGGCTCCGTTCTTGCCCAAATGCGGTTCCCCAATCAAATGGACTTGTCGATACAACCTGAAACCATTCAATTCTCAAATCCGCATCCCGGTCATGGCGAAACGATCACGGTTACGGCGGCCGTGCGCAATACCGGCTTCAAGGCGATCGCGGCATCGTCCCGGTTTACGGTCAAGTTTTACGACGGCCCCTGGCAGCGAGGAGAGACTCCCTTCGCTCAAGAGACCGTGAGTGCGACCCTCCCTTTTGGCGCGTCGATCGCGGTGTCGGCTGCCTATGCAGTCCGCCAGGCGGGATTGCGTGACATCACTGTGGTGGTGGATCAGGAAAATGTCGTGGCTGAGTCCGACGAATCAAACAATACGGCCTCTTTGGCATTAGGCCAGGTGCCTGAGCCGCAGGATTTGGTGGCTTACGGCGATGACAGCACGGGACAGATCCATATGACCTGGTCGGCGTCGGCGATGGCCGAACCGGCGTTGTATTTGATTTATCGTTCCACAACGGCCGGTCGTGATTATGAACTGGTGGGCAGCACGCTCGAAACGGCCTTTGCGGACCGGTTGGCAAATCCGAGGGTCCCCTATTATTACACGGTGGTGGCCCGAGATCCAAATGGCGTCTTATCAGCCCCGAGCGACGAAGCCCCAGGCAGCTTGGGCCTCGAGGCAGAAGACCCGCCGGTCTTGCAGATTGTTAATTCGCCGCCTTTTATTGTCCTTTCATGGTCCTCGGCATTGGAAGGATTCCGCTTGCAGCAAACCCGCTCCCTGCAAGGCCCATCGTCGCCATGGGAGAATGTCACCGAACCGGCTGTCGAGACAGGCGACCAGTTGCAGGTCACACTGCCGGTTGACCAAATCTCACGTTTTTATCGTCTCATCAAATCCCAATGACCAACTCCAAAATCGACCAGCGCTTTATTGACGGTTTTGCGAATGGCCGGCACCCGATCCGGATCGGGCAGGATTTCTGTCGAACGCAAGCCACCGGCATTGGGAATGCCGACGAGGTCCCTGGCTGCGGCCAGAGCGCGTTCAGCGGCGCGGACGGAACATCCGGACTCCCTGGCTTTCACCACGAGCTCGGTCAGCAGCAAGAGAGCTTCGTAGTCCTGCAAGCCTTGGCGGATTTGCTCGAGGCGGATGGTGCTGACGGGGCCGTTCACTCCCACTGGTTTTCCGGGATAAGCCAGGTAACCATCGCCGTCGGGGTAACGGATCCAGTAGAATTTTTTTCCTTCATCGCTTTGACGGATGAACTGGTGCCAGCCCACCTGCCAGGGATTGTAGGTCCACCAGGCCAAACCCCAAAACTCAACCCCATCGTTACCTTGCCATCTCGGTAGTCGAATTGCGGTGGCGGATGGATTTCATTGATGCCCAGGCGGTGCTCGGCGATGAACCGCAGCCACCGTCGATGATCCTCCTGGGTAACCACCCCGCTGTCAAAAACACCGCCTGGCCCAAACCGGAAATCCAGAATGGCACGGAGACGCCCTTGATCGGGCAATGCGAAGGGCAAGACCTTTACCTTCAGAGGATTCTGTAAATTTCCCGAGTGTTTTGACTCAGGGTGATTTCGGCCCGGTAAAGGCCGGGCTCGGCCTGTTTGGGTGCATGAATGGTGAACCAGAGCGGCCGGGTCTGGCCCGGTGTGAGGACCGTGTTCGATCCTGGCGCCAGCGGATCCGGCCACCAACCACTCCAGCCGTCGGTGGCCGGAGCCCCCTGGGGCAGCTTGCGGCACCATTCGGGAACATCGGCGGTGTGCACGCGGACCCACTCCCCGTCGAGCACCTCACAGAGGACAATGCCGTCGTGGCGCAATGTTCCTTGCGTGTTCATCGTCAAGTGAATCTGGAGGGTTGCCGCATCGGGAGGCGCCCGAAAAAAGCCTTGCGAATTGACCCAGCCGGAGTCGCCGCTCACTGTGGGTTGAGTGCCCACCATGGCGCCGCTCCGCGTCAAACCGCCTTCGCCATCATGGAAGTGGGCATGCAGAGTGGCCCAACTCCGCAACCGGCTTGCGCTCAGCCAACCGCTCAGAAAATAGAGCGCGCCCGGTTTGACTCGGATTTCCTCCGAGTACCAGCCCAGCCAATCGTTTCGGGGATCTGGAACAACTCCTCGCTTCCAGCAGGCAGCCGGGCTGGAAACAAAAGCACGCTACCTTGTCCCAGCATATACGAGGCCAGATCGGTCCCATCGCTGGAGGCGACGCGCGCCTCGGAATCCAATCCGACTCCCGGCAGGCGGGCCAGGGCCTGTCGCAGATTCACTCGCACCAAGGCCGTCGAGTTCGCTTGCTCGTCAAAATGACGCACGCGCACTTCGGCCCGATTCCGCCAATCCCGGCCCTGCCGGATTCTTAGGCCTGACGGAGGCCTGATCTGAAATCGCTCCACGGGACCAACGGTCACCCCCAGCCCCGCCCGATCCGGATCGAGAACCCGGCCAACCCATTTCGAGGAGAGAAAATCGGGCACGGCCCATGCCTCCGCGTTTCCCGCATACACGAGCAACGTCGCAGCCGAGCCTGCTGGGCATTCCACCGGGACAAGCAATCGGTCGTCTGAGGCAAGGGAACCCGTCCGTTTGGATAACTTGCGCGCATCCAACAACTCGAAGAGCAGTTCCACTCCATCGGCACGGGTCACCCGGAGTGATTCCACCCGGGCGCCGGCCAGACCGGGAAGCGCAAGCCCGAGTGGTTCGCCGATCACCGGCGTGCTCGAGCGGTTCGTGATGGTCACCGCAACCCGTTTCGGCCAGTAACCGCTGTTCCCCAGATACAGCGATGGCGCCCAGGGCACCGCGGCCATCGAGAGGAGTGTCGAGCAAAGCAGCGCCAATAGGACGGTCCGTCGTAAGTTCATGGGGTCTGAAACAATTCCAGTTGTCCGTTGGATGGACGCCTGAAGGCCCTCCTATTCAACACCGGGCCTTCGTTCCGCAACCCGGTCTTCCGGCAGACCACTCGAAACAAATCGCCAATCTGTTGGGCCCAATTGCCCTCGCCAGACAGCCGGTAACCGAAGCGCGGATCATTGAGCCGGCCGCCGCGAATCGATCGGATTCGGTCCAGGATTTTCTCCTTTCGCAACGGCTCGTGCACGGTGAGCCAGGCCTCGAAGAGCGGAGCCACGGCCATCGGCAGCCGAACGATTTCCATGCCGGCCCACGAGGCGCCGGCTCGGGCCGCGGCTTTCAGGATGGCGGGGATTTCCTGGTCGGTGAGACCCGGAATGATGGGGGCCACCATGACGCCCACCGGAATCCCGGCGCCCGCAAGGATTTCGATGGCCTCCAAACGCATACTCGGCGAGGAACTGCGAGGTTCCAGCCGCCGAATCAGGTTCGCGTCGAGCGAGGTAATCGATAAACCAACCGACACCGCATGGTGCCGGTTGAGCTCGGCCAATACATCCTGGTCCCGGGTAACCAGATGGTTTTTCGTCACCAGATTGACCGGATTTCGGCACTCGGCCAGAACCGCCAAACACCGGCGTGTCAGTTGCAGTTTTCGTTCGATAGGCTGATAGGCATCGGTCACGCCGCTCAGAGCCAGCGTCTGGGGTTGCCAGCGAGGCGAACGTAGTTCCCGTCTCAATAACTGCGGGGCTTCTTCCTTCACCAGGATCCGGCTCTCGAAATCGAGCCCCGCGGAGAATCCCAGATACTCGTGGGTGGGACGCGCGAAACAGTAGGCGCACCCGTGTTCACATCCCCGATAGGGATTCAAACTGAATGTGAACGGTATATCGGGACTGTTGTTGCGGGTAATGACAGTCCGGGTGTGATCCCGCAGAAACTGAGTCCGAGGCGCGGTGGGATCTTCGAGATCAGCATCCCGATCACGCTCATAGTGCAGCAAGGCAAATCGGTTCGGCGGATTGCCGCCGGCGCCGCGACCCCGGGGTGGTAAAGGATTCGCGGTCATCGGCTCTCAACGCAACAGACGGAACAGCCATGAAACCGTCCCTCCCGGAATATCCCGGTGATCTCCGCGCCCGGCATGCGGCCCCCCGATCAAGCCTAATCCCCCGTCAAACTCCCCGGCACACAATGCAACAGCCCTGGCATTCGGAGACGCTCCTGATTGAACTTTTCGTAACTCATGATATCGACATGTCCGTCGAACGATAGCATGCTGCCGCCCTTCCTCCCATGCAACCGGCCCAAGCCTTCGCCCTGCGAGGGATAACTGCTGGCATCGTTGTAGCAACTCTGGCCCGGATAATACTTGTAGTAGTTCGGCTCGTCCGGCTCCCACATCATGTAGGCGACCGGATTAAAGGCCGATATCTTGTGCGATCTCCCATTCAGCGCGCCATACCCGTTCACCGCGCCATTCATGATATAGGTCGAGAACTTGTTCTGGCGCTTCGAGTAGTAGGGATTGGCCGCGGCGTTGGTCTTGTCTTTCGGACAGTAGTAAACCTGGTAATTGTGGATAAGCGGCCAAAGCAATCCGGTCCCGTGCCCCTTGTCGAGATTGGTCAGGTTCAGCGCCGGCGGCTGTCCACCAACCGGTTTATACAGCCAGCAGTGATAATCGTTGCCCCAACCGGGGTGCGGCATGAAATCCGAACAGTCGCTGGCATACATATGGACCGCGAGACCAAGCTGGCGGTAGTTGCTGACGCAACGCGCGCGAATGGCCGTCTCCTTCGCCTGCGACAGGGCCGGCAACAGCATGCCCGCCAGGATCGCAATGATGGCAATCACAACCAGGAGTTCAATCAGGGTAAATGCTTTGCCGAAATCGTCTCGAGAGCGCTCAGTGTTCATAGGGATCCTTTAACAACGAGTCCCATCTTGGCCCTCCCGGGAACCGAAGGAAAGCCTTTTTGCAGACTTCCGCGCAAACAAGGCGCGAGCGACGAGCATATCCCCAGTGATGTGTGAGGAACGAGCAACGAAGTATGCGCAGGAAAGATCTGCCGCCCGGCCTCTCAGGTTTCTGTCACGACCTTCCAGCCGACGGCATCCGCCAACGCGGCAACCGGTTCTTGGAGGTCGCCATAGAACGTGACCCGATGCCAGCCCCAGACATCCCACATCGTAAAAAGCTTCTCAAAATCGCCCAACGGCTGCGCGCGGAGCTTGGTGCGACACGCGCGATCGTTCGAATCATTCCCCACCGCCATGGCCTGATGAAACAGGATTTCCTTCCGTTTCGGTTCGAACTGGAGGGATGTGGTGAGATACCCCGTCGGCAGGATTGACCGTATCGAGGCCCCCTGACGATCCTCGGAATGGGTCAATATTTGGTAGGGATTGGCCGGGCCCGTGGGCCCGAAAACCTTGGTCGGCGCCACGCAATGGGCGTAAATGATCTCGCGCTTCGAGGTGTCCATGACCGGATCGGAGATATAACCGGGCCGGCCTTGAGTCAGGGTGGTGATTGCGACCATGGTCGCCGTAGACCGAACATCGCATTCGCACGCCCCGACCAGGCCATCATCGACCAACTGGCAGAAGCCCAGGCACGGATAGGCGCTGATATGATTGCCATAAAAACCCCCCAGACAATTGATGGTGATAGCGTTGGCGCCGTGCTTCTTCATCAGCGCCTTCTGGCCCAGGTACATCGCCGCCGATTTCTCGATCGTTTCCCGCGGGACGCCCTCGATGCGTTGGGCCCCTTTTTCCCATCGATCCGCCCAGTCGCGCGCTTCATCCCGGCTGGCCGTTTGCGCCAGATCGTTCAGTTCGGCAAACGGGACGTAAACAACGGGGATGCCCATAATCTCGGTGGCCGGGCCGCCTTTTTGATCGCGAATGGCAAGGATCTTCGATTCCTTAAGCCGGTTCACACAGTCAGCAATGGGAAGACACCGGAGAGGATCGGCAGCGCGGTCGCGGTCGCCGGCCTTCGGGGTGCGTTGTTCCCTCGAGCGCGAGGTTGCCGCGACGAACTCCACCGCCGGGAGCCCCTGTCGGACGACCTCGAAACACTTCACCGCATCAATTAAGTCCTGGGGTTCAGACGAGGAAACAAATCCCACGTTCGTGGACCGCATCCGCAACAAGGCCGCGTTGTAGGTCAGGAAACCGCCCGTGCCCGCGTACGTGAAGTCGGCGTACAGCACCGGTTTGCCGGAAGCCGCGAGGGTCTGGACGACACGCGGCCAGTTGTTCATTTGAATGGCCAGGTATCCGTCAACACGGGTCGTCTCGTCTTCCTTCAGGATCTTGCCGGCTTCCTCCTCCGTGCTTGCCATCGACGTCACAAACTCGAATTCCGGGCATTGGTTGGCCAAAGCCGCCTCGAGGCGGTTCATGACCGGCACGAAATCATACCCGATATGAGGCCACGTGGGGCGCGGCTGTTTGGCGCCGAACAGCACGTAGACAATTCGAATCCGGAGCCGGTCAGCCGGGGACGAAGCGCCAAACACACGCGGAATCGCCCAGGCACCCAACGCGGCCGCACAAGTTGTGCCGCTCTTCTCCAGAAAAGACCGGCGGCTCATGGGACAACAGCCGCATACCGACAGGTTTGGAGTCATCAAGGCCTCTTTTGTTTTCATACGCATGGTTCTTCGAGGGGATCGCGAGAATGCATAACACAGAACCTGCCGTTTGCCGATCACATAATCGAAACGCGAGTTAATGCCAATCAACGCGAATAAAATCGGAGGCATCCTGTTGGCTGAATCTCAATTCACAGATGACTATTCGATCCGGCCGGCTATCTATGCTGACCGGATGAAAGGAAAGTGAGGACTTCAGGACTGTCCCCCAGAAATTCCATATTTTGGAGGCTCATCCTAATAAGGCACCTGGCCGCCGGTTTTCCCGGAGCCAGGCCAGAAAGCGTGCCGGGGTGATGATCTCGATCCCAAAGGGCTTGCCCAACACGAGCAAATCTTGGTCACGGCTAACCACTAACTTGGCGCGCACCGCCAGGGCGCAGGCCAGAAACGGATCATCCTTCGGGTCACGGCTCCGGCCCTTGCCCAACGGGATTGGCTCGACCCAGTCTGCTTTCAGGCGCAGCCAAGCCAACGCGCCAGCGCTGTTGCAGGCCGGAAAACGAGGTTGGAACTCGGCGACGACCGCTTCGTATTCGGTGAAAACTTCGGAGGAAACGCCCACCGCATACCATCGTCGCGCCAATCCCGCCAGGCAACGACGCGCCGTGCTTCGGGGCCAGAAGATGGCACTAACGACGGTATTGGTGTCGAGGACAACCGTAGTCATGCCGCCGGCGTGGTTGACCTCCTGCCACGATGGCGCTCAATGGCAGCCTTCATAGCCGCATCGTCTTCCTCTGTCGGTTCCCCTCGCGGCGCATCGGGATAGTTTCCGAATACGTGCTCGTACTGCTCAATCTCGCGCTCCTGCATCTGGCGAACGGCATCCCGAACGACTTCGTTCTCGTTCTGGTACCGCCCGGACCGCACCTGCTCCTTAATATAACGCCGGAGCTCAGCGGTCAGATTCACGTTCAAGGTCTGCGTCATCATGGGAGACAAGATACGCGATATGGCCATCTTTGGCAATGTTTGGCTTACGACGCCGGTCCGCTTCGAAAAAGGGGTCAGTCCCGGTTATTGTAGAAATGGCTTGTTTGTTATTGGCGCGATGGCATTCTTGGCCCCATGCCGCGCAAGCTGAGAGTCCAGTATCCGGGCGCGATCTATCACGTCATGAACCGGGGTGACCGTCGCGAACCCATCTTCAAGGACGACCAGGATCGTGAGTGTTTTATCCGGACCCTTGCCGAAGCGGCTGGGAAGACTGGCGGGCAGGTTCATGCGTATTGTCTGATGCCCAATCATTTCCATTTGGTGGTGGAGACGCCGCAGGGGAATCTGGTAGCGGGCATGAAGTGGTTCCTGGGAACCTATACCGCGCGGTTCAACCGTCGGCACAAGGTCTATGGGCACCTGTTCAGCGGGCGCTACAAGGCGTTGATCGTGGACGGCAGTGGAAACGGATACCTGCGGACGGTGTGCGACTACGTGCATCTGAACCCGGTGCGGGCCAAGTTGATCAAGAAGGACGCCCCGCTGGAGGGGTATGCGTGGAGCAGTTATCCGGAGTATTTGAAGCGGTCGCGTTGGGCGTGGTTGCGGGTGGATCGGTTGCTGGGAGAGATGGGCATCGGACAGGACAACGCGGCAGGCCGCCGGCGCTTTGCCGAGGCGATGGAGGAACGGCGCGGGAAGGGAGAGGCGGTGGAGTGGAAACGGGTAAGACGCGGGTGGTTCTTAGGCGGAGCGGTGCTGCGTGGACGGTTGTTGGAAATGATGGAAGGAGGGATGGGGGAGCATCACGGCGGGGAGGAAAAGCGGGAGACAGACGTGAGGAAGGGGGAACGGATCGTGGAGGAGGAACTGGAAAAGCGGGGATGGTCAGAACAGGATTTGGCCGCGCGGCGCAAGACCGACGCCGAGAAGACATGGATCGCGGCTCGGCTCAGAAGCCAGACGGTGATGACGCTGGAATGGATTGCGGAGCGGTTGAAGATGGGATGTCGGCACACGGCGGCAAATTGCCTGAAGAAACTCACCAATAGCCGGGACTGACCCCCGGCCCTGACCCCCGGCCTTGAACCTGCCATCCAGTCTTCCCAGCAGCTTCGGCAAGGGTCCGGATAAAACACTCACGATCCTGACCGTCCTTGCAGATGGGTTCGCGACGGTCACCCCGGTTGACGTGATAGATCGCGTCCGGATACTGGACTCTCAGCTTGCGCGGCATGGGGCCAAGAATGCCACCGCGCCAATAACAAACAAATCATTTCTACAATAATCGGGACTGACCCCTTTTCTCGACTCCCGATGCCGATCCCGCAAACACGCACCTCCACTCCCAATTCCTCGGCTACCACCGTCTGCCCCTCATCCACCGATCGGCGCGTAATCGGGGAGCAAGAATCAGTCCCGGCTAGCGTTTATTAGTGTTCATTAGCGGTTGAGGAATTTTATTTGCGGTTTTCGGAAGCCAGTATTGGTGTGGACTTCTTTGGATTTCGGGTCTTTTATTGACGATAAGATGAATGCCAGCCCGATCCCCTTCCGAGACTCCGCCGTCATCACGCGCCGCAACCTGCTCAAAATCTCAACGCTCAGCCTCTGCGCGATCCCCCTGGCTGAGTGGCGTGTGCTCACTCCCCTGTTTGCCTCCGAGGCCCCCGCGACTCCCTTGTCTCCCCTCAACCGTTTTCCTCGAATGATCCAGGATTACCTGGTCGCTGAAGTGCGGCGTTGCGAAGCCGCCAATCGACAGGCGAAGGCCGCCATCAAAACCCGAGCCGACGCCGAGGCTTATGCCGCCTCGGTCCGAGAAAGGATCATGCGCTGCTTCGGTCCGTTCCCCGAAAAAACACCCCTGAACCCTCGGATCACCGGCGTCGTGGAACGGGATGCCTACCGGATCGAGAAGGTCATCTTTGAAAGCCGGCCCGACCTGCTCGTCACCGGCAACCTGTATGTCCCGAAGGGCCGGCAATTTCCGCTGCCGGGAGTGGTGGCCACCTGCGGTCACTCGGACAACGGCAAAGCCAGCGAGGCCTACCAGTCTTTCTCGCAGGCGCTCGCCCGGATGGGTTACGTGGTCCTCATCTTTGATCCCCTAGGACAAGGCGAACGGCTTCAGTATCCCGATGCACAGCTCCGCTCGCGTGTCGGCGTTGGCGTGCGGGAACATCTCCACGCTGGCAACCAGCAGTTTCTCGTCGGCGAGTTCCTGGGGGCGTGGCGCGCCTGGGACGGCATCCGGGCCCTGGACTATTTACTGACGCGTCCGGAGGTGGATCCGCGCCATCTGGGGATCACAGGCAACTCCGGCGGCGGCACTCTGACCACCTGGCTGTGCGGCGTGGAATCCCGATGGACCATGGCCGCCCCCAGTTGCTTCGTGACAACCTTCCGCCGCAACCTGGAAAATGAACTGCCCGCCGATACCGAACAGTGCCCGCCTCGCGCGCTGGCCCTAATACTCGATCACGAGGATTTCCTGGCGGCCATGGCCCCCAAACCGGTGCTCATCCTTGGTAAAGAAAAGGATTTCTTTGATATCCGGGGCACCGAGGAGGCCCATGTCCGACTCAAGGACCTCTACGAAAAGCTCGGCGCCGCGGATCATCTGGCCTTTTTCGCCGGCCCCACGGCTCATGGCTACTCCCAGGAGAATCGAGAGGCCATGTACCGATGGTTCAATCGCATCACCGGGATTTCCGATCGGCAATCGGAACCCGAATTGACGCTGGAGAAAGATGAAACACTCCGGTGCGCGCCCAAGGGCCAGGTCGCCGAACTCAAATCTCGAACCGTCTTCTCGTTTACCCGC
The DNA here is from genome assembly GCA_022709905.1 of Verrucomicrobiota bacterium. Lineage (GTDB taxonomy): Bacteria > Verrucomicrobiota > Verrucomicrobiia > Limisphaerales > UBA1319 > JAKLHY01. Next base: position 107,769 of record JAKLHY010000013.1, on the reverse strand, counting down.
GAGACCTCGTTGAACTTCGCAAAACAACGCTCTGAACTCGGCTACGACGCCCTCCGCCAAGCCCTGGAGCATAGTCTGAAACTCCCGCGTCCAACCCAAACGCCCGATTACCGGATCCTCCGAAACCTGCCCTCGCGCCAATATCCCCTGCCCCGCTCCACGACCTATGCCGTCGAAACCGAACCTGGAATCTTTGCCCTGGTCTATCGGCTGTCGACCGAACCGCTGGAAGCGCGCCCCCCCAAGGGACCGCCCCGCGCCATCCTCTATGTGTCCCATCAATCGAGCGATGCGGAATTGCGCGAGGAAATCCTGCCCCGCCAGTTGATCGAGGCGGAACCCGCATCCGTCTTTTATGCCTGCGATGCGCGCGGCATCGGCGAGTCGCGGCCAAATACCTGCGGTTTCAATACCTTCCTGGATCCCTATGGCAGCGACTATTTTTATGCGATCCATTGCCTGATGCTGGATCGACCCTATCTGGGCCAGAAGACCTATGATGTCCTTCGCGTGTTGGATTGGCTGCGGACCTGTGGCCACAGCGAAATCCACCTGGCCGGCAAAGGCTGGGGCGCCCTGCCAGCCGCTTTTGCCGCGGTGCTCTCGGACACCGTGGTCGAGGTGACCCTCAAGAACGCCTTGAACTCATACCAATCCATCGCCGAATCGGAATTTTATGCCTGGCCTCTCTCGACGTTCCTGCCCGGGGTTCTGAAACAGTTCGATCTCCCGGATTGTTACCGAGTGCTATCGGCCAAGAAACTTCGATTGATTGATCCCTAAAAAATGGTAGGCTCCGAATACCATGAACCAATCACGCCGAACTTTCGTTGCCTCCACCCTTGCCGGGGCCGCGGGCCTCGCCACCTCCTGGGCGGCTGACAGCGCTTCCCCTGCCCGCCCGGGACGCGTCAAACTTGCGGTCTCAACCTATTCCTACTGGCACTTCCGCCCCCCCAAGACTCCCATCGAGACGGTCATCGACAAAGCCGCAGCCCTCGAAATCGAAGCCGTCGATATCCTCCACCAACAGCTCGAAAGCGAAGATCGCGCCGCCCTCCAGAAAATCAAAAGACACGCCTTCCTCAACGGCATCAACCTCATCTGCCTCTCTATCCACCAGAATTTTGTCTCCCCGGATCCCGCCGTCCGCAAACAACACGTCATCCACACCCGGTATTGTCTCGATCTCGCCTACCAATTGGGCATCCCGACCATCCGCCTGAACTCCGGACGTTGGCGCACCGTCGAATCCTTCGACAAACTCATGGAACTCCGGGGCATCGAACCGGCCATCCCCGGTTATACCGAGGACGACGCCTTCGGCTGGTGTATTGAGTGCATCGAGCAATGCCTGCCCAAGGCCCAGGAATGCGGCGTCGTGATGGCCCTCGAAAACCATTGGGGCCTCACGAATAGTCCCGCCGGCATGCTCCGCATCCATAAAGCCGTCAATTCCCCCTGGCTCGGATTGCTCATGGATACCGGGAATTTTCTCGAAAACCCCTACGAAAAACTCGAAGCCATCGCCGATAAAACCGTGTTCGTCCAGGCCAAGACCTACTTCGGCGGCGGCGAGTGGTACACCCTCGACCTCGATTACCCCCGCATCGCCAGCATCCTCCGCAAGGCCAACTACCGCGGCTATGTTTCGCTTGAGTTCGAAGGCAAGGAAGACCCGGATCAGGGCGTCGCCAAAAGTATCGCCCTCTTGCGCAAAGCCTTCCAATCCTAACAAGGCCCTGCCTCAAACCAAGCCCGGACGGATCCGTTTTCAGCCCGTCGCATGCACGGTGCAGGGGCTTCCCCTGGCCTCTGGGATGAACTCATGACAGGTTGTAAGATTTCCTTTTCCTGATAATTAGATTTCTTTTGAATTTTTTTTGACAAGGCGGGTCCAATGCACGACGTTACGCTGCAATTAGCGAACGAGAACATTAACCTGAAATACTGACTATGAAAAAACTGATTGTTTGTTTGGCGATGACCGCACTGTTGGCTGCCCCGGCTGTGTTCGCCGGCGGCGAGGGATGTAGCAAGGCCCAGGCCCAAGGTTGCCCGGCAGCCAAGTCTGAGGCCTGTGCCCAGGCTAAAGCCGGCTGCCCCGCCCAGCAACAAGCCAAGGCCTCGTGTCCGGCCCAGCAGCAGGTCAAAGCCTGTTGTCCGCTGCAAGGCAAAACAGACCAGGCCGCCAAGACGGGCTCCACCGATACCACGTCCAAGGGCAAGTCCCAGACGGTGGCTTCCCGCAAGTAAACCCGACAGAATCCCCTCAACCTGCCCCGCCTCCTCGGGGCAGGTTTTTTGTTTTTGACTGATGACCAAAAAAAATAGCATCGGGGGAACGACCAGAATTGAATGATGCTTTAGCAGCAGCCGGGGGCTCGCCTTTTTAGGCTGCCCCCGACTCTTGTGGTCTTACGTCGAAAAATGGGCGCAAGTTGATAATGCGAGCTTACCTTCGAGGGGGGATCAAATCGATTCCTTAAGGGAATTATGATTCCGGGTCGCCCCTTCGCGCTGCCGCTTCACCCGATCGAAGCAGGCAAAAACCACAAGGGCCGCCCCAAAAACGGAGGCGTATTCGGCGGGTTCAGGGACCGGGCTGACGCTGCCATAGAGTTCGACATTATCGAGGCGCCACGTCCCCCCGGCGCTTTCAGAATTGTATCCATAGATCCGGAACTCGACATCCGAGGTCAGATGGGCGAATGAACTGCCCAGGAGCGTGGTTTGGTCCGCGCGTGTGGCCGTGCTGTCCGGCACCGCGAATTGACTCAGATCCGCCGCAAAACCATCCAGGCTTGACCGCACACACCAGTCCCGGATGCCTGTCCCAGATCGCCGTTCGTCCAGCACCAGCCGGGTCAGGCTCAGGCTCATGGAAACCTCCGGCTGAATGCTGAAAGAAAAGTAATCCGTGTCGTCCCGCCCTCCGACAGACCAGTTCGAGGCGCTGAACGTGTTGGCGCTCGCGCTGGAGCTCAGGCCGGATCCCCGGGTCATGGGCGCCGCCCAGGCCCCAGCCGGCTGCGCGTCGGGCCCGAAGGACGCCTCGCCGCCCTCGGCGCCGGTGAAACTATAGCTCACCAATTGCGCCTGCACCTGCGCCGCGACCAGAATCCCCAGCCCCATTATCATCGGTTTCATAGTGATCTCCTCCTGTTGTGAATGGTTTATATGTTCGTTTATAATTTATTTATATATTTATCTACTACTTTTTGTAAAGTATTATTTATAACTAATTTTTACATTTCTGCGGCGGGTCTTTTGACCGGGGCCAAGGCGGCTTGGACCTTACTGCCCCCATCGGGGATGCTCGGCCCAAGCCGCCTTGGCCCCAGCCAAAATCCCTCGCCGCAGCACCCCTTGTAATTTTCAAACAGGCTCTAAGTCCTGGGACCGGGGCGTCGGAGGGGAGGCCTGACGGAATATTCCGGATTTCGGGATGGACGATCGCGTCGGGAGGGCATAAGAAATCGCGGGATGAATGCTGTTAAGAATCGACGCCGAACGTTGTGGGTGGGATTCGTCCTGGCCGCGCTTTTGATTGCGGGAACGATCCTGGCCAAGGGCTCGCAGGTTTTTTTAGCGCCTCCGGACGCGGTGGGACGGGTGGCGGCGAACCGTTATCGGCTGCCCACGGGTCAACTCCTGACCCCCGCGGGCTGGCAAGTGGAACTGCCGGGCATGCGTCCTCAGGCGATGGCGCTGAGTCCGGACGGACGGCGATTGGCGCTAGCAGGCAAGACCAACAAGCTGGTGCTGATTGATCCGAGAACCGGGCGGATACGGCAAAGTGTCTCGCTCGCTGCCGCAACCAACCAGGTGATCCAGCCGCGGGAGACGAATACGGTCGCGGCCACCAATTTGGCGGCCCCTCGCATGAGTTTGACGGGTCTGGTGTTTTCGCCGGACGGCCGGGCGCTTTATCTTGCCGATGCCAGTGGACGGATCCTTGTGTTCCCGGTGGACGAAAAAGGGCATGCGGGATCTCCGATGGCCTTTTTGCTGCCTGACGCAAGGACCCCCAAACCGAAAACCGAGATTCCGGCCGGGCTGGCGGTGTCAGCCGACGGCCATCGGCTTTACGTGGCAGCGAGCCTGGGGAACCGGCTGCATGAGTTGGATACGGCGACCGGCCGGGTGATACGTTCCTGGGAAACGGGCGTAGCTCCGTATGATGTCGTGCTGGCGCCGGGCAAGGCCTATGTCAGCAACCAGGGAGGGCGGCGTCCGGGCAAGGGCGATGTTACAGCCTCAGCGGGCCAGGGCACCCAGGTGCGGGTGGATCCCGCCCGGCAGATCGCCAGCGAAGGATCGGTGACGGTGATTGATCTGGACGGGGGCGTGGTGAAAACCGAAATCCTCGTTGAGCAACACGCCTCGGCGATGGCGGTCTCGCCGGATTTCCGTTATCTCGTCGTGGCGAACACCGGCAGCGACACGTTAAGTGTGGTGGACACGACGACGGATCAGGTCGTGGAAAAAATCTGGACGCGCCAGACGCCGGCCGACCTGTTTGGCGCGCAACCGAACGCCGTGGCTTTCGATCGGCGAGGCCGGCAGCTGTTCGTATGCAACGGCACGCAGAATGCCGTGGCCGTGATTAGGTTCGATCCCCGGCATAACGCCTCAAAAGTGACGGGGCTGATCCCGGTCGGTTGGTTTCCCGGCGCGGTCGTTCTCGATCGGGCGGGCCGGTCGCTCTGTATTGCCAACATCAAAGGCATCGGATCCGGCAGGGTAGTTCCCCGGGGGGGGCCAGTGAAGTCCAGTTCGAAGGATTACTACGGCACCCTTTCGCTGGTACCCATCCCGTCGAAACAGGCCCTCACCGCGATGACACGGATCGCGCGGCGAAACATGAGTTACGACAGGCTGGCTGAATCCGCGCTCCCGCCGCGTCCGGGCCAGCCGCCGCGTCCCGTGCCTGAGCGGGTGGGCGAACCGAGCGTGTTCAAGCACGTGATCTATGTGATCAAGGAAAACCGCACCTACGATCAAATCCTGGGCGACATGCCGGAGGGCAATGGGAGCCCAGCCCTCTGCACCTTTGGCGAGCTCTACACGCCCAACCAGCACAAAATGGCCCGCGAATTTGTCCTGCTCGACAACACCTATTGCGCCGGCATTGTCAGCGCGGATGGGCACCAATGGACCGACAGCGCCATCGCCAATGCCTACATGGAACGGCAGCTGACCTCGAGTTTCCCGCGCAGCTATCCCGGCGGCAAGAGCGAGGACGGCCTTGACGCGCTGGCCTGGGCTTCGTCCGGTTTTATTTGGGACAACGCGCTGGCGCATGGAAAAACGTTTCGTAATTACGGCGAATGGATGATATCGGAGGCCCACTGGAAAGACCGGGCCGGTCATAAAGACAAACCCACATGGCAGGATTTCTGGCAGGACCACACCACGGGCAGCAACCTAACCCGGCTCGCCTCCCGGGCGGGCATCAAGAGCCTCCGTCCACATAGCGCCACCGATACCGTCGGTTGGGACCTTAACGTGCCGGATGTGATGCGCGCGGCCCGGTTCATCCAGGATTTGCGGGCATACGAATCCAAGGGGGACCTTCCCAATCTTATCATCCTTTTCCTGCCGAACGATCACACGGGCGGCACGCGGGGCACATCGCCGACGCCTGGGGCGCAAGTGGCGGACAACGACCTGGCGCTTGGGCAGGTGGTTGAGGCGCTGAGCCGCAGTCGATTCTGGCCTGAGACCTGCCTGTTCGCCATCGAGGACGATCCCCAGGCCGGTTGGGATCATGTCAGCGGTTACCGCACCACCTGCTACGTGGCCAGTCCCTACACGAAACGCCGTCAAACCATCAGCACCCAATACAATCAGACCAGCGTCATCCGCACCCTGGAACTGATGCTCGGCCTTCCTCCGATGAACCAAATGGATGCCACCGCCACGCCCATGCGCGATTGCTTCACGGACACCCCGGACTTCACGCCTTTCCTTAGCGTGACGAACAGGGTCCCTCTGGATGCAACCAATCCGAACCCGAAAACCATTACGGACCGTCGCCTGCGAGAAGACGCCATGATTTCGGCCCAATTGCCGCTGGATGAAGTCGATCGTTGCCCCGAGGATGTCCTGAATCGGATTCTGTGGCGCGCCATGAAAGGGCCTGACACGCCCTACCCCGAATGGGCGGTCAAGGCCGAACTGGACGATTAGGATCTTCAAAAAGGCTTAGGGTCGGTGCATAAATAAATTCAGATTGTGCCGGTGAGGATTTGGCTCGCTGGCGAGGCCCGACATGATCTAATGAAGCTGCGCCTCAAATCAACCCCATGGGTCGAGGCCTTATGACAGAACTTCTCGCGACGGGTCGGTTTAAGGCGCTGCTTCGTTAGAACAAAGTCTGAGAAATTTTTTTGCGGCGGCCTATTGACCCGTCTATAGCTTCACACTTTAGATTGGCCCGGTCATGGCCATGACACGAAATAAACGTGTAACCATAAATGAATCAATCCATGAAAGAACATGTGACCGTAAACGAGTGGGTTGCCCTCTTCCGGGAGATTGGCCTGGACGATGCAACCATGATGAAATGGCATAAACTCTTCGAAACCCGGCATCCCAAAGCACACCAGGGTTTTTTGGAATGGCTCGGGCTGCCGTCGCCCGAGATTGAAAAAATCCGGGCTCAAAGCCGGACGTAATGCAAGGCCGGGTGGCTCTCCACGAGCCACCCGGCGCCTTGAATGCACTTCGAGAAACCCGCTGAAAGGCAAAGGATGCTCGAGACAAAATCCTGCACGATCTCCGCACTGGGTCGCGCTTTCGGCCTATCCCGCAGCGCCCTGTTATACTATGACCGCATTGGACTGCTGCGTCCTTCGGGTCGGACAGCGGCAGGATACCGGATCTACACGGCAAAAGACCAGCGGCGCCTGAGTCAGATCTGCCAGTTTCGACAGGCCGGGCTTACCCTCGATGACATCCGTTTGTTTCTCTCCTCCCGAGGCAAACCCAGTGCCGCGATTCTGAAAAAGCGAATGGCTGAAACCGCCCAGGGAATTCTCGACCTCAAAACTAAGCAGCGTCTCCTGGCCAACATGCTCAACCGGATCGTATCCGGCCAATGCCCGCCCTCGATCGACAAGAAGATGTGGATCGAAATGCTTCGCACAGCCGGTCTGGATGACCGCGCCATGGAATGCTGGCATGCCGAATTCGAGCGGCGCGCCCCAGAGGCGCATCATGAATTTTTGATCTCCCTCGGCATCCCGCAGGCCGAGGCCGCCCGCATCCGGGCGTGGTCCGGCCACAAGAACACGAATCCACGAACCGATTAGGGGATCCACTCGCAACTTTACACGACGTCATAAATAATTGCGCATACGCAAGTATTTATGACGTCGTGTATAAAGCCGTCAGCCCGGAACACCATGAGTCTGATGAAATCAAACATTGGAACTGATTGCTTACTCCCTTGGCCGTTAGGGGCGCGTTGGTTTGGGAGCTCTCCGGGATAGAATGCGTTTCAGGGCATCGTCGACGGCGCGGAGTCGATCCGGGGAAAGTTCTTGCCGGCCATATTTTGCCTCACAGAACGCCCGCGTAACTAGTTCGATATCGGATTGAGCATCCCGGAAATGCTCGGGCAGGATGGCAAGAAATTCCAGGGGGGTTTGGCTGGGTTGACGCAGCACCTGTTCCCGCGCCAAGGCGCGGAGCATCCTGCCGTAAGCATGATTGGCATAGACCTGGGAAGTTCCGCGTTCTCCTGCGCCACCCCGATCCCCGCGATTGCATCGGATGATAGTCCATCCCGAGAGGATGATCACCACCCCAAGACCAACGACCATCGCAGTCCTGGCATGCAAACGAAGCCCTTGGAGAGACTGACCCAGGCTGGATATCACTACAGTGGCAAGCTCCGATTGGCTGGCAGCATCGAAGCCAATGACATAACCATACCAGGCTGAATCCAGTTCTTCGAGCCAATCCAGCCAGGCGGGCGGCTCGGATAATGTGGCGGCCGGAGTGCCGTCAAAAAGCACCCAGCCCCGGTCCGGGAACCATGCCTCCGTCCACGCATGCGCGTCGCGGGCGCGGATGTCATGCCATCCTGAAATCCAATTCCGACCGTGAGGGAGGTAACCCAAGATCACACGGGTGGGAATTCCATTCATCCGGAGCAGCAAGGCGAGGGCCGAGGCAAAACGCTCGCAGTGACCGCTGCGTTGATTGAACAGAAAATCCTCGAGCGGCGAAAGACGGCTCAAGGATGGCGCGCCAAGTTCATAGGAGAATTCCAATTGAAACATTCGCTCCAGGTACCTGGCGCGCTCATAGGAATTCTCGATCGATCCCAAGCGCTTTTGCAGCCAGGATTGGAGACGCGGAGAGACGGGAGGATGCCGCGTTAAGGCCGTCTGAAACCTTTGAGGCAGGATTTCCGGGACGGCGTTGGTCAGGATCCAGTATTCGTAATGGTTATGGGCGGTTTTCCACCAGGTCTCCGCGGTCACCATACCGTGGCCCGATTCAAAGGGTCGATCAAAAAAGTTGCCTTGCAGATGGACGACTGGACCATCCACAGGGAGGACCCGGCCCAGCAGCAACGGATTCTTGACCTGGACCCGACGGTATTGAACGGATTGATGTTTTTGGCCATGACGACTCTGCCAGGGTCGCCAGGATCTGGGCGCCGACTGCCAGGTGCGCCCGTCAAACTCGGTCAGGGCGTGACATCGGAGGTAACCCAGGCTTTCGGCTTGCACTTGAAACAAGATTCGTCCGGATTGGGCGCGCCCGCCAAGACGCGGATCCAACACCGCATCGAGCAATGATCCTTCGGAACCGACGCGTCCCATGGGAATCCGGAATTGAGCCGGGATCAAACCCCGGGGAAAAACCAGGAAAAAGCCGAGCATGATCAACCCGATGCAGCCGAATCCCCAGGCGGATACGGACGATCGATACGCTTCCGGATTTCCAGGCGAAACCGATGGCGTCACCGTCACAAAAGAGGCCGCCTCCAATTCCAGCAAGCTTCGGGGCAACCAAACCAGCGTGGCACACAAGATGAGCAAAAAACGATAGTCCAGCAAAAACGTGCAGCCAACCGCCAGGTGGAAACAGGCGATGAGCAAGGAGAATTTCTGCTCCCGCAAATCGAGCGGACGCAACAGCCGGACGAGTTGGATACAGGCCAATCCATGGCCAATGGCAAAGTGGGTGTTTCGATCCCATGCCTGGCCGATGACGGTAGCCGCCAGGCTTCCCGCCACAAGCGCCAGAGCCTCCACCAGACCGGGCAAACGCAGCGGACGACGCGGCAATGTCAGAGCCGCAAGCCAAAGCAGGAAATAGAAAAAGGGCAGCAGCCAGGTGTCCCATGTCAGCCCCTGGCAAACCAGTCCCAACATGATGAGACGGTTTTGCGCGCTTTTCATGTAATCCACTCCAACTCCGTGGCGGTGTAGCCGGCGATTCGCACTTTTTCGGGAAGACCGATCCCAGGATATCCTCGGGGCAGCGCGAGGGTGATCGAGCGGTTTTTCTGACTGAGGATCTGGATGGCATGATAGACGGCCGCATTGCACTCGGTCAGGACCAGGCAGACGGCGCTTCTGCCGCTGATCCTGCCCAGAGCATCCTGAAGGCTGGCATCGGTCAAACAATCCGGGCTGCCCTTCATTCGGGCCAGGCACTCGAGAAGCGCCTGTCCATCATCAAATGGGGGAATGAGCCAAACCGTGCGGGAAGCCAGGTCAATCCATTCCACATGATGGCCCTCGTCGAGAGCCGCGAAGGCCAGGGAACCGGCGGCCCGAAGACAGTCATCCAGGCGCTTGCTATCCGTCCCCTCGCTGCAATCCACCCCCAGAGCCACCCGCCCCGAGAGGTCCTCATCGTAAGTTTTCACCATCAACCCCAGGCCCTTCGCGCTGCTCTTCCAGTGAATCTGCTTGAGCGGATCGCCGGGCTGACGCGGCCGAACCCCTGCAAAACGCGACCCGAATGTCGTGCGCCGGGTTCCTGGATGTCTGCCTCCAACCATGGAATCGTAACCACCGGCTCGGGGGGCGTCCACGGGATAAATCGCTGGACAAATCACCCATTCACCCGCCTGTTCAAGCGGTCTGGACCAACGCACCAGGCCAAACGGAAAGGCCGTGCTCATCGACACCGTTCCCACAGGATAGACCCCGCGCCTGGCAAAAACGATTTCGGGAACGGCATGAAAAGACTCGCCCGGCTTGATCAACCCGACCTGGAAAAGCATGCCCTGGGGATGCTCGAACCGCACCAGCCCCGCTGCGCTCCGCCCCGTGTTCAAAAGAGTCCAGGGCTGCGTCAGCTTTTCTCTCTCGGCAAGAAGAGCACCGCTCGGAGCCGTCAGTTTCATGGCTCCGAGGCATCGCCAGGCCATCCAGGCGTTGACCCCAAAGCAGCCGCCCAATAGGCCAATCAAAAATAACAAAAGCCCGGACTGCGATGTTATGGAAGCGAGATACAGTCCAACCATGGCCAGCAGGAAAAGCACACCGGTGCGCGTAAGCCGAACCCTGGACCTGCTGTGGAGTTGGCAGGATGATCTTGATGCGACGGGAAATGGCAATGGCTTGGTGCCCGCCTGCCGGGAACAAAGGATCTGCAAATCCGAGGGAGACAGGTTCACGGCTGTTTATACAGGGACAGGCACCGAATCCACGATATGATCAATCACGGCGTGCGCGCTCAAGGTGGCGGAACGTCCGCCTTTGCGATAGATCAACCGATGAGGCAGCACCAGCCGGGCTGCCTGTTTGATATCGTCAGGCAAGACGTATTCGCGACCGGTCAATAACGCCAACGCCTGGCTGAATGACTGGATATCGAGACTGCCGCGAGGGCTGGCGCCGTATTCCAGGGAATCGGTCTTGCGCGTTGCCTGGACCAGGTCCACCAGATATCCAGCCAGGGAATCCTCCAGACGCACTTCCCGCACCAGCGCCTGCAGCCGCGTCAGGGCGTAGCAATCCATCACCGGCGCCACGCATTCCAAAGGATCCCGTTTCTGCTGTTCCCGAAGCATCTGGATCTCGGCCGTCCGATCCAGATAGCCCACGCTGAGACGGATCATGAAGCGGTCCATCTGCGCGAACGGAAGCGGATAGGTGCCCTCGAGTTCGATCGGATTCTGGGTGGCCAGAACAAAAAATGGCGATTCCATCACATGCACCACTCCATCCACCGTTACATGGCGCTCCTCCATCGCCTCCAACAAGCTCGATTGGGTGCGAGGCGTGGCCCGGTTGATCTCGTCTCCCAGCAGCACATTGGTAAAAACCGGTCCGCGACGAAAGGAAAACTCGTGGCGTTCCGGTGAATAAACGGTGACACCGGTAATATCGGAAGGCAACAGATCGGCGGTAAACTGAATCCGTTTGAAATCCGCGGCCAGCGACCGGGAAATGGCCTTGGCCAACAGGGTCTTGCCCAAGCCGGGCACATCCTCAATCAGCACGTGTCCTCCGGCGATCAGCGCCAAAACGGCGCGTTGGACCACCTCTTCCTTTCCCAGGAAGGCGCGGGAAATGTTCTGGATCAGCTGCCGCACTTCGGTCGAGGCGGCGACCGGGGTTCCGGAGGCGCCACTGGCGATCGACGAGGCCGCTAACGCATGGCGGGATAGCTCGGACGTCATACAACCAGGATGTTATCATGACTTCAAGGCCGTGACCATTCCTTCCCGATTGGTTTGGAGATTGGCAAAACGTCCCGGCCGTGGCTGAATTCCACCCTATGTCGATGCTCAATGATTTCGCCGGCAAGATCGAGGTCCGGCCTGGGTTCTCCTCGAAGGCCGCCATCAGCCATGTGCTGTTCGATTTCGACGGCACGCTCTCGCTCATCCGCCAGGGCTGGCCTGAGGTCATGCTGCCTATGTTCCAGGAAATGCTGCCCCGCGTGCCCGGGGATACCGAGCCGGAGGTGCGCGAGATGCTCTGGGAAGACATGATGCGCCTGAACGGCAAACAGACCATCTATCAGATGATTCAGTTCGCCGAGCGCGTCAAGGAGCGTGGAGGAATCCCCCAGGAGCCCTTGGGGTACAAACACGAATACCTCCGCCGCCTGAACCAACGGATCCAGCATCGCATCGAAGGACTCCAGACCGGCCGGCTTCAGCCCGATGACCTGCTGGTGTTTGGCGCCCGGCCACTCCTCGATCTGCTCCGCGCGCGCAATCTGCCTCTCTTCCTGGCCAGCGGCACCGATGAACAATACGTCAAGCAGGAGGCCGAACTCCTCGAACTTACCCCCTACTTCGGCCCTCACATCTATGGAGCTCTTGATCATTACCAGAATTTCTCGAAGAAAATGGTCATCGACCGTATCCTCCGTGAAAACCAGATCCCAGGCGCCCAACTGCTCTCCTTCGGTGATGGCTATGTCGAGATTGAGAACACCAAGGAGGTCGGCGGCCTGGCTGTAGCCGTCGCGAGCGACGAAGCCCACAATGGTTCCGGCCAAATGGACGAATGGAAGCGCCAACGCCTCTTCGGTGTCGGTGCGGACCTCGTCATCCCCGATTTCCGCGACGCCAAACCTCTGCTCAATCTGATCTTGGGCCACACGACCTAGGGTGGTGTCTCTCAATTGGCTGGTGTTTCGTCGCAAGGGGTTTTCGCCTCCCGCCGGGCGCGAGAGACGCGCATCCCCGCAGTGATCTGTCAGGAGCGTGCAACGACGCGGGATGCGAAATTCATTTCGACCGAATCGGCTGTTCCCGATTGGAATGCCACACGTGGCGCCGTGGATGAGCTTCCAGGGGGCGCTCCTGGCGGGCATGGGCCTGGCAGGCGCTCTAGCGACGGTGTCGGCACTGCTTCCGGACCGAAGTCTGCAGGATCGCCTGGCGGGCACCTGGCTGGTGCCGAAGTCGCCACTTGTGTCATCTGAACGTGCATAAACTCCATGAAGCGGCGAACACTCAAGCGGCTTCGTCCCGGCTATCAGCCCGCTCAGGATCATCATAGTGTCTATGTGGTGCTGCTTTCGGGCGCGATCCGCCGGTCTCGCAAGGTTCGTCGGCTCAATCCGGAGGCTGACTCGGAGAAGCCCTGTTTCTACGTGGGGATGACGGGTCTGACTCCTGAAGAACGCTTTGCCAATCATAAAAAGGGAGATAAAGCGTCGTCTTTCGTGAAACGTTTTGGCATCCGGCTTTTGCCAGAGCTATACGCCCACCTGAATCCAATGCCCTTCGAGGCTGCGGTCCAAATGGAGAAAGATCTGACCGAGGACCTGCGTCGATGCGGGCACACGGTTGTCGGCGGACACTGAAGGCGCAGATTCGGTTCCAGGCTCCAATCCTCGATGCCGCGGTGTTCGAGCCGAATGGCGGCCCGGCCGTTGTGAACAAGCTGAGGATAACTCGGGCCGTGGCTTGCAGCGGCCTGTTATTGCATGTAGGCTTGTTCTGAAGAACAAAAGACCCCCCAGCTATGAGAGAACATAAAATGGCTTGGCTTTCGGATTCTGTCCCTCACCTTACCCCCCGCGTTTCCGGCGCGTTTACATTGATCGAACTCCTGGTTGTGATCGCGATCATTGCCATTCTGGCGGGCATGTTGTTGCCCTCGCTTTCGAGGGCGAAACTTAAGGGCCAGCAGATCCGTTGCGCGAGTAACCTCAAGCAGATGGGTTTGGCCAATTTCATGTATTTCAATGATTATGGAAAAACCCTGCCCTATACTCAGGAGCGCGACTTGTGGATGGCCATCCTGATCCGAAACCATGCCAATGTCCACCAGGTGCGCTACTGTCCTTCAGCTCCGGAACCTCGCAAGCGGATTGCGCGGCACACCCTGAATCCGGATTATGGAACCGCTGACGAGACGTGGCTTTGGCGCACCAATGCTGCCAATGGCTATCAGGGAGGCTACGCTTTCAACTCGTGGCTCTACTCCGGCGTCAGTGCGGCCGACCACGAATTCGGAGGAGAACAGGGCATCCAGAATCCCTCGCGCACACCGGTCTTTGGGGATTCCATGTGGGTGGACGCCTGGCCGGACACGAACAACGCCCCGGCTCGCAATCTGTATCTGGGAGACGGGCCGGCGGGTGGGATGGGCCGATACACCATCGCCCGGCATGGCCCGAATAGCGCCAGGTCGGCGCCCCGCTCGGTGCCTGCCGGCCAGAGGCTTCCGGGGGCAATCAACATCGCGTGCTATGATGGCCACGTCGAACTGGCGCGTCTTGAGGACCTGTGGTTCTTCTATTGGCACCGTAAATATGTCCCTCCAGCCACCCGGCCCCGATAATAGCTTGGCCTGATGTCAGGCATGGTGCGACCGTCTGGCGCCCGATCAGGTTCCCTGAAGATCGTCCGGGCCGCATTGCCGGCTCGTGGCGTTGTTTTCATCTCGGCTACCAGGCATTCAATTGGAAGCCCTGTTTTCTGGATTCCTTATTCCACTGGCGGCATTACACTTGTTCGTATGATTTCCAGTCTGTTTCGGACCTTTGTCGGCAGTGTTGGCGTGTTCTGTGTCATTCATAGTCCTCCCATCGTGTCACTCGCCAAGCCTGCTTTGGATACCTTCGCAGGGAAACATTACCGCGGCGTGGGAGACATCGAGCATCTCCGGTTCCTGGAAATCTCGCGGCGGATGTTCGAACCGGATCCGGAGCTTCAGAATCTCACCATGCTCTACGAACCGAAGTGGAACGGCTTCGTGGAAGGCCCGACCTGGGATGCCTGGTGGATCCAAAACTCCTATGGAACAACGTACAGCATTCTGCCATTCCTACAGGAACCCCTGACCACGTTTCTGCAGAACTCACACGACCTTTGGTTCGACCAAATGGGCGACGGGAAGCGGGTGGGAGCGGCGGCGCCGTTTGATTGGATCGCGCCGGATGGTTGTCTCTGTGATGCCGCGCGGCCCGGTTTTATCATCTATAAGCAGGGGGATGGTCGCACCGCAATTCATGACTGGGGCATGGAATTCACGGCCGCGGGACTGCTGCTGCAAAGCGAATCGCTCCTGATCAGCCGTGATGCGGCAATGATCGGGAAATACCTGCCCAAACTCGAGCGCTGTGCCCGTTTCATCGAGTCCCGCCGAGACCCGAAGAACAACCTCTTTTTTGCCGGCCCAGCCGCCAATCTCCTGGCTCCCAGCTTTGCCGGTTGGAAAAAGCCCGACGGCAGCTATGACAAATCATACCTAACAGGGCTGAGCATTACGTATATTGCGGCCCTGGACCGGCTGATCGAACTGGAGAAACTCGCAGGTCGAACCTCGCAAGAAGCAGACTACGTCCGTCTGCGCGATACCGCAAAAACCGGATTGCAGCGACTAGCCACGGACGAGGGCTATTTCATTCGGTCCCTGGATCCGGACGGCGTGAAGCACGGCGTTTTTGGCTCGGCAATCCATGGCTACTTTGAGGCGTCACCCAACCACGACGCCATCGCTTTCCGTGTTGTGGACGATGCCCAGGCAGAGCGCATCATGGAAAAGATCGAAGCCATCCCGGAGCTGCGCCCTTATGATTTCATCTTGCCCAATTATCCATCTTATGACGACCTCTACGAGGAACCGGTGGGGCTCTGGAGCTATGGGACGTGGGTGAACGGCGGTCACTGGTCTACCTGCGAGGCGCGGATGATTCTGGCCTATTACCGACTGGGCAAATTCGAAGACGCACGCCGGTCCATCCGGCGGCTGCACACTTTTGCGGAGAAATTCCGGATGGATAATCCCCTGACGCATCGGGGCAGCCAGGTCTACCAGCCAAACCAGCCGGTGAACCTTTGCTACGACACGCTGGGCCCTGCCGCTGCGTTCCTTCGAGGGCTCTTTGAATATCGCTACGACGCCGTCGGCCTCACGCTTGTCCCCCATCTACCCGATACCTTGGTCCACATGGATCAACTGGATCCGGTCCGGTTTGGAACCAAACAGGTGCTCATCAGCGCCATAGGACAAGGCCCGATCACCCGCGTGAAGATGAATGGCCTGCGATGGAAGACCTTCAATGCCACTTCGGTGTTCTTGCCCTATGACAAAACTCCACCAAGAGCTCGAGTGGAGATCACCCTGGGCAAAGGCTTGGATCGCTCAGGATTTCCCGGCAGCAACAAGCGCTCTCGGCCTGTGATTTCAGCACCCGATTCATCTCGCATGCCAATGGGCTCCACAAACTTCAACGCGATGCTCGGGCGCCTGGAGCGATTTATAAATGCCGCAGGGCGAGCGGGATTGGGCCATGCTTACGAGACCGCTCACGCCCGGCTGGCCATGCAGTGCATCCGGACCTCCCAGCTTCGCGCCGAAATGCGGCAGTGCGGCCTCATCAAACCGTTGCCACCTCCCTCGCAGCAAGCTGCCGACCAATTGTATATCGACGCTGCCGATCGGTTGTTCAGGGGACTTGAAAAGTACTTGACCTCACCAACCAACTCGACCGTTCCCTTGAAGAAAAAAATGGCCGAGCTCTGGATCCAGAGCGACGGACCACAATCCTGATCGCATAATCGCGGTCGTTATTAATCTCATTGCCCGGTCTGGAATCGGATCGTGCCCCCGGCAAAATCCGAGGGCAGACGAATGGCGCCCCTGGCATCAGGGACTTGGAATTGGCCGTTCACGACGGCGCGCCGAAAAGGACCCGGCCCCGGTAATTCCAGTTTGAGGCGGCCGCTCCTAAAACGCAGGTCGGCGCGCACGGGCGGGCTGCCGGGATACGGGGATGGGCTTAAAACCAGCGTCTGTCCCTCGAATCGCGCGCCGAGCAGGTGGCGGACGATGAAGAGGCTGATTTCCCCGGAGGTCCATGGAATGATCCCGGCCGTTGGAGCTTGTGATCGCACGAGCGGTATCTCCTCGAACCAAGCGCCGGTGCGGCCGCCCTGAACGGTGTTGAGCCACTCGAGAGTGCGGCGGCTGCGGTCATACATGCGAGCTTCGTGCTGTCCGCGCAGGATGAAGCAGCTCGCAAACGGCCAGGGGCCTGGTTGATCGCACTGGCCACTGGAATGGTAACGTTCATAACCGCCGCCGAACCAGCGCGCGTTCCAGAGCTTTTCAATTTCATCGAGTGTGTTGCGGGCCAGGGGGGATAGCCCGTCAATCAGCCGAAATGCGATCGGCAAGGCCATCGTGGCGTCCGGTTCGGCCAGGTTGACCCTCTCGGTTTGGAGAGGCACGTCCGGCGCGGCCGGGGGAAAACGGATGACCTGGACACGCTCGCCATTCACGGATCGGCGCTTGATGAGGTGTCCCTCAGCCACCAGGGCGCGCGTGGGATGGTTGAGCATCGCCTCCTGAATGCGGTCGGCTTCGGCCTTCCAGGGGCTGGCGCGATCGGTGGCGCCCAGCGGTTCCGCCAGCGCGGCGGCGTCCCGCAAACCGAGAATGACGTAAGTCTGATAGGCCAGTTCGTAAGCATCATCGAGGGTGCGTTCCCAAAACTCGCGGCGGTTGTGGACCATGCCTGTGCCGTCCCTGAACTCCGGCCGCAGCGGCCGCTCAATCATCGCCAGGAGTTTGATCCGATGTTCGCGGATCAGCGAATCATCCCCCGTCCAGTCGCGATAAGCTTTGAGAACATGGATCAGTTCGCCCATCTGATCGAACTGCTCGCGGTCGGGATCATCATAACTCCCGGCGATCATGGTGTTGCCTTCGGCGTTGACCATCCGCTCCAGAAGATAGGCCAATCCTCGCCGAACCTGTTCGAAGTGACCGGCATGAAGCAGGCCCAACAGCGTGTTGGAAGTGTCGCGCACCCATTGGGCTCCGTATTCGAATATGCCGGCGTCCATCACGCCGTTGTCCGCCACCATCGCGGGCAAACCAAACCGCGCCTTGTCAAAGAGGTCCTGAACGACGAGATCATCGGTATCGATCGAGGATGCAACTGCCCACCAGGCGCGGGTTCGTGCCAGGACGCCACCCAACTCGAGCGCCGGAAGCAGTTCACCCAATGGAGTGGTTTGCGGTTGCCGCGCGTGAATGAACGCGGCTGCGCTCAGGTTTTGGCTTCCGGTCAAGACGTCTTCGAGCGGCGGTGTGTTCCCCTTGAAAACCCAGAGCGCATTCAGAATCGGGTTTTTATCCTTTGCCATCTCGGCGGCGGCGATATTGATATCAATAAAGCCATCCGCATCTTCGTCCTGAGCATTCAGCGCAAAGAGCAAAGGAACGTTCTGGCCGGCCTCGGCAATCGGATCGACAATCTTGCGCGGGCGATTCTCGATATCCATCGCAAGAATGCGCTGGCCGGTTTCCTGATGATACCCTTCGCACACGCCAAAAACCAGTGTGAACCGGTTTGTGCCCGCGCCAAAAATTCGGTAGCGCAACGGCTCGCTGTAGCCCACGAGGATGCTCGCCATCGACCTGTCAGCAGGCTGGCTCGGGCGGGCCCAATTCAGGGCCGTTTTCGGCTGGCTGATCGGTTCGATCCAGATCGCCCGATCCGATGACACGCGCGCCTCGACCTGGGATCGCTGGCCGATGGATAAGGGCGACCACGACCCGTTGGCTTCGTCACGGGATGGCATCTGCACGAGCAGCAAGGTATCGATCCTCACCGACGTTGACGGCGCCACAGTCAAGGGGCCGATTTCGATGCAGTTCTTTTGAGGGACGGCGTGCAGGGACCACTCGCCCACAGCGCCTAATCCGATTCGGCAGCCTTCCCCTTCCTGGAGCAGCCAACCTTGGCGCACACCACTCTTCCCCGGGGGCAGGCGCAGACGCAACTTCACACTCTCGGCCCCACCAAGATTGACCGACGCCAGCTCAATCCTCCGCAGAAACAATCCATCATGACCCAGCGCCAGGAGTTTCTCCGTAACACGCAATCCACCCGACCACCAGACGGCTTCAGCCGCGGGGATGCCTTCCTCCGTCGTCCATCGCGTCCGAGTCTGATGTCCTAGGGCCGTGAAAGGAAAGTCGCCCAGTTCGACTTCGAGGGCGCTGTCGAGGAAGCCCTGCCCGCCGGTGAAATTGAAGGCGCGCTCCTTGCGGGCGGATTGGCGATTGTCTTCCGCATCAAAGAGCAGATAGCAAAACGCGGGGGCGAGATCGAACTGATCGGCTTGCGCGATCAACTTGGCCCGCCCGCTCCGAAGGACAAAATACTCGCGGCCCTGGGCAAACGAACGCTGCAACAAAGCGGCACTGGCCGGATCCAGTGATCGGCTCGGCGCCGCCAGGGCCGTCAGCGCGACTGCAACCATGACGGCGGATTCGATTCCCAGGACAAAAGACCGGCGAATCCATCCCAACTTCCGGTGTCGGGACGCGAAGCCGATCGCAAACTCCCGTGAGCGATCACTTCCCTTCGACCACCCAAATGTTTCGGAATTGGATGGGATGCCCGTGGTCCTGGAGTTGGAGCGGACCTTTGAGCCGGTGGGTTTTGCTGGGAATCTCCTGATTTTCATGAATGGTGACGCCATTGTGGAGGACAGTGATCTTGGGCTGTTCCAGCGTCTTGCCGTCGTTGTCCAACCTGGCCGGTTGAAACGTGATATCGTAGGTCTGCCAGGTCTCGGGGGGCAACGAGGCGTTGACCCGGGCCCGGGCGATTCCGTACAGCCCTCCGCAGTCACCCGAGGTATGGGTCAGCCCAAACGAATCCAACACTTGCACCTCATATTGATCGGCCAAATAGACCCCGCTGTTGGCCCGTCCCTGGCCGCGGTTCCCGGGTTCCAGCGGCAGCCGGAACTCGATGTGCAAATGCTCGATGCGGCCGAACTCGCGTTGGGTCCGGTTTTCTCCCTTGCCGGGCGTGCATTGCATGATGCCTTTGTCGAGGGCTTTCCATTCGCGATTGGTCCACTGACTCAAATCGGGCGCTTGATCCGATCCGAATGCCAGCAGGACCACGGCCCCCTCGGGAGGGGTCAATCCTGCTTTCGGGGATTTGCTCTCGATCTTGCTCAATCGGAAGGATTGTCCGTAATCGGAATTGGCGGTCAGTGTCCCGTTCCTGATGTTCCCGTTCCAATGATATCCTCCCGCACGGCCAAAAAGCCCCACCTCCGGTCCAAACTGCCGGCCATAAATTTCCACGGAGGCCCCATCATATCCTTCTTTTCCTGGCGCGTTCACGACGATGCGGTAATAGCCATCGCCTTCGGCCACGACCTTGGCGGTTGCTTCGAGCTTCACGGCGCTATCGGGAAAAAAAGTGCCTTTGTATTGTCCCATAAAATCGTCGGCGATTCCGGTCTGCGCGACAAAAGCCAATGCAATTGCGGCCGCAAAACGGCGCGCCCGCCCGTGCCAAACTGCCGAATTTGTCTCTCTGGAAAGGGATCGACGGGCAAAACAGGCATCAATCTTCCGATCCAAAGTGTGCGCGTGGATAAGCATGTGTTTCATAAATTCTGTCTGTTTGGTCTTATCTTGAATGGAATCGAGGTTAGGCAATCGGGACTCAACCTGCAATCTGCAAGTACTGCCCCTGTTGGCTTGGGCCAAGAACCAGGCCCTGGGCAGCAACTCCGGACCTCTTGGCTCCGAGGTGCGCTATCCCCGCATCGCCATAGTGTGGGCGAGCGTGCGCGGAAAAGATGGGCCGCCTACGGGTTGCGAGTCACGACGATCGCTTGCTCTGCAATGACGATTCCTGCGGTTCCGCGAAGCGGAACATCCTCTAATGAAGCGCTGCCTCCAACCGTTTCAAAGGGTCAACGTTCCAAAAAAGAACCTCGTGCGACGAGTCGGCTTGAGGTAGCGCTTCGTTAGAGCCAGTCCTTCATTTTGCTGAGGAAAGAGATCGCCCGACGCTGGCCCTCGATGATTTGATCCAGGGTCATCTGGAGTGACAGCCAGCGTTTCAGTTCGGACAGATTCTGGAGGGCCAGTTCGCTATCGTGGAAATCCGGCGAGGGTTCACAAGCAACCTTTTCGACGTGATGCACATAGGCGGTCTCGATCCAGCGATAGGCCTCAACCAGGTCAGGGGCGACCCCGGGACTTCCCATGTAGAGCTTGCCCAACTCCACCTGGGCTTGCGGATGCCCCCGCTCGGCAGCGCGCTGCATCCAATGAAGGGCCTCCCCGCTGCTATAATCCGTGGAAGCACACGTCAGGTAGTGAACAGCCAGGTTGAATTGCGCAGCCGTGTCATTTTCCTCGGCGGCGCTTTTGAGCGTATCCAAAGAAATCATAAACATCCCTCCTTTGGCAAAGATTACAAACCTTGGGTCGACCAGGAGGCACAGTTTCCCTTTGAAAGAAATCCCTCAGACCATGGAGAACACGCCCTCCTCATACGACCTGGCCTTGATTTACCTCCAGATAATCCCGCGCTTCGGAATAGTCAATACTCCAATCAAAAAAAATTAACGAAATGCCGATCCCCTGAAGCAAAGACATCCAACGGGTAATCCATCCCTCTTGTTTTGCGTGCTTATGACCTGGCCCATCCGTATCGGAGGTTGAGGAGGAAAGTCCACAGGCTCAGAATGACGATGGCGACCAGGTTCGATGCGCACAGGTTTCAGATCTGCGCGTCTGAGCGATTTTGCGGTTACCCGCATGCATTGTAACGTTGAAGCCGGTCAGAGCCTGTTTGAAAATTACAAGGGGTGCTGCGGCGAGGGATTTTGGCTGGGGCCAAGGCGGCTTGGGTCGAGCATCCCCGATGGGGGCTGTAAGGTCCAAGCCAACGCTGGCCCCGGGCAATGGATTCCTCGACAGCGGCTCAGGATTCCCTAACGGTCACACCGAGCGTCTTCTGCAGGGCTTCCATCAAACGTTGGTGCGTCTGGTTGACCTCGGCATCGGTGAGGGTGCGTTCCGAGTGACGGTAGACAAACGCGTAAGCCAGGCTTTTCTGTCCGGCCGGGACGTTTTTTCCGCGGAAGACATCGAAGAGATCGACCTGTTCTAGGCTTTGCGGTTTTGCTTTCTTGACCGCGGCGAGGACCGATTCGTGGAGCAGGCTTTCCGGCGCCAGCAAGGCGGCGTCGCGGCGAATGGACGGATGCGGGGGGAGCGGCTTGAGCTGGCGGCTGGCGTTGCGGCGGGCCATGAGGAGGTCCAGGTCGAGCTCGGCCAGGAATCCGGCATCGCGTAGATCGTACTGACGCGCCAGTTTCGGGGTCAACTGGCCGACTTCGCCCGCCTTATCCTTGCCCCAGCGCAAGACCGCCCATTCGGCGAAGAGGGCGCTTTCGGCGGTCTGTTTCTCCCAGAGGAGGCCTTTCGCGCCGAATTGATCAAAGAAAACCTCGAGCAATCCCTTAAGATCGAAAATGTCCATCGTGGCATTTCGGTCTTCGCCACTCCAGAACTGAGGTTGACGTCGCCCGGTCAGGACAATGGCAAGACGTCGTTTTTCCTTTGGGCCCTCCGGATCCGGCGCAAAAACACGTCCGATCTCGAACAAGGCGACGTCCTGGTTCTTTCGATTGAGGTTATGCTGCAAAGAATCCAGCAGGCCGGGGAGCAAGCTGGGGCGCAGGACATCCATATCGCCGCTAAGCGGATTCTGGAGGGCGACGGAGGCGGGGGTCGCCAGGCTGGCGGCTTGTTGGGGAACGAGGGTTTGCCCCTGGGCCTCGCAGAGTCCCAGACTGATCAGCAAACGCCGCGCTTCGGACAGTTGATCGTGGATACGATCGTATTCGTTGGATCCGACCGTGCCCAGGGCAAGCGTTGGAGGAATGCGGTCCACGCCGAACAGGCGGCCCACTTCCTCGATCAGGTCCACCTCGCGTTTGAGGTCCACGCGGAAGGTCGGGATCTGAAAGGTGGCGCGAGACGCGTCCGCACCTTCCGTTTGAGCGGGCAATTCAGTCTCTGGAACGGGCCGCAACTCGAGCCGTTTGAGGTATTCAGTCTGTTCGTTTGCCGGAATGCTCACGCCCAGGAGCTGGTTGGTGCGATCAAAACGGAGCGTAATTCTGCGGGAAACGGCATTTCCCGGGTAGGCATCGACCACACCGGGGGCCAGGCGGCCGCCGGCGGTTTGGATGATGAGTTGGGCCGCGCGCTGGCTGGCCCAGTCGCAGATGCCGACATCGGATCCCCGCTCGAAACGATAGGAGGCGTCGGATTTCAATTCCAGGCGACGCGAGGTCATGCGGATGCTTTGGGGTTTGAAACAGGCGCTTTCGATAAGGACATCGGCGGTTTGCTCCTGGATTTCGCTGTTGAGCCCGCCCATGATTCCGGCCAAGGCCACGGCCTTGGTTTCATCGGCAATCATCAGCATGGCATCGGTCAACGGACGTTCTTGCCCGTCGAGGGTGGTGAACTTCTCGTTGATCTCGGCCCGCCGCACGACAATGGTGGGGCTGGATGCTCCCGGGGCGGCAGAAAGCAGCCGGTAATCGAAGGCGTGCAACGGCTGTCCGACCTCGAGCATGACGAAATTGGTGACATCCACGACATTGTTGATGCTTCGCAAGCCGACGTGTTCGAGGAGCTCGCGAAGCCAGGCGGGACTGGGGCCGATCTTGACTCCGCGGACCAATCGCGCGGAATAACGGGGACAGAGGTCGGGATCCTCGATTCGGACGCCCACGCACTGGTCGATCGGAGGGAGGGCGGGATCTTCCAGAACCGCAGAAGGCTCGAGCGAGGGCCAGCGAAGCGATTGACCGGTGACGGCGGCCACTTCGCGGGCAATGCCGATGACACTGGTGAGATCCGGCCGGTTGGGCGTGATCTCGAGATCAAACACCACGTCCCCGGCGCTGAGACCTTGGAACTCGGCAAAGGGCTGTCCCACCCGGGTGTCGGGCGGCAGAATCATCAGACCACTGGCGTCCTCGGCCAAACCGAGTTCCTTCGGGGAACACATCATGCCGTGCGATTCAACTCCGCGGATTTTGCCGACCTTGATCACAAAAGGCTCCTGGCCGGGACCGGCGGGCAGGCTGCAGCCGGGCAAGGCCAGTGGGACTTTATCGCCCACCTGAAAATTCTTGGCGCCGCAGACAATGATCCGATCGCCAGTCCCGTCGGCCACGCGGCAGACGGAGAGCTTATCGGCGTTCGGATGTTTGTCCAGCGTCAGGACTTGGCCCACGACCACGCCTTCAAAAGCTCCGCCAACCTTGTGAATGCCCTCGACCTCGATCCCAATCATCGTCAACCGCTCGGCGAGTTCCTCCGGCGAGCCGTTAAAATCGACGTATTTCTTAAGCCAGTTCAGTGTGACTTTCATGCCTTCATTAAAACGTTTTGTCCAAAGCGGGGGAGAGCATACACAAAAGTGATCTGGCGACGCCAATCAGAAAATGCTGCTCGACGGCTCGCGGACATCCTTTTTAAATGGGCCTCGAATGGCCATGGATACTTCCAGAGCCGGACAACGCGCGAAATTTGTTGTGGATCGCCTGCCATCGAAGGGGCTTTTTGCGGGAACCGAATGGCGGATCGCCACGGCTCCCTATCGTCTTGAACCGGCCCAGATCGAAGAACTGCGGGATCTGGGTCGCATGTTGCTGCAATTCTATCGCGGCGCCGACCTGTTATACCGTCAGAGTGTTGCCGGCAAGGAACCGCCATGGATTTCTCGCTGGTTGGATCTGGGCAAGCCTTCGGAACTTCTGGCGCAGGCCAGGCACCCCGCCTTCAGGCAAGAGATACCCCGCGTGATCCGTCCCGATCTCCTGCTCACCGATGCCGGGCTGAAATTGGTCGAATTGGACAGCGTCCCGGGAGGCATCGGATTAACCGCCTGGCTGAATGAGGCTTACTCGAAACTGATTCAGCACGAAAAAGCAATAAACCAAATCACTCCCGAGTCTCCGCAACCGAACCCACTCCAAACGGAAGCCGCAGCGGAGGAAATCATTGGAGGCGATCGCGGCATGCTCGAAGGCTTTGCTGGCATCTTCGGGGATGCATCCCCCGTGCGCATCGTGGTTTCCGCCGAAGCAGGCATGTATCGGCCCGAAATGGAATGGCTGGCGGGCCAACTGGATCCTTCCCGCTTTCGTGTCGAAGACGGTTCTCCGTTCCCTTGCGAAAAAGGGGCGGCGGTCTATCGGTTTTTCGAGCTTTTTGACCTGGCCAATATCCCGTGCGCAGCCGGTGTCCTCGATGCCGCCCAGAACGGTCGAATCCGCTTAACCCCTCCGCCCAAGACCTGGCTCGAGGAAAAGATGCTCTTGGCATTGCTCTGGAACAAGAACCTGAGCGGATTCTGGCATCGCGAACTGGGAGCCCGGTTTTTCAGCCGCCTGACACAAATCGTCCCCCAAAGTTGGCTGTTGGATCCGAGTCCCCTGCCCCCTCATGCGGCCATTCCCGGCTTGGACCTGACCGACTGGCGCCAGCTTAAAGTGCTATCCCAACGCCAAAGGGAGTTGATTCTTAAGATCTCGGGATTCTCCGAACTGGCGTGGGGATCGCGGGGGGTCCATTTCGGCGGTGATCTCTCGCAGGCAGATTGGGCTGCCGCAGTCGATCATGCCCTCGAGTCGTTTCCCCGTTCGCCTTACGTGCTTCAGCGATACCATAAGCCCAAGGCCGTCCGGGTGGAATGGTTCGATCCGGGCGACAGCCGGGTTCACCCCCTGGAGGGACGAGTCAGGCTCTGTCCCTATTATTTTCTGACTGGTGAAAGGGAGGCAATGCGCGCTAAATTGGGCGGCGTGCTGGCCACTATTTGTCCAAGCGACAAAAAAATCATTCACGGCATGAAAGAAGCCGTGCTCGCCCCCTGTGCCGCATGAGCCCACTGGAATACAGTCTGCTTGATGTGACGTCGCTTTTTGCGATCGTGGATCCGATCGCAGTGGTGCAATTCACGCTGAACGGACTGGGAGAACAGGCCCATACCCTCATCGAGCTTTTGAAACAAAGGCTCCCCGCCGCTCCGGTGAACACTCTGTAATTTCCCTCTTCCATGGACATCTCTCTCCAACCCGATTCGACAGGCTTTCCTCGGCCAGCCTCATCCGAAAAGGCCGAATCACACGATCGTCTCACCGCCCCTCCTTTTTCCCCGCCGACAGCAAAAGACCCGGAACAGCGGGTCCAAGCCCCCGCATCCGACCTCGATTTCACAGTCAAACGACTGCAAGAAGAAATCCGGGAACGCAAGTCTGCCCAGGAAACCCTGCAACTCCTGAACGATGAACTTGAACTCCGGGTCCGCGAACGCACGGCCCAATTGGAGGATCTGAATCGCCGACTGGCAATGGATATCCAGGAGCGGACGCGGATCCAGGCCAGCATCCAGCGGAGCGAGGAACGTTATCGCCAACTGACCGAATCGTCGCCTGACGCCATCTTCATCACGGATCGCGAGGGAAATCTGCGTTTCGTAAATCGCACGGCATCGTTGATGGCGGGGGAGAGTCCGGAGGCCCTCGTCGGCAGGCGTCAAGAGGATATTTTTCCTCCCGAAATTGCCGCCATCCACAGGGAAAATGTGCGGCTCGTGATCAACCAGCAACCGGCGCCCATGATCGAGGAACAAATCGTGATGGCGGGCCAAACGCATTGGATCGACACGCGCCTGGTTCCCTTGAAGGATGAGAGCGGCCAGATCACCGAGGTTCTGGGACTCACCCAGGTGATCACGCAGCGCAAGGAAATGGAAAACGCCTTGCGGGAAAGCGAAGCGCGCCTTCGGGCCCTTCTGAAAGCGATGCCTGACCTCATGTTCATCCTCGATCGCGAGGGGCGATTCCTGGATTTCCACGCCGCGAACAGCGAACAGATGCTCTTGACTCCCGAGCAGTTTCTGGACCGGAAGGTATCGGAGTTGCTACCTCGCTCGCTGGCAGACAAGTTCCTGCAGAACATCCACCAGGCGCTGGTGACCAACCAGATCCAGGTTCAGGAATACAACCTGGTTGTCGGAGGCGAAACCCGGCATTACGAGGCCCGGATTGTCGCGTATGCCCAAGACAAGGCCTGCGCCATCGTCCGTGACATCAGCGATACCCGGCGTCTGGAACAGGAAATCCTCGAAGTTTGCCAAAAAGAACGCCGCCGTCTGGGACAGGATTTTCATGATTCCCTCGGTCAAAACCTGGTCGCGCTGGCGTTTCTCAGCAAGGCGCTGCGCCAGCAACTTGCCGCGTCCGGCCGGCCCGAAACCGCCCAGGCCGAAGAAATCGAGAACCTGGCCAACCAAATCACCGGGCAGGCCAGCGGTCTGGCGCGCGGATTGAGTCCTTTGGAACCGGCGGCCGAGGGTCTGATGCATGCGCTGCGGGAACTGGCCGACAACGTGACCCAGGTGTTCAATGTGCCTTGCCGATTTGTCTGCAACCAACCTGTCCTGATCCACGAGGATTACATCGCGGTGCACCTCTACTATCTGGCCCAGGAAGCGGTCAACAACGCCATCAAACACGCCCAACCCCGCCAGATCGACCTGAGCCTTCGCAACGACGCCGGAAACCTCATCCTCGAAATCGCCGACAACGGTCTGGGGCTCCCCAGCGACGTCAGCCAACGCCGGGGATTGGGATTGCGAACAATGGCGTTCCGGGCGCGCGTCCTGGGGGGAACTCTCGACCTCCACCCCCCCCCGTCCGGGGGAACATTGGTCCGTTGTTCCGTTCCCAATTTTCCTTCGATGCCCTAGCGCAATAAGCCCCAACTATGCATCCCAAAAGCCATCCACGGCACGTTGCCCGAAAATCCAGGCGAAATCTAAAACCATCCAATGCTTCCGTTCGTTCGGTGCTTTCCGCCGGGCGCTCCCGGGTGTTCCTGGTCGATGACCACCCCCTGATCCGGCGGGGACTAACCAGCATGATCAACCAGGAGTCCGATCTGATCGTTTGCGGTGAATCCAGCGGGCAGCCCGGCACATGCGATCTCATTGTCAAAGAGCACCCCGACGTCATTGTGCTCGATCTGGTCCTGCAAAATAGCAGTGGATTGGAGTTGATCAAACAGTTGAGGGTCGAACTACCCGACGTCCCGGTTTTGGTCTTGTCCATGCATCCGGAAACCACGTTTGCCGAACGAGCGCTCCGGGCGGGCGCCAGCGGTTATATCATGAAGCAAGAGGCCAGCGAAGTGATTCTGACCGCATTAAGGAGCGTGATCCAGGGCGGCATCTTCCTCAGCGAACCCATGAAGGTCAAAATGCTGCAGGGCCTGATTGAAGGCGGGACCCAAGACAAGCGATTCGGCATCGATCGGCTCAGCGATCGTGAGATCGAGGTGTTGCGTTTCCTGGGATGCGGTTTCTCGACGCGACAGATTGCGGACAAACTCCATCTCAGCATTAAGACCATCGAGGTTTACCGGGCCAATCTGAAACACAAGTTGCGGCTCCAAAACGGCCCCGAACTGGTCCAATACGCCATCCAGTGGCTTCACGATGAAGGCGGCTCCGTCCTCATCCCTCCGACCAATCCCTGATACACCCGTTCGGTCGCGCCTATCTTCACTTCAGTCCCAAGCCCAATGCCTCCCGGCAAAACCTCAGGCTGCGTTCGAGTTCCGATTGGGCGAATTCCCGTTCCGCCGCCTTGCGGTCCTGCCCCGCGGGAACCTGAAAGGCGGCCTTGGGCTTGCCTTGACGGGCGAACGCCACAAACCGGGCAAACTCACGCGCTCGAACCCGCGGGAATGGCGCCCAGAAATCATCACGCAAAAAGGGCAGCGAACGGCCATATTCCGAAATGATTTCCAGAACGAAGGGAACTCCCGGACATAGCTCCCCAAACCGCTGGACATACGATTTCCAATTGACATTTCCCTCACCCATGGCGGCCCATTGGGCATGGGCGCCCTCGGGGGTTTCCCAGACGGCCGTGTCTCGAATCCCGGTGGTCACCGCATGGGGCCCGAGGATTTCCAGGTTGACAAGAGGATCCTCGAGGGTCCAGGCCGCATTGCCGGAATCCAGGGTGGCCCCGACGTAATCCCGGCCTGCCGCATCGATGAGCGTAACCAGTTCCCAGGCCTGCATATCGCCGGCATGGTTTTCGACGGCGATCTTGATTCCGGCATCCACGGCCTGGGACCGAACCTGCTTCAAGACCTTTACCGTGTTCTCAATCTGGCGCTCGATCCCGCCTTCCACTTTACGGTCTTCTCCATTGCCCAACACACAACGCACCACCGGCGAGCCCAAGCCATGCGCCACCCGAATCGCCAATCGGAGATGGTCCTCTGGTGGCGAATGCTCTTTCCGAAGGGATTTCGAGGTCGGACAGATGCTGTAAGTCCCCACATGGATCCGAAGCCCAAAACCATCCGCTCTGGCCTTCAGTTCACGCAGATAGCCGTCTTCGTGGCTTTCAAACACATCCAGATCCGAGAAAAACATCACATCCAGCTTTTGGCCGGCCGCATACTCCAGAAACCGGCCGGCTTTCCATCCCATCGACCGCAGGGAAAAGTTGTCGAAACCCAACGGAATCTTGCGGACGGCGGCGGACGCCTGCTGGCTGAGGACAGGAACCGATCCCATCCAGGCTGCGGTGCCGGCCGCCAGGCCGACGGACTTGAGGAACTGACGCCGATTCTGTTGATGTGGCAGGGTTTTCATGGGCTTAAGAGGTGCCAGGTACACGCTGGTTTTGGTGTATTCAGACCTTGATGGGGATCTCCAAGGTAAAGCAAGCGCCGCGGCCCGGGCCTTCGCTTCGGGCGACCAGGTTTCCCCCCATTTCCCGGGCGGCCAGGGCGCAGCTGTGGAGGCCAAAGCCGTGCCCTTTCTTCTTGGTGGTGAATCCATGCGTGAAAATCCGGCTCAGATTCTCCGGAGGAATCCCCACGCCGTTGTCCTCGGCCTCGATCCGAACCATGTTCGAGCCGTTCATTTGCACCCGGACGGTGATCCGTTTTTCGGTCTGCCCGCTTTCATCGCAAGCGTATTTCGCGTTGCTGAACAGATTGACCAGGATCTGCAAGACCTTGTGTTTATCGACCAGGAAGGGTGGAACCACGCCGTATTCCTTGATCACCTTGACATCGTGGCGAAGAAAGGCTCCCGCATGGATTTTCAGGGCGTCCTCGACCACATCTATCGGAGACATCCGCTCGTAGAACCCCGCATTTTTGGCATAGCCCTGTTGCATGACCACGATCTGTTTGATGTGGTCCACGTTCCGTCCCAGGGTATCGAGTTCGGCCAGATGTTCCTGTTGCTCGGTTTTGAGGTGATCGTTCAGTTTTCGCAAATACTCGGGGACCTGACGGCCCGCGGAATGCTCGGTCAGAAAGGCGGCCAGGTTGTTGGCATGCTGATCGAACAGCTCGACCAACTTGCCCAGGCCGGCGATTCGGGAACGCTTGATCTTGTCGGTTAAAAGGTTCACGGAGACATTGACGCTGTTCAAGACGTTGCCGACGTTATGGAGGACGCCGGTGGCGATCTCGGCCATGCCGGATTTGCGCGAGGCGTCCACCAGTTGTTTGTTGGCCTTCTCCACCTCCTCTTCGATCCGTTTTCTCTCTTCGATTTCCGCTGCCAGCCTCGCCAAGGTGGTTTTATGGTGGTCCACTTCCTCCTTGAGCTCGGCGGTGCGCCGATCGACGCGATGCCGCAACATGTTGATCCAGAAGACGGCCAGCACGACCAGAATCCCCAAGAAACCCGCCAGCCACAACGCATCGCGCAATCCCCAGCGGGGCGGGCTCTCGAGCACGACGACATCTTCCGGAGAATTCAGCCAGAGCTCGAACGAATCCAAGCGGTCCCCCGGCCGGCCGCCTGCGGATTGGCCCGCGCAGATACCAGTCAAACTCAGCAGGCTTCCGGGGCGCAAGGAATCCAATTCGCCGCGCTGGATCTCCATGCGGGCCAAAAAACGGTAGTCTTCGCCCTGGAGTTCGAGGACCAGATCGGTTTCGTTGGTTGTTTTTTTGATCAAGGCCGCCTGAAGACAAACGCGGGTGGCATCCAACTCGCCGGTCAACAGCTGGATCGGCGCCGCATCGACTGGCGGAGGAAGCGCCTGGGTTCCCGCTTTGCGCGTGGCGGTTTCGCGCAGCACCGCGGATGAATAACCTTTGTCGGGAAAACCCACCAGTTCAACGCGATCGCCCACATAAAGATCGGCCTTGCTCCTGGGAAAAAACCGCATTCCATTTGTGCCGTCGGTGAGAAAAAACAAATCGCGTCGGCGATGAGTCACAAGACCGCCGACCTTGACTCGCCGAACGAGTCCTCCCTGGGTGTTAAACCGCGTCAACTGCTCGATGGATTGCGTCGGAAGGACGAAGGGATCGGCCGGGGCCGGTTCATCGACGCTCAAGAAAGCCGCGGAGTGCAGGTGGAGGATCACGCCTGTGAATTGCCGTTTCTGGTTATACTCGGTGCTGCAACACCCGCGCGCCCGCACAATCGCGTCCACCAGGGGCGTCAAGGACGCCGGATCGGCGTTATGGACCTGCACCGGCACGCGCCCTCCCTGAATGGCCACCTCCAGCGTGTTGTCGTGAATGGCCGTTACGACACCCCGAACCTCGATGTACTGGGAATCCTGGCTGCCGGAAACCAGCTGGTCCCAGGAGGGACGGCCTGGTTCGGGGAGCATTCCCGGTCCCAGATAAGTCACCTTGCGGGGGACCAGCATGGGCGCATAACCGCCCGGATCCGTCACCCCTTCGATCTCATAATGCCCGCCGAATTCCGGAGAACGATCGGATGCCCAGCCTTGGAGGCAGATCCCACGGGTCTTGTCTTGGACAAAAGAATAGCCGTCGACGAAGGTCATCACGCAGCGAATTTTGACCGGGTACTGACGCGCCGCCTCCGTCGAACTCACTCCCTGGACCTGTTCCAGTGTCGTGAGAACCGGAAGCTTGTCGGATTGCTCCTCGGTTCCCTGTTCGATCATTTGCTGGTGAAACGCATCATAGACGACCGCCCCTGTCCCCATCGCTCTGACACGCCCCAGCAGATGCGCCCGGACGCCTGGCGTCGGACGATGGCCTTCCAGTAACAGAACAGGAATGGCGCCAGACTCGTCGGTCAGCGTCCATTCGGATTCCAGAGAGTCCTCCGTCAGCGTGCCTTGAAGATGGTGCCATCCTTGAGCGGAACCCGTTTGGATTCTCTCGATGACATTGCTGATCGTTGTCAACGGAAAGGAATTCCACACCCCCGGTGAGATCTCCAGCAGGCGAATCATTCCCCGGCCCACCGTCTGAAGACCGCCGGGCACTCGTCTGGCTGAAAGGGTGTCCACTGCTCGCACCGTGCCCCATACGCGGACACGGCTGCGCAGCAGATTGGGCATATGATCGAGCGTGACGTTGGCCACCTCGGCCAGCATCCGTTCCCCGCCGCCCATCAATTCGAGATGCAGCGCTCCCTGGTGCTCGGCCACAAACCCCACCTCGCCCTCGATCTCAGCCCAACGATGTTCCAGCTCAGTCCCCAAAGGCTGGCCCAGCGTCAGTCGGACAGGCTCCGGCATTTGAGCGCGCCCGATCACCGATAGCCGGACCGGGTGCTCGTTTAAAAACAGCTGGCTGCCGTCATCCGATGTCAGGAAGAAAGTGTGCCAGCCCGCGCGGGGCAGGTCGATCCAGCCGCTGAACTGAAAGCCAAAACCGTCATCGCTTGCGCGCTGGCCCAGATCGATGTTGGGCGTTACACCCGTTTTCACTGGGATGAATTGGCTGAAGTCAGGCATCTCGTTCCAGCTGCCCTCATAATACTGATACTTGAGCCCTGGCTGGAGATGGCCGGAGTCCGCCGTGCAAAACAGAACCTCAGGTGGAACAGGCTGTTTGCTCACACCCGGCCCTTCGTAGGAAAACTGCAGGGTTTCGTCGCCGGTTTTCTCGAAGTAAGCCACCCGAATTTGGCTTCGTCCCGCCGGCAGGTAAACGCGGGCCGATTGTTCCGAGGCCCCATGCAGGCCGTCGTGGTTGATCAAGGGCACAATATCGACCACAGCCCTGCCCTGCCAGAAATTGCAGATCCCCTCGATCCTGATCTGGTCTCCCACACTGACGGCATGGCGATCGGGATTCAGTTCGAGGCGCACCGCTCCCTCCGGATCCTGCAAGACCAGGCAGCGATGTTGCCGGCTGACATAAGTCACAATGCCGGAGAGATCCACTTGGCATTGGCCGGCAGTGTCCTGTCCGACCAATTCCCGCAGGGGCCGGGTGCTGGTCACGAGCGTTGCCGGAATGGCTGCCGGCGTTTTGGCATCCGCAACCGCCGCCTGAATCTTCAAAGGCGCGCCGTCGATGCCGGCCAGCAGCCCGATGCCGCATACTGCCAGGAGCAACCGGCCAATGATCGAGCCCGAGGGAACGCGGGCCATGGGCCTCGCGAGAAACAGGATCGGTCCCCAGCGCAGGATTAATTGACGCATGTGTGCTCCATGACACGCAGGTTTCTCTCCAAAGCCCGCTGGAGCTCCTCCATATGCACCGGCTTGGTGATGTAATCATCCATCCCTGCCTCGAGGCACTTTTCGCGATCTCCTTGCATGGCGTTGGCCGTCATGGCGATAATGCGAATGGGATGACGCCGGCTGCGCAACTGGCCGTGTTGTTGTTCGCCGCGGATGTGTCGAGTGGCGGTAAAACCGTCCATTTCGGGCATCAGGCAATCCATGAAGATCAGATCGTAATGACCGAGCTTCGCGGCCTGAAGCGCCTCGACTCCATTGTCCACCAAATCGGGGCAGTACCCGAGTTTGCGCAGTTGACGCTCGGCGACCTTTTGGGAGACGGGATTGTCTTCCGCGACGAGGATGCGGATCTGGCGATGGAGAGGCACGGGGCACGGATGCGACTCCGGTCTGATCGCCCCCTTGGGGGCGGGAGCCCCCGGTCCAGCCGAGGCCAACACCACCTGGATCAGGGCTTGCTGCAATTGACTCTGCTTGATCGGTTTGATCAACGAGGCCTCAATCCCGGCACTTCGGATTTCCTCCGGATCGAAGCGTTGGCACATCGAGGTCAGCAGCACGAGCCGGGTTTCGGCGATCGCCCGATCGGACTTGATGGCACGAGCCAGCATCAGACCGTCCATTTCAGGCATTTGGTAATCGAGGATAGCCAACTGGCAGGGTTCACCCCGGGCTGCCGCGCGCCTCAAGACGCTCAAGGCCTCTTCGGCGGTCGCCACGCTGTCCACCTGCTTCATCCCCCAATGTTGCAGTTGATAACGCAAAATGGTTCGGTTCGTCGCATTGTCATCGACCACCAGCACCCGGATGCCCAGGAGACTGGCCCGATCGCCAAAATGTGTTTGCCTGGAACGTAGCTGACGTTCCAATCGCAGTCCAAACCAGAAGGTCGCACCCTGTCCGTAAACACTCTCAACTCCGATCTTTCCGCCCATTTTGACGACCAGTTGCCGGCAAATCGCCAGTCCCAGGCCGGTGCCGCCGTATTTGCGGGTTGTGGACATGTCCGCCTGCGTAAATGGCTGGAACAATCGAGCCTGGTCCTCGGGCCGGATGCCGATACCGGTGTCCCTCACCCGCACACAGACCTCCACCGAGACGTCGTCTTCCGAGACTTTTGTGACCTCGACAAAAACCTCGCCTTTCGCGGTAAACTTGATGGCGTTTCCGACCAGATTCATGACAATCTGGCGAATCCGGACCGGGTCTCCGCGAAGCTGGGTAACGACATCGTCACGGACAAGCAAACCGAGCTCGATTCCCTTGCCATAGGCCCGTTCCGCCATCAAATCCAGGACGCTCTCCATGGCTTCTCTGAGGTCAAAATCCACGGTTTCGAGCGTGAGCTTGTCGGCCTCGATCTTGGAGAAATCGAGGATGTCATTGAGAATCGTGAGCAGGGACTCTGCGCTCTGGCGCACCGTGTCGGCAAAGTCCCGTTGCTCGGCTGTCATGGGCGTATCCAACATCAGGTTGGTCATGCCAATGATTCCATTCATGGGGGTCCGGATCTCGTGACTCATGTTGGCGAGAAACAGACTTTTTGCCCGGTCAGCCGACTCGGCGGCTTCTTTGGCCCGCCAGGCCTCGGCCTCGGCCCGCTTTCTCTGGTCGACCTCGGCCTGCAGTTGCCGCGTTCGCTCGGCGACCCTCGACTCGAGTTGGTCCATCTGCAGCCGGGCCTGCCGGGCCAAGTGCCACTTTTCGGTCAGGGCATTCGCCAATTGCAGAACCTCGATGTGATCAAAGGGCTTCTTCAGGATCAGGAGTTTATCCGGATGCCCCAGTTTTCTGGTCATTTCGTCCCAGGAATAATCCGAATAGGCGGTGCATATCACAACCTGCAAGGCCGGATCCGACTGCCAAAGGTGGGTGATGGTCTCCAAACCATCCCAACCCGGCGGCATCCGCATGTCAACAAACGCAAGCGCAAAAGGTTGTCCCCGGCCTAAAGCTTGCTCCACCAACGCCAATCCTTCCTGGCCCTGATGAGCGGATTTCACCTCGAATACGGGCGGTCCCGACTCCTTGGCGGTGTCTCCAAACAAAGCCGCTTCAAACTCGTCCAAATTGGGCTTTTGTATCAAGGATCCACAGAGGATCTTGACGAAATCCTCGTGAATAGCCGGATTATCGTCGATTACAATTACACGCCTGTTTGAAGCATCTTCTGTCATCTTGCTATTCTGTTGAAAACAAACAGCGCACAAGATGCGGTTTTGCTTCGGCGCAATCAAGAAAGAACGACTCCAGGCGTCAGAAATACCTTGGCCTTTCCGCCTATCGGCATTAGGATGCTCGCCATCTATGAACAAAAATGCACTGATCGGCATCCTGATGGCCTTGCTGATTGTCAACGCTGTCGCTTCCCTATGGTTTTCCTTTCAGTTCGGCCGTTACCTGGGGCGCGTTCAGGGACTCAGTGTCGTCCGGAACCAGATCACCAAAAACACCTCCATCTTCCAGGCCCTGGTGAACGACACCATGGAATATAGCAAGAAGAATCCGGCGATCGTCCCTGTCCTGCAAAATCCAACGCCCAGGCCGCAAACCACCTCCTCCCCCGCGGCTCCCAAATCTGTCAAGTGATTGGCTCCCTATGAATATCCCGAATACCCCCTCCCCGGAATCCAACCCGCTCCTCGTGGACAAGCCGAACGAATCCACTGACATCGCGGCCCTGCAGCGGGCCGTCGCGACTCTGCGCACCCAATTCCTCGCTCTGTTGATCGTCCTGCTGATCCTGAGCGGCAGCTTCAACCTCTTCATGCTCCGCCAACTCAGACTGGTCCGCACCCAGGCCGTCGAACTGGGAAACGTTGTCAGCGAATACGAAAAAAACAGCGCGCCCGCCATGAACGAGTTTCTGTCGCGGCTCAAGGATTACAGCAAGACCCATCCCGATTTCACCCCGGTGTTATCCCGTTACATTCGGCAGGAATCCAATCCGCCTTCCATCCTGCCTGCATCGACGCCCGCCAAGTAAATCTGGCAACAGATCTTGACCTGCCGGATAGGGTTCGAGCAGATCAGAATGCTTTGAATCTAAACCTCGCATCGATGGAGTTGGGGGACAGCGAGCCCGCTCACAGCGCCAAGCCGGTTCGCCGCATGCCTCGAACCAGGATTGAGGCGCATCGCCGTCAGGCGGTCCTCCATTCGATCGAGGCTCCGCAGGCGGGGCAAAACCGGGCATGGGCCGGCGTCTTGGCGTGACACTGGCCACACTCGCCGAGGGACTCCTGGTGGCGATGATGAATGATGAGGTTGCGAACGTAGGGGATCCAGGTAAACGCGTAGGCAAAAATGAATACCGAGTCCCTCTGGTAAACCGCATAAGAAAAAAGCAACAGGGCGCCGGTCAGACTCAGCCACCAGAACGCCACCGGGATGACAACCTGTTTGCGTTTCTCCGTCACATACCATTGCACCATGAACCGCGAGAAAAACACGCAGTTCCCCAGCCACCCCACGATCTTCCAAAAATGCCATTCCACCCCCAGGAACTTGCCCTGAGGCCAAAACCCATGCCAAAAAGGATCCATGCGGCCTATTCATACACCCTCCGCTGGCCCCCGGCGAGCCGGAGCAGTCGCAAGTCGGTTTTTTTGGATCTTGACGAACCGATTTTGTGAGTGATGAATTCCCGAACACGGACGCAATCCCAATTCAATCCAAAGCGATGGAAATCGGACCCGATAAAGCCGCGCTGAATTCCCTGCGCATCGACCGCCAGACGACACGGCATCGCAGCCGGGGGACACTCGGCCTGATTCTCCTATTCGTCCTGGTGCTGCTAGCCGGGGGGGTGATCGGATGGTTGCGATGGCCGAAAACCAGCGCGGTGCGCACCGGCGCCGTCCGTGAAATCGCCACCGATCGGAACCAGACGGTTCTCAATGCTTCGGGCTATGTGACCGCCCGGCGGCAAGCCACGGTCTCCTCGAAGATGACCGGCAAGGTCCTCGAGGTGTTGGTCGAAGAAGGCCTGAAGGTCGAAGAAAACCAAATCCTGGCCCGCCTGGACGACGCCAACATGAGAGTGAATCTCGATTTGGAGAACGCCCGCGTCGAAGTGGTCCAAAAGTCAATCGCCGAGACGCGCGCCCTTTTGGATCAGGCCCAAAAAGAGCTGCGCCGGATCGTTGAACTGGGCCGGAACCAAATCGCCAGCGTCGCCGAACAGGATCGGGCGGAATCCGAAGTCAAAACGCTGGAGGCGCGGCTGGCCCGCCAGGAGAGCGAAGTCCGGGCCGCCATCCGTCAATCCGCGGTCTGGCAACAACAGATCGACGACGCCATCATTCGGGCTCCGTTCACCGGGATCGTCATCTCGAAGAACGCCCAGCCCGGCGAGATGATCTCCCCGATATCCGCCGGCGGCGGTTACACCCGGACCGGGATCTGCACGATTGTCGACATGGCCTCGCTGGAAATTGAAGTCGATGTCAGTGAAAGTTTTCTCGGACGGGTGGTGACGGGACAGCGCGTGCAGGCGGTTCTCGATTCGTATCCGGACTGGAAAATCCCCTGCCGGGTGATCGCCATCATCCCCGCCGCCGACCGCCAGAAAGCCACGGTCAAAGTGCGCATCGGCATCGACCGGCTTGATCCCCGAATCCTTCCCGATATGGGAGTGAAAGTCGCCTTCCAAGGTTCCTCGGAGCCGGCGGCATCCGCCTCCGAATCCGCCCATGGCATCGTCGTGGCCAAATCCGCCATCCTTCGAAATGGAGATCGCGATTTCGTCTGGGTGGTCAAGGACGGCCGGATCGAAAAGCGGGCCGTGAAGATCGGTCAAATGACCGGCGATGAGGTTCAGATTGCCGCCGGCTTGGCGGCGGGCGAACGCGTTGTCCTGGAAGGCCACGCCAGCCTTAGATCCGGCGATCGCGTCAAAGAAATGAAATAATGAACACCACCGCTCAGCCCCTGGTCCAGGTTAAGGATGTCGAGAAGATCTTCCGTCGGGGATCCGAGGAGATTCACATCCTACGCAATCTCAACCTCGAGGTCACCCCGGGGGAATTCTTGGCCTTGATGGGGCCGTCCGGATCGGGAAAGACCACATTGCTGAACCTGATCGGCGGTTTGGATCGGCCCACACAGGGATCGGTGGCCGTGAACAGCCAGCGCATCGATCAGCTCTCAGACCGCCAACTGGCCGGCTGGCGGGCGCACCATGTCGGATTGGTTTTTCAGCTCTACAATTTGCTGCCCACCCTGACCGCGGAAAAAAATGTTGACCTGCCCCTGTTGCTCACTCACCTGTCCAAGTCCGAGCGCCGCCAGCATGTCGAGGCGGCTCTGAAGGTGGTCGGCCTTAGCCATCGCGCTCGCCACTATCCGAGGCAGCTCTCGGGAGGAGAACAGCAGCGCGTCGGCATCGCCCGCGCCATCGTCACAGATCCCACCTTGCTCCTTTGCGATGAGCCGACGGGCGACCTCGACCGGCAATCGGGCGATGACATCCTGGCCTTGCTTCAGGCCTTGAACCGGGAACACGGAAAAACCATTATCATGGTGACGCACGATCCTCATGCTTCGCATCGGGCGACGCGGACGTTATATCTGAACAAAGGCCAGCTCAGCCAGGACATGCCCGAATGAAATTCCTTCCCCTGATTTGGAACGGGTTGTTCCGCAAGAAAACGCGGACGATTCTGACCTTGTTATCGATCCTGGTGGCCTTTCTGCTGTTCGGCTATCTCTCCGCAATCGAGGAAGCCTTCAACGCGGGTGTGAGCATGGCCGGCGCCGACCGTTTGATTGTCCGCCACCGGGTGACCATTGTCCAAACCCTCCCGGTCAGTTATCAACAACGCATCGCCCAAATTCCCGGAATTGAAGCCGTCACTCATGCCACTTGGTTCAACGGTTTATACCAGGATTCCGCCCGGAATTTCTTCCCCCAAATGCCGGTCGTTCCCGAGGAATTTCTCAAGGTCTATCCGGAATTCATCCTGACCGAGGCGGAGAAAAACGCTTGGTTGAAGACCCGAACGGGCGCGATTGCGGGCCGGCAACTGGCCAAAAAATACGGTTGGAAGGTGGGCGATCGGATCCCGCTCCAGGCGACCATCTGGCGTCAGGAAGGCGACAAACGGACCTGGGAATACGATCTGGTCGGCATCTACGATGGCGCCAAGAAAGGCACCGATACCACCCAGTTCTTCTTTCGCTACGATTACTTCGACGAAGCCCGGGCATTCGGCAAAGGGGAAGTCGGCTGGTATATCATCAAGATCAAAGACCCGGAACAATCCACCGCCATCGCCCGCCGGATTGACGATGAGTTCGCCAATTCTCCGGCCGAAACCAAGGCCGAAGCCGAAGGCGCTTTTGTCTCAGGCTTTGCCAAACAAATCGGCGATATCCAGGCCATCATGATCTCGATCATGAGCGCGGTGTTCTTCACCATCCTGCTTGTGGTGGGCAACACGATGTCCCAGGCCGTCCACGAACGCACCGAGGAACTGGGCGTGCTCAAGGCCCTCGGCTTCTCGAATCCCCAACTCCTGTGCCTCATCCTGATTGAGGCCCTGGTTCTTAGCGGGCTGGGGGGCGGGCTCGGCCTCCTTTTTGCGGTGCTGATGACCGCCATGGGAGATCCGACCCGAGGAGCATTGCCCATGTTCTACCTGCCAACGGGCGATCTTTGGATCGGAGCCGGACTGGCTGTCGGCCTTGGAATCTTCACAGGCTTGTTTCCGGCCTGGCGGGCCATGCGCATGAACATTGCCGAGGCCCTGCGACGCATGTGAAAGACCCCTGCCCTGCGCCTGGTATGAATAGCCGGATTGCCTAGACACAATGAATACGCTCTTGAACTGGATTACCCAGGTCGCCACCGTGGTGGGGTTCGGCCTTCAGACCATCCCTCAGCGCAAAGGTTCGGTGGCCGCCGCCGCCCTCGGCATCGCGGGCGTTGTCGCGGTCCTGATCGGAGTGTTATCCATCGCCCAGGGTTTCCGCCAAGTCATGACCCAATCCGGCGATCCGGGCGCCGCCCTGGTTTTCCGCAGCGGTTCGGACAGCGAAATGACCAGCGGCCTCAGCCAGGAGGAAGTCCGTGTGATCGCCGATGCGCCCGGAATCGCCCGCACCCCCGAAGGCCCCCTGGCGTCGGCGGAACTGTTTGTGATCATAAACCTGCCCAAACGTTCGTCCGGCACCGATGCCAACGTGCCCTTCCGGGGCGTGGAACCCGCCGCGTTCCGGGTGCGGGAAAACCTGCGGTTCCTCGAAGGCAGGGCCTTCGAGCCGGGTAAAAATGAAATCATCGCGGGACGCGGCGCCAGCACCCAATTCAGCGGACTGGATCTGGGAGCCCGGGTGAGAATTGGGCAGGCCGACTGGACCGTGGTCGGCATCTTCTCCGCGAACGGCAGCATCGCAGAATCCGAGATCTGGACCGATGCCCGCGGCCTGCAGGCGGCCTATCGTCGCGGCACCACCTATCAATCCGTCTGGGTCCGTCTCACTTCTCCGGATGCCTTCGAGGAATTCAAAGACACCCTCACAGCTGATCCCCGCGTTCAGACGAAGGTCTTACGGCAGACCGAATACTTCGAAGAACAATCTCAATTGATCTACCGCCTCGTGTCCGGATTGGGCGTGCTCATTGCCAGCATGATGGCCTTGGGGGCGGTCTTTGGAGCGCTCAACACGATGTATACCGCCGTGGCATCGCGCACACGGGAGATTGCCACCTTGCGCGCCCTCGGTTTCGGCACCAGCCCCGTGGTGGCTTCGATCCTTCTCGAATCGCTGATCGTCGCCATCGCCGGCGGACTGGGGGGGGGGATTATCGCCTTTACCGCCTTCAACGGTTACCAGGCTTCGACCATCAACTGGCAGAGCTTCAGCCAGGTCGCGTTTTCCTTCCAGGTCACCCCGGCGTTGATGTTGCGCGGGGTGCTCTACGCCGCCGCCATCGGATTCCTGGGCGGACTCCTCCCCGCCATCCGAAGCGCCCGCCTCCCCATCGCAAAAGCGCTGCGCGAACTCTGAGTCATCCCGCTTTCTTACGCATCAAGCCTTGGCTGCGAACAAGCTGCTCGCCCTCGTGCGACATACTTCTACTTCGGCTATCCCATGTTATTCACATGAACGCGCAAGAAGAGAACGTTCCACGGGACGGAATAGGGCGCTGTGTTTGAAACGGCGGTTGTGCGGTCTGAAACTGGCGGAACTGGCCGAGGGGGGTGGACTTGCGGAGTTACGGGGTCTTTGCGACCCACGACAAACGCTACGAACGGCGATTGGCACAAGATCGCCCTGAGCAGGCGCGAATGAATCAACGGCCTGAATTGTATAATTGTGAGATGTGACCCCGATTCATTCGAGGCGAGGTTCCGCGGCAATCCGGAATCGCCATCGGCAATAGAGTTCGGGCGGATGGGGATCCGGGGGGGCGAAATCGCAGGTCACCTCGATGCGGGGATCAATGGTCCGGGCGAAGCTGGTGAACTCGGCGCGGTGCATCTCTCGACACACGTATTCGCCCAGGCCGCGCTTCAATCGGGTCTCCTGCGTGGGACAATGCGGCACGGTGATGACGACTTCATCTTTTGTTTCGTGAATCTGGTAACCGACCAGGATGCACCAGGGAAACCAGCGCAGGGCCTGGACGAATCCGGCGAGGCCTTTCTCCTCGATTTTGAACCGGGAAACCAGGTCTTTGGCGGCCATGGCGGACACCTTTCCCCAGACGCGTTCGTTTAACTTCTCCGCTGCCGGCTGGCCGTATTCCTCGGCCAGATAGAGAAACCAGAAGGCGTCAACCACGCGGTAATGCCAAAGCAGGAATTCGAGGTAATCACGCAATTCCTCCGGTTTCCGATTTTCAAGTATGTCCAGGTTCATGGGTCGACTTTGAGGCGTTCGAGGAGTTCTTGTCTGAGTTCTGCCGAGAATGGGTGAGCCCGGCCTTCGAATTTCTTGAGGTCGAAACTGGGGAATACGCGTCCCCGTCACGACATCTTGATCGCTGATCGTTGTATAGACCACCACCGGAATATGTTTCAGGTATATGAGACCGACGAGGAGATGATCCTGCCAGCACAACTCAGGAACGGCGCCCCTACCTATCGCAAGTAGGAGTCAAAAACTCGCACCTGTTTCCAATTGGCCTGGTTGCGTTGGATGAACTCCTGATGAGCCGCCGCGGTCTGATAGGCATCCTGATAGGCTTTGTTCCGGAAGACCAGGTGCAGCGACACATCGAAATCACGCACATTGACGGAGCGCTGCAGGTCGTCGGCCAAAGTACCGGCGGCAAAGTAAATCACGCCCGGATGATTCTTGAGGTAGGTCTGGCATTCCCGAACCAGCCGGGCCTTTTGGCCGTCCGAGTTGTCATTCAAAGTGAAAAACACGGTGTGGGCCAAAGGGGATTCGGCGGCTCCCTTCCTGTTGGAGGAGGGCTGGGTTTGGCATCCGACGATCAACAGGGACAGCAAGAAAAAGGGCAGAATTGATTTCATACAAAACGATTTTATACGATCGATCTCCGTTTTGCGATAGCTAATCCGGAACGCAAATGCGCGCGCGCAAGAGAACCCCGAATGAATCAAAAGCCCTGGTGTTCGGTCCGCTGAATGATTTCCTCCTGAAGATCAACGGACAAATCGCAGAAGTAATCGCTGTAGCCGGCCACGCGGACAATGAGATCCCGATGTTCCTCGGGGGCCGCCTGCGCCTGCCGAAGGGCCTCGGCGCGGACGACGTTGAACTGGACATGATGACCGTCCATTTTGAAGTAACCGCGGATTAATTGCGCCCATTTGTCCAAGGCCTCCTCGCTGTCGAACAAGGCGGGAGTAAACTTCATGTTCAGGAGCGTCCCGCCGGCTTTGAGGTGGTCCATTTTGGCGGCACTCTTGAACACGGCGGTGGGCCCGTGTCGATCGGCGCCCTGGACGGGACTGATGCCCTCGCTCAAGGGACGATGGGCATGGCGTCCGTCGGGCGTGGCTCCGGTCATGCTTCCAAAATAGACGTGGCAGGTTGTCGGCAGCATCTCGATCCGGTAGCATCCGCCCTTGGTGTCGGGCCGGCCATCGAGTTCCTCGAAACAGGTATTGAAGATGCGGACCATGATCCGGTCGGCCCCATCGTTGTCATTTCCGTATTTGACGGTTTTATGCAGGAGCCGTTGGCGGAGGATCTCATGGCCCTCGAAATCGCGATCAAGGGCATCGGCCATTTGGGAGAGGCGGAGCGAGGGAGCGGAGGGATTGTCCGGGGACGGAAAGCAGTGTTGTTGGAGAGCGGCGAGGCTGTCGGTCAGGCTGCCGAGTCCCACGAACTGAACGTAGGTATTGTTGTAACGCGCGCCGCCAGCATTGTAATCGCGACCGTTTTTGATGCAGTCATCGATGAGGACGCTGAGGAACGGGGCGGGCATCTGCGAGGCATAGAGGCGTTCGATCAACCGATTGCCTGCGAGCTTGATATCGAGCACATGCCGAAACTGCGTTCGCCAGGCCTTAAAGAGCTCTTCAAAACTGCTGAGCGATTCCAGTCGGCCGGTGTGGGGTCCCAGCTGCTTGCCCGTCATGGGATCCCCCCCGTCGTGAAGGGCGAGTTCCAGGCATTTGACCATGTTGAAATAACCGGTCAGGATATAGGCTTCCTTGCCGAATGCGCCGACTTCGAC
The DNA here is from genome assembly GCA_022709905.1 of Verrucomicrobiota bacterium. Lineage (GTDB taxonomy): Bacteria > Verrucomicrobiota > Verrucomicrobiia > Limisphaerales > UBA1319 > JAKLHY01. The sequence goes on along the minus strand of JAKLHY010000013.1, from coordinate 63,790 downwards.
ACAGCCACTGCATCCGCCGGCTCGGGCGTCTTCGAGGCTTTTGCCTTGTCGCAACTGTTCCTGGACCACGGCGTCGGCGTTGAAAATGGAGGGGAAACCATAGCCTTTGCCGATGACTCGAAGGGCGTGTTTGAGGAAGCGATCCGGGCTTTTGCGCGAGAGCTGGATGTTGGTGCTGGGTTGAAGCAGGTGCATTTCCTCCACGATGTCCAGCAGCAAGTGGGACAGTTCGTTCGAACCGTCGGATCCGTCTCGCAGCAGGCCGCCGATATTGATGTTGGCAAAATCGGTGTAGGTTCCGCTTTCGGCGGCGGTGACCCCAACCTTGGGAGGAGCGGGATGATTATTGAACTTGACAAAGAAACACTCGAGAAGTTCGCGCGCCTGCTCTCGGTTCAAAGAACCCTCGGCCAGCCCGCGCTCGTAGAACGGCAGAAGATGCTGGTCCAAATGCCCGGGATTGAACGAGTCCCAGCCGTTAAGCTCGGTGATAACAGCCAGGTGACAAAACCAATAGGATTGCAGGGCTTCATGGAAATTCCGCGGGGCGTGAGCCGGCACCCGGGAGCAAACCTCGGCAATCCGCTCGAGTTCGGCGCGGCGTGTTGGAGAACTCTCCTTCGCCGCCATTTCGCGGGCCAACGCCGCGTGCCGCTCGGCAAACAGGATCACGGCATCGCAGGAAATGGCAAATGATTTGAGGGTCTCCAGTTTGTCGTAGGCCAGCGGATCGTGCAGGAAGTCCAATTGCTGGATCGCCGTGGTGATGTCCTGCTTGAAATCAAGCAGGCCGCGGGCATAAATCTTGTCGTCCAGAACCGTGTGACCGGGGGCGCGCTGTTCCATGAACTCGGTGAACAGCCCGGCGGCATATGCTTCCTTCCAGGGCTCGGGGAGTTCAGCGAAAATTTTATCCCGCAAAGACCTGCCCCGCCAATATGGAATCACTTTCTCACGATAAAGCCGCAGGCATTCGGCGTCGACGTCATAGTGGGTCTTGGGACGACTGTTCAAGATCTCCAGGTCTTCCAGACTGTGACAGGTCAGTTCGGGAAAAGTCGGGGTGGCTTTCGGACGCGGGCCGCGTTCGCCGACAATGAGTTCGTCTTCACCCAGATGGAGAGTCTTGCGCTGGCAGAGATGGAAAAACGATCGGGCGCGCATCACCGAAATGGAAAACATACCCTCGTGGGCCTGATAGAACTCAGTCAAGAGGACGGCTCGTTCCGGAGAAATGCTGGGACGGGCCTCCAGGCTTTGGCGTCGCAATCTGGCAGTACGTTCTGTCATGGTCCCAATATAGCGATCCGCGGCAAAATGTCACCTGAATGCGCTGGAAGTGCGTGCAAAATCGGTCCGGCAGTTCATCCCCCGATGCTGACGCGAAGTCCGAATTGACCCAATCGTTCCCGCAATCTCTCGAGATGGGCAGGCTCGGGAGGCGCCAGATCGGGCAACCGATAGTCCTGATCGAGTTGCTGGAACTTGCCAATGCCCGCGCGGTGATAGGGCAGCAAACAGACTCGCTTTATCGCGGAAAAACCGCGAACGAACTCGGCCATGGCCTCGATCTCTTCGGGGGAGTCGTTGAGGCCGGGAATGACGGGGACTCTCAACCAGATTTTGGGGTGGGAGCATGCCAGCGCCCGTAAATTCTCCAAGATCAGGCCATTGGAAACACCCGTGTATTCCTTATGCCGGGCGTCATTCATAAACTTCAGATCGTACAAAAACAAATCGGTGAGCCGGGCCACAGCGAGCAGCTCCTGTTCCGGCGCATAGCCACACGTGTCCACCGCCGCAGGCAGTCCCTCCGCTCGACACGACTCGAGGGCCGCCTGTAAAAAATCACTTTGTCGCAAGGGCTCGCCCCCCGAAAAGGTCACCCCGCCCTTCGATTCCTCGAAAAACACCCGGTCGGCCAGCACCTGCTTCATCAATTCGGCAACGGTCATTTCACGGCCACGCAGTTCCCGGGCTCCCGTCGGGCACGCATCCACACAGGCTCCGCAACTGACACAAACCCATGGGTTTTCTTCCTCAGGGCTGGGCGAGGTTGAGGATAGGAGATTCATTCCAGGCTCACCCCATCCGGTGCCATGCGGGCGCCTGTTTTCTGGAAATGCGGCGCGAGGACACACCCGCTCGCACTCCCCGCACCGGACACAACGTCCCCGATGGACCACGAGTTCAATCCTGCATGAGATGTTTTCCGGATTATGGCACCAGGCGCAATGGAGGGGACAGCCCTTCAGGAAAACGGTGGTTCGGATCCCGGGCCCGTCATGGACCGAGTAGCGTTGGATATGACTGACCAAGCCAACGTGCATGGACTCTAGACCGAGTTTTTCGCCATCGCAATGTCCTGCTGGATCTGTGCCTGCAAGGCGTCCAACGACGCGAAACGTTTTTCGTCTCGGATCCGGGCCAGGAATTCGACTTCAAGTTCCTGACCATACAAATCCCCCGAAAAATCGAGCAGGTGAGCTTCAACCCGAAGGACGGAATCTGAATGCTGGATGGTGGGCCGATCTCCGATATTCAGGACCGCCAGGTAGAGCCGATCGCGGAAGGCAGTCTGCACGGCATACACGCCCTTGGGAGGATGCACCAGATCGCGAACATCAAGGTTGGCTGTGGGAATACCGAGCCGCCGGCCGAGCTGATCCCCCTGGACGACCCTTCCCCCCAGCGTATACGGCCGCCCCAGGAGCTGGTCGGCGCGATCGAGGTGGCCGGCAAGAATGGACTCCCGAATCAGGGTGCTGCTGATGGTTTTGGAGTCCAGGCTTACGGGCGCCAGACCGTGGACAATGAAGTGGTAAGTCTGCCCAAGATTCTTCAAAAGGTTCAGATTTCCCAGGCGCCGGTAACCAAAGCAAAACCCGGCGCCGACCGACACACTGTAGACCTGCCCCCAGGCCCGGCACAAACGGCCCATAAACTCCTCAGCCGAAACCTGGCTCAGGGCGTGGTCGAATGGAAGAACCAGCGCGGCATCCAATCCCAGTTCGGCCATCACCCGAAGCCGCTTCGCCAGCGGGTAGATCATCCGAGGCGCCTTGTCCGGACGAACCACCGTATTGGGATGACGATCGAAAGTCACCACGACGGCGTATCCATCGTGCTGGCGGGCGTCGGAAATCGTTTGATGGATCACCTGCTGATGCCCGAGGTGCACTCCATCAAAGACACCGAGGGCCAAACAGACACGGCGTCCCAGGGGATTGAAATCCTCAGCCCGCGAGATGATCTTCATGGAGGGGCGGCGAGCAGTTGGCGGAATGGAATCATCCGCCGCTCGAGTTCCCGGATATCCCAACTCAGGACTTGGTCCAAGGGAGAGGCATCCCGCGCCTTCAGCGGGCCTGATTCGGTGCGCCGCAGCGCGGCCAAATGGGCTCCGCATCCCAGCTTCTGGCCCAGTTCGTGGGCCAAGCTCCGCACGTAGGTGCCTTTGGTGCAGAGAATGTCAAAATGCCCAAACGGCTCCTGATACCCAGTAAACACGAAGTGGTAGATATGAATCAGACGCGGTTCGCGCGGAACCTCGAGACCTTTCCGGGCCAGTTTGTAAAGGGGAACACCATCTTTTTTGACCGCCGACACCATGGGCGGCGTCTGCATGAGATCTCCCACAAAACCGGCAGCGGCCTGATTGAGTTCCTCGAGGGTCAGGGGAGGCACAGGCAGCGAATGCACCAGCTGTCCGTCGGCGTCATAGCTGTCGGTGGTCTCTCCAAACTTGATCGTTCCGGCGTATCCCTTGTCGGCAGACATCAGGGACTCGGAGAGCTTGGTGGCCCGCCCCAGAACGAGGACGAGCAGACCGGTGGCATTGGGATCCAATGTCCCGCAATGCCCGACCTTCTTCAGCTGGAAATGCCGGCGGACGGCATCCACCACGTCGTGGGAGGTCAGCCCTACAGGTTTGTCAATTAACAACGCTCCATCGAGCGGATCAGGAGTCTGCATGGTTCATGGGAACTGACTTTAGCGCTTGTCGGATAGCCCGGATCACCGCCCGTTGCACCGCCTCGGGCGATCCGGCGATTCGCGCCCCGGCGGCGGCAGGATGACCGCCTCCGTTGAACTGGCGGGCAATTTCATTGACATCGACCCGGGGGTTCTTCGAGCGCATGCTGATTCGCACCAGGTTCGGTTTCATCTGTTCAAAAAGACAGGCCACAACCACCGGCTCGATGGCGCGGATGTGATCGATCAATCCTTCGCTGTCATCGCTCCCCGCGCGAGCCCGGGCGTAGTCCGCTGGACGCAGCCAGAAATACGCAATCCGGTTGTGGTCGGTCAATTTGAAATTATTCAGGGTGTGCTGGATCAGGCGCACACGGGAAAGGGGAAAGGACTGGTAAACCTCCTGGCAGATGGTAGCCAGGTTTGCCCCGCGTTTCACCAACTCTCCCGCCACGGCATAGGTGGCGGGCCGGGTGGACGGATACTGAAACGATCCTGTATCGGTGGACACCGCGGTGAACAAACAATCCGCCATCGTCGCGGTGATCGGCCACTTGGACGCCTTCAACAGCCGAAAGACCAACTCGCCTGTGGAAGGATTCCGGTGAGAAATCCAATTGATGTCGCCAAAGCGGGTGTTGCTGATATGGTGATCGATATTGATCAGGATGGATCGGTCCCGAATCCGGTCAGCCACGGAACCCAACCGCTCCAGGCTGGCGGCATCCAAGGCCACGACACAATCAAACCGTTTGTCGGAACATGGGGATTGAATCACTCCTCTCCGGTCCAAAAACGCCAATTTGGCTGGAATCGGATCTTCGTTCCAACAGACCACAGACTTGCCGGCCCGATCCAATGCCTCGGCCAACGCGAGCTGGGATCCGATACTGTCCCCATCCGGCCGCACGTGACTGACCAGGGCAACTGTCTTGCTCCGGCGCAACACGTCCAGAATGCGCGGCACAATTTGAGAACGGGATTTCATGAATCCGAGTCGGATTGCTCCAACTCGGCCATGATCTCCAGAACCCGATTGCCTCGGGTAATGGATTCATCCAGCTTGAAATGCAGCTGGGGTGTGTTCTTCAAAACCACCGCGTCGGCCACCGCCGCCTGGATGCGTTTGCGCTCTTTGGCCAGCCAGGCCATCGCTTTTTTCTGTTGTTCGGCGTTGCCAAACAGGGTGACAAAGACCGTGGCAAGATGCAGATCGCCCGATACTTCGACGCTGTGCACCGACAGCAGCCCGGCCTCCTGGAGGGGAAACTCGCGGCGGAGCGACTCGCCGATCACCCGCTTGAGCAGTTCGTTGATCCGCTCCATTCTGCGCGATCTCATAGCAACCTTCGGGCTTGGCCTACAGCTTCTGGGCAACCTTTTCGAGCGAATAACACTCGATCAGATCGCCAGGCTGGAAGTCGCTGAATCCATCAATTCGAATGCCGCATTCCAGGCCGGATCGGACTTCATTGACCTCGTCCTGAAAACGCCGCAGGGATTGCATGGTCCCTTCGTAGACCGCCGACTTCCGGCGCATCACGCGGCACCGGCCACGCAGCACACGCCCGTTGTTGACCATGCACCCGGCCACCACTCCCCCTTTGGAGAGCTGGAACAACTGACGCACCTCGGCTGATCCCAAAACGACCTCTTTGACGATAGGCTCCAACAAACCCGCCATGGCGAGTTTGACCTCGTCAATCAACTCGTAAATGATCGAATACAGCTTGATCTGGACCCCCTCACGCTTCGCCGTTTCGGCGGCGCTGCTGTCGACCCGCGTATGGAATCCCAGAATAATGGCCTTGGATGCGGAAGCCAAAATGACATCCGACTCGGTGATGGTCCCCACCGCGCTGTGGACAATCTCCAGGGATACCTTGGTCGACTCGATCTTCTTGAGAGCATCCGCAATGGCCTCGACCGAGCCCTGAGTGTCGCCTTTCACAACGACTTTCAGGATTTTGGCGGAGTCGGCCGACAGGGTGGCAAAAAGGTTTTCCAAGGTGACCTTAGGGCGACGTTCCATGGTCATGGATTCCTTGGCTTCCAGGGCGCGTTGCTCGGCGAGTTCGCGCGCGGCCTTTTCATTCTCCACCACGCTGAATTCAAGACCGGCTTCGGGAACCCCGTTCAGTCCAAGCAGCTTGACCGCCACCGAGGGTCCGGCCTCCTTCAGGCGTTTGCCCTCCTCGTTGATCAAGGCCCGGGCCTTGCCCCAAAAAGGCCCGCAAATGATCATATCTCCCACTCGCAAGGTGCCCTTGCGCACAAGCACCGTCGCCGTCGGCCCCCCGGGCTCCAATCCGGATTCAATCACATTCCCTTTGGCTCGCCGATTAAAATTCGCCTTCAGCTCCATGACCTCCGCCTGGAGCACGAGCAATTCCAAAAGCTTGTCGACCCCTTGCTTGGTTAATGCGGACACATCCTGGAAGATCACGCTGCCCCCCCATTCCTCGCAAACCAAGCCCTGCTCCTGCATCTGCTGCCGCACCCGCATGGGGTTGGCGTTGGGATGATCCGTCTTGTTCACGGCCACCATGATGGTGACCTTGGCGGCCTTGGCGTGGTTGATGGCTTCGACGGTCTGCGGCATCACTCCGTCATTCGCCGCCACCACCAGGATCACAATATCGGTGACATTGGCCCCCCGCGCGCGCATGGCGCTGAAAGCCGCATGACCCGGCGTATCCAGAAAAGTGATCTGCTGCAGTTCCTGCGGACGCTCGGGATGCGGTATGGAAATCGTGTAGGCCCCGATATGCTGAGTGATGCCTCCCGCCTCGCCAGCGGCAACATCGGACTTCCGGATGGTATCCAGCAACGTGGTCTTGCCGTGGTCAACGTGTCCCATAATGGTGACCACAGGCGGACGGGGTTTCAGATCCTCGGGTTTGTCATCGATATCCACTTCCACCCGACGAACAGGAGCATGGACGAGACCCGCTCCGCGTTCCCTTCGTTCCAATTCAAACCGGAAACCGTGCTTGGCGCACAACCGTTGGGCGACCGCCTCATCGATCGTCTGGTTGACGTTGGAGAATACTCCCAGTTCCATCAAATCGGCAATCAGCTGGAACGGTTTCCGCTTCAACAGCTCCGCCAGTTGCCGGACGATGATCGGGGGTTTCATCGTAATCAAGGTGCCTGCGGCGGGCGGAACAAAATCGGAGGCCGCCGCCCCTTCGGGTTTGCCAACCGCTGGCCGCGGCGCCCCAGGCCGTGATACGAAAGGCGCCAACCCAGGCCGCGCGCCTCCGCCCGGTGAGCCGCCAAATCGACTCGCACCCTGGCCGGGTTTCGTCTCGCGGCGATCCTGACGCCCTCGCACAGGCTCGGGCCGCGCCAAAGGACGAGCCGGCGTTTTGGCTCCTCCCGATTTGTCCGAGACACGCGGACCAGGCCTGGGAGGAAGTTGAATAAAACCGACCTTGTCACCCACCTTGGGGGGGGGAGGCGGCAGCGGAGGCTGCGGGGGCGGAGGAGGAACAATGGCAGTCACCGGAGCCGGTATCTCCTCTGTAGGCGCCTTGGCCTGCTCCACGACAGCCGGCTCGGCCTTAATAATTTCAACCGGGGCTGCGACGACAGGCTCGAGCGGCGCCTCCGGAATCACCGCAGAAGACTCTTCAATAATGACCGGGGCTGGCACCGCTTCCTCTGGTGGAGGAGAAATCACTTGGATTGGAGGAGGCTCAGGCGCCGGTGGAGGAGCCGGTTCAACTGCTGGCGCCGGAGGCGGTTCCGCGACCGGCGGAGGTTCGGTGACAGGCGGGGGCGGCGCAACCACCTCCACGGCTGGCATAACAACCGGCGTTTCAACCGACAGCTCAGGAGGACTTACGGGCGGTTCCTGTGGGATCTCGGCGGCCGTAACATCCGCGGGCACGGCGGGAGCTTCAACAGCTTCTCCCTTGGCCTTGGGGGCCAATAGATCCACGGGTTTATACCCATATTGCTGTTCCAGTTGCTGTTCGAAATACTCGGCGGTGATCTTGTCCAGCGAACTTGAGGGAACCCGCGCGCCGGCTATGTGCAGATCCTTAGCCTTGGCAATGATCTCCTTGCTGGGGATTCCATATTTCTTGGCAATGTCGTAAATCCGAACGGGCATATTAATTTATACTTAAGAAACCACCGCGACCTCTCATTCACCCCCGAAGTCGCTCGCTCCCAAAATGAGCGCGTTCTAGCCAATCGCAATCTTGCGATTGGCCGCCTCACTTCTCACCGCCTCCAGTACTGCGGCTGCCTGATCTCCAATCTGCGGGATCGAAGCCAGGTCATCCACTTCCGTCTGTAACAAGTCTTCCAAAGAAACAAATCCCGCATGCACCAAAACATCGGCCTGGGCCTCAGTGATCCCGGGAATGGACGCCAGGGATTGCACCGCCTGCGCCACCTGCTCCGCAAATCCAATCTTGGCCACCGCCTCAACTTCGATGTCCACCTGCCAACCCGTCAATTTGGATGTCAGCCGGGCGTTTTGCCCCCGTTTGCCAATGGCCAAGGACAACTGGTCTTCACTCACCAGGATCGTGGCACGTCGATTGACCTCGTCAATTTCAAAAGACTTCAATTGCGCCGGATTCAATGCGTTGGCGATAAAGATCCTGATGTTCGGATCCCACTTGATGATGTCAACCTTTTCGTTGTTCAGCTCGCGCACGATGTTTTTTACGCGCTGACCCCTCAGGCCAACGCAGGCCCCCACCGGATCCACTTTCTCGTCACGCGAATAGACGGCAATCTTGGTTCGGTAACCCGGTTCGCGCGCAATTGCTTTGATCTCGATGGTGCCGTCGTTAATCTCGGAGACTTCCAGTTGAAACAACTTGGCCACAAACTGGGGATCTGCCCGCGATAAGATGATCTCCGGGCCATGGGCCGTGTTTTCCACCGCTTTCACATAACACCGCAGACGTTCGCCAACTTGATACTCCTCAATCGGAACGCGTTCCCGATTCGGCAACAGCGCCTCATACCTGCCCAGGTCAATCGTAACATCCGATCGCTCGAATCGCCGAACCACCCCGCTGACTATGTCCCCAGTCCGATCCTTGAACTCGGCAAAGATCAAGTCCTTTTCAGCCCTTCGTATATGCTGCATCAGGGCTTGTTTGGCGTATTGAGAGGCAATCCGTCCAAAGTTGGCCGGGGTAACTTCCTTCTCCAATTCCTCTCCCAGTTGGGCATCCGGCTTGATCGCCTTGGCTTCCGTTAACGAAATCTCATCGTGCTTTGACGATACCTTGTCAACGACCATCAACTGGGCGAACGCCTTGATATCGCCATTTCGGGGATCGATGGCACAACGCAAATTGCGAGCGGGACCCACGGCCTTCTTTGCCGCCGACACCAAGGCTTCCTGGACGGCCGCCAACAGGACATCCTTACTGATGCCTTTCTCCCGCTCCCAAAACTCGACGACAGCTAAAAATTCAGCGTTCATATTAATGCCCCCCCAATAGGGGAATAAAAAAGTCGGCAGATCACTCTCCGACTTCACCGCGCTGATCGCAAACCAGCAATTTGATTCCGTTATGATCAAGATAGAATTCCCGGATATTGCAGTCAAGTCTCAATCTCGGGACTTTTCGATCTGCACCCGGGCTATTCTCCATCCAATCCCGCCGTTTTCGGCGTGATCAACAACCGCATCCTAACCTCCCTCCTGCGGACGGCTTGCTCTCGACCATTGATCCATATGACGCGCGGCCCGAGTCCCTTCAGCAACCGCTTGAACCACCGTCGCGCCGCCATTGATGATATCGCCCGCCGCAAATACTCCCGATCGGGTCGTCTCCAACGTCTCAGGATTGACCTGGATTAATCCCTTATCCGTGATCGCCACGCCATTTAGGGCTGAAAACAAACCACTCTCAATCCTCTGGCCAAGCGCCTCAATAATCCAATCGGCAGGAATCACATGCTCGGATCCCGCCAAGACCTCCGGCCGACGACGGCCATCCTCGTCCACGGCTCCAAGTGCTGTCCGTACTACCCGCAATCCCGTCACCTCTCCCCTTTCCCCAAGTTCATAATCCATCGGGGCCGTTAAAGCCAGGAAATGTATGCCCGCCCGAATCGCCTCGTCTCTCTCATGAGGCCAAGCCGGCATTTCGGCAAAACTACGCCTATATATAATAGAGACATCGGATGCGCCGGCTTTCTGCGCCCATAAAGCCGCGTCAATGGCCGTATTGCCCCCACCCAACACAAGAATTCTGCCACTCAATCTCGTTCCCCGGCGCACCTCGCGTATCAAATCCAAGGCCCCCCAACGACCCGATTTTGGCTGATGCGCGGCCTTTAACGTTAAGGAACACCCCAGACCCAGCGCGATAAGTATGGCTGTGTAGCCTTCTTTACGGATGGCATCCAGGCTTCTCTCCGCCGATAACTCGAACCCAAATCGTAATCGAACTCGATCGTCGGACCGGAGCAATTGTTCGAGCTCCCGTTGAATGACCTGAACTGGTAATCGTTCTTCAGGAATTGTGGCGCGAGCTATGCCTCCCGGCAGGGATTCAGCTCGATCGAACATAGTCACCTCATAACCCATGGCGGCGAGATGCAAAGCGGCGGCAACTCCGGCGGGTCCGCCCCCCAGAACAGCCATTTTCACCCCATTTCCAGGCTGACGGTTCAGCGATTCTCCAGACCATCCTTCTTCCAAGGCTTTCTGGCTGACCCAACGTTGCAGATGCCGAATGGGGACAGGAGCCGTATAATGCCGATTAATGCAACCCGCTTCACAGAGGGTTTCGGCCGGGCAGACATAACCGCAGGTTGCCGCCAACACATTGGCTTGCTTGATCGTGTTATAGGCCTCCCGAAACCGTCCTGCTGCGATCTGCTCCACAAACCTCGGAATATTGACCTGCGCTGGACAGTGCCCCACACAAGTCGGATCACTGCACTGACGGCAGGTCTTGGCCATCTGGATGATGGAATCCAGGGCTTGAGATCGCCCCTCCCGATAGATCGGTTCGTACACCTCCGCATCTCGTGGAACGCATCCGGAACGCCCGCCGTCACGCATGATCTGAGTACAGGCCGAACAAGCCACACAAACCCGGTGTTCATCCAACCTCCCCTTCTCTTTAAGATCACGGGCGAAGTCGGGGTATGCAAAAGCCATGCGTCCAACACCAACCAGCGATACCCAGCCCTTCCGAATGTTGGCCGCCGCCACATGAGGAAAAAAATGCCGCAACCAGGAATACCCACCGCCAACCACCGGAAATCCCATCGAAGCTTCCTGGATCGACCTTACCACTTGCACAAACCGATTCACCCCTTCCAGGGGCGATTCCGATGGCACCTCCGCCCCGGCAACCGGGATATCATACGGCCGGTTCACGTGGGGGTTGTAATACGGATTTCCAATCGTGATATTGACCACCGGCGCGCCGATGGATCGCAGAAACCGCACCAACTCCAACGGTTCTTTCAAATCCGGCTTTGCCGGATCCTCCTGGCTGACTCCGAATCCGTAGGGAAATGGCATCGCGTCGAAGGCGTTCAGGCGCGAAGTCACCTGAATTTCCGGAACCGATTCCTTGATCTTCAGGATGACGTTTCGGAAGAACCGAGTCCGGTTCTCAAACGTCCCTCCGTATCTTCCCGGCCGGGTAAAGGAAGCGTGAAGTTCAGAGATCAGATAGCGGTGACAGGCCTTGATATCGACGGCATCGAAACCGGCCTGATAGGCGCACCGGGCAGCGGCCACATAAGCATCCTCCAAACGCTCCAGGTCATCGTCCGTAATCAGCGGATAATCCGGCCGCAACTGATGGATGGGATCTAAAAAGGGCGAATGATGCGCGATGATGGGCCTTGGCGCGCGTCCCGGCCGGCTGTAGCGGCCGGAATGGGTCAATTGAACCACAAGAAACGGCCGATGTTCAGGTCCCAACGCTTCCCGGGCAGCCTCCCGGGCTTGCTCGACCAAACGGGTGAAAGCGGCCACATTCCCCTTGCGCAGCCAAAGCTGCCTTGGATTAGCCCTGCCTTCCTCAACCACAGCGGTGGCCTCGAACCAGAGTAATCCCGCCCCTCCGGCGGCAAATCGACGGTACCGCCGAAAGGTCAGTTCACCCGGAGCCCCGTCCGCTGTGCCATCGCAGCCCTCCATGGGCAGCACCGTCAGGCGATTGGGTAAAACCACCGCGCCCAAACGCACCGACTCAAAGAGCGCGCTTAAATCCTGACTCACCCCGAGATCCAATCCGGTCTGATCCAAACGCTGTTGGAGTTCGACCAGGGATCGAAAACGAAAAGCTTCGTGCGTCGACATAGATTTGCATCTGGTTAAGCCCCGGTGCTTGCCGGAAATCCATTCCGATCCGGCGCATCTGGAACCTATCGAGGCTAATCGGCCACTCACGTCCTGTTCAAGTGCAGAATCCGCCGCTTCGGACTGGACATCAACGCGACACTTAAAGAAACTGCCGCTCCAAAATGAAAAGATCTGTCATCACCTGCTGCCTGGCTGCTTTCCTGGCTCTCATCCTGTTGGTGGTTCCATCCGCGCTGGCCGCCACGCCAAACTCTCGAAATGCCAAAACCCCCGCCCGCTCGACCGCGCCCAAGCCGGCCCCTAAACCTTCCATCGCTCAAAATCCCTATCTGGGCGCCATCGTCATCGACGCCCAAACCGGCCAAGTCCTCTTTGAGGACAAGGCCGATGCCAAAGGCCATCCTGCCAGCGTTCTCAAGCTGATGGATCTGCTCATTATCCTTGAAAAAATCAAGCAGGGCCAGCTCTCGCTTCAAGACCAGGTCGTCACCAGCACCCGAGCCTCTCAGACCGGCGGATCTCAGGTTTGGCTGGCCGAAAAGGAGGTCTTCCCGGTAGAAGAACTCCTCTACGCCCTGATGATTCAATCCGCCAACGATGCCGCTGTGGCCCTCGCCGAAAAGGTGGCCGGCTCCTGTGATGCCTTTGTCCAGCTCATGAACCAACGCGCCCGGGAACTCGGAATGAATCAAACGACCTTCTCGTCGGTGCACGGCTTGCCTCCGGGCCCCGGCCAAAAACCCGATGTAACCACCGCCCGGGATTTTGCCCTGCTCTGCCGCGAACTGTTGAAACACCCCGAAACACTCCGGTATACCTCCACCCGCGAGCGGCCTTTCCGTCCAAATGCCGGCTCGAAAATGGTTCTCATGCGCACCCACAACCATCTCATGGCCCAGGTCGAGGGATGCGATGGACTCAAGACCGGCTACTATTCCGCCGCGGGTTTCTCGATTGCGGTCACCGCCCAGCGTAATGGACAACGCGTCATCGCCATTGTCCTGGGCAGCGTGGACCGAAAATTGCGTGATGCCAAGGCCTCTGAACTACTCACCAAAGGCTTTAATGCCATTGCATCCCGCCCGGCTCCCTCCCGCCCCGCCTCATCCTCAGGCGCCAAACGCTAGCGACGTTCAGCCTCAGACCTGTCTGGTGGGAAAACTGCCACCCCGGTTGACCATCGAGCACCACGGGCCCGGCGTGGCTGCACTCTATCGTTGACATCGTGGAAGTCAGGGACGGTGGGGCCTCTCCGTATCATCCATGATATCAGGGTTGAGAAGAAACTGTTTTAACCACAGCACACAGACAACACCGAGCGGTTTTGACCGAGGTCGCCCGTCATTGCGTCCAACATGGTCAGACTTCTTCGCCCTAACGCGACAGGATTGTTGCGCATCCCATCAATCCCGCCACAGCCATTGATTGGGATTGATCTGCAACCAATCGCCATCCAAACGCAGCCGAACAATTTGATCGGTAAAATTGTGGAGAAAACGGTTGGAGCCAAAAAGGCAAAGCGCCACACCCGACGGGCTCTTAAGACTGACGTTCAACGGCTTGAGCCAGGCGGCACGCAGAATGTCCCCAAGTTCCGAAGGAATGGCCGGAAGCCCCCGCGGCTTCGGAGCCAGCAGCCATTCATCGGAATCAAGAAAATCCTGCTCCGAAAAAGTGCGCGTATTCATAACAAACACCTGGCCTCGGCCTGTCCGGCGAACGGTCAGGAGGGGAAGTCTGGTTTGATCCATGTTGGCCCACAAGCGGACGGAGGCTTCGACCGGTGTCAGGGTGGCATCCAGTTCCAGAGGCACAGCGAACGGCACCGATCTGGAACCGGCCTTGAATGCCGTAGCCTCGACCGGAAGGGAGGATACTCCGACCTGAACCCCCGCCAGTTCACTGGCCCCCAGACCTGCCATTCGGATGAAAGCCGGCGTAACAATCAAGGTGGCGCCTTGGATCAAGTGCCGGCTCATTCGATCGACAATTTCCGGATCCGCTGCCGCTTGGGCCGGCAGAAAAGCGACCCTGGACTCGGACGGATACTGCGCAACCGGCAGAACCGGCAGGCCGATCATTCCCAGGTAATCCGCCAAATACATGTTCTCCCCGGCAGGACCGTTCGGAGGCTTGTAGAACGCAATCCCTTGCCGGGATGAGTTCCGGACGCGACCCGCCAATTGCCGGAGCCTCGGCAGCTGCGCCGCCAGCAGCGCATCGCCCGGATGCCCCTCCATCAGATCGCCCAAGTGAAACAAGGTCAGTTCCCGAGCGCCGGCCAGCACGCTCTGACAGGCCTGATCGAGATAATGCTGTGCGCCGCACTCGATGTGATCAAACCAAGCGCCCACGACCTTGTCGCCCGCGATCGACTGAAGCCATCGGAAGTTCATATAACCTTCCGTGGGTTGGACATATCCCATCCTCCGGGTCCTTGGATTGCGAACCTCGGTGCCAACCCATACTTGGTCGAAACGGGATGACATCCGCACCGGATCGTATCCAAACAGCTCGAATCGATCATACCACTGCGGGAATTTGATTATCAGGCGAACATTCGAGCGAATCTTGCGAGCCGGCTCCTGCATTATCGGATCGATCAAAGAAACCAAGAGGTCTCTTCGATATTCTCCCCAGGAACGCGCCCCTCGAAGCCGGACAGATTCGGGGGACACGTCCCCGGTGCAGAAAAAATCATCGACCATTAAGGTGTCGAAGGTCACCGCGTTCTCCAAAAAGAACCGGGTAATATCCGATCGAGTTTTGCCGCTCTCCCAGTTCAGCCAATCCAGCCCCCCCGTTTGACGAACCCCGAACTGCTGCCCCGGCACGGTGGCAATACCCCCGGCGCATTCAATGCCGCGCTCCTCCCAAAAAACGCGCGCCTCCCTCAGCCGATTGGGGGGGACATATTCACCCCCTCGGCGCCCTTCCAGAAACAAGCGGGAAACACCGAGGGGCGCAAGCACTTGTTCGACCTTCAGCCGATTCTCCGCAGTGTTGAGATAACGCAAAACATCTCCGGCGGTCGCATACACGCTAATCCTTAGCCCGTCGTCTGCGGCAAGAACGTTGCCTGACGTCAGGACCAGTCCAAGCCATGCGGTCCGTAGGAGAATTCTGTGATATTTGCTGGCCCACCCGATCACCGCATCGATCCAACACCGGATCGGCATGGGGGTCTGATGACGCTTTGGATAGCAGGGCCCCGCTTTGGGGCGGAGCCCAGGATTGATCCCAAGAACAAATGGCAATTCAAGGAGCTTTTTCAACGAGAAGATAGAATGCCTGGTTCTGGCCCGCTGGCACATCCCATGTCGCCGATGCCGATGTCGCATGGATCACAGTCACCGCGCCCCATTGCGCCAGATCCGCCGAAGACCGTAGTTCATAGGCCTTGCCAGGAACCAGCCGATCCATGATTAACTTGAGACCGGCTGCCTCCCGGTTCATGGATAAAATCGGCGGTTCCGCCGTTGGGACCGCGATCCGAATGTCATCGATGTAGAAGGCGGCCGAGGTTCCGGCTTGCTCCGGAATTCCCATCCAGCCCTGGACCAAAATCCGCCACTGAACGAGATTGCCGACGTCAACGGTCGAGGTATCGCCGAAATCCTCGAGCCGGGCCTGCAGCGTGGTCCACTCGCCGGTCACCACGGGGGCGCCGCCTGTGATGAAATTGATGCCGGCGCCGGTCTTGTCATAGAAGGAGAGCCAGAAGGTTGTGTCATTGTCGGCGACACCGGCCAAGGCGGGATCCCCTTTGAAACGCACCGAGACAACCGCATTGGTGGGGAACGAAAACGGGGCCACGACGGGGGAACGGACGCTACCCCACGGATACTGGCCTGGGGCGAAGTCGATGGCCAGCTTTAATGCTTTGCTGCCTTGAGGCGCCGGGGTTTCCAAAGATGCGGTGGCCACAGTGGCCGCCGGGCTTGTTTGATAGGCATAAAAGGCCTGCAGGGCCGTCGTGTCCGCGTATCCCTCGAAGTCATCGATCAATTCCCGAGGCGGCGCCGGAGGAATGACATCGATCAACGGCGTATCACGCACCATCAGGTCGTCCACATAGATGGTTGCCGTATAGGGTTCAATGGCCGCCTCGCTGCCATATTGGAAGAAGGCAAACCGAATGATCCGGCTTAAGTCCGGAAGCGCGGTGGAATCCCAGGGTTTCTCGATGCCGCTGGCTTTGAAGTTAACGATCTGCCAGTCATCAGTTGTGGGGGCGGCTTTGCCCCAACGTCCAAAGTTGCCGTCCTCGTCATACGCATAGAGATAGAGGTTGCGGAAATCGGCGGCCGCAAAGGCGGGATCGCCCTTGAGCCGGAACGAAAGATATTGCTCGGAAGCAATGGACAAAACCGCACCGAGATCCGAGCCGCGCACGGTCTCGGTGGCCCATTGGATCGACGGGAAATTGAACTCGACCTTCATGCAGGTCATGCCGGAAGACTGCGGCGACACGGCATCCGACACGCTGATCATCGCATTTCCACTGGGCAGCCACATCGCCAGGAGTTCATCATCGGAGGCATACTCGAAACCCTCGATCTCAGTCTGAGCATTCACGGCGGCAGCGAGGAGACTGCCACCGCACAATGCGCCAAATGTCAATAGCCTTAGTTGTTTTTTCATAAATTCAGCGGTTGAACGATTTTCCAGTGACTTGGATGTTCGCATTTTTACGGGCTTAACTATAGTCATCTTCTCCGGTGAGTCAAAACAGACTCGATTCTTCAGGCCACAAACCGCGGATCATGCACCGGCCCGGGCGTGTGACGACGCAATAGATCCGTGAAACGGGCCAACCCGCGCTTTTCATCCATGCCCAGATGATAATGAATGTGCCAGCCCAGGTAGTCTCGACGAAAATCGCGGGTGTATTCGGTCCGGGATTCCACCAGATAATCCAGGGTGTCCATTCCGAAATCGCGGGCTTCACGCAGGATCCGGATTAGGTCACGCGTATCTTGACCGCGTCGCAACACCCAAACGGCGTGGACAAACGGCAGCTGGGTCATCTCATACCAAGCGGCCCCGAGATCCCAGATCTGGTGTTCGGTGGGCCCAAGGGCAAGATCCAGCGCGCGGTCGCCAATCAGCAGCACCTCATCCGGCAACGTCGCCGGATCGTAGGAACGCAGCGCCTTGAACTCGGCGCCGATCCTGCGCTCGGCGAACAGCACTCGGAGGAGGTTGACGCTGCAGAGCGAGGCCGGGTCGCAGTAAACCTCTCGAATCTGATCCAAGGGCCGGCGGTGCGCCAGCAGAACGCTTTTGACCTCGCCCAAGGATGCGATGGCGATGCCATCCAGAATGTCGTATTCATCCCGGAGCAAAGCCTCGGAAACACTCAACAAGGCCGCGTCCAGTTCTCCTTGATGCAGCATCCGCGCCAGTTCGGAAGGCACCGCGTAGAGGACTTTGTCTTCCAGTCCCCGGATCAACGGCGCCACGTTCAGATAGGGAGGCGACCCGATGCGAAATCGCGAAGGCTCAACCTCCAGCCGCCTCTCCTGCTCTCCGCTGACGATTCGTTTTTCACGCGCGTACCTCTGGGCCAAATCCTCGGCGGATTCGGCGGGCGCCAATCGAAGCGACCGATTCGTTGAAGGGATGCCTGTAGTCATGATGTTAAATCCCGTCTCACAAGGAAGTCTTGTTCTGTCCAGTCTCTTGGGGCAAGGCCCCGTCATGGCGGGCCTCGGATTCGGGCAACACACCGGCCTCTTTGATGGGTTGGTAAAACGTGTCTCGTTGCACGGCAATGAATCCAGCGTCTTGAATCGCCCGAATCATGGCGGCCTCATCCTGCAGCATCGGCGATTGGGCGCCTGCCATATGAAAGATATGCTCTTCGTGGATTGTGCCATGGAGATCGTCAGCGCCATAACTCAAGGCCACTTGCGCCAACCGCAACCCTAATCCCACCCAGTAGGCGGTCAGGTGAGTGATGTTGTCCAGAAACAGGCGGCTGACGGCAATCGTCCGCAAGGTGTCATAGGCCGTGGGCCCCCATTGAACCGGCAAACGGTTGTTGTTCGGATGATAGGGCAAGGGGATAAATCCCACAAAACCTCCGGTCTCATCCTGCAATTCCCGGAGCCGGCGCAGGTGATCCACGCGATCCGCCAGCGATTCCACGTGCCCGTACAACAGGGTGCAGGTGCTCTTACCTCCCAGCTGATGCCAGCAACGATGAACATCGAGGTATTCCTCGGCCGTTTCCTTGCCCACAGCTATCTGCTTGCGGACCTCGGGATTAAAAACTTCCGCCCCACCGCCCGTCAGGCAATCGAGTCCGGCCTCCCTCAACGCTCCCAGGGTCTCTGGAACGTTCCGACGCGCCAACCAGGCCAGATGCAGGATTTCAATGGCGGTAAAACACTTCAGCTGCAGACGGGAATCCAAGCGCTTGAGCGCGCGTAGAAAATCGGTGTAATAACTGAAGGGCAAGGAAGGATGCAGACCGCCCACAATATGCAGTTCGGTCATCCCGCAGCGGAGGGCTTCCCGCGCCTTCTGGATCATCTCCTCGATGCTGAGTTCGAAACCGTCCCCATTGCGTTTTTTGCGGGCAAACGCGCAAAATTGGCAGCTGAGGATGCAATAATTGGAGTAGTTGATATACCGGTTCAAAATATAACTGACCCGGCCCCGGTTTTTTTGCCGGTTGATCCGGCTGGCGAGTGATCCCAATACGTTTAAATCCCTGATCTCAAACAGCCTGCAACCATCCACCTTGGAAAGACGCTCTCCGGCCTCGACTCGCTCGGCGAGGTCTTGCATGCCCATGCTCTGCCAAATTGGATTCATCGAACAACGCGGAAGCCGGGAAAAACCACTTCAGCCAGCACCACAATCAAGAATACCACGCTGATCACAGCGTTAAGACGGAAAAAGGCGACGTTGATCCACTTCAAGCTGCGCTTTCTTGCCAGCCAGTGTTCCAACACCAGACAAGCCAGTATCAGCATCAGGCCACTCAAGTATGCCACCCGAAAACGCAAAAGCAAACCCAAGGCGAACAACAAACCCCACATGATCATGTGGACCAAGAATGAAAAAACCAGGGCATTTTGCACCCCCCAACGAACAACTAGCGAGTGGAGCCCGTGTCTCCGGTCAAATTCGTAGTCCTGAATGGCGTAGATGATATCGAATCCCACCAGCCAGCAAACGACGATGATACCCAACAGGACCGGCTCAAAATCCAATCGTCCACGCACTGCCAGCCAGGCCCCCAACGGCGCCAGCGCCAGCGCCGCCCCCAGATAGAAATGCGTAAAATCCGTAAATCTCTTGGTCAAAGAATAAAAACAGACGATCAGTAACGCCAAAGGCGACAACCAAAAACAGACCGAGTTGATGGCATAACTGACCCCGATAAATGCGCTGCCACTCGCCACGCACAAGGTCCAAGCGCTGAACAAGGAGATGCGTCCTGCAGGCAAATCACGCATGGCCGTGCGCGGATTCGCCCGATCAAACTCGCGGTCCATAATCCGGTTAAAGGCCATGGCACAGGTCCGCGCCATCACCATGGCCGCCAAGACGAGCAAAAAAACACGCCAACCCGGCCACCCCCGATGTTCGCGCGCCGCAACCGCCATCGAGGCCATCGCAAACGGCAGCGCAAACACCGTGTGGGAAAATCGAACGAAACCACCCCATCGCCGCAACAACTGGATCATCCAAATCACTGGTCGCATCGGAATCGCAGCATGGGTTGCCATGGAGAATCTTTCCTTCAGCTAATCAAGCTCGGCCTGCCAGCGCGTTCCCAAGGTGTGAGGAACCCCCAGGTGATCCAGCACCCGGGCCACGACGCTGTCGACCACGTCATGGACAGAAACAGGCCGGGCATAAAACGAGGGGTTGGCGGGCAAAAGAATCGCCCCCGACAGGAGCATAATCTCCATATTCCTGATATGCAGTAGGTTATATGGAGTCTCCCGCGGCACCAGGATCAATTTGCGGCGTTCTTTCAATACCACATCTGCCGCCCTTGAAATGAGATCATCGCTTAATCCGTGGGCAATTCGCCCCAATGTGCCCATGCTGCAAGGGATCACCACCATGGCATCAGGCGGATTGGAGCCACTGGCAAACGAAACATTCATGGACCCTCGATCGTGCACCCGCATACCTGCGGGGAGGACAAGTCCCCCAGGCAGTTCGGCCTCCACCACCGATGGGGCGTAGGCGCTCAGCACCAGGTGCAGCTCATAGCGCTGCGGATCGATGCAATCGATCAAGCGTTGCGCATACAAGACTCCGCTGGCGCCAGTTATGGCAATCAAGATTCTCACAAGCGGCACTCCATAAGCCCCAACCACTATGGCAATCACGCCTCCCCATCGCAAGCCGGTTTCTGGAACGTAAATCTCTCAGGGAACCTTTGACCCCTCTGCGGTGGTGGTTTATACTATCCATCGGATTTGCCTGACGGATTGCACATCGAGGAGCTCAAGAAAGTCCGTTTCAGCAGAGGCGCCGACAAGCAGGTTGGGTATGAGCATGCCAAAAGAATCATCTCAATTCCCTGCGGAACAGGGAGTTCAACTGCCTTTTCCCTTTTGGGTTCTCGATAAACAAGGCGAGTGCGTCTATGCCAATCCGCGCTGGTGCCAGGTCACCGGTCAAAACCCCGACCAACCTCTCCGACACGGCTGGCATCATGCTATCCATCCCTCTGACCTGCCCGATTTCCTCCGCGAAATTCACATCATGGGTTCCCACCGTGAGTTCAGTCATTTTCTGCGGTTACGGGGATCGGATGGGGGATACCGATCGTGCCACACCCTGGTTTCGCCCTGGATGGACTTAGAAGATAACACGGTTGGCTTCTTGGCTCACGCCATCGAATTAGGACCCAACCCGCCCCGCCCCGAAGCGGCCGCCCATGAGGCCCTCCCCTCGCCGCCCGCCCCTCAGCCGACGGTGATCCCAACCGCACCCGAACCTTCCCATGCCAGGTTCCCTGGGGGACTCTCGACCCAAAAAGCACTCGAAGTCCTCCTGGCCAGCGAAGAACGGCTGCGATGGGTCTTCGAAAACATACCCGTGATGGTCGTCGCCCTGGACGAACGCAGACGCATCGTCTCCTGGAACCGGGAATGTGAATACCTGACCGGTTATCGGGTCGATGAAGCCATTGGCAACGAAACGCTGTTCGCGCGCCTGTTTCATCATCCCGAGGATCGCGACTGGTTATTGTCCCAAAACGGGGCCGAACTTCAGGCGTGGCTGGAACATGAATGCGAGATTCGATGCAAAGACGGCGCCTTGCGGACGGTCGCCATCAAGAATGTCTCCAAAAATGTTCCCATCCCCGGCTGGAAAAGCTGGTGGGTCGCCCTGGACATCACCGATCGCAAAAATTCCGAACTCGCCCTCAAAGAAAGCGAGGCCCGCCTCCGTCTGGCCATGCGCGCCGGCGGCATGGGGGTCTGGGAATGGGATCTGTCCACCGATACCGTTACCATCTCCGAAAGCCGCGATTCGAATCTGGGACTGCCAATCGAGGCGACCCACAAGACCTTCAATGCCTTTCTCACTCATATCCACCCGGAGGATCGCAGCCAATTGAGCCGGGCCGTCACCGAGGCCGTGGAATTGAAGCGCGATTATGAACTGGATTTTCGCGCCATCTGGCCTGATGGATCCATCCATTGGATTCAAGGCAAAGGACAGGCCATCTACGATGAAGACGGCCGTCCTCTCCGCCTGATTGGGATTACCTTGGATATCACGGATCGGAAGAAAGCAGAAACCGAAAGAGAACTCATGGAACGTCGGCTCCAGGAAGCCCGCAGGCTGGAGAGCATCGGTGTTCTCGCCGGCGGAATTGCCCATGATTTCAACAATATTCTGACCAGCATCCTGGGTAATGCGAGCTTGTCACGAGCCGAGGTTCCCCCGACAGGCAATCTCTCCCAGTATCTCAAACGAATCGAAGACTCTTCCCTGCGCGCCGCCGACTTGTGCAAACAGATGCTCGCCTTCGCCGGCAAAGGCCGTTTTTTCGAGCAGCAACTCGACTTGAACCAGGTCATCCTGGATTCCGAATCGATGCTTCAAAGCCAGATCAGCAAGAAGGCCATCCTCACCCTCCACTTGACCCCGAATATTCCGGTGATCTCAGCCGATCCCTCCCAAATCCGCCAAGTCCTGATTAATCTTGTCGTCAATGCCTCGGAAGCCCTCGGAGATCAGGGCGGCACCATCACGGTCAGCACCGCCTGCCTGTTCCTGCGCCGGGAGTCGTTCACGGACTATATCCTGGTCTCCAGCTTGAACGAGGGCAATTACGTGGTAGTCGAGGTCAGCGATAATGGCTGCGGGATGAATCCGGAAAACATCAGTCGCATCTTCGATCCGTTCTTCAGCACGAAATTTGCCGGGCGCGGCCTGGGTTTGGCCGCGGTCCAAGGCATCACCCGCGGTTACCAGGGTGCCCTCCGCGTTCAAAGCCAGTTGG
Source organism: Verrucomicrobiota bacterium (assembly GCA_022709905.1). Lineage (GTDB taxonomy): Bacteria > Verrucomicrobiota > Verrucomicrobiia > Limisphaerales > UBA1319 > JAKLHY01. The sequence goes on along the minus strand of JAKLHY010000013.1, from coordinate 41,012 downwards.
GACACGGCACGACGATTCAAATCCTCTTGCCCGCTTATGCTCCGCCCCCCGTCCCCTGCACCGGCCCGCTCCTCCATGGCACCGTCCTGGTCATCGACGACGAAGAAACCGTTCTCACCGTGGCCGCCAGCATCCTCGAAACGATCGGCCTAAAAACCCTCCTGGCCAGTTCAGGAGAGGCCGGCATCGCCCAGTTCCGCGAAAAACACCGGGAAATCGATGCCATTCTCCTCGATTATACCATGCCCAGAATGGACGGTGTTCGCACCCACAAAGAACTTCAGGCCATCCGCCAGGATATCCCCGTTCTCTTGATGAGCGGTTATAACGAACCAGATGCCATGGCCGAGTTTAAAGACCAAAATTTGGCCGGCTTTGTCCAAAAACCCTTTAACCACGAAGTCCTTTATCAGAAACTGGCGGATACAATGACCCGCGCCAATCGCGGTCTATGAGCCCATTGCCTCTGTTCGTATCCATGGCGTTGTCATGCCTCGCCTTGGGCTTGCCCCCCGCCCGCTCCGCGACAGTCCTCGAGGCCTATGTCGCTCCTGATGGAAACGATCAGAATCCAGGCTCCAAAGAGAAACCGTTTGCCACCCTGATCCGCGCTCGGGATGCCACCCGGCAGGCTCAACCAGGCCAGCCAAAACGTATCATTGTGCGAGGAGGACATTTTTATAACGTCCATCTCCTCCTGGAACCCCCCGATTCCGGCCTTTACATCACCGCAGCGCCCGGTGAACGCCCCCTCCTGTTTGGTGGACAAAGCCTCACCCAATGGCGCCCCGAGGGTGAACACTGGCAGGCATCGGACTTGCCCAGCTTTCCCGGAATCCCAGGAATCCCGCCGGAAGAAACCGAACCGGGCCAATGGCAGATTCGAATGCTCGAGGTCGATGGCCAGTGGATGCCACCCGCCCGGTTCCCGGCAAAGGACTTTCTGGCGCACGCTTCGGATTTCGCGGTGCCCTGGATGAGCACCACCGGGGGAGGCTGGAAACGTCAACCCACCCCTGATGAGCTGACCCAACTGCGTTATCCCCCCGGTCAGCTCGGAGATTGGCTCAGCCTTTCCAACGCGGAAATCACCGTCTACCACATGTGGGACGAATCCCGTGTCGGGCTGGCGGCCCATGATCCGGCGGCTCGTCTCCTGCGTCTCAATCCCGAGCCCGGTCATCCGCCCGGAGCGTTTGGGGTTAAGAAATATGTCCTCTGGAACCTGCGCGAAGGCATGACCGAACCCGGCCAATGGTACCATGATCGCGCCAGCAACCGCCTGGTCTACTGGCCGAAACCAGGACAGGACATGGCAAAAGTCCCCGTGATCGCGCCCACGCGTCAGACCATCATCCGACTTCAGGGCCGGCCGGACGCCAAAGTCAAAACCATCACGTTGAAGGGTCTCTCCCTGGCAGTCACCACGGCCCCGCTCCAAACCGGCGGCTTTGCGGCCGATCGTTTTGACGGCGCAATCACCCTCGCTTACACCGAACAATGCAGCCTCCTCGGCCTGAAAATTAACCGGGTGGCCGGACACGGCATCCTCGCTCGTACCCCCGACTTCGGCACCCGCGTCCAGGACTGCGAGATCAATGACTGCGGCGCCGGCGGCATCTATGTGGGCGGCACCAACTGCGTCATCTATAATAACCACGTCCATGGCATCGGACGCATCTACCCAAGCGCCATCGGCATCTACCGCGGCGGACGCCGGGACCGCGTCGCCCACAACGAAATTCACGACTGCTCCTATTCCGCCATCAACTACGGCGGCGAAGGCAATGTCATCGAAAACAACCTGATTTATGACTGCATGAACGTCCTCCATGACGGCGCGGCCATCTACCTGTTCGCCGGCAGGAACTGCCTCGTCCGACGCAACCTCGCCCGCGATATCGTCGATGCCGGCGGATACGGCGCTTCAGCCTATTACCTTGATGAACGCTGCCAGGGATGCCGCGTCGAGGAAAACATCGCCTGGCGCGTGGGCTGGCCCTCGCATAATCATATGGCCACCAATAATGTCATCCGCAACAATTTCTTCCTGGTCCCGGGAGATGCCAAATGGACTTTTCCGCGCTCCGCCGGATTCACCGTCGAGAAAAACATCCTCCTGGCCACCGGCACAATCCGCATCGAAAATCCCGCGGCCGTCACCAATTGGTCCGGAAACCTCTTCTTTAGCGCGAACGACAAAATCGAATGGATCACCCTCCGGGATTACACCCAGAGACGCAGTCAAACCAAGCCTCCGAGCGGCGTCACCATCGTCGATCCGGAAATCCCCAACTGGGAACAAGGCCGATTCGATCTCGCCCCCAACTCCCCTGCCCTTAAGCTCGGCATCCGCCCCCTGAGCGGGTTCAAGCCCGGCCGACTCCAATCCTCAGCCTCCCGATAGCCAGGCCCGATAGTTAAACCGATCATTCGGTGCCGCATCACCGTTCAGCGTGAAATCACTCCAGTCCCCGGTTAACCGCGGATGATCGGCCCACTTGAAATCCACAGCGACCGGCGGCCCATCCAAACCCAGAGTCTTCCAGGGAATCGACATTTCCAAATCATTCCCCTTATGCATCTCCGGCACGGTGCGAACCGGCGTCCAACGGAACCCCGGCCCGGTGTGGCGCTGCAGCATTCCGACCTTATCCAGGTTCGCCACATAATCATACCCCAGCCAGCCGTTGGTCGCGCAGCCATCGACATCCAGGAACAGCATCATCCATCGGCCGCTGCCGGGGGACGACATCTCCTCGCGCGTTCGAACCTGGCAAAACAGGCGGCGTTTGTCCCAGCTCATTTTCGCGCTCACAATGTCGTTCCGGCCGCTTTCGTTCCGATACATCACCTTCGGATCCCATCCCCGGTGCTCTCGCTTCACCGGATCACCCATGGTATCCCGAAACTCCGGTTCCACTCCCCGCCAATCCTCAAATCGCCCGTCGATTCGGATACGGGCCGGTTCCACGGCGCGCATTGGGCGCGCTCCTTTGTAACGCCGGATATTGGCCACCAGTTGATAATAGTAATTGTCGCCGTGACCGCCCGTCATCGGTTCAATATCCCGGCTGTGTTCCTGATCGAATTGATCCACAAACATCACCGGGAGCTTCACGCCATTAAATTCATTGAACCGCCCGGCAATCCATTCGTTCCAGCCGGTCACAAAAATGAACTGCGGATCCTGCTGAAGCGCATGCTCCCATTGTTCCTGAAAATTCAGGCCGCGCAGGACCGCCCCCGGACGTTGGTCACGGGAACCCTGGCGCCAGCTGCGCCCCTTCGCCTCACTCTCGCTCATCGAGCCCAGCCGGTTTCCCACCGCGTTTTGCGCCACGCCCACCGACATCTGCTCTTTTTGGCCGCGTTCATTCCGGAAGACATGCTGCGGAAATACTTCGAGCCAACTCCACATGTTCGATCGGATCGGCCCCTGGAAATAGTCGGGCTGCGGTTTGCGAAATGTAAAGAACTCGCGGATCCGCTCCGACTCGGCATCGCCAAACGCGAGGCGCAACGTGCGATCGCCATTCGCCTTTTCGCTCATCGCCATCGCCTGCCCGTTGGGCTGCTGATCCTGGCTATGACTCCACCACCCCACCTTGCCCTTCGGCGCCGAGGCTTCCAGATAATAAGTGCCCGCCGCCGCCACTCTGTTCAACCGCAGCATCAGCCAGGCGTTGTCCGCCACATTCTCAAATCGTTCCGAGGCGATTTGTTCCCCGCCAGGCCCCCCGCGATACAGGGCCAAAGTCACGCCCGATCCCGAGGTGTTCCATGTGGGAAAACGCCCGCCCACTTTGATGAAGCCCTTGTCCGTCGTGAAGACCTGCCCCAACGTCTTGCCCGGTTTGAGCTCGGCCGGGACATCTTGCCGGGCAAAATCGGCGTGCGCCCCGAGCAGTTCGGCATCCGCCAGCAATAAGGGACGGCCTTCCCACATGAACCACAGGTCGCGGTACAATCCAGGCCCGTAAAGATCGCGCCAAAGCTCTCTCGCCACCTTCGCGGGATCCCAAAACGGCGTCAAAAAGGCCACGTCCGGCGTCTGGTTGCCCTGCGCCCTGCACTCGCTCCAGACCCGCAGCAATTCCATGTAGTCCTCCCGATACGTAACCTGATTGGTCACATCGAAGATCACCACATCCACGCCGGCATCCGATAGCATCTGCGCGTGCTTTCGCAGCACAGACGCGTCGCGCGTCAGATAATAGCCAAAGATCGACTCGCCCCAATGATGCGGCGCATGCAACGGCCCCCATAACGGACTCTCCGGCTTCCGCATCGCCTCCGGGTCTTTCGCCAAAATGCGCGTCACATCGTAAGGACCGCCCTGGATATGCGCGCCATGCCAAAGAAAATAAAAAATCCCCACCGTCCGATCCGCGCGCGGCGGCCCTGCCTCTTGCAGGCTCGGCAAAGAACGGCCCAGGGCATCGGTCGCCACCCAGGTGTCACTGTAATTATCCCACGGGACACCCGCCGGCTGCGGCTGGGCCTGCCCCTGTGTCAGGGGCCATAGGATCGCAGCGATAGCTGTTGATTTTAACCAGAGGTTCAGATCAATTCGACCGGCCATATTGGGCATGATGTCGTACCCGCTTCAATCCTGCAAAACGTCTCTCACTTTTTTTACCGCAGATGACACAGATCACACAGATTGGAATGGAAAAGGGCGGCGGATCGACATCCGGCGCTGATTTTTGCCACGAAAGAGCACAAGAAACAAAAAGTGAATAGTCTTTGTTTTTCGGCTCGTTACATCATCTGTCAGCAGGAGTCCTCAGAACCAAATCAATTATTTGGAAACCTGAAGCAAACACGTATTTGCCTTTAAAATTGCAGTTGTACCCATTACTCTTTGATGAAGCGATATGGCACAAGAACAGAATCATCGAAAAACCGCCGGTGCAGACCAAATACTTTCAATCCGTGCTGAGGACGTAAATGCCTTGCGTGAATCATATTTTGAAAAACGTCCCGCACTGCCACGCGCCACGCTGAAGCTCACGCGGACGCTTAAAGTCATCAATGACATGCAAGCAGCCGGGGTGATTGGCCGCTACGCAATCGGCGGGGCCGTAGGCGCAACGTTCTATTTGGAGCCTATGCCGACGATGGATGTCGATGTGTTTGTCGCGATTCAACCTGAAGCCGGAAGTTTGATCATTACGCCACGGCCGATTTACGACTATCTGACGAAGCGGGGTTACACCGCAGTCGGTGAGGCGCTCCAAGTTGAAGATTGGCTTGTTCAGTTTCTGCCGCCAACAGGTCCGCTGGTCGAAGAAGCTATCGCACAGTCAAGGCCGGTAAACATAGAAGGCGTCCTCACATTCGTGTTCACCGCCGAACACCTTTTGGCGATCGCGCTCGAAACGGGCCGCCCGAAAGACAAAGCGAGAATTCTACAGTTCTTCGATGCAGATGTGATTGACCAGAAAGCGCTGGAGGTAATTCTCAACCAACATCAACTGCTCGACAAGTGGAAACAATTCAGGCAGCAGTTTCTCAGCGACCCATGACTCGCAAAACCAGCAAAGCCTTCGAAAGCAAACGCCGAACGCGACGGCAGCTCCAGGCGCTGCCCTTTGAGGAAAAGTTGCTTATTTTGGAACGGCTTCGCGAGGATTTGATCATCGGATTAGCCGGCGAACGAAACAAAGGTGACGGATCTTCCCGCGCGCGACAGGACAAATCGGCTCCGCTCCTGATAAATGCCATCAAGGAAACGATCGGTGGTCAACCGCAACAGCGCAGATCGCAATGGCTCGCTGAATCCCAAAGCGCGCTCGAGATGGAAATCAAGGCAACGCTCGCAGATCGTGAACGAGTTGCAGCTCTTGTCAGAGCTCTGTTTCCGATCGGCCTTCCCCTAACTGTCGAGTTTTTCGAACGCCTCAACGATTTGCAGATGCGTCTCGGATGGAATGAAGCCTCAGCAAGCCTCGCGGGCGCGTTTTTGAGCAGTGCGATCGAACAGCTCGACTCTGAAAAAGGTGAAACATTGCTGGCAGCGTTACCACGCGTTGGCAATCCTGGATTTTTTCAAACACTCGACTGTTTAGGTTCTCTGCTACGCTGCCGAGAATTGCGGCCCCAGTTCGCAGCTGATTGGTTTCCTTCTTTGGTCAAAAGAATAGGCAACGATTTGGCATCAGGGGGTTTTTGGAAAGCACTGGAAGCCTACTGCGAGCATCATCCCCGAACTGCAGTGGAGGTTCTTCGGTGTTTGGAAGCAGCGCGCGATGAAAAGCAAATATTGGTTGCCGCATATGTCCTTGGCACGCTTCGTTCGTTAAACGCCAATTCGGATCTTCAGAATGTCCTGGATGCAATTGAGCTCGAGTTTTCGCGTGCGGCGACCCCGACTCCGCGGGCGGTCTACAATCGCTCATGGATTCAAACTGCTTGGCGCGGGACGATGAAAAAAGCCGATCTTCAGGCGCTCATCTCACGCATCTCCGCCGGAGCAATTGAGGAGGGCGAGCAGGCTTTCGGGATTGTCTGTCGATCTCTGCTCAGCCCGTCCATTCCTCCAGACTGTTTCGACTTTGGGATGGCTTGGTTGCGTGCCAACGCCTCGTCGTCGCTTTCGCCTACGGCGATGTACCATGTCATTGACTTCGCAGCGCAGTTTCGATCGGAAAGCACGAGTGACGCTTCTGAACTGATTTTGTCCGTACAGCCGGTCCTGCCAAAACACAAAGGCATTTGGCAACGGATTGAGCATTTCTTTGTAGAGTTGCTAAGGCGAGACCTCGCTGCCTTCACGAATTTTCTGTTGGCCTTTGCGCGCGCCAACGCCGCCAACTGGCTTAAGGTCCTGAACACAGGCCGCGAGTTTGAGTGGCTGCTTTCGGAAATGCGCGGACGCGAGGTCGCAGGCGCAGTTGGTCAACTTGTATTCGATGAAACGGCTCCCTGCCGGAAACTTGGCCTGTTCCTTTTTGACGAACTCGATTTGAATACTTTACCGGATGAGTTGCTTGTTAGATTGGAGGAACGCCGACTGGCCTTGGCCTTTTACGAATCACAACGCACACCCCTTCACGCGGCGGCAAACGCACGCTTTCTCATTCTTCTGATCTCTCCAATCGAGCGCATGAGCAGCGCCCTGCAACGCGAGTTTCATAACGAACTTGCACTCCAGTTGCAGAATTATCCTGGCGGATGCCGCGACGAATTTCAGCGTCGCTCGACCGAGTTTCCTGTTCTTCGGAAGGCAATTGACGAGGGAGAAGCGTACTTTGAGCGACTGACGCGAGTTAAGGAATCGGGAATTGCTGGAATGGCGGTAGCAGGAGCTCGACAAGCGCTGAATCTGAATGCCCGACGTTTTGCGCGCGCAGTCGAAAAGGGCGCGGAACAAATGTCGGTATTCATGAAGCTTTTCAGTAAAGTAAGGCTTCTTTACGGTAATCAATGGAGCGTGTTTCATGAGGGCACATTGGGTGACAGATCGAGTCTTCAGCAGTTCTCCAGTTCCATGGAGGTGCCGCGCATGGAATTCATCGATCCAGAAGGAATGAGCCTCCGACGCTATCAGGCCTCCGTCAAGATCCGAGAACTCAGCAACACGACCGAAGCAGAAACCGACGGATGAATGCCGATGTCAAAACATCCTTCCTGACTTACTACATCCGAAGTCTGGCGGAAAGGACCCGCGCGGAGAAGAAAGGCACGAAGTTTGGTTTCGATTGGATCATTTATAACTTGGCTTTGGCTGAGGATCTGATTCCGCATCGTCTTCCGTTCTTTCGTGGTGGGGCCGAGGAGATTTCAAAAACCAAGACCGAGGCTGAATTCGGCATTGATGCCGCATTCGTATCGCGTGACGGCAAGGCCCTCACGATTTTTGTGTTGAAGGACGAGCCGCTCAGTAACTCCACGTGGACGCAAAATGATTTCGATGGGGACTTGCGACGCGCGGCCGCTCCGGACCTGGCGGCAAGCGGATTAAGGCATATTTCTGAAGTAAGAGTCATCCTCGCTTATAATAAAGACGAGGACCAGACCGGCATCGATTTATTCGAGCGTCAGACAAAAGCGCTCGGGACCAAGGTCGGCGACAACGTCCCGCTCAGATTCGAGCGATGGAATCTCACCCGGTTAGTCGAACAAGTGAAAGAGAAACTGCTGACGCCGTCGCTGGTGCCACAGCATCTTTTTAGCCTGTTCAGTTACATCTGCTCGCAATTTGCCGATTTTCGCCACGGCTCAGACGAGTGGACAAGCCAGCTAGTCCCCAATTGGCGGCGCTTCTTGGCGGACGTATTGTCCGAAAACGCGGACGAAAGAACGGTTCGTTTACTACCTGTGGCACTGCTCATTCTCCGCGAACAAGGAGGCAAGAATCGCACTTCAGAGACCGGTTGGATCGACTTGGCGGAATGGGCAATGCTTTGCGCGTGGCATGTCCATCAGACTTCTGCCAATGAACGTGTCCGAGTCGCAGTGTCTCAGATGTGGGTTGGTTTCTACCTCGCTGAGTTGGAGCGCTTTTACGAAGTCCACAGCGATGAATTGGCAACCAAGGACGGTCTGGCAGTCGATCATACCGGCAGTTACGTGGACAGCGTGGTTGCGGCAGTCGTCGCCTTTTGGCATATCGCGCGTCTTGGAATCCTCGCCCAAGCATACGCGGAACTGATGCCGCAGAAGGGTAACGCGGAAGGAACCGGCCGGAAAGCAGCCATACAAAAAGCGGCGAACCGACTTGCGCGCCTGCTCAACGCGAATCCCGCAACGTTTCGACCCCTGCTTGATCTCCACCATATCGAACTGTTTCTCATTTGGAGAACTTTTTGGCAGTCGAGGCGTTTGAACGACATTTTCACCTGGCTTCACCACTTGCGAAATTGTCTGCTGGTGCGGCGTGCCGGATCAACACCTTTGCCATTCCTGGAAGGTGGTAACTCTCTCAGCACAGTTTTGGAGACCATTGCTACCGAAGAAAAGCCACCTGAGTTTTGCGATAACAGTTCAATGTTGTTGCTTTGCATTATGGAGTGGTGCTTCAGCCTCCCGACTGAACAACGAAATCAACTCATCGAGCTGTATTACAGACAAATCGTTCTCGGCATCGACAACGAAGGGAAACCCCTGGGAGATGCCATACCGATCGACTTGCTGAGCTGGGTTCCGCGGGAGGATTGGGGACTGAAAGTGCTAGGGCAAGGTTTGGCCGATGACGGTGAATGCCAGAGCATTGAAACGCTTGGCCCCAATGCCGTTCGGGATGGTGCGACTATCGCAAACCATCTGGAACACTTCATTCGAATGAGTCGCAGTGCTCGAAAAAATCCCTTTCCCGAGGGACTTCCCATCTCTGTTATCGTGTTGGCTTGTCTCAAGCATCGCTCACCGCTGCCGGCTGAACTGTGGCGGCATTCTATATTTGTCGAAGGAGCGGGAGAACCTTTGCCATAATGGAATGACCATTGACTCAAGGTGAGCCGGCTTTCTCCACTGAAGTTTAAAAGCAGTTTATTATTCACATTCAATTTGTTCTTATGGCGTATCAATGGGTTGAAAACTATCTTCAGCCGATGGAAAGTGTTTAATGGACTCAAAAAACGAGCGGGTGGTTTGGTCCACCCTATCTACCCTTCCTTGTCGATTTGGAAAATCCGCCCTTGCACTTCGTTCCGGAACCGTCGACTTACATTCTCGGTTTGATTGGCGGCGCCTGTCTCTTCACGTTTTCCCATAAACGAAACCGAAAAGAGCCGTGCGGCATCACCTGCCGATGAATTGTTTTTGCCAGACGGACAAGTCGCAGTCCGCAACGCGGTCTGTGCCGATGCGTTGATCTCAAGATCTGTCCCCGCACGCAGGCATGCGGTGGACATTCATCGTCAACCGATCCCTGAACTCGATTCACGACGACCGAATCCCTGGAAGCGTCGCTCCAGCCCGGCAGGGCGGAAGAGCATAGCCCAGCGATTCATCGCTGGGGGGACCGAACGACCGGATCACGAGTCCCGACCGGGACGCAAGAGCTCGGGGGAGAGGCATGGGACAAGGATTGCATTCAGGGCACTTTGCTCACTCCACCACCAGTCGGTAATACACCTGACGCGCCCCCGCCAACGGGCGGGTGTCAGTGACGACCATCGACTCGCCCGTGCCAACTAAGCCGCCCTGGACAACCTGCCAACCGCCAAAATCAACGGTCGCCTCCACCCGGTAGTGTTTGCCTGCCACCGAGGAGAAGGCCACATGGAAAGGTGCCCCACCCTGGCCGGCGGGCCGGATCACGAGGCTGGATGCCTGGTCGCGCGGGTCCGTCCCCGCCCGGTACTCCTGCCACGTCAGCAAGCCATCGCGGTCTGGATCGCTCATCTCCGCTGCCGCTAGGTCGCCGGTAAAGGCATGCGCCGCCAGCCAGTTCGGCGGCGTGCCGTGCGGCGTGGGCTGCATCACGGTGATGAACTGGCCCGCATTCTCCAGGGCAAAACTCTGCCCGCCCGTTTCCAAATAAATGGCATTGTCCACCTCGAATACGCTGAAGGCGTCCTGTGCAGACCGGAGCTCCGTGAAGTCAAACCGCACCAAGTTGCCCATCGCTCCGTACCGGATGCTGGTCTTCAGATCGGCTGGGGATGGACTGGTTAACTCCAGCCATTTTCCTCCCTGACCGTCTTCACTCTCCTTCAGGTTCCAGCCATTCAGAATCTCCCCAGTTGCGGCGGACCGCAGACGGGTTGTGCACGGGTAATTAGCCCGGTAATGCACCCGCAGATTCCGGATGTACCGCGGCACATACGCCGCCCGCAGAGTGACCGACCTGGGCTTTTCGTCTGCGTCCGCCACCAGACGCAGCGCTCCGGCCAGGCGGTCACCGGCATTCTCGGTCGGCACATAGTCCGGCACCCGCGAGGGCAAAGCCAGGTTCGTGTTGAACGCCGCGGTCTTGCCATCCACCGTCACCTCGAACGAGGGACGAAAAGGCGCGCTCCCCTGTTTTAGCGTCGCCCAGCGAAGCAAATACTGGCCGTCGAGATCCTTTCCCACCTGCGCAAACTGCGCGGAAAGATCTCCAGCCCCGCTCGCCACATAATACCGTCCCCGCGTCTCACCGGTCAGGAGCTGCAGCGTTGCCGTGTCGATCTCGGAACCAAAGGCCACGCAATAAAGCTTCACGCCCCGCTCCCGCGCCGCCGTCACGATCTGTGCCGGAGTGGCGTTCGTGCTTGACTCGTCCCGCCCGTCGGACAAAAACACCACATACCGCTGCTCGTCCCGATTGGGCGGGCCGAACTCTTTCACAGCCGCCGCCAACGCGTCCCAGCAACGGCTGCCGGCAAACCATGACTTGATCTCCTTGGCGAGAATGCCATCGATGGCAGCGCGCAAGGCGGTCTTGTCGGATGTAAACCGGCTAATGCGAACGGGCGCGCGGTCCTCCCGGTGAAATTCGTAGACGCCATATTGGGACTCCGCGGGCTGCTGGCTAATGAATGTCTTGGCCGCAGCCTCCATGTTCTCGATCGCATCGGAGACCCCGTCCCCATCGGTGTCTGGCGCCCCAAACTGCATGCTCGCCGTGTAGTCCAACACCAGGTAGCTCTTGAGCTGCTTCCGGTTTCTCGGCTCCACCACAAACGCCGTTTCGGTCGGACTGATACTCCGCCCATCCTCCCGGCAAACCACCTTCAGCTCCGAGGACGATCTCACCACCGCATGCCCAACCATCGGATCATCGTTGTCCCGCAGCGAAAACTCGAAATCAACCAGATACGGAGAGGAATAGTAATTCGTCACATCCCCGATCGAAAGCCCGCCGATCGCAGCATACGCCAAATTGAGAACGAGCGTATTGCTGCCCGTCCCCCACGCGTTCCGCGCCCAAATGACGACCTCCTGCTTGCCGCCATACATCGGCTTTCCCGAGATCGCGCCTGTCCCCGCTGTCACACTCAGCCCCGCCGGCAACCCGTCCGCTCCGAACTCGGTGGGCGATTCAGTGGCTTGGATGGTGTAACTGAAGCTTTGGCCTTCCTGACCCGAAACAGTCGTGACGCTCGTGATCACAGGCACCGAGGATGCCACCGTGATGACAAGAGCGCGTGTGTCGGCACCGTAGTTGTTCGTGGCTGTGATCGTTGAGCTGAACGTCCCGCCCGCAAGGGGGCGTCCTGATATCACCCCGGTCGTGCCATCGATTTCCAATCCTGAGGGCAGATCGGCGGCGGCAAAGCCGGTGGGATTGTGGTCCGCCCTGACGGCATAGCTGAATGCGATGCCTTGTTTTCCATTGGCTGTCAAACTGCCGGTGATGACCGGCACACCACTGGTCAGAACGAGGGTAAGAATCTTCGTATCAGACCCCCACGGGTTGCTAACCGTAAGAGAGACGGCAAAGTTGCCGCTGATCTGCGGGATTCCGGAGATCACCCCACTGGTCCCGTTCAACGAAAGCCCGGCCGGCAGGCTAGTCTGCGCAAACCCCGTCGGTTCGTTGCTGGCAGCGATTGCATAGGTAAAGGCTACCCCCTGTTGGCCGCTGGCGGCAAGCGCGCTGGTGATCGAAGGCACGCCGCTTGCCAAGGCCAGTGCAAGTATCTTCGTGTCGGACCCCCACGGGTTGCTGGCGGTAAGAGAAACGGCAAAGCTGCCGCTGATCTGCGGGATTCCGGAGATCACCCCGCTGGTCGTATTCAACGAAAGCCCGAGCGGCAATCCAGATTGCGCAAACCCCGTCGGTTCGTTACTGGCGGCGATTGCATAGGTGAAGGTCGCACCCTGCTTGCCGCTTGCAGTGAGGGCGCTGGTGATCGAAGGCACGCCGCTTGCCAGGGCCAGCGCAAGCATCTTCGTGTCGGACCCCCACGGGTTGCTGGCGGTGATGGAGACTGCGAAGCTGCCGCTAACCTTCGGGATTCCGGAAATCACCCCGCTGGTCGTATCCAACGAAAGCCCGAGCGGCAATCCAGATTGCGCAAACCCTGTCGGTTCGTTGCTGGCAGCGATTGCATAGGTAAAGGCCACCCCCTGTTTGCCGCTCGCGGCAAGCGCGCTAGTGATCGAAGGCACGCCGCTGGTCAGGATCAGCGACAGAGTTCTGGTATCTGAGCCCCAGCGATTGGTCGCTGTTATTTGGACGTTAAAACCGCCACTCACCTGAGGCGTCCCGGTTACTACCCCGTTCGTAGGATTTAGCCACAGGCCATGCGTTAACCCCGATTCTAGGAATCCTGTGGGGTTGTTGGTTGCGGTGATGGCATAGAAGAAAGGCATCCCCTGCTTACCAGAAGCTGCCAGGCTGCCCGTAATCTTGGGGGCACCACTAACGAGAGTCAGTCCCAGGATATTGGTGTCCCAACGGTGTTCTCGTATATCGAAGGTGTGGTAGTAGCTTCGAAGCTCAACATCAAATTCTCCAGCCACCAGAGGGATGCCCGATATCGCGCCTGTCTTTTGGTCAAGGGATAACCCCTCGGGCAGGCCTGAAGCATAGAAGTCGATGTTTCCAAACGGCCCACCGCCACCGCAAACCTCTATCTGATACTCAAATGGTCGTCCTTGCGCTCCGGTCGCTTTCAGGTCGCCAAAAATCACACCGTTGTCCACAACACGGAGAACCACAGCAGTCGCCTCAGCAAAACAACCCTCTTCACTAATGGCCCTGACCTCATAGGCGTATGTTCCGGCCCCTTCAACCGGCACAATAAAAGTCGCCCCGACCCCTACCTCTACCTCACCGTCGTACCACCTCAGTTGACCTCTGGTGGGCGGGTTTGTAACCACAAAACGACTAAGGTCGGATCCCACTAGGCAGCGCCCGATAATACGTACCGGATCTACCACAAACGGCTTCGGAGTCTCCACCACGGTCAAAGTCACTGTAGCTGCCTCGCTTGAGCCCAGGCCTGAACTCGTGGCCACAACCGTGTAGATAAAGGTTCCACTAACCAACGGTGGTGTGAACTCCGCGCCACTATGCACAAGACTATCACCGAGATGCCAATCCAGCGAGGTGCCAGCCGGGTATTGTGTGGTAACTGAAAAAGTGCGATGACGCGGATCCGATTCGCTCAGGCAGAGAACGAGGTTCGTTGCGACGAATTCAGGCTTGGAGAGGGTCACTCTGATGATCTGAAGTCCCGCGTCCCAGTCCGCCACGTAGACGTAGTTACCCGCGATGGCAATCCCACGTGCCTTGCCGCCAGTGTCACACCCCCCTACACGGACAGGTGCCGCGAGGTTGCACACATTGATTATTTGTACTCCCGCATCCCAGTCAGCTATGACCACGTACTGTCCTGCGATGGCAACGTCATATGCTTTCCCGCTGGTATCGCAGCCTCCCCGCCGAGCAGGCGATGCAGGGTTGCTAATGTCGATCACGTCAAGACCTGCTTCGCCGTCCGCCAAGAATGCGGTATTGCCGCTTACGGCAACGCCTAATGCAGTCCCTAACGTGTCATACGCTCCCACAATTACTGGTAACGCAGGATTGCCAATGTCAATGATCTGGAGACCGTCGCCTTGGCATGCCACGTAGGCATATTTTCCTAAACACTCCACGGCAGTCGCCCATCCGATTGTCCGAACACTACCAACGTGGAGCAACGATGCAGGACTACTTATGTCGATCACGCTGAGCCCGCCTCCCAAGTCCGCGACAAGAGCGTAGTTGCCAGTGATCGCAACGTCCATGGCAACCCCCGGGGTGATATGCTCGTTTAACCGCAGTGGTGCCCTAGGGTTGTGCACGTTGATCACGCCCAAGCCGGCTAGGTTGCCGAGATTGAGACCAGTCTCTACTACGTAGGCATTGTGCCCAGCCACAACAACTCGGTCAGCACTTCTGTCCGTGAGAGATTGGCCAAGCCAGACCGGCGATCCCGGATTCGCTACGTCAAGAATTTGCAGGCCTGCAGTCCCTGCTCCTACGTAAGCATAAGCCTCCCGCACAGCGACACCCTTTGAGATGCCACCAGTCGGATATCCCCCCACTCGGATCACCTCCACACCGTTTGCGGCTCCGTAGGTAAAACTGGGAACTAGTACGCCCAGAAAAGTCAGCAATAAGAATCCCATCTGCTGCTGTCGTAGTTCCGTTGCCTGGATCATTGGTAAGCTCTGTTGTTATCTGCCCCGATTCTCCAGCCAGCATTCACCTGACCAGCCACCACAGCACGCAGTCGCTTTGTTGGATGCAGTATTTCGGGGCGGGGCCGAAGGTGTCATGGCGTTGTTCGCAGAGGACGAAGAGTCGGCCGTCGACGAGGGCGAAACTGGATTCGACGAATTGTTTGTGGATGGGCTCGGCATGTTTGAACACAGTGCGGAAGGTCCATTTACCGTCGCTCTGGACGGCGTGGCAGACGCACCTGTCGTATTTCCAGGCGCCGCTCCCGAAGCAGTGCTGAGCGGCATAGTCGGTGAACACGATGTGAAGACGACTGGTGCTATTGAAGCGAGCGCAGGGAAAAGAAGCCTGCCCACGGATCCGCAGCATAACCGTCGGGCAAGATCAGGACCGTGGTGACGGATAGGCATTGGTGGATAACGAATAGGATTTTAATTTCTAAGTCAAGCAATGATTAAGAAGAAAGGCCTTGAGTCAAGAAAACGACGGGCTCCCGATTTTTCGGGATGGTGGGTGGCTGGCAATTTCTCCATAATAAGCGGTGCAAATATCGGGGAACTCATCAGGAAACCGGGCGCGTCCATACGTTCGAGTGTCTGAGAATGCCCCGCTGCAATATCCATAAAGACTATGAAAAGAATAACCATGATGACCCTATGGGGTTCGTGCCAGGCCGCAATTTTGATGGGATGGCTGGCCTGCAACTCCAGCGCGGACATTATCGACATCAAACTGACTGCTTATCAACAGGATTTGCAGGACGAGGAGATCAAGCCTGGCTCCTACAAGTCCACAATGCGGACCATCAGGATCACGACCAAGGATATCCTGAAAATGATCGCCACCGACGCCGAAGTCACTTTGCCGACCGGGGCGGTCCTGTATTTGAATCCCGGTGACGGAACCTACGAGGTGCGCAGCAAGGGAGGAGAGGTTTTGCTGGATGTCTCAAACTACTTTAGTATTGAGGAGGGAGACTCGGTCTACGCCGGCACCAGCAAAGAAACGGATACGTCCTACAGCGCCAGTGAGACGGGGTACACCTACGCGAAAATGTCGATCGAAGGCCCCTATACTTTCTTATTGGGCGGAATGGTGTCTTACAAGTACTCGGAAAGCGCGACTTACTCGCCAAGAACCGATACTACCAGTGGCAAATATGCATCGTCGATGACTTATACCGCCTCGGGCGAAGGGGCCTTTGGCGATCTGGGCTTCGCTGTGGTCACGGGAACGCTTACCGGCAAGGAGTCCGTGTCGTTTACCGAGTGAGCGCGATCGCTCTTTTCCCGCGGCCGGATTGAATTCTGTCCGCAGGCTCCCTGATCGCATGAGGCCTAAAGTCATCCTGGCGACCTTGCTGGCGGCCGGCGTGTGGATCGGAATTCTTCTGCGAATCTCGAATTGGGAGCGTCCAATCGATGGGGCGATCCCACCGCCTCCCGGGGCCTCCACGCCACCGGGGCCCACCGAACTGGACAAACCCCAAACCGAGCGGACCGTTCAAAGTTCGCCAAATCTTGTCCAGTCGGCAATCCCCGCCCACACGCCAAATTGGTCCGATCCAGTCAGAGAGAAAGAGGCGCGTCACCGCATGGCCGAACTGGCATCTCTGGGGATGATGGACGATGCGGCTTCGCGGGAAAGCATCATGGCCGAACTGAAAAACCCGCATCAGCTGGTTCGCAAGGCCGCTCTGGACGCGATCATCCAGTTCGGAGATCGATCGGTTCTTCCCAGACTGCAGGAACTGGCAGCCCAAACCACCGACGCCCAGGAACGCCAAGACATTCTTGAAGCCGTCGCCTATCTTAAGCTGCCTTCCCTGACG
Source organism: Verrucomicrobiota bacterium (assembly GCA_022709905.1). Classification (GTDB taxonomy): domain Bacteria; phylum Verrucomicrobiota; class Verrucomicrobiia; order Limisphaerales; family UBA1319; genus JAKLHY01. Next base: position 24,072 of record JAKLHY010000013.1, on the reverse strand, counting down.
GAGTATCTGGCGACCAGGAAAGCGCGGTTATCCGCCAAAGGTGTGGAGGATCCGTCCCGTCCTCGACTGAGCCGCCCCAAAGATCCGGGGCCATTCCTCTCCCCGGAACCGGTTCAATGATCGCCGGAAAAACGAATCCAACCTGACGAGTTTAGACCATGTCAGCAAGTGCCAACGTTTGCATTCGTGCCCCAATGGATGGGGGGTGTCGATTGAGACGGCCAGAGAGCCGGAACCGGTTTCGCGTGGCGAAATCGGACCTCCCGCCGAATGGCCGGTGGCTGGTGACTCTGCTCATGCTCACAGCAGCCACGCTCTCGGCCCAGACACCGGTTGCGCCCCCAGGCAAGGGCACTCCAGCAGATCCCTACCGCATCTCGAAGTTAGGGCATTTGGTGTGGATGCAAGGGACGGTGGCACAGAGTGCAGGCAAGCACTATAAGCTCGTCAACGACATCGATGCGCAGGCCACAACAACCTGGCATGAGAACTCTGGATTCGAACCCATTGGAAGCGAGGAAGCGCCTTTTCGGGGGACCTTTGATGGGAATAAACGCGCGATTGAAAACCTGACGATTCGGAGAGGCACCCAGGGGAATGTCGGACTGTTCGGTTGCGCGGCGGGCGCTGACATTCGTGACTTGAAGGTCGATAATGCGTTCATACGGGGTAATAGCCGGGTTGGGATCCTCGTAGGGAAGATGATTGGGACACGCATCGAGCGGTGTGACACGAGCGGTCAGGTGGAGGGGGGAGGGGTTGTTTTTGGCGGCCTCGCCGGCTACAATGACTACGGAACTATCGTCGATTCTTCGTCGAGCGCATTTGTGACCGCGACGGCTGAGACCATGAACATCCGAAAATATGCCGGAGGGCTGGCTGGCATCAATCGGGGAGGGCGGATGGTCCGTTGCACTGCGTCTGGAATGGTTGTGGGAGTGGGAGCAGGCGGCGGGCCGATGTATGTAGGCGGCCTCACCAGCCAGAGTGAACAGGGCGTATTCGAAGAGTGTCGTGTCAACAGCCAGGTGTTGGCCGATGGCTGGTACACGGGAGGGCTAATTGCCGACAGTTACATGGACGAGATCATAGAGTGTTCGGCAAGCGGTTGGGTGTCTGGAGGGGGATATTATACCGGTGGACTCATCGGATATGCCTGCGGCAGTCGGATCCTGAGATGCGCGACGCATGGTTACGTTGATGGCTCGAGTGAAACCGGAGGAATCGTCGGGAGTCAAACTTCAAGCGAGATCCATTTTTGTGAAACCGATGCTGAGATCAACGGCAGGAATCTCACAGGTGGCCTTGTAGGTCTAAGTCATTTGGGATCGATCCGCAACAGTTTCTCGATGGCCCGGCTGACGAGGGGTTACGCGGGCGGACTGGTGGGAGGGGCCCATGGGACATGGATTGGTTTCTGCTATGCGGCTGGAGTTCTCCATGAGTCGGCCGGCGGTTTGGTTGCCGAGGCCGACGACGAGGCTTCTGTGACCTCCTCCTACTGGGACTTCGAAACTACAGGCGCTCCGCAATCCAAGGGGGGAATTGGCCGATCAACGTTTGCGATGAAGCTCCAGTCCACCTATGTAGGCTGGGATTTCTCTCACATTTGGGGCATATCGCCGACGGTGAACCATGGTTATCCGCACCTGCGGCTTTCTGTTGCCCAACAAATCGTCCCCTTGATCCTGAGTCCGCCCGTTTCAGAGGCCGGAGTGAAGGCTGGACTCATCATGTTGGAGGTATCCGCCATCGGAAAGGCCCCACTGAACTACCAGTGGTTCTTTCAGTCTTCGACGAGTTCCGAACCGACCGCCATCCACGGGGCCACCAATAGTCTGTTTTCCATCACAAATGCCGCCCCTGTCCATTCCGGTTGGTACTCGGTGGCGGTTACCAATGAAGCCGGACGCAGCGTCAGCCCGCCCGCGTCTGTGACGGTACTCGGGCCCGCATACGGGAGTGGCGGGGAGACAGATCCATTTCAGATTGCCACGCTGGACGACTTGGTCTGGATGCAAAAGACCTGCGAGGACAGCACCGGGAAACAATATCGGCTGGTCAATGATATCGAGGCGTCCGCAACGACCAACTGGCATGCGGGGGCTGGCTTCAAGCCGATCGGGGGGGAACTCAGCGGGCCGTTCCAAGGCTGGTTTGACGGGAATCATCACACAATCCGCGGACTCTGGATTGCGCGGCCGGATGCGGATAACGTTGGCCTGTTTGGCAGCCTGGGTGACATGGCTCGGATCAGCAACCTCCGGTTGGAGGGATGCGTCATTGTTGGAGCAAACAATGTGGGGGGCTTGGCTGGCTACGGCGGCCGAATTTCAAATTGCCGGATGATGGGGCAGATCACGGGCCAAGATTGTGTCGGCGGCCTGGTGGGGTGCTGTCAGGGTCAGGTGGACCATTGCCAAACGCGAGGAACGGTGAATGGGCAGATCGACGTCGGGGGATTGGTAGGCCGGGCCTCGATCGATGGCATCATACGTTCGAGCTTGTCCCATGCCAACGTGGCCGGAAATATTGCGGTGGGGGGATTAGTTGGCAACCTGGATTGGACCTTCGATCGCATCGAAAATTGTTATGCGATGGGTTCGGTTTTAGGAAACGAATCGACCGGTGGTCTTGTGGGATTCGTGGAATCGAGGATACGCGGGAAGATTCAGAATTGTTATGCTGTGGGTCTTGTCGCTGGTCAGCAGGAGGTGGGCGGGCTCATCGGAAGCGCAAGCGTGGTTGTGCCTATCGACTCGTCGTATTGGGGTTGGGAGACTACCGGTCAAACGCGCTCGGCTGGCGGAGGCGGAGCCCCCCGCTCTAACGAGCAACTGCGTCAAGTCAGCACTTTCCTGGATTGGGATTTCGTCCAGGTATGGGGAATGGAGTCGTGTTGGAACGATGGTCTTCCTTTCCTGCGGGCGATTGAAGAGCCTCCCTGCGCGCCGGTCGTTCCCAGTCTGGGGATCCCCCGCCACATTCAGTTTGACGAAGGCAAGTTGCGAATTGAAATCAGTGGAGGGCCGCTGGGGACAGCATTTGAAATCCAAGGCTCCTCGGATCTGGTGAACTGGGAAGCGATTGGCTCGGTGACCAACTCAGGAGGACCGGCCGTATTCAGCGAGAGCAAGACTTATCCATCCTGCCGGTTCTACCGGGCTCGCAGTGTGCCCGGAATTCCCTGATCATGGTTGGATTGTTCAACCGACCTCCAGCGGGCAGGTCGTCAGGGGGCCGCACGCAGGTATCGTGCGACGGCGGCAGCTCGCGAGCGAACATGGAGCTTGTCGTAGGTGTTCCGCAGATGGGTCTCCACAGTCTGCACGCCGATGCCAAGTTCGGCGGCAACTTCCTTGGTGCGATATCCTTTCGCCACCAGTTCGAGCACTTGCTGTTCTCGGGGCGTCAGGTTGTCCTGCTCACGCGGGGCCGGACTGCGGCGATGGAACGACCGCACCAGCAATCGGGCAATCTGGCTCGACATTGGCGCCCCGCCGCGCTGAACTTCGAGGATAGCCTGAAGGATCTGCTCCGGCGGCAAGTCCTTCACCAAGTATCCGCTGGCGCCGGCCTCGAGCGACTGAAAGACGCATTGACTGTCCTCCTCGATCGTCAGCATGATGACGTGTGTCCCGGGGAAACGCTCTTTCAGACCCCAGACACATTCAATGCCGGACTTGCCGGGCAGATTAATGTCCATGAGCACCACATCGGGCGTGTCCGCAGAACTCCAACGCAGGACTTCCTCCGCGCTGCCTACCGCCCAGAGGCACCGAAAACCCGGGGAACTGTCCAGCAGCATTTTCAGCCCGGTCCGCGCCGTGGCGTTGTCCTCGACGATAGCAACTGAGATCTCAGGCATGGTGTTTTGGGACGTTGAACGGGTTCAATTTCGTCAAGGGGAACTCCAAGATGACCTGCGTCCCCCCTCCGGGACGCGCCATCAACCGCAGTGTTCCTCCTAAAGACTTGGCGCGTTGCTCCATGTTGTCCAAACCGCCCCCCCGTATTGAGTTGTTCTCGCGGGGGTGGGATGCTTCCGAAGTTCTGGCATTTTCGATCATCCAGAAGTGGCCTTCCTTGGGAAGCCCACAGCCGTTGTCGGCTACCGTGAGCCGCAGACAGGAATCATCCCACTGTAGTTGAAGAAGCCCCTCCGTTGCCTGGGCATGCTTGACGATATTGGTCAACGCCTCTTTAACAATCATAAGCAACTGATGCCTCGCCTCGGCAGGGACCTCGAAGTCCGGCGCCTCCATCGGCAGATCCAACCGACAACGGAGCCCGGCCGTCCGCAGGTATTGTTCCGCATACTGCCCCAGGCGCGCACACAGACACTCGAGGGTATCGCAGCCAGGATTGATCGTCCACACCAGCTCGCGCATGCGTCCCGCGGACGCCCGCAACGCGCCCGCCAACTCCCGGATCTGCTTGGGAAGCGCCTCAGGACTCGATTGGTTCGTGCAGACTTCCATCTGCAGGGCGATGCCCGTCATGCTAGCGCCAAGTTCATCATGCAGATCCTTGGCGATCCGGCTGCGTTCGTCCAGCAGCAATTCCTGGTGGCGCTGCCGCTGGCGCTCCCGGCGTCGGCGACGCCGCCACAGATGCCAAGTCGCAAGCGCGCCGGCGATTGCCGCGCTGCATCCCCAGCGGAAGGCCGTGCTCTGGTAAAACCTAGGAGCCAGTGAAAAGGCGAAAACAGCCGGAGCGACGCTCCAATAACCGTGCTGATTGCAGGCCATGACCTCGAAGGCGTAATGCCCGGGAGACAGGTTCGTATAGAATACCAGCCTTTCCCTCCCTCCGTGCCGCCAATCGACATCGTGCCCAACCAGTCGATACCGAAAGCGCGCTTTCTCCGGCTCGATGAAGGTGGTGGCCGTGAACCGGATTTCCACTACCCGCGCTCGTCCCGGCCCCAGTCTCAATGGGTGCAACCGGTCCGATTCGGTTCCGGTCACTGCTTTGTCCGCGCCCACCCGCCCGCTGTCGCGAACGACGATCTCTTCATCGATGCGGACTTCCTCGATCACCACGCCGGGTGGCACCTGATTGTCCTGGAGTTTGCCAGGGTCGACGATCACAACTCCCCGGGTTGTTGGAAACCATAACTCACCATTCGGCAGAAGCGCCGCATTGGGTTGCTGGTCCCCGTTTCCCTCCACACTGATCATCCCATCGTTTTCGCCGTAACTCACACAACTCAACCCTCCTCCTCTACCGTCTGCTGCCGCATGCAGGTCGGCCTTGCGCACCCGCCAAATACCCCGGTTGCCGAAGGTCCAATAGTCCCCTCGCCGATCCTCGATCAGGCAATAAGCCAGACTATCATAGAGGCCATCCTGCATGGTCACCCCGCGCACCTCGCTGCCGCGAATGCGGTTCAATCCGATTGGGGTTCCTACCCAGAGGGTTCCATCGGGCTCGGCCAGCAACGGCCATGCTCGATGATGGAGCAGTCCGTTGTCAGGTGTAATCCTGGAAAAGCGGCCCTCCTGAAACTGGATTATCCCGGCATTTTCAGTTCCGATCCAAAGGCTGCCATCGGCGCCCTCGGCCAGGCCAAATACCCGGTTGTCGGCAAGCCCGTCCTGGGTGGTCCAGAGCCGAAACTCGCTCCCCCGCCTCTGGAGCAAACCCACAGAGGTGCCCGCCCAGAGGTCCCCGGAACGTGTCTCCAAAAGCGAGTTAACCTGGCGTTTCACCCCTTCCGTGCGGAGGTTTGGTGTGGCCGCGCGCTCAAACTGACTCCCTTTCAGCATACCCAGGCCCAAGCCATCCAAGCCCATCCAAATCTCCCCACCGCGCCCGGCCAGCACTGGCCGAGTCTTCAGGACCCATCCTTCATCCGGTTGGTCTATGGTGCTCGGAATCACTCGAAATGCCCCGTCCCGCGCCATGACCAGCCCATAGCTTGTTGCCATCCAGACGGCGCCATCCGGGCCAGGCGAGACTGAGTATACTTCATCCATCATCGTTCTACTGCCTTCCAGTCTCGCCAGAAGCTGCCGGGGCTGAATTCGATTGACCCCCCTGGAACCGGTGCCCACCCAGACGTTTCCCTCCCGATCGGCAAACAGGCAGCGAAAATCATCCTGGGCCGACAGCCCGTCGGCAGCACCGTAACTAAGAGGGATGCCGTCTGAAAACCGATGGACTTGCGTAGCCCCCTCAGAGATCACCCAAACCTCACCCCGTTGATCTTCCACCATCTGGAGGACTCGAGCGGATCCCCACGCCTGGGTGGCATCGAAACGGCGCACATGCCCTTGATCCGCACAAATCAGGGCGTACGACTGGGCCACCCACAAACGACCGTGGCGATCCTCCAGCAAATCCCAGGCCCGTGGGCTGGCTTCCGGCACCACATCCGTCAGGGTCTCAACGCGACGCGTCACCAGGTCCAACCGCCGCCACTCTACATCGCGCTCATCGGTTAGGGCGATCCATAGCAGACCGCGGCGATCTTCTCGAACCGCGCACAGCCACCATCCTTCACTCCCGGCATCCAAACCCAGATCGGTTTTTATGCCATAGGTTCGAGTGACCTGGCTGCCGATCAGGTGGAATAATCCCTCACGCCGCGCCACCCACACCCCCCCCGCACGGCTCGCGCCGATATCCATTATGGGTCCGGAAAACGGGAGTTGATCAACCGGTTGCCGCGTAAACCGACCCTGACGGTATGTCACAAGCCCAGCCGCCGTTCGAAGCCAGAGCACACCCAGCGAATCCTCCACCACTCCCTGGATGTCCAGACAGCCGAGATCCAGGGCCCCCAGTTCCTGGACGTATGCCTTGAGTTGGAGGCCATCGAATCGTGCCAGCCCATAACGGGTGCCAAGCCAGAGGTAGCCGTCCCGCGATTGCGCGAGGCAGGTGACCGTATTTTGGGGCAGCCCATGTTCGCTAGTCCAATAAGAAATGAGGTGTTCTGCTGTCCGGGCTGTTCGGAGATGGATAAGGTCTTCGGCTTGTCCTGCGCCCGAAAGGATCCCGGCTGCTGTCACCCACCAAAACCAGATGTGTTTTGTCGGCAACGTCAGCTTAACCGCCGATGCAAAAAGTCGATCTCCACAACTCAAACCATCCCCTCCTTTTCAACGCTGCTCCGACATCCGTGCAGCCTGAAGCGCTTGCGGGTTGTGGCTCCTATCGTACTCGGGCAGCATCGAACTCGGCCAGCACATCGCCCTCGATCGTCAACACGAAACCGTAGCGCCCCCCTCCGATCGCTGCATCAGAATCGCCGCACAACCCCATCGTCCCATTGTCATCCCGCAGAGCTACCGCGGTTAGATATTTGCCTGCCGCATCATAGTCGTACATCCCGTACTCCACTCCTTCCTTCGTGTCGGGATGTCCCGGATCCGGGGATTGCCAGTGGATGTAATAGCCGTTGGGATAAAAAGTGATGGTCATGAAGCCGCTGCGGTCGCGGTTGCGGCCGTCGCCCCATCCTCCCACAAGGGGAATCTCTGGCTCCTGAACCCGGCTGAGCGACATCCAGCCTCCACCCGGAGCCTCCAGCAGGAGAATGTCGCCCAAGAGATGCGCCGGTTCCTCGCGCGCCTGCTCCGGTCCCTTGGTCAATCCCCACTCGCCGTTGTCGTCCCTCAGCGAACTTACCTTCAGGACTTTTCCAACCGCATCATAAACATAGGTTCCCAGTTCGATCCCGGGTTTTCCCCCGGCAGCGGTGAGACCACTGGCCCAATGAATGTAATGTCCATCCGGATAGAACGTCAGTGTGCTGAACGCTTTCAAACCGTCTCGTCCCGAACCCCAACTGCCAACAATCCCGGTTGTGCTAGTCTCGCGGACGACACGGAACAGCATGGGAACAGCTACCGATCCGCTCGTGGCACCCATCCGCAGCCATTCCAGGCCGCTCCATCCGCGTTGCCATGGCCCACTGACGTGGGATGCCCACTCGATTCGATAAAGGGCGTTGCTCCCTTGTTCCGGGTCAGCCCATGTCAATTGTCCGTTGCCCTGGAGACTCGTGATAATGAGGCCGCCGCGGACCTCGCCGAGACCGAACGCCAAACAGACCGCCGCGGTGAAGATACATCGATGATAATAGCTCATAGCTTGTGTGTCTTGTGTCGCGGTCGCCTGACTGCCTCCCATTGGAACTCAATCCGGTTCGCCGGAGGCGCCCGCCGATTTGCTCCAGCCCGGCAAAGTCGAGCAGAATGTCTCGCCAGATAAAGGGTAATTAGCCAGGTAGATACCACGCGTTTTCGGGCAGTGTAAGGTCGCGTCGAGACCTGTCTATCCCTAAAATTTGGGAGTTTTCAGTCGCAACGCCTCCAATCGCACTTTCTCCAGATGGACCCGATACCATTAGCCCGCGCTGGGGGGCTTGAAATCCTTAGAAAATCACCCAGCGATTCATCGCTGGGGGGACCGAACGACCGGATCAGGAGTCCCGACTGGGACGCAAGAGCTCGGGTGAGAGGCATGGGACAAGGATTGCATTCAGGCCACAAGATAAACCCAGAATCTTCTTTCGCCCCTGGAGGGGCTTTGGGATGGGGGCACGGGGCGTCATCGGAATCCATCGTTGAAACGGTGGGCTATGATCGGTTGTCCCTGATGGGACGAATCCTGCCGCACCCGGCGCGGGGTTATTATTGTGACAACCGGCGCTGCGGGATAAATCCCGCGCTCCAGCTTGCCCCGACCAACGGCATCACGGTACTAGCTTGCTCAGCGCCTGAGTGGCTTCCTCGGCTAGAACACCAGGCCTCATGCCTTTGCGATACCGATCGAAACCATAGGGGGATGGCTGGTAATCGCCGACCACGTTCACGTTGATCTGCGGCGTAATCCGGTCCTCAAGCCCGACGGCCCAAAAACAGGCATTCACCACCAAACGACGGAAGTTCGGATCGGCAAAATCCTGGCTCGCGCCCATCGTGGTCATAAAAACACGGCCATGGCCTTTCGGGCTGGAATAGGACTTTGTCCAAGCCATCGGCATGGGTGGTTTGTCACTGGGATCATCGTCAGGCGACATGCCCCGTATTACGTAACCCATGACGAGCACCTGGCCATTATCCGGAATCGGAGTGCGAAGGGTATAGACATCCGTCGGCCCCCACATGCGGCCGACCCCGCACAGAATGGGATGCGATTTCATGGACTCAACCAGCACCCCCCGCGTGCTCTCCTTGCCATGAACACCGTGATGCGAAATCCAGGTCGAGCCGAGCACCTGTTGGCCAAAACCATCGGTGTAATCCCGGGACTTGTTGTCGGAGCTGTATTTGAAGAACGCGCTCCCTTGCTTGTTGCGAAAAGCCACGACAGCCGGGCGAATCCCAACCACGGGCCTGCCGGATTGGAGAAAAGCGTCGACATGCCGCATCTGCTCGTCTGGAAGCTCTCGAAACCGAGTGCAAATAACCATCAGATCGGCGGTCTCCAAAGCCTCAAGACCGGGAATGTTATCAACGGTATTCGGATCGATCACGCCCGTCTGCTTATGGATCGCAAAGAGCACCGTGCATTTGAATCCGTGCCGGCCGGCAAGAATTCGAGCCAGCATCGGGAGCGATTCCTCGGAACGATATTCCTCGTCTCCGCTGACGAACACCACATGTTTCCCGACGCCCATCCCTGTCTTGCCTTGGAGCACCATCACGCTGGCATCCCCTGCCCCGTTTCCGCCGCCAATTCCCTGGGCGGAGGTGGCAACAAAATCCGGCGGCCGGTGGTTAAAGTGCCTGGCCATGGCGGCGATATTGCGATCGATGCCCTGAAACGTCTCAATCGGCCGGCTCAAAAATACCGGGATCGGCATTGGGAGAGATCGGAATTCAGACTCGGGTTTGCTAAAGCCATAAATGCCATAAGCGGCCAAAGTTGAATCCGCAAGCAGCTCGCGCGTTTTGTGACGATCACCCCAACCCGCCAGGCAGAGGACTTGCCGGGTTCGCTCTCCAAACATAGGGGCAGTCTCTTTCATGGCCTCAGGTGTTCCGGATTCGTCCATGACCCAATCCACCTCCCTTAACATTGCCGAACCCACGATGGATGGATCGCGGATCAGGTTACAGGAAAGCCAAATCACGCAGTCCGGTCGGACACGCTTGGCGGCGTTGCGGATGCGCGCCCAGCAACGGTCAATGGCCTTGCGCTCGTAGTCCAGACGGTCGGCTGCGCTGAGCTGGTTCTCTCCGGGAAAAGGCTTACCGAGTAATTTTTCGAACAACCGCTTTTCGGCATCGAGCCACCGACCGCCATTGGCCTCCTGACGAACCGCATCGGTCGGGCACCAAACCCAGTCAATCATAAACCCGTCCATGCCAGTTTTCAGCAGGGCGTCTTCTATGGCCGCACCGAGGTCATCCAGGTATTCGTCCGTCAAAGGCAAGTGATAGGCGCTCGGAATACCGTAGCTGAGGTGGGGGTGCTCCTGTCCCCATCGGGTATTGGCGCCGATGCAAAAGTAGCCAGCCACCAGCAGCTTCTTTTGGTGGCCCAATCGAACCATGTCGGTGAGAAAATCGTGTTTCAGCCCGGGCTGCTCCGGGACACAACCGCCTTTGTACCAGGCATAGCCGTTGCATGACACAGCAAAGGTTTGGATCACATTGCAGCCAAGTTGCTCGTACCAAAAGATGTGCTCGGCGGGATCCGCATCAGCCCAGAGCCCGGGCCGGGCGAATCCATTCGGCCCCCCCGACCCCCAGTTGAAGTCCGAGCAGAACGCCCGAATCGGACCGCTCAGGATATTCGTCTTCCACGCTGGGGCTTCGCCCGCTGAAATGTTCGCCTGGGACCAAACCACTAGGGCCAGGATAATCCCCGCCGGAATTGTCCGTCTGTGGGCGCTCATGGCTGAGACGGGGATTCGATCGTGATTCCCGGTGGCGCGTCAATCTTCGAGGCCACAGAACCGTCTGGTTTGCGTTCATGCCGAACTCGGATCGGTCCTTCCGGAGTGGGATAAGCCCCCTCGGCCCATTTCAGATTGCCCAACTGCGGGGTCACTCGGACCCGTTTGCATCCCGGAGCCAGCGGTTTGATCCCAAGCACATTCTGGCTGAGCCAGGCTGTGGGACCGCTTGCCCAGCCATGACAAAGACTATGGCGGAAACCTTCGTAGCAGTACGCGCCAAAGTCGCCGTGCACGTCCTTCTTGCCGGGCGGCGCCAACTCGTCGATGCGCGCCACGTTGTGCGTCCACTCGAGGTTGAAATCCTCCCAAAACGTCGTCGCGCCCAGATCCAGCATCGCCCCCCAGTAAGTCCGGATGAAATCCAGCGCCGTCTCGACGTCGCCCGACTTTGCCAGAGCTTGAAGCACGTAAAACCCGTAGAAGGTCGATACCCCCTTCGGTCCGCCGGCCTTCAGCACTTTCTCGGCGGTCTGCCTCGCATCCAGCATCCCTGCCAGCGACAGCAGCGCCGCGCCGGACTTGGAACCGTTCACGTCAGGCGCCACCCGCCGTCCCCGCGCGGCAGCCTCGGAACAAATCTTCGCGGTTTCCGAGTCGCCCAGAACTGTCATCAGCCGCGCGCCGCTTTCCAGGGTCATCACCAACAAACCTTGCAGGCCGGCGGTCACGCCCTGTTGGTTTGGCGAGCTCGGCCAGTCGAGGAACCGCAAGCCATCAATTCGCTCCCTGCCATCGGGCCCCACGAGATTGGCCAGGCGCTTGAGCAACGGTGTCAGGTAACCTTGTTGCGCCGCCAGATACTCGCGATTGCCCTGGTGCATCCATAGGTCTTCATGGATGAGGACCCACCACATCGAGTAACTCGAAATGCCATTCATCCATTCGGTCACCGGCGTGATGTCACGGGTCAAATCGAGCGAACGCGGCACGACCTCGTTGAACCCGAACACGGCCTGAATCGTGCTGACCTCGGGATGCATGTCCCCCAACCAGATCAGCCGGTCGCGCTTGATGCCGTCCCAAAGGTAATCCTGCATGTTCAGATGGACGGTATAGGCGCCAACCTCCCAGATCCGATTCAGGCGATTGTCATCACACCGGAACGAGCCAATATAGGGAATGTCCCGGATCTGAAGCACCGCCCGCACCTGGCTGATCTGCGCGGGATGAGCCGGATCGACCGCGTCAATCCGCGCAAATCGAAATCCGCTCGGCCCAACAGTGATTTTGCCGAGCCACGGCAAGGTCACGATCTGGTCGCGCAAGGCGTGGTCGTTCTGCGCGTTTTGTTTCCCCCCAAGCTCGGCCATGGCCTCTGTCGCGCTCTCCCCGAATCGCACCCGAACGCGGACAGGATCCTTGCTGGCCGTCATGGGAGTAAATAATTCGAGATAACCCTGAATCTCCTTGCCGAAATCCAGCAACACTCCCGCCGAAGCCCCGGAGGAAGCCGCCAATACGCAAGGCGGTTGCGGTTCTTTCAGGACCGCTTGCCCCGCATGAGACCGAAGCAACGACCCCGCATTGGCCACTCCCGATTCGCTTTGCCACAGGAGTCGCGCCGGAGGCACAAAAAAGGTGGATAAGGGCGAGGGCGCGGCGGATTCAAAACCCGGGACGGCGGCGCTGACAAGCCCCGACGCGCAGATCAGCAGGAGGATGGATTTCATCATCAGCTCTTTTTCCGCCGACTGTAACGACAGAACCGGGATTATTCCACCGTTTTCCTTGCCGGCTTCCGCGATTGCCCCCTCAAGGTCAGAAAGATCAATCCGATCACCAGGAACACTGTAACACTCGGTTCCGGAATGGACGGAATCGTGGTGGGATCGGCCGGCGTCAGGTTGTTCTCGGCAAATTGCTGCGCCGTTTCCAGCACCACAGCGCCGCTGACCGGCGTCACGATTTGATAGCAGGCCGCAACTCGCACAGCCTCCTCCAGCCGACGCGCTTTCTTGAGACGGATGACTTCGTCGTTGGCCCATAGCCGCGCCAGATGCAGCGTCGATTCCACCCCCGACCCAGGACTGTCTGTCGAAGGATGCGCCTGATAAACGCGCTCCCAACGACTGCCCTCGAGGTTCCAGTTGACAAACAACCGCCGAAGATCCTCCCCCAGCCTGTCCAGCCGCGGGAAGGCCCGCGCCGCGCTCAGCCCGTCCAGTCTCTGCAACAGCAGATTCAGCCCTTGCGTCCCCTGAACCGAAAGCAATTGCAGGTTGCCCCCGCTCCGTTCCAGCCGCTGCCGCAACGGTTCGATCGTGGAGAGTTCGACCGGTTGAGGACCGTGAATCCAGAGGACCAAAGCACCCGGCTTGGCTGCCGCCACATCCCAGCCGGCCAACAGCGCCGGAATGTTGTCGCAGCCCCCTCGAGCGCGAAGCCGACGCACCCGGTCGGACACCAACGCCGATGCGCTATTGTTTTCGCCGGGTTTGCGCAGCCAAACGGGCTCATCCTCGGCGATGACTAATCCCCAATCCAGGCCCGCCGGCAAATGCGTGAAGCTGTCAGCGAGTTCAGAGAAGGCCTCCGCCATCGCAACCGAGCGGTCGACAACAATCACCAACCGCGAGGGAACTGTCCCCGCCTTGCTGACGAGGTTTTGCCGCACAATCACCGGCTCGGCCGATCGTGTGTCACGAACCCAGGCGCTGGATACTTCCCGGTTCCGCGCAACCCGGATCAGGCTCCGCACAGAAGCCAGTTCGTCTTCGCTCAACTGGCCCTGCAGAGTGTGCGGTGTCGGCCCCGGCTGTAACCGATCGCATGCCGAGGTCAAGTCTTGCGAGGATTGCATCCAGACCGAATGCCGCACCGCCTCGCGAATCGTGAAATTACGTTCCACGAACGATGGCCATCGCCAAAGCCCCTGCGCCGCCTCATCCATCAACAACGGAACCGTGATGCCCAGCCGCACTTTCATGATCCCGCCGTCCCGCGGAACCGGAAAACACTGCATGAGGACGCGATCCGGACCACAGGTGCTGACCAGCACGGGATCCCGGCGCTGGCGAATCGCAACCTTCTGATAAGCCTCGCGCACGTGGGCCCGGCCCGCAAACGCCGCCTCGCGCTCCTCGCCATTCACCCATAGGGTCAGCCGAGAAACCACTCCCCCCGGCGGCAAGAGAATCTGTGCGCGCGCCTCGTGATCGGTGACCGCATCATTCTTAAATTCCAATGTCCACTCGCAATACCCGATCGCAGCGTCAGGCTCCAAGATGGCATCCAGCCGTGTGCTGTGCAGCGTCAATCCCTTGATCCGCCCCCCCACCCGATCGCCGCCTTGGTCCGCATCCCATGTCCACTCGTCCATGGCCGCAAAAGCGCCCCGTCCCGTTCGGACCTGGGGGGCCGGAACAGTGTTAAAAGCCCTTCCCGTGACCCGATAATAAAGCTCCCGGGCCTGCTCGGGCGAAAGCGGCGTCCCCCCAATGATCCATTCCACCGGGTCCATCTCGGCTGCCCGCCGGGTTCGGCCATAACAGGCCCGTCGCAGGGTTTCTTCGTGTCCCACAAATCGCAGCCACCGCAAACCCCGTTCCCGCATGACTTGATCGTCCCCCGCCGCCCATTCCATGCCCAGTCGGGTCATCCAAACCGGACCATTCAAAGCCAGCACCGCCAAAAGGCCCACCGCCGTTCCACGCCAAAAACCCGGCATCCTCCATGCCCCCTCCTCTCCCAGCCGACGCAACCTCGAACGCAAAAAGACGGTGCTGATACAGGCAAACAAAGCCGCGCATGGCAGCAATCCAAAACCATAAAAGACGATGCCCAGGACTCCAAAAGGTGTCATCGGCAGAAATAAGATCGCATAATATCCGCTGACACCCATCGCCATGCCATTCAACCATTCCTGAATCCGGCCATGCCGGAGATCCCCTTGCCGCAGTGTCCACCAGACCCATAAGTTCACCGAGGGAACCAACGCCACCAGCAATCCATGAAATACCGAAGGAATCGGATCGAAAAAAGTCGCGGCACACATCCCCGTCGCCCACTCCAGGACCAATGTCACCAAGGGTAAGATCACCCCAAAGAACATCAGGCATCCCATGCGCCAACCTCGTTGACAACGCAATCGCCCCGGTGTCGCCTCCTTCTTCAACACGGGCGGGGATCCGCCGACTTCAGACCGGGCATCAGAAGTCGGTGTCCCCAAACGGGTGGTGATTCGGCTGACATCCGCTTCCGTTACCACCTTGAGCCCGGCGGCGCCCACCTCCTCTTCCACGTGCCGACGCAGATCTTCAATGACTTCCGCCGTCTCAGATTCCGTCTCGCCCAGGGAGGTTCGTGCTCGGCTCAGATAACGCTCCAACTCTTCCCGGGCCGCCTGGGTCCATTCACTCATGGGAAATTCCTTTCTGGCGCAAGGCCTCAGCGCCGGCATTCATGGCGTCGAGATACTTCCGCATTAAATCAATCGCTTTGCGGCCGTCCGCCGTCAGGGCGTAATACTTCCGGGCAGGTCCCTCGGTCGATTCCTCCAACCGCGCCGAAACCAATCCCTGGACGCGTAAACGAGAGAGGATGGGATAGAGGGTTCCTTCGGTCACGCCAAGGCCGGGGACGGCCACCAGGGTCTTGACGAGCTCGTAGCCATAGCGTTCCCGGGCGGCCAGCGCGCTCAGGATGCAAAGCTCGAGCATCCCCTTGCGCACCTGCACAGTCCAATTATCAAAAAAATCGGGCGTCATACCTGACGAGACAAGCTACTATGCAAAGCATAATACCGAAGTTCGGCCGATGTCAAATGGTATATCGGAATTAGTCCCTGGCCTCGTTGAACTCGGCCCTCCGAAGTCCACGATCGTTTCAAGGCAGATGCCGATCGGCAAAATCGAGATAGCGTTCCCAATCGTAGGCCGTGATTTCATGGTCACCGCTGCGGACGTGATATCCGAGGGTCTGTCCCACCGGTTCATTCACACCCGGCATATTGGCGACGCCCAATCCTGGTCGTCCCAGCAACGCGTACACCGGCTCGGCCTGTCGGGCTGCGAGAAACTCGCCGCGCGGATCGGCCCACCGGTCCTGTTCGGCGCTGGCCACGTAGACTGGCCGAGGTGCGATCAATGCAATCAGCATATGGGCGTCGACGGGCAGCGCCGATTCGTTGTTGCCGTATCTTGCATAGTTCTTGCAGTACCAACTGCCCGACAACGCATAGGATGCCGCCACGGTTTCCCCATAGCGCCGTCGCGCCAGCGAGGCTCCGCCCTGGCCGGAATTGTTCGAGATGGTGATGGCGAACCGCTCGTCCTGGGCTCCGGCCCACAGGGCCGCCTTGCCGGTTCGCGAATGTCCAAAAACCGCCACGCGGTGGCCGTCGATATTCGGATTGGCGTCGAGATAATCGAGGGCGCGGCTTAATCCCCAAGCCCAGGCGCCGATCGATCCCCATTCGTCGTCGGCCAATTTCGTCCGTCCGCTTTGCCTCATGACGAAGTGTCGAATGCCCTTTTCCCACGCCTCGGTTGTGAACCGGCAGCCTGACCCATGCCGATCCAGTTCGAGGTCGCCTCCGTGGAAGCTGGCCACCGCGTAACCCCGCTTCAGCAGCAATTCCAACGGCCAGCGGTGGGCGTGCTCGCCCCGCTGGCAGAGCGAGTTTCGGGACTCCACAATCTCCGGATCCGGTTGAACTCCCTGATTGCCGTAATTCAATCCCAGGAAAACCGGCGCCGGTCCGCCAGATTTGTTGGGCACATACAGAAGCAGATCGATCCAGGGCGCCTTGTCCGATTCCAGCAACCGGATGCGAATCTGCCGTCGTGTGGCCAATCCACCGAACACCTTCGAATCCACCGCGATCTTTTCGAAGCGCAGCCGGGTCTGGATCTCGGGCGTCCGACCGTAGACATGCTCCGCAAAGGCTCGAAGGATCTCGGGGCGCCGTGTCTTGCGCCACAGGTCGGCATCGGTGACCTTTCGTCCGTCCAAACAAACGAGCGGATCCGGCAACACGTAAGGCGGCACCTTGGATTCGTCGTAATTCGTATCGGGCGGTTCTTGACTGGGGTTCGCGGCCGCCCGCGCTTGCGCAGGGTTCAACATCGGCACGAAGGCAAGGTCGAAGAGCGCAAGGGTCATCAGTAACTTGAGCATGCCGATCCTCATGGTTTTCGGATTTTCCTGATGTTAACTCATCGTGGAAAGGGATCGAGCCCTTTCTCAAAAAGCATCCTCCGAGCGTGACAGTCCACGCCAAGTCGCCTACACTGTGCGCCATTGCTATGACGACTCCTGTCAACCCTTTGTTTCCAGCTCGTTTTACGCCCATTCTTGCCTTCGCCTTCCTGGCATGGATCCATCCGATAACCGCCGCCATGCCCGATTGGGCCCGACCGGAAACCCTCCATCTCGGGCGGGAGTCGGCTCGCGCCACCTTCTGTTCCTATCCCGATATCGAGTCCGCGATTCAGCAGTCCAATCCTCTCCGGCCGCTCGCGGAACGCCGGGCGGCCTCTCCCTGGTTTGTCTCGCTCAATGGGGCGTGGCGTTTCCATTGGTCCCCGAGTGTCGAGGCCCGGCCAAGCCGGTTCTTCGAGCCCGAGTTCGACGATCGTTCCTGGCCCACTCTGCCCATCCCTTCCTGCTGGCAGATGCATGGCTATGACGACCCGATTTATGTCAATTTCATGCGCAGCGATGATAAGTGTCCCTGGGGCAAGGTCGATCCGCCCCATATCCCCTCAGACCGCAATCCGGTCGGTTCCTATCGCCGCATCTTCCAAGCGCCCGAAAACTGGAAAGGCCGCAATGTCCTGCTCCATTTTGACGGAGTGGAGTCCGCGTTCCAGGTCTGGCTCAATGGTCATTTCATCGGGATGGCCAAGGACAGCCGAAGCCCCGCGGAATTCGATCTCACCTCCAAGCTGCAGCCCGGAGATAATGTGCTCGCGGTTGAAGTCTATCGTTACTCGGACGCATCTTACATCGAGGATCAGGATAAATGGCGGCTCAGCGGCATCTATCGTGACGTATACCTGCTCGCGCTGGATACCGTTCATGTGCGCGACTTCTTTCTGCGCGCTGAACTTGATCGCCGGCTCCAGGTGGGAACCCTCCAACTCGACGTGGACGTGGCCAGCCGAGGTTCGGTGACCTCCTCAAATGCGCGATGCCTTGCCTCTTTGCTCGGGGCCCAGGGGGAGGTCCTTTGGACCCGTTCCGCCACGACCGGACCTCTGGCTGCCGGCGATACGCGTCGGATCGTCTTCAAGGGTGACGTCACGCGACCCATTCCATGGTCCTCGGAGAATCCGCGCCTCTACACCCTTCTCCTTCAACTCGAGGACGCAAACGGCCGAATCCTGGAGGTCATTCCTTGCGCCACCGGTTTTCGACGCGTGGAAATCCCGCGAGGCGCAGCTCCTGGTCAATGGGCGCCCGATCCGCCTCAAGGGCGTGAACCGCCATGAAATGGATCCCGACTCCGGTTACACCGTTTCCCGAGAATCGATGATCCGCGACATCACGCTGATGAAACAGCACAATATTAACGCCGTCCGAACCTCGCACTATCCCAACATGCCCGAGTGGTATGATCTTTGCGATGCCTATGGCCTGTTTGTGGTGGACGAGGCCAATATCGAAAGCCATGGCGTCGGTTATGATCCCCGCCGAACCTTGGCCAGAAAACCGGAATGGCAGGCGGCGCATCTCGATCGCGTTCAGAGCCTCGTGGAACGCGACAAAAACCATCCCTCCGTGATCATCTGGTCTCTGGGTAATGAAGCGGGCGATGGCCCCGCTTTCGAATCCGCCTATGCCTGGGCCCGACAACGCGATTCCTCCCGCCCCGTCCAATACGAGCGCGCCCGGCTTCAACCTCACACCGACATCTACTGCCCCATGTATTCCGAACCCGGCCGGCTCGCCGAATTCGCCGCCCGAAAGCCCGATCGACCCATGATTCTCTGCGAATACGCCCACGCCATGGGCAATAGCGTGGGCGGCCTGAGCGAATACTGGGATTTGATCTGGAACTCGCCCCATCTCCAAGGCGCTTTTGTGTGGGACTGGGTCGACCAAGCCCTGCGTAAGAGCGACGCCCACGGTCGCATGTTTTGGGCTTATGGGGGCGATTACGGCCCGCAAGGGCTTCCCTCGGATGGCAATTTCAACTGCAACGGCCTGGTCCGACCTGATCGCACCCCCGGCCCGCCCCTTCTCGAAATCAAGCAGGTCTATCAGCCTGTCCATGTCACCGCCGCAGACCTCGCCCGCGGCCGATTCCGCATCCGCAATCGCCATGATTTCCTGGACCTCGCCCATCTCCAGGCCAGCTACGAAATCACCGCCGATGGCGCCGTCGTTGCTCATCGAGGATTT
Organism: Verrucomicrobiota bacterium; assembly: GCA_022709905.1. Classification (GTDB taxonomy): domain Bacteria; phylum Verrucomicrobiota; class Verrucomicrobiia; order Limisphaerales; family UBA1319; genus JAKLHY01. The sequence goes on along the minus strand of JAKLHY010000013.1, from coordinate 4,805 downwards.
CCCCTGCCCCGGATTGCTCCGGGTCAGGAACAGACTGTTGGCATCCCGCTCCCTTCCCTCAAGACCCAAGCGGGACGCGAATGTTTTCTCAACCTTTACTTCGACCTGGCCACACCCACCTTGTGGGCGGCCCCGGGCCATCGGATTGCCTCAGCGCAATTCCCACTCCCCACTCCGGCCGCAACAGGCAAATCGAATCCCGTTCAAACCGGGAATCCACTCACACTCACTTCTCGAGACGCCGACTTTGCGGTCTCCGGAGAGGATTTCACCCTGCGCATTGATCGCCACCAGGGATCCTTATGTTCATACACTCACCGGGAACGGGAACTCCTTGCGCGCCCTCTCGCCCCCAACTTTTGGCGCGCTCAAACGGACAATGATAACGCCAGCTCCGACCTCATGATCAGGGAACTGGGACTCTGGCGAACCGCGGGGCCCGATCGCGTTGTCACCTCCACTACCGCCATCCAACCATCCCCCGACCTGGTTTTGATGACCGTTCGCGGCACCATGGTCGAGGGACATGTCGATTGGACCCAGACCTACAAAATTCGCGGGGACGGCGCGGTCGAGGTCGGCCTGAGAATCATCACCGAAACCGAAATGCCGGAAATCCCACGCGTGGGATTGCAGTTGGGCATCGATGGCAGCCTGGACACCATGACATGGTTTGGCCGAGGGCCGCACGAAAACTATGTCGATCGACGCGCTTCATCGTTGGTGGGGCGTTATTCGGGGAAAGTGGCGGATCTGGTCACGTCTTATGTGCGCCCCCAGGAAAATGGGAATCGCACGGATGTCCGTTGGATCGCCTTTACCGATGCCCAAGGCCAGGGCTTGCTCGCCACGACTGGATCCTCTCCGCTCAGTGTCAGCGCCTGGCCCTACACGCAGGAGGACCTCGAACAGGCCCGACACATCCACGAACTGCCCCGCCGCGATTTCGTGACCGTGAACCTCGACCTTCGCCAGCGCGGCGTGGGCGGCATCAATAGCTGGGGCGCCAAACCCCTGCCTCAGCACACCATTCCCTGCGGCCTTTACGAATACGAATTCACCCTGATCCCAATCGAGAAACTCCCAACTCACTGAACCTATGCGCAAATCGTGGACATTCAAAAAACTGTATCGCCTGGTGCTCTTGCACTTTCTGCTCCCATTCTGTTTGCTGAGCTCGGAGGCTGCCGAGATCCAAACTACCTTGGTCGATGCCCCCCCTCCCCCACCTGCAAACGCCTTCAAACCCTGGCCTGGCTCGCCTCCTGCGGATTGTCCCTTTCCCAAGTCCGCCAGCATCACAGGAGTTGCTTTCACCGGGCGTCATGCCGAATACACCGGCGCCGACACTTGGTATCCTTCCTGGGCTGCCGACGGAAATTTGTACTCGCCTTGGACCGATGGAAACGTGCACGGATTAAGCGTCTCCTCTGGCGGTGAAGGCGCGGCCACCGGACATGCCACCATCCTCGGTGAGGATCCGCTCAAGTTAATCGTCACGAACCACGGCATCTTCAAATCCAGCCCCCGTCCTTACGAAGGCCGTTATCCCTGCGGAAGCCTCGTGCACGAAGGAATTTGGTACTATGGCACCTACTGTCTACACCCGAGCGGCGGTGTCCCGCGGGATGGCACCACTTACAATTGGCCATGGATGGGGCCCTTCGTCGGCTTTCGCTGGTCCACCAACTTGGGTCAAACATGGACCCAAACCCCTTGCACACCGGAAAAACCGTTGTTCGGCGAACACGCCCTCAACGGCGAACCGGTTAAAATCGGCGCGCCTCATTTCGTCGATTTCGGGAAGGCGATGCAATATTCGCCTGATCGCAAGGCCTATCTCGTCGCCCAAGGAGCCAGCGACGGGAAAGACCGGCGATTTGCCTACAATAGTTGGATCACCGCCGATCAGGTCTATCTGATTCGCGTTGCGCCAAGCCTCAAAACCATGAACGACGCCACCCAATACGAGTTCTTCGCCGGCCACGCCGACCATGCCGAGGACCTCTGGACAAGTGACTTCGCCAAAATCAAGCCCATCGCCGAATGGCGCGATCACATGGGCTGCGTCACGATGACGTACAATGCGCCCCTGAAGAAGTATCTGCTCTGTGTGACGGACGGCGGCAACACCGTCTCCCGATATCACACCTACTTCCTGGAATCCGATCGCATCACCGGCCCATGGAGACTTGCGGCTTATCTCAAGAATTTTGGCGAGCAAGCTTATTTCGTGAACATCCCCACCAAGTTCATTGGAGGCGATGGCCGCACGCTATGGCTCTGTTACGCCGCCAACTTCAGCTCCGGCTGGGGCGGCATCACCTTCAAGTCTCGCCCTCCGGGAAGCCGCTACGCCATGTGCCTGCAGGAAGTGCGCCTCCTGGCCCCAACCGATCCCGTGCCCCAACCCAACGCCCTGAATGCCCCCGACAACATCGCTCCCCTCGCCACGGTCACCGCGAGTTCGACTCATTCCGATTACTCGATTGACGGCCTCACCGACGGTGTCGTGGACGGCTTTCCAGGTAACATCCGGAGAGAGTGGTGTTCCCAGGGCGAGCAAGAGACCGCCATGGTTCGGCTGACCTGGAGCGGCGAGCAGACGATCGATCGCGTCTGGCTCTTCGATCGCCCAAATTCCCTGGATCAAATCCGCTCCGGTTTCCTCCTCTTCAGCGACGGCACCAGCATCCGAACAGACCCCTTGCCGGACGACGCTAAACAAGGCCGCGAAATCAGGTTCCCGCCTAAACGCGTCCGATGGCTCATCTTCGCCGTCCATGAAGTAAAGTCCGGCTCACCCAATATCGGGCTGTCCGAGATCGCTGTCTTTCAAAGCCACTGAATCCCATACGCACAGCCCACACGGTTCACCCAACAGAAGTGCCGATTGAAAATCGCTGACTATTGGAACTGACCCCTCCCCTCTTTTGTGCCATGATTTCGCTGTGAACTGTTGTTATCTTTCCCGTCGTCAGTGGCTGACGGCTGCGATCTCGGCCGGTTTTCTGGCGCCGGTTCTGCCCACAATCGGGCGCGGCGCCCGAAGCATCCGCTCCTATCACGTTTGCCTCTCCCCTGCAATCGTAGAGAGCCATCCCGACCTGGTCGATATCGTCCGCAGGGCCGGTGTAAACACTGTCTGGCTGGCGGGCTTTCTTTACGGCCACCGTCCTTACTCGGACGATTCAATTCGGCGCGCTCGCGCCCTCCTGACCCGCGCCGGACTTGACGCCCAGCTCATCACCGTGCCTCTTGGGCATCCGGGCAATTCCCTCGGATTGCCGGACGGCAATTCACCCCCATCCCACTGGCGAACCGCAAAACGGCCCGACGGCAACGAGTACGCCGGAACATCGTTGCATGCGCCCGCGACCTCCGAGAACTGCGCGGCGCTCCGGCATCTGCGAACGTTCGGTTTTCGCCAGTGCTTTTTGGACGACGATTTCCGGCTCGCCCGAAGCCCCGGCGAAATCGGCGGCTGCTTTTGCGCGGATCATCAGGCGCGCTTCCTCAAGACCGGCGGTTACACGCCAACGCGCTGGGATGAACTGCTCGATGACGTCCAGGCCCGCCGCTTAACGCCTCTGCTTCGAGCGTGGCTCGATTTTACGTGCGATGATCTTACCGCTTCTTTTCGCTCGCAGCAGCGAGCCTTCCAGGGGGATCTGGGCATCATGGCGATGTACCTCGGAGCGGAGAAAGCCGGCATCCGACTCAAGGACTACCGTCGAGCCCTCTTCCGCGTTGGAGAACTGATGTTCGACGACAGCTCATTCCAATCCCCCAAGGGCAAGACGGATGAATTGTTCAGCGTCCTGTTTCACCGCCGGTTCGCGCGACCGGAACTGGCCTTCAGCGAAACAACCGCCTATCCCGCCGATCGTTTGTCAGCCAAAAACATGGCGGCCAAGCTCGTGATCTCAACCCTCGCCGATGTCAGGCACACGATGTTCATGAGCGGATTGACCCCCTTTCCCCGCGATCACTGGGCCGTATTGGGACCGGCCATGCGGGAACAGACCGCCTTGCATGAACTCATCGCGGGACACCGGCCCCGCGGTCCCTTCAAGCATTTCTGGGGCGACGCTCAACGGAGGGTCGGAGATGATCAACCGTTCAGTCTCTGGCTGGCAGCCGGCATCCCGTTCGAAGTCACCGAAAAAACCGCGTCCGACGGTTGGACATTCCTGAGCGATTTCGACGCCCGCGAACTGTCCGCGCATCCTATGACCGCCAGGACACAATGGGTCTGCCGTTCCTCGGCGAAAACCTGCCCGCCGGGCGCGGTCACAGTGGCGGAATCCCTGCCGGCACTGTTCGCGTTTAAAAATCGTATTCGTCCTCAGCTCGCGCATATCCCTTACGTGGCTGAGGACCAGCCAGCCGTTTGCGCGTGGTATCCCACCGCCCGAAAGGTCTTGGTCTGGAATCTCACCGAAGAATCACGCAAACTGACCGTGGTCAACGGCCCTGATCGCCACGTGCTGCGCCTCGGTCCCTTGGCCGCAGGCTCGGCAGCAATCCGCAGCGGCTAACTGCGGCCACGATCTCTTGCGTCCCTGCCGGGACTCGTGCTCCGGTCACTCCGCCTCCCCCAGCGATGAATCGCTGGGCTATGCTCTTCCGCCCTGGCGGGCTCGGCAATGCTCGATTACCGGCCACGAGTCTCCAGACTCATCCTTCTGCGGCGGGTGCCGCAGGGGTCACATCTCACAATTAAACAATAGGGCTATGCAGTTGACTCTTGTGGTTTATTCCTGCACATTAGCTCCGTGCCTGCGCCAGACTATCCTCAAACC